>DAOSYK010000014.1:6562-22349 GCA_035381305.1 Clostridia bacterium
TTTCGGGGGAGCCCCCGGTGGAAAGGATACGCTTTGCGGGCGGGGTATTTTCTGAAGCTTGATTTGGTCGTTTTTTTGTGTCCGTTCTTTATCCACGGGCGGACAAAAGAGGGGGTATAATGCGGGCGATATGGACGAAAGGGCGACAATTGCGAGGATACGCACTATCGAAAAAATACTGTCGGACAGGGAGCGCGCCGACACGCTGTCGAGGTACAACGTCGGCGAAAAGGTGCACACAAAGCAGCTGCTTTTCCACAAGTGCGACAAGCGAAACCGCTGGGTGTTTGGCGGAAACCGCTCGGGAAAGACCGAGTGCGGCGCGGTGGAGACGGTCTGGCGGGCGAGAGGTATTCATCCCTATTTGCCCAACAAAAAGGACACCTTCGGCTGGGTGGTAAGCGTCAGCTATGAGGTGCAGAGAGACGTTGCGCAGAACAAGATACTGAATTACCTCAACCCCGCCTGGATACACGACATCATCATGCACTCAGGCTCCAAGACGGGCGCCGAGTACGGAGTTATCGACACAATCGTCGTCAAAAACGTCTTCGGCGGACTGTCAAAAATCGGCTTCAAGTCGGCTGACCAGGGCAGGGAGAAGTTTCAGGGCGCGTCGCTGGACTATGTGTGGTTTGACGAAGAGCCGCCCAAGGACATTTACGAAGAGTGCAGAATGCGCGTCATTGACAAAAGAGGGGTGATTTACGGCACAATGACCCCATTGAAGGGCTTGACGTGGGTCTATGACGAAATTTACCTCAACAAGTACAACTCCGACGAAATTCAATGTTTTCAGATGGAATGGGCGGACAATCCCTTTCTCGACCCCGCCGAAATCTCCGAAATGTCGGCAAGCATGTCGGACAGCGCGCTCGCGTCACGCAGATACGGCAAGTTTGACGTAAACTGCGGACTCGTCTATCCCGAGTTTGACGAAACCGTCCACGTTATCGACCCCTTTGACGTGCCCGAGTCGTGGCAGGACCTCATTTCCATCGACCCGGGGCTTAGGAACCCGTTGTCTGCGCACTTTTACTGCGTGGACTATGACGGCAACGTGTACGTTGTGGGCGAGCACTACGAAAAGGACAAGGACATCGACCACCACGCGCTGAAGATAAAAGAGCTTGCCGACCGCTTAAACTGGCACCGGATGTCCAACGGCAGTCTGGAAGCCATCATTGACAGCGCGGCGAAGGCAAGGACGCTCAGCTCGACCAAGAGCGTAGCCGAACTGTTTTGCGAGAGGGGCATAAACGTCAATTGCAACGTCAACAAGGAGCTGTTTTCGGGTATCAACACGGTAAAAAGCTACCTCGCCAAAAGAAAGCTGTTTATCTTCCGCACCTGCCCCAACATGATACGCGAGATAAAAGGCTACTGGTGGGGCAAGGACGACGCCCCCGTTAAAGCGGACGACCACGCCATGGACGAACTGCGCTACTACATCATGACCCGCCCGACCAACACTCCCCCCAAACAAGGCAAGTCAATCTTGCGGAAGCACTACGAGCGGCTTTTGAGAAACGCGAAAACAATAACATACGACGGCGTATAAGAGGTAAAAAATGATCGACATTCTGTTGAAAAAGGCACAAGGGTATGAAGTTGTGGAGACCGTGCAGGAATATGCGTACGACGAGGAAGGCAACAGAAAGCTCCTCAAGGAAAAGGTCTCCCGAAAGAATGTGCCGCCCGACATCTCGGCGATCAAGACCTATCTCGAGATGTATGACAAAGAGGTCTACACCATGACCGACGAGGAGCTGAAAGCCGAAAAGGACAGGCTGATAAAGACCCTCAGAAAGGAGAAAAAGAATGAGCAAAAAGAAAAATAAGCTTGTGGAAGAAATAAGGCAGGACTACGAAAACCGCAAGGAGCAGAGGCGAAACATCGAAAGAAACTGGCTGCTTAACATCAACTTCCTTGTGGGAAATCAGCACGCGTACGTCTTACAAAACGGCGAAATCGCCACCCTCGCCAAGGATTATTACTGGCAGGAGAGAGAGGTCTACAATCACATTGCGCCGATTATAGAAACCCGTTTGTCAAAGTTCGGGACGCTAAAAGGCAGTGTGTCGGTAAGACCCGCCTCCGAGGATACCGCCGATGTCAACTGCGCCAAGTTCGCCACACGCCTGCTCAAGGGTGTGGAAGAAGGCATAAATCTCTCGAGGCTTGTCGATAAGGCGACGTTTTGGTCGGAGCTTACGGGCACGGCGTTTTATAAGATAACGTGGTCGGACTCAAAGGGCTTCGAGGTGGGCAGAGACGGCGACAGAGCGATTTTTGAAGGCGACGTCGAAGTGTCGGTCTGCTCGCCGTATGAAGTTTACCCGGACAGTTTGTCGTGCGGCGACCTGGACGAATGCTCCAGCATTATCCACGCCAAGGCGTATCCCGTATCTGTCATTGAAAACCTGTGGGGCGTAAAGCTCGAGGGCAGGGAAATCAACGTCATGAACCTCGACAACGTGGACGCGGGCGGCGGCTTTAAGTACGTTTCGCGCGCGACAAAGCTTTTTACCGACACGCGGAAGGACCACGAGATAGTCATCGAGCGGTATTCTCTCCCCACCGCAAAATACCCCGACGGCAGGCTTGAAATCGTCGCGGGAGAGGAGCTTTTATACGCGGGCGACCTTCCTTATATAAATAAAGAGGAAGGAAGGCGCGGCTATCCCTTTGTCAGACAGGTATGCCTCTCCCAGCCGTCCAGCTTTTACGGCAACTGCATTATCGACAGGCTTATACCCATCCAGCGCGCGTACAATGCCATAAAAAACCGCAAGCACGAGTATTTAAACCGCATCGCCATGGGCGTACTGATGGTTGAAGACGGCAGCGTCGACCTCGACAACATCGAGGAAGAGGGTATCGCCCCCGGCAAAGTCATAGTTTACAGGCAGGGGAGCAACGTGCCCATAATGATGAATATGGGCGCAGTGCCGCCCGACTTCAGGGACGAGGAAGACAGGCTGCTTGCCGAGTTTATTACCGTCAGCGGCGTGAGCGACTTTCTGACAAGCTCCTCAATACGCGCCGAAAACATGAGCGGCGTAACGCTTAACCTCATAATTGAGCAGGACAACAACCGCCTTTCTCTCACCGCCGACAGCATACGCAACGCGATAAAAGAGGTGGGCAGGCACATTTTGCGCCTTTACAGGCAGTTTGCCACGACCAAACGCCTTGCAAGAGTTGCGGGCGATAACGGGGCGATGGAAAAGGTGTACTTCACAAGCAGCGACATAACGAGCGACGACCTGGTCTTTGACATCGCAAACGAGCTTACCGACACCCTTTCGGGCAGAAAGAACACCGTCGCCGAGATATTCCGCATGGGCTTGCTTTACGACGAAAACGGCAAGCTGACCGACTCGGCGAGAGTCAAGATTCTCGAGATGATGGGCTTCGGAAACTGGGAGACTGCGGTAAATTCCGAAGAACTCCACAAGAAAAAGGCGATGAGGGAAAACGAGTGCGCCCGTGCCGAAAAGCCCGCAATCGACGACTTCGACAACCACGAAATACACGTCGAGGAGCACACAAGATACCTTGTCAGCTCCGAAAACAACCTCGACGAAAGCGCGAGAAAAGCGTTAAACGCACACATTCGCGAGCACCTTAAGTACAGGCGGCTGTTAAAAGAAGCCGAGAGCCTGTAAAAACAAATAAATTAAGGAGAAAAAGCCATGGACGAAAATGAAAAAACCGTTCTTCCCGCCGAAGGCGACAAGGAGAACACCTCTTTCGGAAAATTCCGCACGGCGGAGGACCTACTCAAAGCGTACAACTCGCTCGAGAGCGAGTTTACAAAGCGCAGCCAGAAGCTCCGCGAGCTGGAACAGACCAAAGACAGCGCCAAGACCGATTGGGAAAGCAAGGTCAACGAGCTTTACGCAAAGTACCCGGTCGCGAACGCCTGCACCGACGACCTTATCAAGGAAATTTCGGAAAACAAAAACAGCATGAGCGAGGAAAATTTCCTCGAAAACGCCCTAATTTCCGTTTTAGCTAAGAAAATCGTCAGCAAAGAGCAGGCGGCGACCGATGAGGAAGTAGTGAAGATGGTGCTGGAAAAAGAGGAGAACAGGGAAAAGGTCATAAACGACTATCTCGGGAAAATACGCTCGAACCCCGTTCCCAAAGCTTTTCCCAAAGCGGGTGGAGCTATACCCGTTACGCCCAACAAGCCGCTGACTTTGGCGGAAGCGGGGCGGATAGCTCAGAAATATCTTGAAGGAATATAGGAGAAAAACATGATCACGACAACACAGGTAGACGCCATATTGCAAAACATTTATCTCGACGTAATCGGAAATCAGATTGACAGTACGACCAGCCCTTTTCTCAACGTCATCGAGAAGAGCGCGCAGAACATCCACCAAGGACAGGTAAAGTACCCCACCAGAATGGGTATAAGCGGCAGCGTGGGCTGCGGCGCCGAAGTTGAGCCGTACCCTGCGTCCGACAACGCGACAATCTTAAACTTCACCTGCAACCTCGCCAACATCTACGGCACCCTCAACATCTCCGACAAGGCGCTCCGCTGCTGCCAGAACACCCCGTCGGACGCCGTTAACCTCTTCCAGAGCGAAATGCAGGCGTTAATCGACAGCGCAAAATACAACTTTAACAGAATGCTGTTCCAGAACGGAAGCGGCGTGCTGGCAAGAGTTGTGTGGCAGGACGCAGAATTTTTGGGACTCGACAACGTCCGCAACCTCGCCCCGGGCATGGTGCTCGACATCTACGACGACCTCTGGTACAAAGTGCCCAAGGCGTTTACAATCGTCGGCGTGGACTACTCGGACAACTCGATTATACTCGACAAGTCCCTCGAAGAAGACGCTGTGCTCGGAGGCTACCTCTTTGTGCGCAACTCGAGAGACAAGGAGCTAAACGGCATAGAGTATATCTTTACGCCCACCCAGGCTGACATCCTTTACGGCGTAAACACCGCCGACTATCCTTACTTTAAGCCCGCGGTTACAAATGCTCAGGAACTGACCACCGACACCATACAGGAGACCATCGACCTCGTCGAGGAGAAGAGCGGCAGCCTCATCAACTTTATCATCGCAAGCTACGATATGAGAAGGAAATACCTCGCGCACCTTCGCGATATAAGGAGCAACGTCGACTACATGAACCTCGACGGCGGCTTTAAGGCTCTCTCTTACAACGGTGTGCCCATTTACGCCGACAAGTTTGTCCCCGACAGCACGATGTACTTCCTCAACACCAACGACTATATTCTCGCGCAGCTGGGCGACTGGGACTGGGTCACGGGTATCGACGGACACATTCTCCTTCCCGCCGAGGGCAGTCCGTATTACGTCGCGCACCTTGTCAAGTACGCAAACCTCCTTTGCAAGCGTCCGTTTGCCCAGGCAAAACTGACGGTCGCCGAGCCTACAGCGGCGGAAGGCGCCGACCAAGAGTGAGGTAAATAATGCTCATCGAAATCACCGCCGATCTTTTTGACATATCCTCGAGGATAAAGGAAATCGACCCCCGCTACAAGATTTTCTACGATACCGGAAAAAATGCCTTCAAACTCTACATGGGCGACCGCTACGAGCTGACGTTTCCGTTTCCGCATCTTGACGTAAGAGCTCTTGACTACGCATTCGAAACAAGGACAGAACGCCTTGACGAAATACTTGCGAAGATAGACAGGCACAACGAAAACGTCCACACCGAGGCGGTAAAGCGCGCGCAGGATAACCTCGAGGACATGGCGGTGACGACCCTTTAAGCCCCCAAAATTAGCCCCCAAAATGCGAGCATTTTGGGGGTGCCCCCGGGAAGATGCCCCCAAAATTAGCCCCCAAAATGCAAGCATTTCGGGGTGCCCCCCTGGGGGAAAGCCCCCATTTTGCAGGGGAGAACGGGGGAGAAAGTCCCCATTTTGCAGGGGAGAACGGGGACCCCCTGGGGAAGGGGGTTGCGGCGTTTCGCCTGACGAAACGCCGCCCCGCCCGCGGGTGCGAAGCCGGCGCGGGCGGAGTGAAAGAGCGGGAAAAACCTTTTTTAAAGAATTTATTAATGCAAACGACCGCGGGAGAAAGCCCTGATTGGGGGCTTCCCGAAAAACAAAGGTTTTTCGGGATAATTTCCGAGGGTCCCCCCAAAATGATGTCGGGGAATTGCATATAAGGAGTTAATGTGAAACTACGAGACGTGCTTGAAAAAGCTATCGCGATAATAAACGACGACATTGACCTGAACACACCGAGCGTGAAGCTGACCAAGCTGATAAAGTGCGCCAACACCGTCTACGCCGAGCTTGTGGAGGAGTATTCCTACCTCAAGCGCGAGGAAGAAGCGGAGTTTGTCGACGGCAGGGCATTATTCGGTCAGTTCGCAAAAACCGTAAAGGACATTACGGGCGTATATAAAAACGGCATAAAGTACCCGTTTACCGTCTATCCCGACTGCGTAAAGAGCGAAAAATTAAACGGCAAGGCGGTTGTCAGATACGTATATCACGCGCCCGAGGCCGGGATCGACGACGCGCTCGAGCTTCCGCCCCAGTTTTCCGCCCACGTCCTCGCAAACGGCGTGGCTGCCGAGTACTTTTACCGCTCGGGGCTGATTGACGAGTCGGCGTTTTACAAAAACAGGTACGACACTTCGGTCATCAACCTGACCCGCAAAAACAAGCCCATTGAGCTTAAGGTGGAGAGGTTTTTATGAGAAGGCCGTATTTACGAAACGACGTGGCGGGCAAGGTCACCCGCTACAATTACCCTATCACCGCATTTTCGGGCATAGACGCCGACGCCAAGGAAGATTCCCTCGCGTTGAATTACGGCGTATACGGCTACAATATCGCGGTGAGAAACGGCGTGCTGACCGACGGAATGGGTATAGAAAGTCCGTCCTATGACGGCTCCCACTTTCCCGAAACGAGGCAGAATTTAGCCGCCGTCAGGTCTATGTTTGTATACAAGCATTTCGACTACGCAAACGGCGTCAAAAACGACCGCCTGATAGGATTTTACGACGACGGGCAGGTATATCAGGGGAGTTTCCTTATGACCCGCCTTGTGCCCATTGAGCGCATGACGTTTACATCCCGACACGTAACCTTCCTCAACTATTACGCCGACGAGAGAGATTACCTCTGCGCAATCGGAGACAACGGGGAGATGAAACTCTACGACGGCTTTGACGTTACCGATGTTTCCGACTGCCCCGCGCTCAGCGACGCGTGCGTACACTACGGGCGCATATACGGCGTGGTGGACAGGGCGACGAGGATATACTTCAGCGCGCCCCTCGACCCCGCAAACTGGAACCACGGACTCACCGAGGGCGGCTACATCGCGTTGACCGACGAGGGCGGACAGGTAAAGAGGATAGTCAGCTTCAAAGACAGCCTATATATCTTCCGCGAATACGCCGTTTACAGGCTTGTCGCTTACGCCGACCAGACCGAGTTTACGCTGTCAAAGGTCTTCACGGGCGACAACAAGATCTACTCGGGAAGCGTCACAGTGTGCGGGGACAGGATTGTGTTTCTCGCGGACGACGGGTTTTACTCCTTTGACGGGTACACCTGCAAAAAGGTGCTCCGCAACATCTTTCCGCTGATTGAAAACGGCGAAAATGCCGCGGCGTGCTGCTTTAACCACAGATATTACATCGCGCTGAAGATGAGGACGGACGAAAAAGTCGTGGGCGACGAAAGAGAGACCGACCAGTATATCATGACCAACAACGCCGTCATAAGCTACGACCTTGACCTGGGCGAAGTCAGCATTTTCCGCGGCGCCGACGTGGGCGGCTTTATACCCTACAGCGCCGAAAACGTCAACAAGCTGTATGTACATTTCAATATGTACTACAGGATAGGGCAGGTGGGCGTAATCACCGAGACGGGCAGGCTGTTCGGGCAAAGTCTGCACAAAAAGTGGGTCAGCCCGCGGACGAATTTCGAAATAATAAACCTCGACAAGGTGTTAAAGAAAATTTATATACGAAGCGCCGCGCCCGTAAAGCTGACCGCGAGGATGGAAAACGACGTTGAGTACAACCTGTCGGCGTCCTACAGCGCGCAGATGGTGCCCGTAAACCGCCGCGCCGACAAAATAGGGTTGGTGATCGAGACCGACGCCGACAACTTTGCAGTCAGCGGCATGATACTGGAATTTGACCTGATAAGGAGCCGCAAAGATGAATGAACTGCTTGACAAACTCAACGAAATCAACGTGAAGATCGCCGCGCTGAATAAGAAAATCAACGAGATTAAAGCGGCATTAGACAATCTCAAGGAGTGAAGCCTATGGCATTAAACAACCTAATTTCGGGCGGGGTGCAGCTTGACAGGATTCTCAACGCCTTCCGCTCGCTGCAGGGCGTCACCGACAAGGACAGGACGCGCAATCAGGAGCTTATCAATACCCTGAAGGAAATGGAAAGCGCCTACTACAACAAAGTCGCCCAAAATGCGCCCGACTATGACAGCGTACTTCCCAAGACCACGGGAGGCGTAATGAAAGTCGCCGAGACAAAGACCGACGAAGAACTTAAAGCACAAGCCGAAACCAAGGTGGCCGAGAGCATAACCGAAAAAATAAACAAGCTCAACGAAACCACCGAAAAAAAGCTCAACGACCTGTACAAAAAGCTCTACGCCAACAGCCTCGACTTCGAGGAAGACACGCAGAAAGCCGCCGAAAATTACGCCGTAAAGAGCGAAAAGGCAAAAAATACGGCAATCAAGCGCGGTATCGCCTTCAGCAGTATTTATGACAATGTAAAAGACGACATTTACTCGAGCTATCTTTCCGAACTCAACCTCGCAAAATACGAGTATGAGCAGGTCTCGACGCAGATCGAGAGAGAGGTAAACACTCTCGAAGCATCGCGGCAGGGCGCGCTAAAAGAATACGACCTCGAAAAGGCGGCCGGGATAGAGAAGGAGCTGGAAAAACTCCGCGCCCAGCAGGAATCGGCGGTTGCGGCGGTCAACAGCTATAACCGGAAGATTGCCGACGCCGAGGCGAAGTACCAGCAGGACAGAATCAAGACTATAGAAAAGCTTCAAAGCGACTGGTTAGGCGGGCAGAAAGCCCGGCTCGAGCAGGAGAAATCCACCGCTTTTACGGGTGACAACCTGACCGAAATGAACGCTCGCTACGACCTTGCGAAGAGCTTTTACCTCAGTCTCAACAAGCAAAACGCCAAGCGGCTTATCGAGGAGAACGCGTCGATACTCAGAAACGTCCTCGGCGACGTCTACTTCAAGAAACTGCTCGACGAAAACGAATCGAGATAGGAGAAATTTTTTATGTGGGAAACCATAGTGCAATACGCGTCGGAATCGGGAATATGGGCGATACTGTTTGTCGCGCTGTTTTCGGTTCAGATCAGGGAAAACAAGGCCCGCGAGGCCAAGTACCAGGCGACAATAGAAACGCTTGCCGACAAGCTGAAACTGATCGCCGAAATCAAAGAGAGCGTGGATGAGATAATCCAAAAAATAAATAACACTCTCGAATAAACCTTTTTATAGACGCGAAGAAATATCTTTATAACAGATTAAAAAACCCCGAAGACGTAAGTGTTTCGGGGATTTTTTTGCACCCCAAAAAACACGGTTTTTTGGGGTGCCCCTGTGAATATATCCCCCAAAAGCATATGGGGTGAGTTCAGTCAAGTTTTCGGGGTGTTACCGGGGTCCCCGAAAATGCTTGCATTTTTGGGGTGAATTTACGAGGTCCACGAAAAACACGGTTAGATGGGGTTGTTATCGGGGGGTCCCCGAAAAACAAGGTTTTATGGGGGTTATTTTTGGGCTATTTTTCTATGGGGTCCCCGAAAATGCTTGCATTTTTGGGGTTGTTTTCGGGGAGTGAGTATAGTCCTTTGCCACTTTCAGATTTGTCGCGTAATAGCTCTCCAGCGTGCCGATATCCGACCAGTAGCCGTAATCGACATAGGCGTAAACCTCACCCACAAGGCGCGGAATAAGCTGCCTCCCGAAATCGTAAAATCCTTCGGGAATCAGCGAGAGTATCTGCTTGTTTATTATATATATCCCTGTGTTTATAAGGGCGGGTTTCGTTGTGTCCGGTTTTTCGATAAAGGACGTGACGAGGTTGTTTTCGTCAAGTTCGAGCACGCCGAGTCCCGCGGGGTTTTCTTTGGGCTGGGCGACCAGCGTAAAGAGTGAGTTTTTCGCCTTGTGGAAGCGAATCGCCCGCGAAATGTCGGTCTCGCAATAAGCGTCTCCCGACATCACGACAAAGTCGTCGCCTACAAAATTAGCCGTGCGTTTTACGCTTCCCGCGGTGCCGAGAGGCTCGTCCTCGACGTAGTAGACGAGTTTTACGCCCCATGCGCTGCCGTCCCCGAAGTATGCGATTATACTTTCCGCCTTGTAGCCGAGCGTAAGCGCGATTTCGGTTATGTTATGCTTTTTCAGATGCAAAATAATGTGCTCGAGTACGGGCTTGTCGATGATTTTCACCATGGGTTTGGGAATATCTCGCGTGAGGGGATAAAGCCTTGTGCCCTTTCCGCCCGACATTATTACCGCTTTCATCGTTTAATCTCCTATGTACCCCATTTTAAACGTCGTGCGCGCTCGAAAAATCGCAAAAAAAGGGCGAAATCACTCGATATACCACCCATCTGACAGGTATTTTCTTTTGAATTTCTCAGGTATTTTCTTTTAAGGTTATTTTTAGAGTGAGAAAAATGCGCCCAAATTATACATTTCTCCAAAAGTGCAAGAGTTTAGATAAAAGCTTTTTATTTTTCATTGGTGAAATGAAATTAATTATTCCGCGCGAAGGTTTTATATTAAGGTATTCTGCTTGTAAAAGGTATTAAATTACTATATAATTAAATAATTAAAGATAGCCCCCTAAATGCGCAAATTTAGGGGGGACCCCCTCGGGCACGGATACATCAAAAAATTTTAACTTTTTATGGAGTGCTCAAAAATCCTGGTTTTTGGGGGGTGTTTAAAGGAGAACAGATGGCAAAGAAGCTGAAAGTAGCATTTCTCGGAGGAACGGGAGAGATTGGGAAAAACATGACCGTTCTGGAGTATGGCGAAGATATCATAGTCGTGGACTGCGGAATGAGTTTTCCGTCGGCAGACGAAACACCGGGAATCGATTTTATCATTCCCGATTACAAGTATCTCAAAGACAACAAAGACAGAGTGAAGGCGGTGTTCATAACGCACGGTCACGAGGACCACATAGGGGGACTGCCCTATTTTCTTGCGGACGTCAAGGTGCCCGTTTACGGCAGTCCGCTTGCATTGGGCATTGTCAGAAACAAACTCAACGAGGCGAAGATCAACGATGTGCAGCTGGTCGGCGTAAAGGACGGACAGGTAGTCGAGGCGGGCAAATTCAGCATCGAGTTTGTCAGGGTGACCCACTCGATTGCGGGAAGTTATGCTCTCAGCATAACCACGCCCAAAGGCGTTATCTTCATGACGGGCGACTTCAAGATCGACCACACGCCCATTGACGGCAAAACGACAGACCTCGCGAGAATTGCCGAAATCGGCAAAAAGGGCGTATTGCTCCTTATGATGGACTCGACCAACGTCGAGCGCGACGGCTACAGTATGAGCGAAATGAACGTTTTTCGAGCGCTCGAGTACCAGTTTTCAATCAACAAGGACAGGCGCATAATCGTTGCGACTTTCGCGAGCAACGTCCACCGCGTGCAGCAGATAATAAACTGCGCCCTGCGCAACAACCGCAAAATAGTGTTCAGCGGCCGCAGCCTCAAAAACATCGTGGAGATAGCGCGCACGCTTGGGGAACTTAAGTTTAACGACGACGACATTGTCGACATCGAAAAGACCAACAAAATTCCCTACGACAAGATATGCATTATCGCGACGGGCACACAGGGCGAACCTTCCAGCGCGCTGACGCGTATGAGCAACGACGACTTCAAAAAGGTGTCGATAAGCGACCTCGACTGCGTGATACTTTCCTCGTCGCCCATCCCGGGAAACGAGAAACTGATTTACAACGTAATCAACAACCTCTGCAAAAAAGGCGCGCGAGTAGTTTATAAGTCGCTCGCCGAAGTTCATGCCTCGGGGCACGCGTGCAGGGAAGAACTTAAGCTTATGTTCCGCCTCATAAACCCCGCCTACTTTATACCCGTTCACGGCGAATTCCGCCACTTAAAGCTGAACAAAGAGCTTGCGGTGGAACTTGGCATGAAGCCCGCCAACGTATATCTCCCCACGCAGGGCGATATGGTGGAAGTGGATAAGAGCGGCTTGCGAAAGGGTCAGTCCATCCCGTCGGGCAATCTGCTCCTTGACGGCGCGATGGCGGTAGAGAACGAGTTTTTGATCCGCGACCGCAAGCAGATAGGCGAGGACGGCATACTTATTGCCATAGTCGACCGCACCCGCAACGACGAGGGCGAATACGACAAGCCGATAATCATCACCCGCGGCATAAACGTCAAGGAAGAATACAAGGAAGAACTCGCAGGAGACCTTCTTGTCGATATGAACAACGGGCTTTTCGAGGAAATGGACGCGGCGGGCGCAAAACAGCTGCTTCGAAAAATGCTGGCCAAAAAGCTGTTCAATAAGCTCAAACGCCGCCCCATGGTAATGCCCATAATAATGGAATAAATATGGACGTCAATTCCTTTGTCGATGAGTTGAGAACGCGCTCGCGCGAGGCGTTTATACCCGTAATGCGGGAGCAGACCACCCGACTTCTTGGCGACATTGTCAGAAAATACAATCCGCGGGAAATACTGGAAATCGGCACAGGCGAGGGAGTATCGGGAATTACCGCTCTTGCGAATTGCACAGGACGCCTTACCACTATCGACATCGACGAGGACGCGATATTGCGGGCAAAAGAAAATCTGGAAAAGTGCAATTTAAGGCCGAGGTGCGAGTTTATACTTGGGGATTGCGTGGAAGTTATCAGCCTTATGGACAACCGCTATGACTTTGTAATCCTGGACGGACCCAAAGGACAGTACGCGAAAATTTACGAACTGCTCTTCCCCATGCTTGAAAAAGGCGGTATAATATTTGCGGACGACATTAAGTATCTTGGTCTTGTGGAAAAGGACGGAACGCCTGCCCATAAGCACCGCACAATAGTCAACACGATGAGAAGATTTATCGACACACTAAAAGAAGATACGCGCGTAAGCGTCGCGTTTTACGACATCGAAGACGGCGTGGCGGTGGCGGAGAAGCTATGAAAAAGGCAGAACTTCTTTCCCCCGCGGGCAGTTTTGAAAAGCTCGAAAGCGCGTTCCACTTCGGCGCCGACGCAGTATATCTGGGCGGCAGGGATTTCGGCTTGCGGGCGTATGCCGAAAACTTCTCTTCCGAAGAAATTAAAGAGGGGATAAGTTTTGCTCACGCTTTGGGCAAAAAGGTATACGTCACCGTAAATATCTTCGCCAAAAACGCCGATTTCGGCGCGCTAAACGAGTACCTTGCCCGCCTTGAAAGCTATAACGCCGACGCGGTGATAGTGACGGACATCGGCGTAATCGACTATATACGCAAAAACCGCCCCGGCCTCGACATTCACGTGTCGACTCAGGCCAACACGTTGAACAAGTATGCGGCGGCGTTCTATAAGGATATGGGCGTAAAGCGCGTGGTGCTGGCGAGGGAATTGAGCCTTGACGATATAAAGGAAATTAAGGACTACGTGGGGGACGAACTCGAACTTGAGGCGTTTATTCACGGTGCGATGTGCATATCTTACAGCGGAAGGTGTCTGCTCAGCAATTACCTTTCGGCGCGCGACGCAAACCGCGGCGAGTGCGTTCAGGCGTGCAGGTGGCAGTACAAAATCGTGGAAGCCGGGCGTCCCGACGCCCCGTTGACAGTGGAACAGGACAACCGCGGAACGTATATCCTCAACTCGCGCGACCTTAACACTATCGACATCATCGATAAAATTATCGACGCGGGCGTGTCCAGCCTCAAGATTGAGGGTAGGGTAAAGTCGGAGTATTACGTGGGCACCGTTACGCGGGCATATCGCAGGCGCATTGACGAGTACCTTTCGGGCAAGCCCTTTGACCCGAAATGGGCGGAAGAACTTGTCAAAGTCAGCCACCGCGACTACACGCGGGGCTTTTTCCTCGGCAACGAGGCCGAAGTCAACCTCAAGACCTCAAAACAGGTTTGCGACTGGGCGTTTTGCGCGCTGGTGCTCGGCTATGACGAGGAAAGAGGGGCGATAATAGTGGAACAGCGCAATCGTTTTTACGAAGGCGAGAGACTGGAAATTGTCAGCAACGAGGACGCGCATTGCTTAGTTGCCGACGAAATTTACGACGAAGAGGGGAACAGAGTGAGCGACTGCAAGCTTGTCACGCAGAAGCTTTACATAAAAAGCAACATACATCTGAAGAAATTTGACATGCTCAGAAAATATGCCGGAGGTAAATAATGCAGAATAAACGGACGATATTGTTTCTTACGGGAAAATACTCGAGCGACGTCGCCGAGGCGGTAAACGAGCGCGTTTCGCAGTCCAACGACAATTTGGGCATTATCGTCAATCAGCGCGAGCTGGAGTCGACTTTCATGAACTTTATCGATAAAGTGGTCCCCGTAAACAGCAAGCTCCGCCGTTTGGTGCGCGGAGCCATTCTCACTGTCAAGGACACCTTGAGCGACAAAAAAATCACTCAGACTATCGGCTTCAAAAACGCCAACGTTTTGCATAGCCATATCTACAACGTCCTCAACCGCTACACGCCCGACGTGGTCGCGGTGACCAGCTCCGAGGTGCTGGTGCCCGCGTTGAGCGCAATACATAAAACAGGCAAAAACACAAAAGTTGTGGCGATTTGCGACAACTTTGTGCTCGACGAAAAGATGCTCAACCGCAACGTCGACCGCTTTTTTGTCGACAACTTCGACATTCGCAACAAGCTGATCGCGGGCGGCATTGCCGAGGACAAGATAGAAATCACTCCCCTTGCATTAAAGCGCAGCGCACAGGAAGAAATTACCAAAGAGGACGCGGTAAAGAAGCTCGGTCTTGACGAGAGCAAAAAGACTATCCTTATAAATACCTCTTGCGACGACCGCTTCAAGACGTTAATAAACGCCCTGAGCGAGGCGCACATAAACGCCAATGTCGTTGTCGCGTGCCAAAGCAACGTAAACCTGTTAAACCTCGCCCGTGACAAGGGCTTCAACGCCTACAACGAGGGTATTAACATACATGCGGCCATATCGGCAAGCGATTTGGTGATAACGCGCCCCGAGCCGACCTTTATCGCCGAGTGCGTATATAAGAAGAAGCTGATTTTCGGCGTGCTGCCTCTTACGCCGAAGGAAGGCAACACCCTCGACTATCTCGGCACCGACACGATCGTAAAAATCGAAAACGAGAAAGAGCTTGTGGAAAAGGCGTCTTCCTACATCTCCGACCTCGAGGCAGGCTCCTACACAGGGTATGAAGAAATCTTCAGTCTGCTCGAGCAGAAAGAATTTGTCGACTCGGCGCAGAGAATCTCCGACTTCCTCATCGGACTCTGCATAAACGAGAGGGCGCTTAAGCCCTCCACGCACGCCTCGGTCGAATAATCCCTATCCGAACTGTAAACGAAAGTCCCGTTTCTCAACAGAAATGGGACTTATTTTATAAAGTTTCCCCGAAAACGTAACACGCTTTCGCATCATCGGGGGACTATTCTAAGTCGGTCGCTGATTTTCGGCGGCTGTCTTTCGGGGGCTCCCCCGTTTCGCTTGCGAAATGGGGGCTGTCTTTCGGGGG
>DAOSYK010000014.1:22449-39412 GCA_035381305.1 Clostridia bacterium
TGTCTTTCGGGGGCTCCCCCGTTTCGCTTGCGAAATGGGGGCTGTCTTTCGGGGGTCCCCCCAAAAATCGCTGATTTTTGGGGGCAAAATTAGTCTTTCATTCTTCCTACTTCAAAGTAGTAAGCAAGTCTGCTGGGACGGGAAGGCATAAGGCGCGTGGCAAAGCTGTATAAAACTACCGCAAACGTGCCCGCGACGATCGCCGTCGAATACGCTTCGTTGAGGTCGACCGTTCTTCCGATCTGGGTGAGAAGGGTAGCTGCCATAACGCTTAAGATACCTGCGATAAAGCCGTATTTGGCGTTTCGGGTGGCGATGAACGCGAGGAAACCGATTATCAGCGCGTAAAAGTAGTTTACTCTGCCCCAAAGCTGATTTCCGAAATAGAGGCTGAGGCGGGTCGCGCCGAAGGTAAGACCCGAAAGCACGGCGATAATCAGAAGGCACATGAGCTTTGTAGACCATTTGCCCTTAAACAACCACAAAAAGAACGTCATTACGAAAAGCAAGGCGGAGCCGAGGCTGAATATGAAGTTTCCGACGACAAGGGGGGCGATGAAGTTCAGCCCGACGATTGCGCCGAGAGCCAGCACCAGCCCAAGGACGGGAACGTCAAAATCACGTATTGCGCTCGAGCCGAGCCCTATAAGAGCCATGACGCCCAGCACTATAAGAATAATACTTCCAACTGACATAATTTATCTCTCCTTTTGCTAATAGTAGTGTGAAACCATTTGAAAATTATTCAGAAAAGATAAATCCATAAAATAACGGACGCGCAAAAAGAACTCTCCGACAAAGGGGATAAAGGCATGTCTCAACGAGCGGAAAGCCTCTCAAAACCGAAAAATTTGGTGAACAGCTTAAAAAAGTTCTCCAAAAGCCCGAAAAATCCTCATATTATGGTCAATAACAAATTGCATTGTATTATGGGGCTATGTTATAATAAGGAAAGTCGAAAATTAAGCAAACAATACTTATAAAGGAGAATTTTTTTTGATGACCACAAACCAATACATTCTTGATTTCGTAGACAAGTATACAAAACACTTTCAACCCGACAACGTGGTCTGGATTGACGCCAGCAAACAGCAGTACAAGGAACTGGTAAGCGAAGCCATCGCTACAGGCGAGATAATCAAGCTCAATTCCAAGCTTCTTCCCGGCTGCCTTTACCACCGCACCAATCCCAACGACGTAGCCCGTGTCGAGCACCGCACCTTTATCTGCTCGCGCGACAAGGAAAACGCCGGCCCCACCAACAACTGGATGGACCCCGCCGAGGCGTACAAGAAACTCGACGCAATTTCCGCCGGTGCCATGAAGGGCAGAACGATGTACGTTATTCCGTTCTCCATGGGTAAAATCGGTTCTCCTTTTGCCAAGTACGGCATAGAGCTGACCGACAGCATTTACGTTGTTCTCAACATGATGATTATGACCAGGGTTTCTCCCAAGGTCTTTGATAAGATAAAGGGCGACGACTTCGTGAAAGGCATTCACAGCAAGGTCAACATCGACGAGGAAAACAGGTACATCTGCCAGTTCCCCGAAGACAACACCATTTACTCCATCAACAGCGGCTACGGCGGCAACGTGCTTCTCGGAAAGAAGTGCTTCGCGCTCCGTATAGCTTCCTATCAGGGCTGGAAGGAGGGCTGGATGGCCGAGCATATGCTCATTCTCGGCGTAGAGAAGCCCGACGGCGAAGTCAAATACATCACCGCCGCGTTCCCCAGCGCCTGCGGCAAGACCAACCTCGCCATGCTTATTCCTCCCAAGGTTTACGCCGACAAGGGTTATAAGGTATGGACGGTAGGCGATGACATCGCGTGGATAAGAAAGGGCAGAAACAGCATGCTGTATGCCGTCAACCCCGAAAACGGCTTCTTCGGCGTCGCTCCCGGCACCAACATGAAGTCCAACCCCAACGCGCTCATCAGCACACAGAAAAACACGATTTTCACAAACGTCGCTCTCGACACCAAGAAGAAGATAGTCTGGTGGGAAGGCATGAAAGTTACCGCCCCCGAGAAAGCGCTTGACTGGAAGGGCAATCCGTGGTACGAAGGCAAGACGGACGCAAACGGCAACGTAATTAAGGGCGCTCACCCCAACAGCCGTTTCACCGCTCCCGCCAGAAACTGCCCCTGCCTCTCCAAGGACTTCGAAAACCCGAAGGGCGTGCCGATTTCGGCTATCGTATTCGGCGGAAGACGTTCCAAGGCTGCGCCCCTTGTTTACCAGGCGAGAGACTGGGAGCATGGCGTATTTATCGGCTCCACAATGGCAAGCGAAACGACCGCCGCGGCGGCGGGAGCGGTGGGTGTTGTCAGACGCGACCCCATGGCTATGCTTCCCTTCTGCGGATATCATATGGGCGACTACTTCCAGCACTGGCTCGATATGGGCAAGAAAGTCAAAAACAAGCCCCTTATCTTCCACGTCAACTGGTTCCGCACCGACGCCAACGGCAACTTCATTTGGCCCGGCTTTGGCGACAACATGAGAGTGCTTGACTGGATTATCCGCCGCTGTGAAGGCGACGTTGACGCAGTGGAGACCGCAATAGGCTACCTGCCCAGGCCCGAAGACATCAACCTCGAAGGACTTGACATGACGATTGACGAGCTCAAGACCATACTCGACGTTGACAAGGAGACTTGGAAGAACGAGGTCAAGGACATCACCGAGTTCTACAAGAAGTTCGGCGACAGGCTCCCCAAGAAACTGGCCAAGCAGCTCAGCATACTCAAGAAGAATGTCAAGAGTATGAACTAATTTTTAATCATCTTAAAAAAACGTCCCGCAAATGAGCACACAACGTATGAACGATACTTATTAAAGACTATTAAAGAGTAAAGTCAAAATGCAAAAAGCCATAAGATTCAAACTAGATTCTTATGGCTTTTATATTGCTTATAAAGTTCAGTATTTATAATCTGCTTATTTTTTGAATGATGTTATCAATTAAATCTGCGCCATCTTCATTTAGAGGAGATCTATCAAAGGCCATGAAATATTTATATTTTGAAGGACCGCTATATGTGGACCACAAAGTACCCAATTCTAGCTTTTTCTTAGTATCATCACCATCTAAATGTTCGCCTTTAGTCTCAACAAGAATTATATTACCACCATTTGTCTCAATGATAAAGTCAGCATAATGATTTAGATAGCCATTTAGTGCAAATTCGTTTCTTTCCAAATTTCTATGCCACCATTTAACGTTTGATAAAGATGATACTTTTGTCATAAATTTTTCTTCTAAAGAGTTGATATTATTGTCTTCCTCTTTATATAAGGTTTTTAGATATTGTGAAGTATGTTCTGGCAAAGTTATAGATAGTTTCATTGAATATCCTACATTGGTATCATTTATAAATATTTCGTTCGATGATAACTTGTTTTTAAAGTTTATATATCTATATTCTTCTAATAAATCATTAATGTAGTTTTTAATTCTTTGTCCAATTGCATAAATACTGTTTTGCAGTGCAATTAAATCATCATCAGATTTAAATGAATCAACAATCCTATTTACATAATTAACAATAGATGCATAAGTGATATTGTTAAATTTATTATTAAGTTCAAAAACTAGCCTTTCCTTACATGCAGTAACTCTATTTTCTTCACGTATCATAGATAAATACTTTTTAAATTCGTCACTATCATCTCTTGAAAGTAGAGATTTTTTTATTACATCTCCATCATCAGTTGTCTCAACATCAACCTTATATATACTGTCATTCGCAGAAATAAGGTTTTCGGGAATAGGCGCTGAATCTAAATTAAAACCCATATTTAAATAATCAATATCTACTGGATAAATTGATTCATCATCGCTAAACAACGTACCCTCTTTTTTAAAAGCAAAACGAGGTAGTTTTATATTTAAAATCTCTTCCTTGAATTCATCTTTCACAGTGTAAACGTTCGTAAAGGAATGATATTCTTCCGGTATATTAGCTGTTCCTTCTCTTTGAGCTTCTTCAACTAGTTCCTCGTACTCATCACTTTTAGTTATTGCTTGTTCAATCATTGAATTGATATCAGCATTAGGCGACTCTGACTCATTAGGCCTATATTCTTGCGAATCGTCAGTATTATTTTGCAAATTGTGTTGTTCAAGCGTTTGGCGAACAGCTTCAACACTAAAGATGTTATTTTCTATATCTTGAGAATCACTTTCAAGATTATCAAATATAGTTCCTTGAATATGCTCCGCTTGGTGTGTTTCGGTTTCCTCTGTACGATTATCAAGTGTTGCAGTTGTAACAATTCTACAATCATTTTTAGAGAAACCTGCTGAATTTAATCCTTCCAAAATATTATCTAATGTTGTCGCAAAATCAGTTGAAGAGGTTAAAACATATGACATATTTAGAATTTTGGATTCATATCTCTTTTGATAAGGTTGTCGTAAAATTCTTCCAAGTATCTGCTCAACATCAATTCTAGAAGTCCTATTTGCTAATGACGCTAATATATAAGCAAATGGACAGTCCCATCCCTCTTTTAAAGCATTAATTGTGATTATATATCTAATTTTACAATCTTCTTTCATTAAATCAATACCAGAAAGCTCATTTTTATTTGCTGTTTTGATAGCAATTTGTTCTTCTGGAATTCCTAAACTAACTAAGTTTTCTTTGACCTTATCAAAAGTCACAGAATCATCATCGCTTCTAGGTTGCGCCTGAAAAAGAATGATTGGTCTAATATAACCACTGCCATTGTTGTCTTTTTCATAGTTTGCTGCCCTTTCAAGTGAATTTCGTAAATCCAAGGCTTCACTAATAACTCTCTCTACCGTAGGTCTGTTATAAGCAATAACTGGTAATTTAACCATATTTTCCTCTTTTAATTGGCTTGCTGTAACAATAGAAATTATATTACTATCTTCTTTAGGCGTTGCGGTTAATTCTACGACAAAAGAAGGGTTCAAGTTTTTAATCATTTCTTTACTCAAATCAGACTGAGCATTGTGGCTTTCATCGATAATAACAATTGGTTTTAATTGATTTAATACTTGCATAAGAGCTGAATCATCAACATTCTCAATTAATTCATCTCTGTTTTCATATGTCGTTACAAAAGGCATTAAGCTAGAATTTTCTTCATATACTTTGCGATTTTCTTTAGTGTTAGAACGCAATGAATCAAAACTCATTAGAATGATGCTTAATTGGTCATTGATTGCAGAAGGATTGAAATTTGCTCCGCTAAGTGCTTGCTGTTTATTATATATTTCAACTCTTGATGAAAAATCCTTATTTAGTCTTTCTCTATAAAAATGTGATGGATTTTTTAAATTGTTATATGTTTGTGTGAGAATTGTTTCCCAAGGAACGAGCCAAACAACAACTTTTTTCTTGTTTTTCCCCATAGCATCAAAAATATGCTTTAGAGAGGCACAACCTAAAATTGTTTTTCCCCCACCAGTTGGCACTTTCAAGCAAACACTTGGTACTCCTTGTAGTATATCGTTATATAACGGTAATCCATTAGCACCACCAACTCTAACACCTTTGTCTTTCCATAATTTATCATAAGCTTTCCCTGGATTCCTTGTTAGTAATATATTTTCAATATACGTATCTAAATCTTTTAATACATTTTCTTGATAATTCTTTAATTCCATTTATTGTTCCTCCAATTATATTTTTTGAATATCTCTCGGTATTTTTTTGAATACTATATGATTCTGTTTCATAAACTCTACTGATAGATTACATGAATCAGCATAGATGACATAAGATTCCGCCTTGATATTCACTAATTTGATTGTATCCCAATCTAATGAAGTAGCATTGTTTTTATCAAAAAAAATATAATATGCTGTTGAATTAGAAGTGCCTAGATAAACATCATTTTTATTATGTGAAAGAGATTCATGTGTTTCGGTATAATAAATAAAAGCTTTTATGACATCTTCATCTAGGTTATTATTAAGATTACCAGTTAAATCAAAAATTGGTTGACCTAATTCATAATAAACAAAGCCACCAGGCAAACCTTCGATTTTTGGCTTATTTTTTGTTGAATGTTCAATATAACCATTTATGGCTATTTTACATCTTTGAGCTGTTATGCTATCAGCATAGTCCATCATTTCTATTTCAATAAACTTACGATTGCCATTATCTTTCTTATTTAAATCTAATACTGCATGTGCGGTAGTTCCACTGCCGGCAAAGCTGTCTAGTACATAACAGTTTTTATCATCAATTAATGACACTAATAATTCAATAAATAACTTATTTTTAGGATTATTAAAAACAGTTTTTTTAGTATTAAACATATTTTTTAATTCGGTTCCAGCAGATGTTGTTTTTACATCGATTTTATATTTTACAATCTGATTATTATCATCATAAACCTCGTATTCTTTGTTTGATAGAATACTTTTCATTCTAATAGTTTTGCTAAAGTTTTTTTCATAGATTTTAGCATCTTTAAAATCTAGAGCGCCTTCTTCAAACAATTCTATAAATCTGTCTTTTGTGTATGTGTTTTCAACAAAGTTATTTTCGTTAAATGAAATATATCTCGTAAAACCTTTATTAATTAGGTTTTCATCAATTTCATCCAAAGACTGCTCCACTTTAATAACCAAATTCTTGTTTGTTTTTTCATAATATACAGAATAATGTTTATCTGAATTAAAATCATCTACAATATCATTAAATGAATTTTCACCAACTAACACTCTTTTTCCGCTATTATGAACTAGGTTACCATTTTCATCAACTGTTAAATCTTTTTTGTCTTTTGGAATATTTTCTAAAAAATGTGATTTTGACTTGTCTTTTAAATAAATTAAACAATAATCGTTTGACACCGATAAAAAATCAGAATTTTTGCGTCCCTTCGGATTTATTTCAACAGATAATAAACCACCATAATTTGAAGGCCCAAATATTTCATCGCATATTGCTTTTAAATTAAACAATTCATTATCATCAATTGAGATAAATATTGCGCCTTCTTCATGTAACAGCTTTTGTAAAAGTTTTAAACGTGGATACATCATACATAACCATTTGTCATGTCTGGTTAAATCATCACCCTCTGCACCAACAACCTCATTAAGCCACTTTAACAATCTTGGATCATCAACATTATCGCTATATACCCATTGACCCTCTTTTTTTCCTGTGTTATATGGTGGATCTATATAAATACACTTTATGCTGTTCTCAAATCTTGGCAACAATGATTTCAATGCTTCCAAATTATCCCCATGAATAATCATGTTTCCTGTATCTTTTAGACCAAATTCATATTTCGCGTCTAGTACTCTATATTTAACATCATTATGATGATTAATTATACTATCTTTTCCAATCCAATTTAATGTTGGCATTATTCATTCACCTCTTTCAATTCAATATTGTTTTCTTTACATAGCTCGACTATTTGCTTACGAGCTGTTGTAGTTGGTCTATTAAGACCGTTTTCCCATCTGTTGATTGAGGTAAAAGAAACGCCAAGCATTTTTGCAAATTCTGCTTGTGTCATAATTAACTTATCTCTTAAGTCTTTTACTGCCTTTTGATAATCAATCATTATGAGACCTCCGTTTAATCGTTAGCGACTTTGAAGTCTCAAATTGTATACGTTTTGATACCTCAAAAAAGTTCACTAATTTAGCAATATTATAGCACATATTTATCAAAAAGTCTTTAAAAAGGCGAATAAAACGTATTTATTTTCCTTATTTTTTAAAATCTAACAATTTATACATTTTTATATTGCGTTTCGACACCTCTTTTTTTATTGCTACTAACTTGATAAATCTTCCGTTTTATAGATGTATATAATACGGAGGTGATTAAGTTGATTTATGCTTATAATAATTGTTATAAATCTTTTCATAATGGGTCACCTTGCATATATTATACACCAAAATAGGCAAAAAAGAGAGGCCCGACACCTACGATAATAAAATCGTTGATATCAGGCCTGCTCTAAAGAAGCGTTTTTTTTATGGCGGGCGGGCGGAAAAAGAAAAGCGTTCCCCAAAAATCGGCGATTTTTGGGGATTATAATATTGAAATATAATATTTAATATGATACAATTTTATACCGTAATATAGTAGCCCCAAAATCGGGATAGGCTTTACGGGAACAATCGAAAATGCAATCAGATAAATCGGGTTCTCCGAAAATGCCTGCATTTTGGGAATATAATTTTCGGGGTACATTTTATGGCACTTAAAATCTTCAGAGTTATTGCATTAATTCTCGTAATCGTCCTTTTGGGCGTCGTCGGGGCGAATCTGTTTATTCACAATTCCGACAACTCAAACCGCGCGATTGTCGTCATTCACGGCACGATGGGCGGCGGACTTATGCTGACCGACGGCACACCCGTCTGGGACCCGTTCGGCGGGGAGCTTTCCTACTTCGACTTCTTCAAAGACCCCATAGCAATGGTGTTTGACATATTGTTCGGACAGTACGCCTCGCGCTCTAGCGACGTCATAAACAGCGTCTTAGCCAACGACCCCAACGGCTTGCTCTATATGATGATAAGCGACGAGGACGGACGCGTCAAAAACAACGGCATCGTCCCGGGCACTCCCGATTCGGCGGTTCCTTTCGGTCCCTTTAACGCCTACCGCGGCATTTACGAGGGGATTAACAATGAGTTCGGCGACAAGATTGAAGTCGCCATGTTCCAGTACGACTGGAGACAGGACAACCGTATCAGCGGTCAACGCCTTGAGGAGTTCATAAATCAGAACGGTTGGGACGAGGTCATACTCGTCGCCCATAGCATGGGAAATATCGTCACGTCGTCGTATCTTGCCCGCGGCGAGGAAAACAGGGCGAAGGTCAGAGGCTATATGGCGCTTGCAGGTCCCTTCCTCGGCGCGACAACAGCTCTCACGGTTCTCGAAGACCCGGGCATTTACATCAACGGCGTTGTCGATATGATAAACAACACGCCCATGTTAAAAAACCTTCTCGGAAACAAGGTCGACACGATAATCAACGACCAGATTCTGCCGCTTATCTACAATATGGCAAGCACGGCGCAGCTTCTCCCGACCATAGAATACGCCCGCGCCCTCAAAGAGTATTACGGCGAGGCGTTCCTCACGGTGGACGGCAGGGAAATCACCACCAATGAAGAACTCGTCGCCTACTACCTTTCCCGCCCCTGGGCGAAGAAAACCAACGGAAATCTGCGCGCCTTTATGGCAGACCTCGGCGAGTTTATGGACTCCTTCTATGTGGAAGAGGGCGGAGCGAGAAAGCACGTCTCCGAGCTTGTCAACACGTGGTACTTCGCGGGCACGGGCAAGACGACCGACCTCGGCGCGGCCATTAAGAACAACCGCCTCGACAAAGTCGTTCAGGGACCTAAGGGCGACGGCACAGTGCCCCTTTACAGCGCGACTTTGGGCAAACATCCCGACGGCAACGCGAGAATCAAAGTCTATGACAACCACGGCCACGGCGACGTCGGCATGGAATATACGGGCGAATTCGCGAGAGACCTTGGAACGGTAATAAGATATCTTTTATAAATAACCCCCAAAAGCCAACGGCTTTCGGGGGGACCCCCGAGAAATAACCCCCAAAAGCCAACGGCTTTCGGGGGGACCCCCGAGATTTATCCCCCAAAATCAGCGATTTTTGGGGACCCCCGAGAAAGAACCCCCAAAAGCCAACGGCTTTCGGGGGAACCCCCGAGAAAGAGCCCCCAAAATTAGCCCCCAAAATGCGAGCATTTTGGGGGTGCCCCCGGGAAGATGCCCCCAAAATTAGCCCCCAAAAATGTAAACATTTTCGGGGGGGGGTAGTTAAAGCGGATATCGCCCTGTAAAATATGTGTATTTCGGCTGTTAGGTTTCTGCCAAGGGAATAATGATAAAAAACCCCGAAAAGAGATTTTTCGGGGTGTTTTTTTGTAGTTTTTTTCAATATCTTCGGGGTGTATCTTGATTTTACCCCGAAAACGCTTGTGTTTTTGGGCGATTTTTAATATGCGAGTTTCTCGTCCAGATATTTTGTCAGCTCATCAATGGAAATGCGGATCTGCTCCATTGTGTCGCGGTCGCGGACGGTGACGGTGTTGTTCTCGAGGGTGTCGAAGTCCACCGTTACGCAGAAGGGCGTGCCCGCCTCGTCCTGACGTCTGTAACGCTTGCCGATAGAGCCCGACTCGTCGTAGTCGCAGGCGTACTTTTTGGAGAGCTTCCTGTAAAGGTCGGAAGCAAAGTCGCCCAGAGCCTTTTTCTGCAAGGGTAGTACCGCCACTTTGACAGGCGCGAGGAAGGGGTGGAAGTGCATGACTATGCGCGTGTCGCCGTCGGCAAGCTGCTGCTCTTCGTATGCGTTGCAAAGGAACGCGAGGAGCACTCTGTCTGCGCCCAAGCTCGGCTCGATGACATAGGGCACAAACTTTTCGTTTGTGACGGGGTCGATATACTCGAGGCTCTTTCCGCTCTTATTGATGTGCTGTGTAAGGTCATAATCGGTACGGTCGGCAACGCCCCACAGTTCGCCCCAGCCAAATGGGAATTTGAACTCGAAGTCGGTCGTCGCGCGGGAGTAGAAGGCAAGCTCTTCCTTGCTGTGGTCTCTGAGTCTCAAAACCTCGTCGGTCATGCCCAGTCCGAGGAGCCAGTTGTGGCAGAAGTTTTTCCAATAGTCAAACCACTCGAGGTCGGTGCCGGGCTTGCAGAAGAATTCAAGCTCCATCTGTTCAAACTCGCGTGTGCGGAAAATGAAGTTTCCGGGGGTGATTTCGTTGCGGAAGCTCTTCCCTACCTGGCATACGCCGAAGGGGAGTTTCATGCGGTTGCTTCTTACGATGTTGGCAAAGTTTACAAAAATGCCCTGCGCGGTTTCGGGACGGAGATAAATCGTGTTCGCGCCGTCCTCTGTTACGCCCTGGAAAGTCTTGAACATGAGGTTAAACTGGCGTATTCCCGTAAAATTAGTTCCGCCGCAGACGGGGCACTTGATCTTGTTGTCGACGATAAACTGTTCCATTTCGGTGTTTTTCCAGCCGGCAACGGAGACATTCATATTGTTTTTTGCGGCAAAGTCCTCAATGAGCTGGTCGGCGCGGTGGCGGCTCTTGCAGTCCTTGCAGTCCATCAGCGGGTCGGAAAATCCGCCGAGGTGTCCGCTTGCTTCCCAGGTCAGGGGGTTCATGAGTATGGCGCAGTCAACGCCCACGTTGTACTCGCTTTCCTGCACAAATTTCTTCCACCAGGCCTTTTTGATGTTGTTTTTAAGCTCCACGCCCAACGGGCCATAGTCCCAGGTGTTGGCGAGACCGCCGTAGATTTCGCTTCCGCGATATATGAATCCTCTGTTTTTACAAAGGGCGACCAGTTTGTCCATAGTAAGTTCTGCCATAAAAATTCTCTCCGCAAACGCCCGCTTTTTCAGGGGCTGATATATAATGTATTTTTTCAAATTATTATAGATTATATATATACAAAAGTCAATTTAATAAGCGGCTTACCCAAAAAATGCTATCGTCTTTGAGAGTTATTTTATGAAAAAGCCCCGAAAGTCCTTATACTTTTCGGTTAACCGCAAAACGGGGTTTAGTTCGGATGTTCCCCGAAAATGCTTGCAAAACGTGGTTTATTCGGTGGTTCCCCGAAAACGCATGCAAAAATCGCTGATTATTGAGGATTATTCAGCATATATTTAAGAAAGTAACAGAAATACCCCAAAAACGTTCTGCGTTCTCGGGGTAAAGGGGGGGTTACCCAAAAATCGTTGATATTTGGGGTTAATCGGTATGAAAAAGTATAAGGTTTTTGTAAACGTTATTTCAAATATAATAATTATCGCCATGATTTTCGGGCTGTATGTCGCGTGCGTGCCCACCGATCTTGCGGCGGCGTTCAAGCCGATTTACAGGGTGGAGACCAACGAAAACTGCGTGGCGATCATGATAAACGTCTACCAGGGCAGCGAGTATGTCGAGGATATGCTGGAGATTTTCGAGCGGTACGAAGTTAAATGCACCTTTTTTGTGGGCGGAATCTGGGTGAGCAAAAACCACGACATTATTAAGCGAATGGCGCAAAGTCACGAAATAGGAAACCACGGCTACTTACACCGCGACCACGCCAAACTTAACGCCAAGCAGAACAAAGAGGAAATTGTACTCTGCGAAAAGCTGGTGGAAGAAATAACGGGCGTTAAGACACGGCTTTTCGCCCCGCCAAGCGGAAGTATAGGGGACACCATGCTCTCGGTCTGCGAGGAACTTGACTACAAAGTAATTATGTGGTCAAAGGACACCATCGACTGGCGCGACAAGGACTATCAGCTTGTGGTAAGCCGCGCCACAAAGGAAGTAAAAAGCGGCGACATGATACTCATGCATCCCACCGAGCACACCGTAAAGGCATTGCCTCAAATACTCGACGCATACCGCAAAAAAGGTCTGACGCCTGTGACGGTGAGCAGATTACTGAAAATAGATAATAATTATTAAAGAAATCCCCCAAAAATGTCAATCAGACATTTTTTTTGAGGGTCTTTAACGGGGGTCCCCCCCAAAATGGCTGATTTTTGGGGGGCATTTCACGGGGGTCCCCCCAAAATCCTCGATTTTGGGGGATAAATCTCGGGGGCTCCCCTAAAAATCGCTGATTTTTGGGGGCTAATTAATTGATTTATTGTGATAAAGTGGTGTATAATTTTAATATAACATATATGGGGGATTTCACCATAGAAATGATTGATAAATTAAAAAGCGGGCGGCCGTGTTTTTCGGTTGAGGTCTTTCCGCCCAAAAAAGAGGGGCAGCTCGAGGGAATCATCCGCGCGTTAAAAGGCATGCGCGAGCTTGACCCCGACTTTGTATCGGTAACATACGGCGCAAACGGCGCGGGAAGCGACAAAACGGCGGACGTCGCGTCAATCGCGCTCGACGCGTTCGGAATGAACGTCCTTGCCCACCTTACCGCGGTCAATATGACCATCGAAAAGCTGGAAGGGCTGGTCGAGACTTACCGCCGCAAAAACGTCAAAAATCTGCTGGTTTTGAGGGGCGACCTCGTGCCCGAGAGCCGTTTTTACGACTTCAGGCACGCCAACGAACTTGCCGCGTACATAAAGAAAAACTATCCCGATTTTACTCTGTATGGGGCGTGCTACCCCGAAGGACATCCCGAATCGGAAACGCTCGATAAGGATATAGATTACCTTTTCGCAAAGGCCGACGCAGGCGTCGAAGGGTTTATTTCACAACTTTTCCTCGACAACACGACCTTTTACGATTTTAACGAAAAGCTCGGAAAGAGGAATTTTACATACCCTGTCGCGGCGGGCATAATGCCCATAGTCAGCCAGAATCAGATAAGCCGTATAGTTGCCATGTGCGGCGTGCAGATTCCGCCGAAATTCGTCAAAATGGTCGCAAATAATACCGAAAACTTACCTGAAGCGGGCATAAACTACGCAAAAGAGCAGATTGACGAACTTATCTCGCGCGGGTACAAAAATATTCACTTGTACTCCATGAACAAGGCCGAAGTGGCCAAAGCGGTTTTAGGCAAATTTTTGCCCTTAAGGTGATATGAAAGAGATAGAACTTGGCTACGGTGAAGCGGAAATATATTTTATTAAGAAAGAGCTTGAAAACGACGCCTCCCTTTTGACCGAGGACGTCCAGGAGAGAATCGACAAGAGCGTCGACCTTCTCAACGGCTATTCGGTCATGGGCTACAAATGGGCGGACTTCGAGCCTGAGTTTTTTGCCGACAAAATTCTGTTAAAAAATACTGCCGCAACGTTTCCGGGAAAGGATATAAACAAGCACCTTTCGGGGTGCGACAAGATTTACGTTTTTGCCGCGACTCTCGGCTACGGCATCGACCGCATAATACGCTCTTTTCAGGTGTGCGACCTCAGTTTAAGCTACTATATTGACGTGCTTGCGGGATTGTTAATCGAAAAACTTTGCGATAACGTCTGCAAAAAGATTGCCGAAAACGAGGACGGCAGGGACATAACGCAACGCTTCAGCTGCGGCTACGGCGACTTTCCGCTGGAGACGCAAAAAGATATCCTAAATCTCCTGAACGCCGAAAAAGAGCTGGGCATTAAGCTCACCGAAAGCGAAATGATGACTCCGACAAAGACCGTCACCGCGGTTTTGGGCGCAGGAAAGGCAGGAAGCCTCGACAGGTGCGCAATCTGCGTCAAAAAATACCAATGCGAAGGAAACAAGTGCCGTGATTGACTTTACCAAAGAACTTTTTCTGGACGGCGGAATGGGCAGCCTCGTTATGGAGAGGGCGAAAATTCCGACAGGGTATAAGATTGAAAAACTAAACCTTGAAAACCCCGAAATAATAAAAAGCGTCCACGACGACTACATAAACGCGGGAAGCGACATAATATACACCAACACCTTCGGCGCCAACCGCTATCATTTTGACAATTCCACTCTTAAAAGAATAATAAGCGCAGGCATTGACATCGCGACAGGCGCGCGAGCGCACGGAAAATTTGTCGCCCTTGACATAGGTCCCTTGGGAAAGATAATCGGCGAGGGCGGAATTTCCGAACAAGAGGCGTATGAGGCGTTTAAAGAAATAATCGCTTTGGCCGAAGATAAAACCGACCTCATTGTAATCGAAACAATGACAAATTTAGCGGAAGCGAGATTAGCCGCGCTTGCTGCGAAAGAAAATTCGCGTTTGCCCGTAATGGTGTCCATGAGCTTTACAGGCTCGGGCATCTCGGTCTTCGGAAATCCCTTGGAAAGCTTTGCCGTAACTTTGGGCGGAATGGGCGTCGCCGCGCTCGGCATAAACTGTACCCTCGGCGCAAAGGAAATGGCGCCGCTTGCAAAAAGGCTTATTGCCGTTTCCTTAGTTCCCGTCTTTGTCAAGCCCAATGCCGGTATGCCGACCATAGAAAACGGCAGGACCGTATACAAGACAACGGCTGAGGAGTTTGCGCATTACGCTACGGAAATGAGAAAATCGGGCGTAAAGATAATAGGCGGCTGCTGCGGAACCACTCCCGAATTTATCGCTCAAACAAAACAGAAATGCGCCGATATTGTAGCCGAAGATACAGCTTACGAAATAAAGAGCTATGTTTGCTCGGCGTATAAATGCATAACTGTCGACGGTCCCAAGGTGGTCGGAGAGAGGATAAATCCGACGGGCAAAAAGGCGTTTCAGCAGGCATTACGCGAGGAAAACTGGTCGTATATACTCGCCCAAGCGGTCGAGCAGGAAGAGGGAAAGGCCGACATTCTCGACGTAAATGTGGGTATTAACGGCATAGATGAGCCGTACGTCATGCAAAAAGCCGTGGAAAAGCTGCAAAATGTCACCACTTTGCCCCTTCAGATTGACACAACCGACCCAATCGCGCTGGAAAAGGCGTTGCGCGCCTATCACGGCAAGGCGATAATCAACTCGGTAAACGGCACCGAGGAGAGCTTGAACACGGTTTTGCCGTTGGCGAAAAAGTACGGAAGCGCGGTAATCGGGCTTACCATTGACGACGAAGGAATCTCGCAAGATGTCAATAAACGCATAGAAATCGCGCGAAAAATCATAAAAAGGTGCGAAAAAGCGGGTATCGCCCCCGAGGATATATATATCGATACCCTTACAATGGCAGAAGCCTCGGGCAGGGGGAACGCCCTCTGCACGCTTAACGCGCTGAGCGAAATCAAAAAGCTGGGCGTAAAAACCGCGCTCGGCATAAGCAATATTTCCTTCGGTATGCCCGCAAGACAGGACATCAATGCCAAGTTTTTGGAAATGGCGATTAAAGCGGGGCTGGATCTTTGTATAATCAACCCGACCCTGATCGGGATTTCGGGCAGCAAACAGGCGGAACAATTTCTCCTCGGGCTCGACTGCGCGGCCGAAAAATATATAGAATACGCGCAAAATGCCCAAATACAAGCCGATTTTGCGGTAAAACCGCAGCAGGACAAGACCCTGTTTGACGCGGTGCTGACAGGGCAGAAGGAGCTTAGCGAAGCGTTTGCCAAGGAGCTTATCAAGACCCTGCCGCCCCTCGTTATTATCGACAAATACCTCGTTCCCGCCCTCGATAGGGTGGGCGAAAGCTACGAAAACGGCAAATTATTCCTGCCGCAGCTCATTTCGGCGGCGGAAGCGGCGAAAGCCGCGTTCGGCGTTATCAATAAATACATTGTCAGAAATGACGAAAAAAACGAAAAAGTCTTTGTACTTGCGACGATAAAAGGCGACATTCACGACATCGGCAAAAACATCGTCAAAGCGGTGGTGGAAAACTACGGCTATAAAGTCATTGACCTCGGAAAAGATGTCGATTTTGACGTGATTTTAAACGCAATTGAGAAAAACTATCCCTGTGTACTCGGACTGTCGGCGCTGATGACCACGACCGCGGTCAACATCGAAAAGGCCATAAAAATGGTCAGAGAAAGGTTCGATATTCCCATTCTGGTAGGCGGAGCGGTGATGACTGACGAGTACGCAAATAAAATAGGCGGCATAAGATGCAAGGACGCAAACGATGCCGTCAGAAAACTCAAAGAAATATTCGGTTAAGTATTACTATATATTCAATATTGTCAGAATCGTAGCGATTGGCGCGAGAATAGCGGCCGCCGAAACGATCGTCATGATCAATATTTTCTTCACAGTTGCTGTCATATATATATAAATTTAATTTATTTCGCAAATTATTCGGGTCGGGTCTTTGTTGCCCCTTTGTAAGGTCTGCATTTATGACCTTTTCGTCATTTTAACATCGATTTATATTTCTGTAAAGGGTTTTTGCGTATTTTCTCAAAAATCCCCCCCTTTTTTCGACGAAAAACGCCAATAATTATTTTATGCGCCCAATATACCCCGTTATGTTTGATTTTTTCATAATACAAATATATAATTTATAAAGCCCCGAAAAAATACCCCGAAAATCAGCGATTTTCGGGGACCCCGAAAAT
>DAOSYK010000014.1:39512-43316 GCA_035381305.1 Clostridia bacterium
CCCCGAAAAAATACCCCGAAAATCAGCGATTTTCGGGGACCCCGAAAATTAACCCTGAAAATCGGCGATTTTCGGGGGTCAGATAACAGAGGAAGAATAATGACTAACCGTATTGTTGATATTCACGCGCACATATATCCCGAAAAAATCTCCCTTAAGGCGGTAAAGGCGATAGGGGATTTTTACGAACTGGAAATGTCGGCAAAGCAGGGGACCGCGGCAGAACTGAAGACGCTTGCGAGAAAAGCGGGCGTAGTTAAGATAGTGATTCACTCGGTTGCGACCTCGACCAGACAGGTGTCCTCAATAAACGATTTTGTTTCTCACGAAGCCGCCCTGGACGATATTTTCATTCCGTTTGCCACCCTTCATCCCGATATGACAAAGGAAGAGATACGCGCCGAGACAGCCCGTTTTGACGGGCTTGGCATACGGGGCGTAAAGCTCCACCCCGATTTTCAGGAGTTTGCCATCGACGGAGAGGCGGCATACAATATTTTTGAACAACTTGACGGCCGCTACAAGCTCATGCTCCACACCGGCGACAAGCGAAAAGTGTTCAGCCACCCCGCTCAGATGGTAAAGGCGGCCAAGGACTTTCCCCACCTTACCTTTATCGCGGCGCACCTCGGCGGCTATTCGGAATGGGCCGACTACCGCCTCTATGAGAACGTAGGAAACGTCTACTTCGATTGCTCCTCGTCCCTTGCCTTCCTCACGCCCGAAAAGGCCGCGGAGATAATAACTTTTCTCGGAGAAGACAGAGTGATGTTCGGTACCGACTTCCCGATGTGGGACTACGAAGGGGAAACAGCCCGACTTGAGAAACTGCCTTTGAGCGAAAAAGCAATGCAAAAAATCCTGTTTGAAAACGCAAACAAGTTTTTCAATCTGGGATATTAAAAAGTTATAAAACAGCAAAAAACACGCGTTTCAAGAGGTTTTGAGACGCGTGTTTTGGTTTTTGCGCGGCTTGATTTAGTCTCTTTTTCTGCACATAGCCAACGCCGCAATGCTCATTATTATGGCAAGAATACTTAATACCAAAGCAGCAATAGTCATATTGTGTGATTCAACGCGCGGCAAAAATTCGCCCGCGTCTTGTGACCTCCTTTTTTAGATTTCGCATTTAGTATTGTGTAATTTACTGCAAAATACCAATCTTATTTCTGTCGGCGTCAAACTTTTTGCCCTAAAAGGTTTAATTGCGATACGCGTCAATTTCGCGAATAATGCCGAATTGTGCGGTTTCGGTAATTAACCGCGGTATCCACAGCAACAGAAACGCTTATCGTTCAACTTTTTAGATATTTCCGCCGTCAAATTCCTTATTGACAAACCCGCAGGCAAAACAGTATACTTATTAAAAACTTTCGGAGGAAATATTTATGAAAATCGCGGTAGCGGGCGCGGGTATCGGCGGGCTTGTAGCGGCAAAGATACTTGCCGACAACGGGCATGAAGTGCACGTCTTTGAAAAGTCGGCCCGAGAGAAAATAAGCTATGACTGGCATGACGACGTAACAAGGTTTGTGTTTTCCAATCTGGGACTCCCCATTCCCGAAGGGCACGTGTCCGAGAAGAAAAACTGGACGTTCATAACCCCCGACCGGCAGACGGCGCTGACGCTCGATGTCCCCGATGACGCGAGAGATTATTCCATAGACAGGCGCGCGCTTGCCGAACTCTATATCAGCCGCGCCGACAAAGTTAACTTCCGTTTCGGCGCAAAAGCAGATGGACTTATTATTGAAAACGACATAGTAAAAGGCATAACGGTCGGCGGCGAAAAGGTTTACGCCGATCTCGTTATCGACAATTCGGGCGTCAATTCCGTTTTGAGAAAGTCGCTCCCCGCGTCCTACGAAGCCGAAAACCCCTCGGACAGCGAAGTTTTCCACGCCTACCGCGCATTCCACAAGCGGACGGGCGCGCCCGACCCCGAGTTTTCCAACAAGGTTTACCTAAAGCACATGGGCGAAATGGGCATATCGTGGTGCGTGGTCGACTCCGAAGACACCGTCGATATCCTCATCGGCAGAATCGGCAAGCTGACCAAAGAAAACCTGAAGAGCGCGTTGGAAGCGCTAAAAGCGGACAATCCCATTCTCGCGGACGAAACAGTACTTGGCGGCGGCATATACGAAATTCCCGTAAGGCGTCCCGCTTTGCGTTTTGGCGGAGAAAATTACGCGCTCATAGGCGATGCTGCGTTTATGACAATTCCCGTGCTTGGCTCGGGACTTGAAAATTCCATGTACGCGGCAAGCATTCTTGCCCAGACGATTATGCGCGAGGGCAACGCAGGGAAAGAGACAATCTGGAAATACCAGGCGGAATACTACAAAAAAGTCGGGCATAAGCATTACGAGACCGACATAATCAAGAGGTGGCTCCTCGGCACCGCGCCCGAAAGCCTCAACTATATGTTCGGCAGGGGCGTTATCAGCGCCGAAGACCTTCAGAACGGCTCCAGCGGCGGCGAAGTCGCGCTCACGTTCGGCACGATAATCGACAAGGTCAAAAAGGCATTTCCGCGCATTGACCTTCTGCTCGACCTCAAAGGCTGCCTGGACAGGTCGAAAAAGGCTGGAAACGCCGCACGCGCCATCCCGGCGGAGTACGACGAGACCGCAATAAGCAAATGGGAAAAGAGCATAAAGAAATTCTTTAACTGATTCCAAAAAAATCCATAACAACAGCCCCCCCAAAAAAAATCGTTCTCGATCGGGGGGCTTTTTTCGGAAGCACCCCAAAAAACGTGCGTTTTGGCGCTCTTTTTCCGGAGAATTAATTTTTGGGGCAAATTTGCTTAATACTAAGTTAATGAAACTCATTAAATCGGCAAAAGAGACCCTTTTATATATATTGATAGGGCTTATCGCAGGCTTTGTGAACGGCATCTGGGGCGGCGGCGGCGGAATTTTTGTCGTGCCTCTGCTGGTCTACCTCATGAAATACGAGGAGCGCAAAGCGCACTCCACCGCGATAGTCATTATTCTGCCTCTTTGCATTGTCAGCGCGATTACTTACATTGTGCAGGGCATTTACGACTGGCCGCAGACCCTCAAAACAGGCGTCGGTGTGGTCGCGGGCGGCATCGTCGGGGCTTTTTTACTCAAAAAACTCTCAAACAACGTCCTTGCCTATATCTTTTACTCGGTGATGATAGTCGCGGGCGTCCGCGTCCTTCTGATGTGAGGTGCGGCGCGTGAAAACCTTTCTCCTCATCCTTGCGGGCATAATTTCGGGGGTCTTGGGCGGCATGGGCATGGGCGGCGGCACGCTCCTTATCCCCATTTTGACAATCTTTTTCAAAGTCCCGCAGGCGATTGCGCAATCGGTAAACCTCATTGTCTTTATCCCGATGTCGATTGCCGTCACGGTGATAAACGCGAAAAACAAGATGATAGAGAAAAAGGGACTTATTAAGATGATTATCCCCGCTATAATTACCGCCGTGATCGCCTCGCTCCTGGCAAGCCGCGCCAAAAACGCAGTCCTACAAAAGAGCTACGGCATTTTCCTCATCGCCGCCGGTCTTTTCTTCATCGTGCTGACGACGATAGACGTAATAAAGAAAAAGAAGGAAAAGAAGAACAAATAGTCCAAAAATCTGCCCCGACTACCGCAACAGGGTGCTTCTGCTGAAAGAATAATTAATTCAGTTATTCGAAATATGTAATTTTCTCGGCACAAGCTTGGTACAAAATAATCAGAACAAAACGAAAAGTGTACCAAACAACCCAAAGACAGTCAAAATATTGCGGAACCGTTATTGAGCGGGGATTAAGGGTAATCAGG
>DAOSYK010000015.1:0-41295 GCA_035381305.1 Clostridia bacterium
TATGGAGCGGGCGATGGGAATCGAACCCACGACTAGAGCTTGGGAAGCTCCTGTTTTACCATTAAACCACGCCCGCAAGTAATATTTATATTAGCTTTTCGTGGCGGTTTTGTCAATTCTTTAGACATATTTTCATAAATTACGACATCGATAAAAACTCACCCCGCGCGCGGCGAGAGTCATTTTGCTTGATATTTCAACGCCTTTTTGCTAATATAATAGGTATCTTAAAATTATAAAGAAGGTATAAATGAAATATATAGTGATTTTAGGCGACGGCATGGCCGATTATCACCGCGGCGTTTTAGGCAACAAAACTCCTCTCGAACTTGCGAAAAAACCTGCCATCGACAGACTTGCAAGACTGGGACAGGTGGGACTTATCAAGACCATCGACGACGGACTGAATCCCGGAAGCGACGTGGCAAATCTAAGCGTATTGGGTTACGACCCCAAGAAGTATTATACGGGAAGGTCGGCGCTGGAAGCGCTCAGCGTGGGCGTAAAAATGAGCGACAACGACACCGTTTTCAGAGTAAACCTCGTGACGCTCAGCGAGGCACCCATACTTGAAGACCGCGTAATGATCGATTACTCGGCTGGAGAAATCACCTCCGGGGAAGGACGCGAACTTATTAAGACGATAGATGAAAACTTGGGCGGCATGATTAATTTCTACGCCGGCACAAGCTACAGAAATCTCGCGCTTCTCCCCGGCACGCAGTGCTCTACCGAGTTCACTCCGCCCCATGACATCGCCGACAAAAAAGTAGGACCTTACTTACCCAAAGGCGAAGGTAGCGCGATATTCTCCACCCTCATTGAAAGAAGCATGGAGATATTGAAGGAGCATCCGGTAAACCTCGCCCGCGTCGAGCAAGGCAAACGACCCGCAAACAGTATCTGGTTCTGGGGAAAGGGTACAAAGCCCATGCTGCCGAGCTTTAAGGAAATGTACAACCTTAACGGCGCCATGATAAGCGCGGTTGATTTGTTAAAAGGCATTGCGGTGGGCTGCGGAATGGACGTAATAAACGTCGAGGGCGCGACGGGCACCTTAAGCACAAACTTTCTCGGCAAGGCGATGGCGTGCGTGGATGCTCTCAAAGACCATGATTTTGTCTACGTGCACATCGAAGCGCCCGACGAGTGCGGACACCAGGGCGACGGCGAAGGCAAGATAAGGGCTATCGAAAAAATCGATGAAGTGGTCAATTACGTCGTGGAAAAAATGGACGAAAACAACGAGGAATACTGTATCGCCGTACTCCCCGACCACGCGACCCCCCTTATTTTAAGAACACACGTAAGCGAGCCGGTCCCGTTTATTGTTTACAATTCCGTCCGTCCCGCCAACAGCGGACTGGGTTATACCGAACATGAAGGCGCGAAAGGCGTATATCTTAGCAACGGCCGCGCCCTTATACAATACATGTTAAAGTGCTGAAAAAAAGAGGAAGATGATATGAGAAAACTTACTACAAAACAACTTCGCGAAGAATATCTCAAGTTTTTTGCCGAGAGAGGACACACGATAATTCCCAGTGCTTCTCTTATCCCCGACAACGACCCGACCGTGCTTTTCACAACGGCGGGCATGCACCCCCTTGTGCCTTTCCTTATGGGAGAGAAACACCCCGGCGGCAAGAGGCTTGCCGACGTGCAGAAGTGCGTCAGGACGGGCGACATCGACGACGTGGGCGATGCCACACACTGCACATTCTTTGAAATGCTGGGCAACTGGTCTCTCGGCGACTACTTCAAGGAAGAGAGCATAAACTTCAGCTTTGACTTTCTTACCAAAGTATTGGAGATTCCGATTGAGAAACTCGCCGTGAGCGTGTTTGCGGGCGACGAGGACTGCCCGAGGGACGACTTCAGCGCAAGTGTCTGGGAAAAACTCGGCATAAAGAAGGAAAATATCTATTACCTGCCCAAGAAGAACAACTGGTGGGGTCCCGCCGGAATCACAGGTCCCTGCGGTCCCGATACCGAGATATTCATCATCCGCGATCAACCCAAGTGCAGCGAGGAGTGCTCTCCCGCGTGCGACTGCGGCAAGTTTGTCGAGATATGGAACAACGTGTTCATGGAGTACGACAAGCAGTCCGACGGCACGTTTAAGCCCTTAAAGCAGAAAAACGTCGACACGGGTATGGGCCTTGAAAGAACTGTCGCCATGCTAAATGGCTTTGAATCTGTATACGAAACCGACGTTTTCGCGCCGATAATTAGCATACTTAGGGAAAAGAGCGGAAAGGGTGACGAATATATAAGGGAAATGCGCATAATTGCCGACCACATAAGGACGGCGACTTTCATGATGGGCGACGAGAAGGGCATTACTCCCGGCAACGTCGACCAGGGGTATGTACTGCGCAGGCTGATAAGAAGAAGTCTCCGTTTTGCGCGCAAACTCGAGCTTGACGCGGCCTCTCTCGCCGAAATCAGCAAGGTTTATATCGACCAATATGCGCCTTATTATGGCGAATTACGCCAAAATGAGCATAAAATAATAGAAGAACTCAACAAGGAGACCGAAAAATTCGAAAAGACGCTCAATCAAGGTCTCAGAGAATTTGAAAAGCTCCTTAAATACATTCAGGACAAGCGCATAAGCGGCAAGGCGGCGTTTAAGCTTTACGACACCTACGGCTTCCCGATAGAAATCACTGTTGAACTTGCAAAAGAAAATGGTATAATAGTAGATGTGGAAGGGTTTGAAAACGCCTACAAAGAACATCAGGCCAAGTCCCACGCGGGCGCCGAACAGAAATTCAAGGGCGGACTTGCCGACCACACCGAGGAGACCTCGAAGCTCCACACGGCAACGCACCTATTAAACGCGGCGCTTAAGAAAGTGCTTAACGACGACACCATTCAGCAGAAAGGCAGCAACATAACTGCCGAAAGACTGCGCTTTGACTTTAACTTCCCCCGTCCGCTTACCCCCGAGGAAATAGCGCAGGTGGAAGAGGAAGTCAATAAAGCGATACAAGCGGGCTACGACGTTGTTTGCGAAGAAATGCCCCTTGAAAAAGCCAAAGAGAAGGGCGCGGTGGGCGTGTTCAGCGACAGATACGAGGCCAACGTAAAGGTCTATTCCATCGGAAATTACTCTATGGAAATCTGCGGCGGACCCCACGCGGCCAACACGAGAGACCTCGAAAACTTCAAAATAGTCAAGGAACAATCTTCCTCAAGCGGAGTCAGGAGGATAAAAGCGGTTATCGGGAATAACAACGCGAACATAACGGACTGACGGCGGAGGCCACATGAAATCAATTCGCAAGATCACGGTTCTTATACTGGCGCTCGTACTGGTTGCGAGCCTTTGTTCTTGCGATTTATTTTCTTCGGGCAAAAGCGACGACAGTAATACCGGCGGGCAGAAAGTCGCAAAGCCCGAATTCACTCTCGCGCTCTCGAATTATAAATCCCTGACCGCCAAGAGGTCCGATTTTGACGGCAAAGTAGTGTTTACTCTTTACGGCAAGCCCAATGCGAAAGGAAGCGGAAGCCCCTATACGGCCGGGCAAAAAGTCACCATGAAGCGCATTCAGAACGGTTCCAAAGTATACATTGACGGTGAGGTCGGAAGCTGCGACCTCAATGGGGACATGAGGAGTTTCCTATTATCATTGAAGGCTGTTGTCGGTAGTTTTTTGTCAAAGAAAGAAGCCGATACGGTGAAAAACGTCATCGGATATCTTGACGGAACAAACACCGTAAGCTTTTTGCTTGGATACGACGAAAAGACGACCTCATATAATTTCAAAGGTAGTATTTTTCAGGTTTTGAATAAAGACGTGATTAAGAAAGACGAGGTATATCTTGCCGTGAACGACGAGTATATCCAGAGCTTTTTTGACAACAAAAACATAGATATTAACCTCGAACTTGAAAAATATCTGATGTTCTCCACCTTTGTCAATTTTAACAAAGAGGCGGGGTGGATAAGCAAGGATACGGCAAGCGGATTTTTTGACACGGTAAACGCAGTATGCAACTACCAGATGAACGCGGCGAGCGACAAGATTTACAATTACATAGTAAATACCGTTGAGAACTTTTTCGGTAGCCTTGACGTGGCAAAGTACGCCTCCGACATAAGAAAATACAACGAGTGTATAAATATTGTCAAAAGCTGGATTTCCATGGGAGAGAGCACCGTCAACGCCACAGTAAATAAGGACAATCTCCCTGTAAAAATGCAGACTGCAATCCGCATAAACATCAATATCAATATCGAACAACTGATACAAGTATTGAACATAATATTTGAGGAAAGTACAGAAACAATCAGAGGTTTAATCAATAATATTATTACGTCAAAGTTTGGCGATAACACTCTCAGCATGAGCGTTGATATCAGCTTTGACGAGACATTCAAGTACAACGAAAAGAGCGTAAGTTTAGATGATGCCGACCTTGACCTGTTTATAGACGCAAAAGAGGAGAAGGAAGGCAGGATCTCTTACATTATACGCGAGGATAAAGAGGAAACCAACGGAGTTTCCGACGATGATTGACAATACATCGGCAAGGAAGGGGTAAAACCCCGCAGCCCCCGCTACTGTAGTGAGGTAAAGGCGATAAGGCCACCGAAAGGGAAGGCCCGCCGCCGTGAAAACGGTCTCGAGTCAGGACACTTGCAGAGTATTAATACATATACGGAGGGTATAGACAAATGAAAAAGCCAAAGGGCTTGATTTTTCTTGTTGTTCTCATTTTACTTTTTTCCTTAACTGCGTGCGCAAAAAGCAATTCCGGCGAAAAGACCGTAACGCTTGTTATCGGCGAGGGCGACGGGCAGAAGGTTTTTGCGTCGTATAAAACCGATGCCGAATATCTCATTGACCTACTTAATGAGCTTGAAGAAAAGGGTGAAATAACTTTTTCCGCGACCGACAGCGCGCTGGGCGCCTATCTCACCGAGATAAACGGCATAACTTCGGGTGATGGCAAGTACATTATGGTACTTACCACCCTTGAAGAATATTGGGACACGACAGACTGGAAAATCGTAAAAACGTATGGCGGGACCGAGTACGTAAGCGCAATAGTCGGCATAAGCGCCCTTAAAATTTCCGACGGCGCGGGCTACATGATAGCGTTGGCGTAAAATGACAAAAAGCGCACTCTATATAAGGAGAATTGTGCTTATCGCACTGCTTGGCGCAAGCATTAACGCATTCAAGTTTCTCCTTCTGATTATTCCCTACAATGTGGAAGTTGTGACACTGCTTATTGTCGTCTACACCTACACTTTCGGACTTGGAATAGGCATGGGCGCAACCCTTGTGTTTTGCGTTCTCGAGGGCGTTTTCTGGGGCTTTGACCCGACCTGGCTCGTCGCCTACTTTATCCACTGGCATGTCGTATCTCTTTGCGCGTTCGGCGTAAAGAAAGCGGGACTCAAAAATCCTGTTATTGTTGCGGCCGTATTTGCCTTTATCACCTTGTGTTTCGGTTTTCAGAGCACGTTTACGTATATGCTGACAGGCGGCGCGGTAAAGGGGGCCAATTTCGGAAAGCGGTATATAACCCTGTACGCCTCGGGCATAACCTTTTATGCCGTTCACATCGCAAGCAGCTTTTTATCAATACTTGCCGGATTTAAGCCGCTGACCGAACTACTTGGTAAACTCGGCGCGAGGTATTTCGGAAACAGCGGATTATAAGTTGAAAAACCGCTTCGTACGGGCTATAATAATAGATATGAAATCGGTAGTAATTAACGGTAAAAAATACTTAGTCGAGGACAATTCCTCATTAAAGACGCTTCTTAAGGAGCTGGGCTTTACGTTTCCCTGCGGCGGAGAAGGAAAATGCGGCCGCTGCAGAATAACCTGCAACGAAATAAAAGCCACAGCCCTTGACAGCAGATTTCTTAACGAAAAACAGCTTGTCGGCGGAATTCGCCTTGCCTGCGACAAGAAGGTCGAGGATAATTACGACATAAAGGTCGACCCCGAATTGTTTGGCGGAGCAGAAAACGTAAAGAAACTTTCGGAATGCCGTGTATCGGCAGTTATAGGCTCCCAAAACGTCACAATAAGTATCCTTGATACCGACATTGTGGAAACCGTGACGCTGAAAAACCCGTTGACCGAATACGGCAATTTCTCTGCTCAGGCGGAGAAATACCCGTCCGACAGAGCGACCTTTTCAAAATTGCTCAGAAACTGCATAGGCAAAGAGAGCGTGGAGCTTTTTGAAAAGTACGGAGCGGCAAAAGCAGATACACTGTCTATCGCGGGAAACGAATTTTATATTAAAGCCCTTATGGGAATTCCCCTAAAAACCGAAGTCGACGACTATAACGAGCTTGCCGAAGACGACAATTTAAGTTTACCCACAGAGCTTGTTTACGTCCTGCCCGTAATTAACAGCTACATCGGCGGCGATATACTTTGCGAAACGGTAGAACTTAAGGAGAACAGTCTTCTTATCGACTGCGGCGACATCTGCGCGTTTGCCTATATAGGAGAAGAGGAAAACACCCTTGCCGCCATGTGGGATATGACTTATACCGAGCTGGAGCTTTCGGGCATCAAGGCGGCAGTCCGCACCATAATGAAGGGAAAGGAAGGCGCGCCTGCAGTGTACCTTTACGGCGAAAATGCCGGAAAAGTCGCCCCGATAATCGAAGAGCTTAATCTTACGCATATCGAGAACCCTTCAAAACGCATTGAAAACGCCGCGAAAGCCTGTCTTAACAGCCGCTTCAGGGCAAAACTCAATAAAGAGAAAGCAAGGAGCGTTTATCTCGACATCTTAGGAAGTGAGACCTTTCACGAGAATTTCGCGCGAAATGAATATAAGACCGAATAAGTAAAAATAACGCCCCGAACTTTCGGGGCGTTTTTGTTATCAGAAACCGTATATCACAGGCTCGTGGTCGGGCAGGCTGTCGCCAAGCTCTTTTATCTTGTTTTCGAGGTATTCGCAGATCTGCACGCGCTGAACCTTCATGGGAATGGCGGGGTCGTACTCGATCGGCTCGCCGATGACCACCTTTTTTAACTTCTGGGCGCAGTAAACCGGGTAGAATTTCATACGCTTGCCCGTCTTCTCGTAATACAGTTCTCCCACCATCGGAAAACCCTGGTTGAACTGAAAAATGTACTTGTTTACCTGGTTTTCGGTGTGCTCCGGGAAAATCACCTGATCCATGTCTTCTTCCATGGTTTCAATGCTCTTGGCAAAGGTGTCGGTGATGACTTTTGAAGACTTGTGGTAGACAGGTATAGGCTCAAACGCGCGGAACAGCCAAACGATAAAAGGAGTAAGCAGAAACGCGAAAGGAATAAGTATCTTGTGGTTGTTGACAACCTTGTTTTTCATGTGATTCCAGCACTCTTTATAGAACAGGAAATAGCAGTTTGACCACACTCTCACGGGCTTTTTGCCAAGTAGAAAGAAGAGGGGCGCATAAACGCGGGTATGATTGCTGACATAGAACATCGGCTCGCCGTCAGCGGGCTTCTCGGTCTGCCAGATAACCTCGTTTTTCGGAAAAAACACTCTCGCAATTACCTTAAAAAGCTTGTAAAACGGATGAAAACGTTTTACTTTGGAATATTCCTTAATCGGGCTGTAGTATCGCTTACTCATAATACGGACATTATATCACAATGAATTTTATTACGCAATTATTTTGGGCGTATTCGACTATGTATTCCCGAAATATATACAAAAAAGGTGAAAAAATTCATACGAATGCTCATTTACTTGTTGTTTTACTTGTCTTTTGAAGCCGATTATAGTATAAATAAATAACAGACTTTTAACTAAGAAGGTGGATTATGGAGTATCAGTTCAGTGAAAGATTCAGAGGGCTGGAAGCCAACGCAATAAGAGCGATATTCAAACTTTTGAAGTCGCCCGACATAATTTCCTTTGCCGGCGGCATGCCCGCGACCGAATGCCTTCCTGTGGAAACCATCAAAAAGATTGCCGACGAACTTCTGTCGGGACCCATGGCGACAAGCATTCTGCAATACGGTCCCACCGAGGGCTATGCGCCCCTTCTCGAGAGCGGAATCGAACACGTAAAGAGAGTGGGAATCGACGGCATCGACAAGGAGAACATCTTCATAATAAACGGCGGACAGCAGGGACTTGATCTGACGTACAAGGCGTTCATAAATCCCGGCGACGTTGTGCTGGTGGAAAATCCCACCTATCTTGCCACCCTTCATATACTTAAGACCTATCAGGGCAAGGCTATTGGCGTGGACAGCGACGCCGACGGCATAAATCTTGCCGACCTGGAGGCAAAAATTATCGCCCACAGGCCAAAACTTATCTATCTTGTGCCCAATTTCAGTAATCCCACGGGAAAGACGCTCAGTCTCGAAAAGAGAAAAGCTATTTACGACATGCTCGTAAAATACGGCGTTGTGCTCGTCGAGGACGACCCGTACGGCGAACTGCGCTTTGTAGGGGAAAAGGTACAGAGCATAAAGAGCCTGGACAAGACGGGTCACGTCATATATGTCTGCTCGTTTTCCAAGCTGATAAGCCCCGCCCTTCGTATCGGTTTATTGGTAGCCGACAAGGAAATAATAAAGAAAGTAAATCTCGGCAAGCAGGCTACCGACGTCCAGTCGGTGACGCTTAGCCAGGCGATAGTGGACAAGTTTTTGAGGGACGGCTGTCTCGAGCCGCAGCTCAAAAAGATAATTCCCATATACGGCATGAAAAAGGCCGCAATGCTGGAAGCGATAAATATATACTTCCCCGCTTCCGCCCGTTGCACAAATCCCCAGGGCGGACTGTTCATCTGGGTGGAACTTCCCCAAACAATCGACGCGGTAAAACTCATGCCCAAAGCGATTGAAAGAAAAGTCGCCTACGTCACGGGCAACGCGTTTTTCGCCGACGGCAGAGGACAGAACACCTTGAGACTTAATTACAGCAACGCCACCGTCGAGCAGATCGAGAGAGGAATAAAGTCGCTGGGCGACCTTCTCAAGGAAGAGCCGGGAATAAAGGAGTAATTTATGAAGAGAAACGTAATGGACATCCTCAGAGAGAGAGGGTATATAAAACAGACCGTTTACGAGGACGAACTTTACAAGCTTCTGGATACCGAGAGCGTGCCGTTCTATATCGGGTTTGACCCAACGGCAGACAGCCTTCATATCGGACACTTTCTTGCGCTTATGGCGATGAGCCATATGCAAAAGGCGGGACATAAGCCCATCGTCCTGATCGGCGGCGGCACCGCTATGATAGGCGACCCCTCGGGCAGAACCGATATGCGCAGCATGATGACCAAAGAGACCATCGCCCACAACTGCGAGTGCTTCAAAAAGCAGATGTCGAGGTTTTTCTCCTTCGAGGGCGAAAACGCCGCGATAATGGTCAACAACGCCGACTGGCTGCTCAACTTAAACTATGTCGACTTCATAAGGGACATCGGCTCTCTGTTTTCGGTAAACCGTATGCTCACTGCCGAGTGCTTCAAACAGAGGTTGGAGAAAGGCTTAAGCTTTCTTGAGTTCAACTATATGCTCATGCAGAGCTATGACTTCCTCGTATTGTGCCAGAAATACGGCTGCGTACTCCAGTGCGGCGGCGACGACCAGTGGAGCAATATACTCGCGGGCGCCGACCTCATCAGGAGAAAGGAAGGAAAGAGCGCGTTTGCAATGACGTTTGAACTTCTGACCACCTCGGAAGGCAAAAAAATGGGCAAGACTCAGAAAGGCGCGTTATGGCTGGACCCCGACAAGACCTCGCCCTACGAATTTTTCCAGTACTTCCGCAACGTCGACGACCCCGATGTCAGTAAGTGCATGAGGTTTTTGACCTTCTTGGAAATGGACGAGATTAACGAGCTTACAAAGTACATGGACGAGAGGATGAACGCGGCAAAAGAACGCCTGGCCTACGAAGTGACTAAGATAGTCCACGGCGAGGAAGAAGCGGAAAAAGCCTTAAAACAGGCGCGCGGCGCGTTCGGCGGAGACTCCGACACCATGCCCTGCGTGGAAATCAAACTCCCGTCCCGCAACGTAATCGACATTCTCGTCGCGCTCGACCTTGCTAAGTCAAGAGGAGAGGCAAAACGCCTCATCGACGGCGGCGGCGTGAAGATAAACGAAATGCCCGTGAACAATTACGATTTTGAAATCGGAGAATCGGAAGCCAACAACGGCTTTATAGTCCACAAGGGCAAGAAAGTCCATATCAAGGTAAAGACGCTTTGATCGAATACAGAACAGCAGACGGAGAATTTCAGACCAGATACGAAATTCTCCGTTCGGTTTTTATATGCACAACCAGGGGCGTAAATTCCTTTGAAGAAGGAATGGAATTTTGCCGCGCCGTCGCAAAAAAGTACTCTGACGCAACTCACAACTGTTACGCGATAAACGCCCTCGACGGGCAGAAGTTTTCCGACGACGGCGAGCCGCAGGGCACGGGGGGACAGCCCATTATGCAGGTCATCAAAAACAAGGGGCTTGTCAATGTAGCGTGCGTGGTGACAAGGTATTTCGGCGGAATTAAGCTGGGTGCAGGGGGCTTGTGCGGCGCCTACACCAAGAGCGCGGCAGAGTGCCTGGACGTCGCCAAGGTCGTCACAAAGAAGCTGAGCTGTGAAGCCGAATTGAGGCTCGACTACAACGAATACGCCGTGTTTAACGCTCTTGCCAAAAACCGCGGCTACATTGTCACAAATACCGACTACCACGATTTTGTGGACACGACTTTTGTATTTCCCGTAGGCAAAAAGGAAGAAGTCGAGGAAGAAGTCAAACGCTTGACTTCAGGCAAGAAACAGTTGAAAATTCTGCGCGAAACCTTTTTCGCATATCCGTAAAAAACGCGTTATAACAATAAGAAAGACGGACAATTTTGTCCGTCTTTTTCTATTATTTCTCGGTATTTTCGGGAGACGCTCCGCCGTCCTTTTCCTCTTTGTTTTCGGGCGGTGTACCGTTTACCTCTTCGGCGGCAGGGGGCACGACCGCAGGGGTGTCCGTCCTGACCTCTTTGACAGGCTCGGGGACGATGAGGGACGCGGCAGGGGACGCAGGCTTGGTATCATAAACTTTCTGCTTTTCCTGCTTGCTGTCGATGTAGGCGTTTATCTCTTCGAGAGACCTGCCTTCCATTATCATGTCTACCTCGTCGCCGTAAATGGTCTCGCGGGCGTAGAGTAGTTTTACCATCTTGTCGAGCGCCTCGCGGTTTGCGCGGAGCACTTCGATTGCCCTCGAGTAGTTATAGTCGACGATTTTCTTGATTTCGGTGTCGATAACGTCCGCTACCTTGTCGCCATACATGGTCTGGGTCTGGTAATCGCGTCCGATGAATATCTCCTGCTCTCCGCCGAAGAAGAGGTTGGGGAGTTTGTCGCTCATACCCCATTCGCATACCATCTTTCTGGCGATGTCGGTGGCGCGCTTGATGTCGTTGCTTGCGCCCGTGGAGATGTCCTGTATTACGATTTCTTCGCTCGCCCTTCCCGCAAGCAGCATGGCGATTTCGTCATTGAGCTTGTTGATGGTCAGGTGGGTGTTGTCGTTTTTGGGCAGGGAGATTGTATAACCCGCGGCAAGTCCTCTGGGAATGATGCTGACTTCCTGCACCGCGTCGCAGTATTTCATAAGGTACCCGACGATGGCGTGTCCCGCTTCGTGGTAAGCCGTTATGCGCTTGTCGTTTTCGGTCGTTACGCGGCTCTTTTTCTGCGGACCTGCGAGAACCTTGTTGATACCTTCGAGTATGTCGACCATTATTATGGTCTGGCGGTTATGCCTTGCGGCAAGTATTGCCGCCTCGTTGAGAAGGTTTGCAATATCCGCGCCCGAGAAGCCGCTTGTGAGCCTTGCGAGGTTTTTGTAGTCGACCTCGGGAGAAACGGGCTTGTTGCGGGCGTGTACCTTGAAGATAGCCTCTCTGCCTTTTACGTCAGGCATGTTGACAAATACCTGTCTGTCAAATCTGCCGGGACGAAGCAGTGCGGGGTCGAGTATATCCACGCGGTTGGTTGCCGCCATGATTATGATGCCTTCGTTGGTGTCAAAACCGTCCATCTGGACAAGGAGCTGATTTAATGTCTGTTCTCTTTCGTCGTTGCCGCCGCCAAGACCTGCGCCTCTCTGTCTGCCCACCGCGTCGATTTCGTCAATGAACACGATACAGGGCATATTCTTCTTGGCTTGGGCAAACAGGTCGCGGACACGGCTTGCGCCCACGCCTACGAACATCTCCACAAAGTCGCTGCCCGAAATGCTGAAAAACGGCACGTTGGCTTCGCCCGCCACCGCTTTGGCAAAGAGGGTTTTTCCCGTCCCGGGAGGACCGACCAAAAGCACGCCGCGCGGAATCTTCGCACCCATCGCCGTAAAACGCTTGGGGTGCTTGAGAAATTCCACAACTTCGCGCAGTTCCTCCTTTTCTTCCTCGGCACCCGCGACGTCGGCAAAGCGTACTTTGACGTTGTTTGCAAGGCGGGCTTTGTTTTTGCCGAAGTTGAGCGCGGCGTTACCGCCGCCCTTGCCGCCCCGAAGACTGACGAGCATTATTATCGCAAGACCTGCGATAAGGACGAAACTCAAAATGGAAATTATCGAACTCCACGACGTGCCGCTGTTGGGGTCGTTGAGATTTAGATAGGGTTTTACGGGCTTTTCGGCCGGAATGCCGTTTGACACGTCTTCCTCATATTTTTCCATAAGGGTGTCATAGCACTTGTCTATCATGTCGCTTATGCTATTGCGCGACGTAATCACCACATAAAAATCGCTATTTTTTTCGTTTTTCCTGAAGTCGTCCATGGTGTACCCGCGCGCAGGGTCGGCGTCAAGCACTTCCTGCGGCGTTCCTTCGGGGAGGGGGTATAAAAGCACTCTCGCGGTGTAGCTGTCGGTCATGATTATGCCCTGAACCCTGCCTTCCTCGAGATATGTTTTGAAGTCGCTCTCTGCGAGCGTGGGCACCGTCGGCCCTAAATATTTCATGAGAACCACGACGACAATTATTGTTATTATTATCCCCGCGATTATGAAAATGAGAGATTTTCTGCCTTGTCTATTTTCCACGATATTTCCTCACTCGTTGAATATATTAGAAGTATATCACAAACCCGTAAATGTTTGCAACAAATACAGTAGTTACTCTTCAACATAGTATACGCGAAAGTATAATATAATCTTAAAAAAACTGAAAACCTATCTTACGGAAGCAAGCGCGGCGGTAAGAGAAATTACCTTTTTTGCGATAGCTTCCGACATTTCTTCTACGAGCGTACGCTCGGCTTTCATCAGCGCTTCGAGGTTGTTTGCGCACCTTTCGGCGACTATTCCGAGAATGGTGAGATGCCCGATTTTGTCGAGGTTTTTATTGAGCGCGGCGCCTGCGCGCAATCCCCCGAATGTATATTTTATCGACCCGATTTCGTCTTTCGCGCCGAGGCAGGCGTCGATTGCGATTATGACGCTGTCGGTGTGGTGCTTCCGTATGTGGGAGATGTACTTGTCGTAGTTTACGCCGTTCACGGGGAGAGAAGATTTGCCGTAGACAAAGGCGTCCACGTCGTATCTGTACACGAGAAGGTCGCCGACCTTGGGCCCTAAGCTGTCACCGACGACCGAGGTCGTCCCCACGCACACAATTACGGGTTTTTTTGATAAAAAATCGTTATACATGCTGTTAAATATTGCCATAATCAGTAAAAGTAATACCGAAAGGAGCAAAAAAAACCTTTCAATTATTGACTTACCTATAATATTATGTATATAATGTAACTGTTAATCTTATTCGCCGGCTTTAGCCGACTCTGGAGGAAAAAAGTGACCGGAATAATTCTGGACCTGATTGTGGCAGTAGTGGTAATAATGCTTTTATTATTCGGCATCTGGAGAGGGGCTTATAAGCTCATTTTCGGATTGGTCAGCAGCCTTCTTGCGATAGTACTCACCGTTGTTCTGATCTCCTCGGTCACCCAGCTCGTTGTGGAAAACACCGTAATAGACGACCGCATCCAGAGTTCAATCGACGCAAGCATCCGCGACAAGATTCCCAATCCCAATGCGGTAATCAAGCTTTACGACATCGACAACGACGGCGAAAAGGCCGAGCTCGGCTATGAAGTCGACGGCGAGGTTAAGCCTTTCAGCACCCTTCTTGCGGGCACGCCGTACTCGATTTTCAGCGGCACCGTCGAAAGCATGATAAAGGGCACCATTACCGGCAACGAGGAAGTTGTATTCGCGACCGTCCTTGTCGCCACGGTGGTAGGGTATATTATGCTCGCCATCACCTTTGTCGCCCTGATTATTGTCTTTGAAATACTGACAAAGGCGCTCATGCACCTGCTTCGCAAATTCGTCACAAAGACATATTTCGGACACTTTTTCGATAAATTTCTGGGGGCGGTGCTGGGTCTTGCGATTGCGGCGGTCTTTGTTTTCGGCGCGCTCGCAATAATAAAGTTCCTCGGCACATATACCTTTATCATCCCAGTCAACAAGCTTATAGAGGAGAGCACCATAACAAAATGGCTGTTCAACAACAACTACCTCTATAATCTGCTTGTATCCAGCTTTAACGTCAAGGGCATTATTGACAATATTTTGTCAAAGATCACCTCATTGACCGGCACCAAATAAGGAGGAAAAATGAAATTCTCGGGATTTATGAACGGCTGCTCAGGCAAGATTCTGACCATCGTCCTCAGCGTTATTCTGGGCGTTGTGTTGACTTTGGGCGGAATTGTCGGCGGCGGATATTACATATTGTCGTCTAAGGGCATGCTCCAGAAGGCGGAAGATATGGCAAAAGACAGAGGAATAGCGGTTGACTTTGACGACGAAGTCGCGCAAGGCACCATCCTCGACTGGGGCAAGCAGCTCCTTGCCGCCTTCCGGAACACAGAGGGCAGCACCATCGGCGCACTTGAAAAACTCATAGGCGTGTCCATTCTTTCCAACACTTTAAGCCAGATGCTGGGCATTCAGCCCGAGATTTTCAAGGAATCGACCATCGGAGACGTCGGCTCCACGGTTTCGGCAAATCTCACTATGAGCATCGCAAAGGATAAGTTTGGCATAACCTTCCCCGACATGCCGATATTTGCCGACGAAGAGTTTCTCGCAAAGCCCATCGGCGAAGCCTTCGGGGATTTTGACAACTACAAACTGGGCGACGTAATAAACATCGACGCCAATGCTCACACGGCGTTAAAAGCCCTCAGCGACACGCCCATAAACCAGATAGGCAGCGAGGCGGCAAAAGAGAAAATAAACAGCCTCAGCCTATGCGAGCTGATGACCATTGACGACAACGCGTCATCCACGCTCAAGGCGCTCAAGTACAACACCATCGACTCTTCGTATGAGTACGTCGAAGGCACCGACCAGATACTGACCGACGCAAACGGCAGGTATGTATACAAGACAAAGACCCTTACCATAGTTGACCCCGACGACAACTCGGTCAGCAAAATAACCGTTGAGATGCAGGGCATAAGCGACAGACTGAAAGAGCTTAAAGTCGCCGAAGTCATCGAGATTACTCCCGCGTCCAACGCAGTGCTTCGCAGAATGAGAACGGCAACGACCGGGGAGAGGGAAAACCTTGACCCCACCGACCTTACAATCTACATTCAGAATTACATATCCGACCTTTACACCAACGCCTATCCCACCGGATTTGACGCGGTGATAATCTCCGACTACAACGGCGTGGACCAATCTACCGTAGACGCCATGCCCCTGACGATGAAAGCCGGATACCTCTTTGACTACCTCTCCAACAACAAGAGCGACGCGACCTATTCCAAGTCGTGGGAGCAATTGGAGAGCGAGGCTTGCGGCTTTGGCGCCGAGGATATGCTTATTGAGGAATTGGGCGGGTCCAAGTTCAACGAACTCGTCGATAACACCAAGATAGGCGAGTTTATTACGGTGGACTCCAACAGCGAGCAAATACTGCAGGCTCTGCAGCACACAAAGATTAAGGATCTCAACGGCAGGATAGGAACGCTTCGCCTTGACGAAATCTTCGCTCCCGCCGACCTTGCCGACGGCGCGCTCAGCCTTATCGATCCCGCGACCACCCTGTCGGGTATCTCCGCGGCGATAACCGGCACCGTAAAGGACAGCACAATCGCCGTTCTCCACGGCAAGGGCGTAATTGACAACAGCGCATTTACCAATATGAACAACGTCAACCTTAAGCAGAGATCATTTATCTACAACAACTCGGTAAGCGGATTCCTTTCGGGCGTAATCGACTTTATCGCAACACCCATTATTGAAGACCCGCTTCCCCGTCCCAACTTTGATGTTATACAGTTTGATGACAAAGACCTGACGGGAAATGCAAGTTTTACGTCGCTGACCGAGTTTGTAGAGGCTTATAATCAGCATGAGTATCTGTCTTTGGATGCGGCTGTGACAGTCACCGTCGACACAGACCCGAAGAGTGAAGACTACCGCAACTTCTACAACGAGACCTACGCCTGCTTCTGCATCCCTGTATTAAGCTTGGAGACCGCTACCGTAATTACCTTTACCGACGGCACTGACTCCGTAACGGTAAAGCTTGCGGTATATGACTTCGACGGCACCGACTACACGTTTGCAAAGCACCAGTACGCCTTCTTCTATGCGCCTTTGAACGCGCTGGAGTATATCGATACTTTGACTTACGCGGTCAAACCGTAAAAAACCAAAAAAAACCGGGAGCGGAAACGCTCCCTTTTTTAACGCTTGTCGTCGTAAAACAGCCCGTTGGTGTCTTCCGCAAGCTGTTTTACACGGTCTTTCTCTTTTATATATTCGTTAATTACTTCCTGTAAAAACGCCGTCAGCGGCACCCCGAGGAACATCCCCCAGAAGCTGAACACCCCGCCCCAGATTACTATGCTTACCGTTATCCAGAAACCGTTAAGCCCTACGTATTTTCCGACGATAATCGGGTAAGTAGTGAAGGATTCTACCTGCTGTAAAATTATTATGAAAATGACGAAAATAAGCGCCTTTACCGGGCTTATGGCGAGGATAATAATCGCCGAAAACGCTCCGCCTATATACGCGCCCACTATGGGAATGAGGTTTACAAACCCGATTATCATTGAGATGAGGGCGGCGTAAGGCAGATTAAGAATCAGCATGAATATATAGCACACCGTGCCGAGGAGTACGGCCTCCGTCAGCTGTCCCGCGAGGTACTTCGAGAACTTCCCGAGAGCGATGTTGCTGACCTTTAAAATGCTGACAAGTTTTGGCCGCTTGATATAAAAGCGCAAGAGCTTTGCAAACTGGGCTTTCAGGTTGTCGCGGTTAAAAATCATCATTATGGCGATAAAAATGCCCATTACGATATTGGCAAGCACCTTGAGGACATTTTGCGCGATCGTCATAAGTTTTGGCACATAGTCGCTCAGTTTCCCCACCAATTTTTCATACAGCTTTTTGCCTTGCGTGACGAGAAAATTCAACACGGCGTTGCCGTCGGCGAGCTCTTCAAATCCGGTGCCTGTGTTCATTTGCTCGATGACGTTTTTAAGACCCGTTATTCCCGCGGGGATGATGAGCATAATAAAGAGGACTATAAAGCCGAGAAGTATGCTAACCGAGCAGATTACCGAAAGGTAAAACCTTACCTTATCCTTCTTGATTTTTCTGAAAACCTTTTTCTCGAAAAATTCCAGCGGCGCGTTTAAAACAAGGGCGAAAACTATGCCTATGAAGACGGGCTGCAGAATGTCTACAGCGGACGATAAAGCCCCCGATATTATGCCGAAATTGAACACGACAAACGCCGCCGCCGCGACGAGCAGGAGCTTTATGACAAATTCCCTGTTTACCGACTTCATATGAATAGTATAGTTTTTCATTCCTCATATATTACCGATTTTAACTTTTGCCGATTTATATCGCAGGTTTTTGACAATTTTAACATATTAGAAACAGGGTAAAGCGGGTATAATTCTGTTATCGATTTTCAGTTTTCCGAGGTGAATTATGAGGACAAAAACCAACATATTTTTCGGCAACGGCGCACAAGGTTTCGGGCAGTACTTAAAGTCTGCGTATCCTGCGGGCGTTGTCGCGGTGGTGTACGATGACAGAGTTCTGGGTGAGGAAGTGTTTTCCCGCATCGACCCCGCCCTGTATAAGGCGCGGCTTTTGTCACATTCCGAACTTGCCAAAAACCCGCTGCCCGACAGCGTAAGATATCTGATAGCCGCAGGGGGCGAAAGAGCCGCCGACAGTGTAAAAAAGAACGCGAAAGACAGAGGCTACTGTGTATACGCTCAAGAGATAGATTACCGTTACTTTTCGCCCTGCGACGTAGTCACGGGACAAAAATACGATTTCGCCGATTTTGTGTACTTTGATAACTCAAAATTGACGATTAAGGATACCAAACTCGTCACAGAAACATATTTCAGCGCGTTCGACGTGCTCACCGAATGTGTTATGAGCAGCTATTATGAAAGCAACCTTCCCTACACCGACAAGGGGCTGAAGGGGATAGCCGCAAGCCTCAGGAAACTGCTGGTCGACGGGTGCGACATCGACAAGTTTTTTGCCGAAAGTTTACGACTTATTAAGCAGGGAGTCGAATACCTCAACGCGAAGGAAAGTTACGTCTTTTTCTCGGCGCGCGCGCTGTCCGTGGGCAGACGGGAGAAAGAATACAGGTTCATAATCGACTATTTTCTTAATTCGATACTAATAAACTTTACAAAATGGAATTTCTTTGATATGCTTATACCGGCAGAAAAACTGATACCCGAAATCCCTTCCTCAAAACCGAATTACAGGGGAGAAGCGCAAGGGATTTTGCTTTCGAAAGAGGAACTTTCCGCCATTTCCGCAAAGGCGCGCAACCTTACGGTTTTGCCCAAAGCAGAGAAAAAAGAAGTGATAAAGCTGATTATCGACACCGTGAACGGCTCGACTCCGCTCATGGCCGAAATAAACAACAGAGGTATACTCGAAGGACTATTGAATTATGGTTGATCTCAAAGACATCAAAGTATTTTTGTTTGACATGGACGGCACCATCAACATGGGCGAAGAGCCGCTCGAAGGGGCTATGGAGACGCTCGACATACTCACCCGCAAAGGAAAGAGAGTGGGCTTTGTCACCAACAACAGCTCCAAATCCAAGTTTGAATATCTTGACAAGATAAGGCGCATGGGCTATGAAGCAAAAATCGAGCAGATAATAACCAGCGGCATGGCGACGGCGCAGTACATAAGCAGACATCTTCCCTACAAGTCGGTGTATGTTTTGGGAACCGACGCGCTTAAAAGGGAGTTTCAGGATTATGGCATCGAAGTGAAGGAGCTCGGAGAGGACGCCGACATCTGCGTTCTTGCGTTTGACACCGAAATGACTTACGAAAAGCTCTTCCACGCCACAAACCTTATCGGCAAGGGGCGTGTATACATAGCGACCCACCCCGACTTCGTGTGCCCGTCCGACAAAGGCGATATGCCCGACGCGGGAGCATTCATGGCGCTTATCGAAATGACCAACGGCAAAAGACCCGACGTGATCATCGGCAAGCCCTGCGCACCCATGGCGGAATTTGTGTTTGACCACTACAGCGTCAACCCCAAAGACGTCGCGTTTGTGGGCGACAGGCTTTATACCGATATCAAATTCGGTAAAAACAACAAGATGACCAGCATTCTCGTGCTCACGGGCGAAACCACGACAGAGATGCTTCACAGCAGCGACGTGCTGCCAGACTACGTGCTCGAGAGCGTAAACGACCTGAGAATTTGTTAGGGCGTTTTCGGGGAAAAATATTGCAAAAGCCCTTCAATTAGTATATAATAACGTAAGCATATAAATTTTTTAGCAATTGACGGACAAATTGGAGAAAAAATGAAAAAGAAATTGCTTTTGACGGTGGTTTGCGTTCTGCTTGCGGCAGCCCTTACTGTTTTTGCGGGCTGCACGGCCGAAAATTACAAACAGAAACCCATTGCCACCAACTATTCCGACACGATATACAGCAACGGGGGAATGGCGGTAGTCTACGGCGAATACCTCTACTTCATCAACGGTTACGCCGGAAATCAGGTTGACAACACCTTCGGCAAAGTGATAAAGGGCGCAATTATGAGAGTGCCCCTTGTCGACGGAAAGCCCGAGGGCACACCCGTCACCATCGTTCCGAAAAACGTCTACGGCACCGACAAGGAATACGGCGGACTTTACATCGTAAACGACTACATCTACTACAGCACTCCCAACAGCGAACTTGACAGCGCCGGCAATCAGAAGACCGACGAGATGAAGATAATGCGCACCAAGGTTGACGGCAGCGTCACCGAAGAGATTGCGGCGTTTGACGACTTCAATGTAGTTTTCGCCGTCGAAGGCGACAATCTCATGTACGTAAGGGACGACTACCTCTATTCGGTAGCCCTTACCGCCAAGAAGTTTGAAGCAAAGAAAGTCGAAGAACAAAACATTCTCACCAACTATAAAATGGTGCCCGGTTACATAATCTACTGCATGTACGTCGACAACAACAGCGCCGACTACATCATGAAGTGCTACAAGTGGAGCGGCGGCGAGCCTGTCGTACTCATCGACAAGACCATGCTGAGAAGCGACGCCAACGCCAAGACCACGTACACTCTTTCGCTTATAAACGCCGAGAGCACCGACACCACCTTTACGGCTTTTTACACCAAGACCGACAGCGAGCTAAACACTCCCGAAGTCGGCATCTGCTCCTACACCTTCTCCAAGGCAAGCCCCGTCTTTGAAAAGTCGAAAGAAGTGAGGTACACCAATAACACGGCAACTACGACCAACTTCACGTTTACCTATCTTACCAAGGTCGACAAGTATGTGCTTGCCCATTCCGACAAGACAATCACCATCTTCAACGAGGACGGCACCTTCTTCAAGACTCCCCGAAAGGACAAAGAGAACGAGCTTATCCCCACAATAGTAAATTTCGCCGCTTCGATTATGATTAAGAAGACGGTGGAAAAGGCCGACGGCATATACCTCTGGTACGAAATGGACTCTGCGATTTACGAAATCAAGCTCTTCTCAAAGAACGAGCAGGGCGCTCTTGTCTACGGCGAATACAATGCCGTCAAGATTTTCAGCGCGACCTATGATTCCTCTTATGTGGCCTGGGAAGACATCGACGGCGTGATCTACTACTTCAACAGCTCGGTTTCCAACAACATCTATTACTATGTAATACCCGAGACAATCACGTCCGACACCAACACCGCCCAAGGCAACCTCCTCGGAATACTGACCGAAGAAGACTTCATTGCGGCGTTCTAAAAAAAGAAATAAAACAAAGTTTTACGGCGGGCATTTTGCCCGCCTTTTTTATTTTTCAATTATTCTTACAAAATTTGTCATGCGCACAACCTCTCAATATATGCGTAATTTGCTTACTTTTGCTCAAAAATAACATCAAAACACCGTCGGCGTTAAAAAATTGAAAAACAGGCAAAAAATTTATAAAAAAACAGTTTACAAATTGAAATCAAGTAAATATAATATAGCCAACATTACAGGCGGAAGCCTGAGGCAGGAGGTCCGTATATGCCAAAATATAAAAAATGTCCGCGTTGCGATATAAATTATATTTTAGAAAGTGAAGATTACTGCGAAATCTGCAAAGAGGAATTGAAGGGAATAAGCCATGATGAGATACTCGAGGATGTAGAGGAAGATGTCCTCTGCCCCAAATGCGGTCTTCATTTTCTGAGCGAAGGCGAAACCATCTGCGAACATTGCGCACAGAAAGCGCTTGACGACCAGAATGCCGAGGCGCTTGACGAGGAAGAACTTGCCTGGGAAGACGACGAGGATATGGAAAAGATTATTCCCGACGTCGAAGAAGAGGAAGACCTCAGTCTCGAAAATCTTGCCGAAGAAGAGGAAGAAGACCTGCTCGACGACAAACTCGACGATGCAGGGTTTGACGACATTCCCGACGACATAGACCTTAACGACGAGGAGCTTGACGAGCTTGCCGACCTCGACGGAGAAGAGGAAGAGGAAAAGGAAGAGGAAGACAAGGAAGAGGAATAACCTTGTAAATGCCGCATAAACCAAGGCGCAAAGACCCCCAAAAGGAGTTTTTGCGCCTTTTCTTTTTTAGCACTCTAACCATTAGGAGAAATAAAAAAATGTATTGTAATATTTACAATATTATGTTATTATATTAATATGCAAAGGTATCAGTATGCCCTTTTTAAGGCATATCGGGAGGATAAATGGTAAAAAAAGCGACAAAAATAAGCTTTTTTGCAGCGATTTTGGTGCTAATGGCGCTTGTTTTTGCCTGCCTGCTTATCCCTATCCGCGATACCGGCGCCGAGGCCGCCCCCCAAAACTGGTCGGTCAAGGTGGCAAGAGTCACCGCAGGTCCCGGCGGCACCGCGTATATAGACCTTAACAGCGGCGAGCGCCTTACCGAAAACGTCACTCTGGCGTTTCTCGTTTCTTACCCTTCTCCCGATAACTATACCGACAACGACACCATTTGGTACTATGAGAGCAACGTAAAGCTCAATCAGAACCAGCTTCCCAACGTCGTCAACTGGTCGATTATGAGCGGAATGTACTCAGTCGACTATATGGGCACGACGTATGAGGTGTTCAATTATGAACCTCTTGGCGGCGCGTCCAAGTGCAACAAGTACATATACTTCAAGCGCACTTACGCCGACAGCGAAGGCAAGATGGTGGAGAGCATATATACCATTTCCTGGAACATTATCATAAACCTGCTCCTCGAGGAAGAGGACTTAGGTATCGCCCAGGAAGACATAATCGCCACCTATCAGAGCAGCTCGGGCAGCCAGGCGTCATACACAGGCTCGTGGATAAACACATCCCTGCGTTTTACCGTCACCACAAACTGGATGAGGAAAAACAACAAGGATTTCGACACGTCGGACGAACTTCTCTTTTACTCGGCGGACGGCAGACAGTTGACCGACCCTGCCAAAGAGTGGATAGCGATGAGCAGCAATCTGCTCATTCTCTCCCAGAGCTTGCAGAGCAAGATTTACTTCAAGGTCACCAACATAAGCCAGACCTTCTCTTCCATAACGGAATTCCCCTATCAGATAAACATGGATATGGCGACTCCGACCTTTACGCTCAGCGCGGTGACCACCAATACGCAGGGCACCGAAGTCAGCTACAGCAACAAGTCATGGACCAGCAATCCCGTCTACTTTACCATAAACAGAACGGACAACTGCCTCAGCCCCGTAACTTATTACTATCGCACAAGCACCCAGCCCGATTACGAAGTTTACAACAGCAGCATCCCGTATCCCTGCCTCTCTTCGGTGGCGGGACTAAAATTTATGGCGCGAAACGCTGCGGGCGGTACGTACTTCAGCGAGGAGTACGAGGTCAATATCGACAACATCAGACCCGTTGTTTCCTTAAGCGTGTTTACCGAAGACCCCGCCAACGCCGAACTTACAAAACCGCTCAACACCAGCCGCATACCGATTACTTTAGTCGACGCCGACGCATTCAACGCCGCGCGCGAGCAGTATTCGCGGCTTTATTACTTAAGCGGCAACAACTATGTCAGCGTGACAAGCTTTGTTCCCAACGTCACGCAATATTACTATTCCGACGACAATTATTACGCCAACGGCAAGATCTTCTTCCACGTCTATAACAGGAGCGTCGAAGGACAGGTCATCCGAAACAACAGTCCGCTTACCTATTATTATTCGGTAATGAACAACGACGGCAGTTATTCGGCGTGGACCCAGCTAACCATAAGCTATCTTGACAACAACAACTATACATATTTCTACTTAAGAGACAGCATTCTCGCGGGTATTTCGGTGGAAAGAAGTTACCGCTTCCGCATTCAGTCGGCGGCGGGGCTTGTCAGCGACGAAGTGGAGTTTACCGCAACCTTGGTCAACAGCGTGTTCAGCATCGATGTTGAGGAAATAAGGTACACGGCAAACGCCAGAGGGTGGGCAAGCTCGCCTATCCCCGTTTACGTCAAGGTGCCCACCGATACAAAGGCTATTAAGGACTCCAACGACAACATCATCGGCTACACCGACCCCACGACAAGGTACATATTCTATTATGCCCCCGTGGAAGTTTCCAACGTGTTGTACTCCGCCGAGGGCGAATGCGTGGAAAACCTTTCGGACGGCTTCAGCAGATACCGCTTCTACCTTAGTGCCAGCGCCAACTCGGCGTTTATCGTCTACGCGACCAACCTTGCGGGCAAAGCCAGCCAGAACACATACCAGAGCGAAGACAGAATAATGATAGACACCACACTCCCGCAGGCGTGGATTGAGGCGTTTGTCATGGACGAAAACATAAACGGCCCGACTAATATCGAGGTTGCCAGCGGCATGTGGGTAAACGGCAGCATTTACCTTACGTTGAAGGCGCGTATCGGCATAAGCAGCATTTACGCCTACAGACTTTACTATGTAAAGGACGGAGAGGGCAATCCCATCCGCGACGAAAACGGCAAGATAATATGGTTGGACAACTCTACCATTATGCGTCAGGACGAGAGCGTGGACGGCGTGGCTTACTACCATATGGAATTACGACTGCCCAACCAGTCCACCATCAAGATGACCGAATATTACGGTTTCAGAATATACACGGGCAGCGGCGTGTATGTAGACATCGAGTTTGTCGCCAATATTGACACCTCGACCATTACACTTGACGCAATAGGAGTTTCGGATAACGAGACTTTCGACCCTGCCGACCCCGGTTCTTTGTTTATCCCCGCCAACGGAAACCGCATCAGACTCGACCCTGTCAGCAAGGACTTTTACATCAAGCTCTTTGCAAACAGCGAGCAGGCGGGGCACTTTGACTACCTTCTGTACAATTCCGATACCAATTCTTACGAGAACGTGGCGGGATATGACGAGTACATAAAGGTGGAAATCCCCATCGGCAAAAAATCGTCTTACGAAGGCGTGCTCATAAGATTCTATCTCGTCAGCAAGGCCGTCGATTACCTCGGCAATTACAAGCCAAGCGTATCTTATTACGAAATAGAATACCACTACAACACCGTCAATATCACGATAAACTACGCGGTATCGGCGACATCCACCCCGGGCACGCAGTGGAAGAGCGGCAGCCTCAATATTTCGGTAGGGCTGCAAGCCAATGAAAACGGCGTCAACAAGGAGCTTTCCATCGAAGAGAAAGAAAGCTATACCTATTATTATATGCTGATAAACTACTACGGCTTTGTCAGCGAAAACGACGCGCTCAACAAAGGCACATGGATACAGTGCAACTCTTACAATCAGGGCAGCTACGACATCTTTGACAGATATAATTTCATAATACCGTTTGACAACACCAGTTTCTACGGCTATCTTGCGCTGTCTGTCTGCAACGAGGCGGGCTTCCGCTCCTCATCTTCGGGCTTTGTCGCCAACCTTATCCGCATTGACAACACCACCCCCGACGTCACCATGATGATAAATCAGACTTCGGGTGACAACGTCAACAGACCCGACGAGTACACCCACACCTATTTCAGCAAAGATGCCATTACCATACAGACGGTATCCTACGGCGACAGGGCGCCCATTACCTATTATTATTTCATAATGACAGCTCCCGGAGTCGTTCCCACCGAGAACCCCGTCAGCCCCACCGACGCGAGAGGCTGGACCGTGCTTACCAACAACAGAGTGTTCGGACCCGCGGCGGGCAGCAATTACACCGTATATAAGATACTTTTGTACGCGGTAAACGAACTCGGCGAGTCGGACGGCGGCATACCTCAGGAAGGAAGCTACACGACCTTTGAATTAATCATTGACACCAGCGCACTTACGGGCGCGCTCAGCTATTCGCCCTTTGACGGAGGCTACCTCAACAGCGCGACTGGACTTTGGTCCTATCAGTGGCAGGACAGGGCGATACTGTACTTAAGCAGTGAAAATTCCAACACCCAAGTCAGCTTCTGGTACTCCATGGACAAGGGTGCAAGCTGGCACCTCTACAATACCGAAGACCCCTTCTATGACGCGGGCACTACCGAGATGATTATCTTTGACGAAAACGTCTTTCCGCAGGGCGTCATGGCGACTTTCTCCTTCAAGGTGAGAAACCGAGCGGGACAAGAATATTTCTATACCGAAGATATATACATCGCGATGGACAACATCGCGCCCGACTTTGAAATCGACCTCACGGTAAACGGCGCGCCCTATTACGGCGGCTCTACCGAGTTTACCGACACAACGGGCGCGTGGAGCAACGTCGATATAAATATTAGGATAAGACTCACCGTCGCCAACGTCAGCGGTGCGAGATTCACCTATAAGATCTATTACTTCAAGGACAACACCATGAAGACCGCCGAGGAAGACCTTCCCGTTCCCAACAACGAGAGCTTCTCTTCCTACTCCCTGCTCTCCAACAGCACCCTGTTCCCCAATAGGAGCGGCGATATCGTGCTGGAGATTACGGCGACAAACAAGAAAAAGACCGATAAGTTCACATCTCACAGGGTGAGACTGAGAATAGACAAGACCGTACCCACGTTTGAACTCAAAGGTCTTGCCAGCAGCGGCGACTCCTCTTCGGGCGTGTATGTCGAGAGCGGCCAGTGGACCAACCACTCCAGAGTGGTAGTTTCCAAAGCCAACGCCGCCAAGAACGCCAGCGCGGTTAAGTATTATCTCACCTATGAGGATCTCACCTCGACCGCCAAAGAGCAGTACGAATGGGACGCCAACAACAGCTCCCGCGAGTGCACCCAGACTTGCACAATCACCGTCCTTGCGGTCAGCGAGGCGGGACTCGAACATACCGAAGTCTTCCATGTCAAGATTGACACCATTCCGCCTGTCATAATGTTTATGGGCGGACTCAACGTGGTCGAGGGCGAAAAGCACTTCATTGACCTTAAGGTCTTCGTCAGGGAAGAAAACATAAAGATCTGCCAGTACATCACCATTAAGGGTGAAAAGGCGGGCTTCCCGCTGGATCCGAGCGGATACGTAATCAGCACCAGCAGCGTCGACAACAGCACCAGGTACGACTCTTCTTCGGGCACGATAGTTGAATACCGCGGCTACGTAAAGATTTACGTAGAGGACTACGCAGGAAACACCGCGACCTTCTGGTTCTACATGCTGCCCTTTGAGCTCACCGTCAACAACATTACCTTGAGCAACGAGGACGCACGCACTCTCGAGAAGTACGAAGAAGACCTCAACAAGGCGAGAGTGTACATGGAGAGCAGCAGGGTGACCTATTTTGAAAACCTCATCCAGCGCTTGAAGGACAGAATAAGCACCTTAAACCAGGAAATCAACGGTTACAGGGCTTACCTTGAAAAACTGTCGCAAAGAATCAGCTACGAACTTAAGAGCGACTACTACGAGATGTTCAGCTATCTCGAGACCTACAACAATTATGCCTTATACGGTCAGGCATGGATACAGGACGCTATAAAGGGCGATGCCAGCAGCAAGTATTATGCGTACTATGAAAACCTCAAAAACGTGTTTGAGATGCTGGACGCGCAGATGCAACAGGTCAGGGACGTGGAAAACCACTCCAAGATTCTGCCCGCGATAAACGTCGTGGAAGCCAATGACTACAAGGACGTTTTGAGAGTGTTTGACGAATACAACAACCTCTCCGCCGACCAGAAAGCGTGCTTTACCACCACCTTATATACCAAGATATTGACGCTCAAGAAGAAATGCGAAGTCATGCTCCTCACCGACGCCGACACAGGCATATCGGTGGACGGCGACTTCAGCCCGGGCGCCAAGATAAAGATAACCGAGTTCAAGTCGACCAGCGACTACTACATGAACGCCCAGTCGGCTATTATGAGTGCGCTCACCGCCAACGACCCGAGAGCGATCGTCAGCATAAACCGTATATCCTTGGACGGCGCGGCGAGCCAGACCACGACCGGCACGATAACCGTTACTCTCCCCATCCCCGAGGATTGGCAGCAGTATATCAAGTTCGGCGTGTATAAAGTATCTTCGGACGGCACCGTTTCGGCAATCGAGAAGATAGAAATCCAGGGCGACGGCAAGACCCTCAAATTCAAGACCGAAGAGCTTTCCACCTTCGTGCTTTGCGCCAAGGCCAACATTCAGACGGCGGAGACGAGAGACGACGTGTTCGGCACCCTGCTCGGACTCGAAATGGACGTCAAGATGATAAGAAACCTTGCCATCGCGGGCGCATTCGTGTTTGTGGTTGTGCTGGTGGTAGCCATAGTCGCAGGCGCGCGCCACAAACGCTTCCTCAACACCTACAACAGAGCATACCGCGCATCGCGCTACAGAAAGAGTATTCAGGAAATACCTTTCGGCAATACCGTGCCCAGGAGCAACCCGTTGAAGGAAGACCAAAGGGTTACGACGCCCAAGCACCCCTACTGATAAAGAAAAAAAACGATAGTCTTGCCTTAAACGGGCAGGACTATTTTAAAAATCGGGAGAAATTATGTGTTTTTTCTTAAGAAAAAAACTGCTTAAACAGCAGGAACAGCTAATGCAGAGGATAGAGGAGATTTCCCGCGAGAACAGAGAAAACCGCGAGATAATAACTTCTTCCTTAAATGCTGCCAACACCGCGCTAATCGGCGGAATTACCGCCACAAACGAGGCGGTACTTCACAACGTCAAGAATATCACCGCCGCCACCGAAGATAAGATAAACGCAATGCGCGAGGACGTCAACAAAAACCTTGCCGAGATAAGGCAGAACACCGAAAAGTCCTTGAGGGACGTCCGCGAAGATAATGAGAAAAAGCTGACCGAAATTAAAGCCGTCGTCGACGAAAAGCTGACAAAGACCTTGGATGAGAAAATAGCGAGGTCGTTCAGCGCGATAAGCGAGAGACTGGATACCGTAAACAAGGGACTTGTCGAAGTGCAGCAGCTCTCCAACGGCATGACCGATTTAAAGCGCGTACTTACCAACGTTAAGGCGCGCGGCGTGTTCGGCGAAACCAGCCTTGCAAATATTTTGGAAAATATTTTGACAACGGAGCAGTACCATACTCAATTCCAGCTCAAGAAAAATTCACAGGAGAAAGTGGACTTTGCCATTATCCTTCCCGGAAAAGGCAAAAACGAGCGTGTGTATCTCCCCATTGACGCAAAATTCCCCATTGAGGACTATCAGCGTATTGTGGACGCAAGCTCGGCGGGTGACGTAGAATCCCTTGCCGAAGCGACAAAAAACCTCGAGCGAGCTATAAAGGTTCAGGCAAAGGACATAAAAGAAAAGTACATTCTGCCGCCCACCACCGTGGACTTTGCTATAATGTACCTTCCCATCGAAGGATTATATGCCGAAGTTGTGCGAAACAGCGGACTTATTGAAGAACTTCAAAACAAGTATAAAGTCATTCCCGCAGGTCCGACGACCATCACGGCGCTTCTTAACAGTTTGCAGATAGGCTTCCGCACACTGGCGATACAGAAGTCGAGCAAGGAAGTATTCGACATGCTGACAAAATTCCGCGGCGACTTCACCAAGTTTATGGAAAACATCGAAAAGGCGCAGAATCAGGTTCAGAACGCGGGAAAGACGCTGGATGAAGCGACAAAGCGCACCACAAAAATAATGAGGACGCTGGACAAGGTGGAAGGATTGGCGATACCTGAGGACAATCTCCTCGACGAAGTCGTCGCCACCGATAAAGAATAGGAAAAAGGACAAACAAAAAAACCGCGAAACTTTACGTTTTCGCGGTTTTTTGTCTTATTGGGGATTACTCCTCGCTGATAGCTTCCTGGGGGCAGGTATCAGAGCAAGCTCCGCAGCTTAAGCACTCGTCGGCGTTGATAACATATTTGTCGTCACCGGCAGAAATAGCGCCTACAGGGCAGGAATCTGCGCACGCACCGCAGGAAATGCATTTATCGTCAATAACATAAGCCATAATCGAAAATCTCCTTTTAATCGTTATTTATGTTATTCCTATTATACAAATAATGGCGATATTTGTCAATCTGCTGGTGAAATTTTGCGAGACTTTACATTTTTACTTCAATCTGTTATACTGAGGGCATAAAATTGTTACAATAACGGAGATTTTTCTATATGTTCAATATCATTGTTAACCTCAGCTCGGGTAACAACAAAGGAAGAAACGCCTTAAGAACGGTAGAAACCATACTAATCGGCAAACAAATTCCCTACGAAATCCACAGCACACTATATAAAGGGCACGCTACGGAGATCGCTAAGGAGCTCAGCCGAAAACCGGATACCAAGCTCATTGTCCTTGGCGGGGACGGCACATACAACGAAGTTTTAAGCGGAATTGAGAATTTTGAAAACGTCACTCTGGGCCTTATCCCATGCGGCACGGGAAATGACTTCGTAAAAGCGGCGGGAATACCGTTGGACGTCAAAAAAGCCATGGAGATTATCCTTAAAGGTAATGTCACATACACCGACTTTATTCAGATAGGCGACAGGCGCGCGCTTAACTGCGCGGGCGCGGGAATGGATGTCGACGTGCTCGAAAGATACGCCGAGATGAAATATTTCCACGGCAAAGTAAAATACTATCTCAGCCTTATCGATGTGCTTCTCCACCTCAAGTTCCATAAGATGAAGGTGACCTTTGACGGCAAGACCCACGACAAGAGCGTGTTTATGATAGCGGTTGCAAACGGCACCTGCATAGGCGGCGGCATGAAGATAAGTCCCGAGAGCGTGGTCGACGACGGCAAACTAAACCTGATTATCGTCAACGAGATAAAACGCTCCAAAGTTTTCGGGCTTTTAGTGAAGTTCCTCAAAGGCGGCAAGCACATTTACGAGTCCTGCACCGAGTCCTTCCTTGTCGACGAAGTTAAGATTGAAATGCTCGACCAAGGCAAGACCCAACTGGACGGCGAAGTCCACGCTCTCAAGGTGCTTGACTGCAAAATCGTCACAAAGACTCTTAAAACCTACAGATAAATATAACAAATTAACGTTTATATAATCTTGTTTTTATGCTATCCTTATATATAAATAAAAGGATGGCATTTTTTTATGGACACATACAGAATCGTCACCGTATCGGCGTTCGGCATTGAGAGCGTGACCAAAAAGGAGCTAAAAGCTCTGGGAGTTGTCGACCCCAAGGCCGAGGAAGGGAGCATTTCCTTTTCCGGGAGCAGCCTCGACGTTGCGCGCCTCAATATGTTTTTGCGCACAGCCGACAGGGTGTATATAGAGGTGGGACGATTTACCGCTGCGACGTTTGACGCGCTGTTTGACGGAATAAGCGAAATCCCGTGGGAAAACCACCTCGACGCCGACGGCGCGTTTGTCGTAACCGGCAAGAGCAAAAAGAGCGCCCTGTTTGCCGTCAGCAGCTGCCAGAGCATAATAAAAAAGGCGATTATAAACAGGCTTTCCAAACATACAAATTTCAAAGTCTTTCCCGAAACGGGAGCTGTTTTCAATATAGAATTTTCCATAAACGCCGACGTTGTCACCGTGCTCCTCAACACCTCGGGCAAGGGGCTCCACAAGCGCGGCTACCGCGACCTCGTGGGAGAAGCGCCCATGCGCGAAACGCTTGCCGGCGCACTGTTGATGCTGAGCGACTTTAACCCCGAAAACGCCTTTATCGACCCTTTCTGCGGCTCGGGCACAATAGTCATCGAGGCGGCGAGGATGGCGCTCGATATAGCCAGCGGAATTGACAGAGAATTTGACTTTCAGAAGTGGAGTAAGTTTGACCAAAGTGTGTATGATATCGCACGGCAGGAAGCTCTTGACAACGAAAAGCGCGACGCACCTTTGCGCGTTTCGGGCTTTGACATAGACCCCGAGGCAATTAAGCTCGCGACTCGCCACGCTGTCCGCGCGGGGGTTAAGGACAAAATTCATCTTCAGGTAAGGGACGTTGCCGAACTGAAATCGAGGTTTGCGCAAGGAACCATTGTCACAAATCCCCCTTACGGCGAAAGACTGATGGATATAAAAACGGTAAATCAACTTTATAAAACGCTTGGAGAAGTTTACAGAGCGCTCGACAACTGGTCGATATTCGTCATCACCAGCGCGCCCGAATTCGAACGGTATTTCGGATTAAGGAGCGACAAAAACAGAAAGCTGTTCAACGCAGGCAAGGAATGCCGTTTTTATTCCTATTTCAGACGCCCTTGACCTTTTCGGACGCGAAAAAAGTTATGTTTTTTGCCAGCACGTCGGAGTAGCTGAAGCTGTTGAGTTCTCCCGAATAACTCCTTATCGTGAAAATCTGGGGATAGGCGTTTTCGATTTTTCCTTCGATAAACTCTATCTTGTTGCGGCCGCGGTTGACTTTGAGTTTTACCGGCGTGCCGATTAAATTTTTGACCTGAAGTTTGGTCAGGTCGATGTTTTGCGGTATAGTTCTCATTTTTTACTCCGTAATTTGTAATGATTATGCCCCGTTTGTCAATTTTTTAGTCATAAAGTAATTTTGCCCTTAATAATGTTTAGTATGACAAATCAATAGGGGGCAGTTTATGACAGATAACAGGCTTATGATCAGTGCTAATACAAAGGAGCGCATACCCGAATACTTGTTTACCGAGACGGGCGAGATCAATCTAACCGACGCGAAAAAAATCCTCAGCGTGACGGCGGAGGCAGCCGTCAACAGTGTGGACGCGTTGAACAATGAGCTGCGGGTAAACGTCACGACGACGTTTAAGGTCATATATGACAGCCCTGCCGGCATAAACAGCTGTTCTGTCAAGGTGGACGGCAACCGCTCGATTATGGTCGAGGGCGTAAACGCCGATACGCGGGCTGTGGTCTACGCTTGCGTCCAGGACTGCGACTACACCGGCGCCAACAGCATAAAGGCAAAATGCACCATTATGCTTTCGGGCTGGTATGTAAAAGACAATCCGCTCAGCTTCCTCACGACCGAAATGGAAGGCATCTACTGCAAGACAGCGCTAATAAAAGTTGAAAACGTCGACATTTTACCGACAAGCAAACTGACGCTCACCTACAGCAACGAAGCGCGCATGCCGATAAGCAAGATGCTCGACCTTCACGCGACGGTCTTTGTAAACAACGTATTCCCGGGAAACGGAAGTTTCCAGATCGAAGGCGAAATAGCTTTGCGAATGATTGCCCTCAGCGACAACGGCGAAGTTATGAACCAGACCTTCACAAATCCCTTCACCACCGAAATTCTTGACGAAAGCCTTAAAGCCGATACAACAATCGACGTTATCGCAAGCGAATGCGGCATGGAATACACCTTGTCGGCGCAGGACAGCCGCGCGTTTGTCACCGACATAAAACTCGCGCTGTATCCTATTGCCAGCGATATGAGGGAAGTGGAGAGCGTGGTCGACGCCTACAGCACGACCCACGATTTAAAGATAGAAGAAAAGAAACACAGCCTTGACAGCCTGTTCTGCTTAAGGACGGTAAGGGATAAAGTTTCGGCAAACGTCAAAGCCCAGAACGGCGTAAACGACGTCATGTGCATAACGGGTGCCATGGTAAGCTATTCCACGAACTTAAACAACGGGATTCTTACCGCAGAAGGCGTTATATGCGCGACGGTAATTTATCTCGACGACGAAAACAGAACAGACAGCATAAAAGTGGAACTTCCCTTCCAGACGGTCATCGCCAAGGACTTTGACTGTAAGATAGACATCTCTTCCCAAGTAATGATTACCGGCATGTTCGCAAGAGTGAGAACTGCGAGCGAAATCGAAGTCAGCGTGGAAATCACCGTAAATGCCAGCGGCAAGAGGACGACTATGGTCAACCTCATAAGCGATATCGAGATGGCCGACGCCAAGGAAGTCGACGACGTCGCGATCACCCTCTATATCGTCAAGCCCAACCAGTCGATGTGGGAAGTCGCCAAAGAATTGAACACCAGCGAAGCAACGATCATAAACCAGAACCCCGACCTTAAGCTGCCCGTCAAAGCAGGCGACAAAGTCGTCCTTTACAAAGAGATAAACTTCGAGATTTAGTTGCAGAAAAAATGCGGGGAGCGCCCGCGCTATGCAGACGCTCCCCGCGAAAAATCGCAAAATAAGCCCTGCCGAAAACGGCAGGGCTTTTCTTTTGGTATAAACTATTCCTTCTTAGAAGGACTATTTTACTCTTTTTCTATCGCCTCGGTGGGGCAGCTTGCCATGGCTTCCTCGGCAGTTGTCACGACTTCGCCCGTGGCTTCGTTATAGGCGACAGCCTTTCCTTCCTCATTCATCGTGAACACGTCGGGGCAGATGCTTTCGCACAGTCCGCAGCTTATGCACTTGTCTTGTATTACAACAAACTTCATAAAAAAATCTTCTCCTTATCCTTTTTATCTTAGTATGCCACAAAAGCGGAAACAAAAAAAGAGTTTTATAAGCTTTTTTTGGCGCAAGTCAGATAATCGCGGCTATCTGGTAGACTATGGTGCCGAATACCCACGCGATAAGGCACTGGACAAGGACGATAAGGACTGTCTTAGTCGTAGACTTAAGCTCTTTGCGCATTGTTGCGACGGCCGCGACGCAAGGAGTATAGAGCAGGGTAAAAACGAGGAAGCCCAATGCGCTTGCCGTTGTGAGCACTCCGCTCTCGATTATCGATGTGCCGAGGAGCACGTTCAGCGAGCTTACCACCGCCTCTTTTGCGCTGAAGCCCACTATAAGCGATGTGCTCAGTCTCCAGTCGTTAAAGCCCATAGGTGCGAAAACAGGCGCGATGAATTTTCCGATCAGGGCCAACAGGCTCTGATTGTTGTTTTCCACGACGTTTAGCTTCAAGTCAAAGGTCTGTAAAAACCAGATGATGATCGTCGCCGTGAAGATTATTGTAAACGCCCTCAGTATAAAGTCTTTTGCCTTATCCCACATGAGGAGCAGGACGCTCTTTCCCGACGGGAAGCGGTAATTGGGCAGTTCCATCACAAAGGGCACGGGCTTGCCGCGGAACATCGTCTTGTTCATAATGAGCGCTACGACAATTCCGATTAAGATGCCGAACAGGTACAAGCCTATCATAACCAGCGCGCGGTATTTCGGGAAAAACGCCGCCGTAAACATGGCGTAAATCGGTATCTTTGCCGAGCAGCTCATGTATGGCGTCAAAAGTATCGTCATCCTGCGGTCACGCTCGGACGCAAGCGTCCTCGTCGCCATGATTGCGGGCACCGAGCAGCCGAAGCCGATGAGCATAGGTACGACGCTCCGTCCAGAGAGACCGATTTTTCTTAAAAGTTTATCCATGACAAACGCCACTCTCGCCATATAGCCGGTATCTTCCAGTATGGAGAGGAAGAAGAACAGCGTGACGATTATCGGCAAGAAAGACAACACGCTCCCCACGCCCGCAAATACGCCGTCAATTATCAGGCTCTTTACCACGGGATTTAGCCCGTAGGCGGTAAAGCCCTTGTCGCAGATTTCTATTATCTTATCTATTCCCATAGCGAGAAGGTCGCTGAGAAGTTTTCCGATCACCTCGAAAGTAAGGTAGAATATTGCAAACATAATAAGAATAAACAAGGGTATCGCCGCATATTTATTAGTCAGCACCTTGTCAATTTTAATACTCAGTTTGCGTTCTTTGGATTCTGTGCCCTTAACGACCGTATCCTTGCACGCCTTTTCGATGAAGGTATAGCGCATTTCGGCAAGGGCGGCGTTGCGGTCGAGCTTGTATTCCCGCTCCATTTCGATAATGCTGTGTTCGATGGTGTCGGTTTCGTTCTTGTTAAGTTCGAGCTTCTCTATTATAGGAGTGTCGCCTTCGACTACTTTGGTGGCGGCAAATCTCGTGGCTATTCCTGCTTTCTGGGCGTGGTCCTCGATAATATGGCTGACCGCGTGAATGCAGCGATGAACAGGTCCTGCCTCGCAAAAGTCGTATTTTGTGGGTAAAACCTTATTTTTAACCGTGTTTACCGCGACTTTGATAAGTTCGTCAATGCCTTCTTTTTTTGCCGCGCTTATGGGCACCACGGGCACGCCGAGGTTTTCCGACAGTTTGGCGATGTCGATTGTCCCGCCGTTGTTTCTCACTTCGTCCATCATGTTGAGCGCGATGACGGTAGGGAAGCGCATTTCGATAAGCTGCAAGGAGAGATAGAGATTTCTCTCTATGTTGGTGGCGTCGACGATGTTTATTATGCCGTCGGGCTTGTGGTTTAAGAGAAAGTCCCTCGTGATTTTTTCCTCGTTGGAATAGGGGCGCATGGAATAAATGCCGGGAAGGTCTACGACGAGGACGTTTTTCATCTTTTTTATCTCGCCTGTCTTCTGGTCGACCGTGACCCCCGGGAAGTTGCCCACATGCTGATTTGCGCCCGTGAGCTGATTAAAAAGGGTGGTCTTTCCGCAATTCTGATTGCCGATAAGGGCAAATATCATAAATCTACCTCTTTGATTTCTATCTGGCGGGCGTCTTCGAGACGCAATGTAAGCGCGTATCCGCGAAGGTGTATCTCCATAGGGTCGCCAAGGGGCGCAAACTTTACCGCCTGCACTCTGGTGTTGGGAATAAGCCCCATATCGAGGAGGCGGAGGCGCAGTTCTCCCTCGCCGTTTACCCTGGTGATTATTCCTGCTTTTCCTGTCTGCAATTTGTCCAGTGTCATGTGCACTCCTTGTCAGTTCGCATATGCGTACTCGGGGTCATTTAAAAAAGAGCTATGCTCTTCGTTGATACTATTATATAGCATGATGAGGGGAATATTCAAATGTTTTTCACAGGTTTTTAAAATGATTTTTCAAAGCCGAAAAAGTCTCCTCGCTGATGACGTGCTCGATACGGCAGGAGTCGGCCTCGGCGGTCTCTCTGTCTATACCGAGTTTTACGAGGGTCTCGGTAAGAAATCTGTGCCTCTCGTATATATTTTCCACCTTGTTTCGGCCAAGCTCGGTAAAGTCGATAATGCCGTTTTTGTCGATGGTGATATATCCGTTCTTTTTGAGTAAATTTACGGCGCGGGACACGCTTGATTTGGAGTATTTTTTCTCCTCGGCTATGTCGATAGAGCGCACGCTCCCTTTTTTCTGCCGGACTTTAAGTATGGTCTCGAGATAGTCTTCGCCCGATTCGTAAATGTTCTGCATCGCTGTTTCCTCACATCTGTATATATGAAATTTTACTACAAAAGGTAAAAAATTACAACTGCCATTTGAGCATTATCCGATAAGTATAAATATTATCCGCATAATAGCAAATGGGGGTATATCTGTAAAATTATTGCTTATTCGATGTCGATATGTTATAATTAATGAACAAAAGCACTGATTTTATCATGGGTTTATATATAAGGAGGAATAATGAACAAGACAGCCAAAGACGGTCTTACGTTCCACGCCTTGTGGGAGCTTATCAAAAAGAGCTTCACAAGGATTGTCGTATATGTACTGGTAGCGGCGTTTGTTGCGGGCGCTATCGGCGCGCTTACCATTGTGCTGGTTCGTGACGAAAAGGTTTACCAGGCGATCATAGAATACAACTATGAAGGAGTCGAGTCGGGACTTGACCCGTGGGGGCGCAAACTTGACGTCACCAAAATAAGGTCGGACGCCATAGTCACCAAAGCGCTTGTGGAAAACGAGTACAGCGAAGAAAGACGTGCCAAACTTAAGAATGGCATAATCAATAACATTGCAATTGCGGGAGTGGTGCCCGAGGACATAATGAAGAAAATCCTTATCATTAAGGAAATCGCCACCAAGACGCCCACCCAGCTCAACGAGCTTACCGGCCTATCATATTTCTCGACAAGCTATGTTATCAGCCTCAAAAACGACAAGAAACTCGGTCTTAGCGGCAAGGAGTGCATAAATATCCTTAACTCCATTGTCGACAACTATATTCTCGCGTTCAAGCAGCAATACGGCTTCAACAACGCGCTAGGCACGCTTATCGGAGAAGAAGTGAATAGGGACGGATACGACTATCTCGAACTTCACAGCCTTTACGCCGACCAGGTCGACAGCGTGATGGCCTATCTCGACGACATGATAAGCCGCTCGGCTTCCTTCCGCACCACAGCCACAAAACTGTCTTTTGAGGACATGAAGGCAAGAGTGAAGTCCATACGTGACTACGACCTTTACAAACTCGAGATATATATCTATGGAAAAGGCGTTTCGAGAGCCGATTCCACAATCGACGCGGTGACCTTCATCGACGAGAAGATAAACGACATCGCAAGGAGCATTGCCGCAACCGAAGCGTCCATTACGGCGACCAATAACGCTATCGCCAACTTCGAATTCGTCTACAACACGACGACCACCGAAAACAATACAACAACTTCGGTGCTCGCAAACGGCGCGGCATATGAAAAACTCTATGACAACCTGAGGATCTACCAGTCTCAGCTTGTATCCCTCAACTCCACCAAGACACTCTGGGAGACAAGAAAAGCTAAGATAAACAGCGCAGCTTCGATGTCGGAGCCCGAAAAAGCCGCGTCTATTGCTACGGCGGAATCCCTCCTCGACAGGATAAACAGCAAGATAACCGAGGAAATCGGCTACATCAATGAGGCTGTCGACGAGTATATCGAGAGCGAAGTCATGAAGAACAGCATCATAAAGACCGTTTCGGCGGTGGAAGCTCCTCGTGACGACAACGCCATAAAGATTCTCATCCTTGCCGAGCTTATCGTGATGTTTGCCGCGGCAGTCACCGCTATGTGCGTCACAAGCGCCAAGGAAAAAAAGAGAGCGGCGATTATTGAAAATGCCGAAGTAAAAGAATAACACACAGAGCACGCATAACTGCCCCGCCCGAACATTTTTCGGGCGGGCTTTTCCTTTTTTAAGACGTATTGCGTGAAATTCATGCACAAATATTTAATCGGGGATATTGTCATTGTAAGCGCGATGTGCTATATTTAAATATGGCTATATCGCTGTCCGAAAAGCGAAAAAAAATGATAAGGAGTATAGAGATGGATCTTGTTAAGATTTGCAAGGATATCAGAGAGGACATTTTCCGCTGTATCGGCTCCATTGGGGTGGGGCACATCGGCGGCAGCTTGTCCATAGTGGAAATTCTGGCAACGCTTTATTTCAAAGAGATGAATATCGACCCCAAGAACCCCAAAATGGAAGGCCGCGACAGGCTGGTTGTTTCCAAAGGTCACGCGGGTCCCGCGGTTTACGCCGCGCTTGCCAACAGGGGGTATTTCGATAAGGAATTACTGCTCACCCTCAATAAGGGCGGCACCTGTCTTCCCAGCCACTGCGACATGAACCGCACCGTCGGTATCGACATGACGACTGGAAGCCTCGGGCAGGGATTAAGCTGCGCGGTGGGCGTTGCGCTCGGCAGCAAGATAAAGGACGACGGCGCGTATATCTACGCGATAATCGGCGACGGCGAAAGCCAGGAAGGACAGATCTGGGAAGCCGCCATGTTCGCCGCCGCGAAAAAATTGCACAACCTTATCGTGTTTACCGACAATAACGGTATGCAGATTGACGGAAACGTCTGCGACGTAAACGGACTCGAGCCTGTCGCCGACAAGTGGAGAAGCTTCAACTGGAACGTGTACGAAATCGACGGACACAATCCTGACGAAATTTCCGACGCCGTTAATAAGGCAAAAGCGCAGAAGGAAAAGCCCACAATGATAGTGGCAAGAACGGTAAAAGGCAAGGGCGTCTCCTTCGTGGAAGCCAAAGGCTATGGCTGCCACAATATACCGCTCAGCGAGGAAGATGTTGCTAAGGCCATCGAGGAGATCAGGAGGTAAATATGGGAAATATCGAAATGAGAGCGGTATTTGCCGCCGAACTTAAAAAACTCATGGAAAAGGACGAGAGGGTGGTCGTAGTCGACGCCGACCTCGCCAAAGCCAACGGCACCTGGGCGCTGAGAAACGAATTTCCCGACAGGGCGATTGATGTGGGCGTTGCCGAACAGAACATGATGGGCGTCGCCGCAGGTCTTTCCAGCTACGGATTTAAGCCTTATATCGGCAGCTTTTCGCCTTTTGTGAGCAGACGTATTTGCGATCAGCTGACCCTTTCGGGTTGCTACGCCAAGCAAAACGTCAAGGTAATAGGCTCCGACCCCGGCATCACCGCCGAACTTAACGGCGGCACCCACATGGGACTTGAGGACGTGGGGGTGCTGAGAAGCGTACCCGACCTTGTCATCTTCGAGCCCGTGGACGCAATTCAGCTCGAAAAAGCCATGCCCGTAATTGACGCCTATGAAGGCATGGTCTATATGAGACTTTTCCGAAAGACGATTGACGACGTGTTTACTCCCGACTACGAGTTCGACCTCTTTAAGGCCGATACAATAAAGGAAGGCAAGGACATCTCGATTTTTGCCTCGGGCATAATGGTGCAGGAGTCAGTAAAGGCCGTCGCTATGCTGGAAAACGAGGGCATAAAGGCAGAACTTATCAACATTCACACCATAAAGCCCATTGACAGAGAGGCGATAGTCAATTCCGTCAAGAAGACAGGCTGCGCCGTAACCTGCGAAAACCACAACATAATCGGTGGACTTTTCAGCGCGGTAAGCGAAGTTATCGTATCGGAATACCCCGTGCCCGTTCTGCCCGTCGGTATAAACGACACCTTCGGCGAGGTGGGCAAGCTTCCCTACCTTAAAAACATCTACAAGCTCAACGCGTCCGACATTGCCGAAAAGTGCAAAAAGGCTCTCGGACTTAGGACGTAAAACATTTTATACAAGTAAAACGCCCCGAAAATTTCCGGGGCGTTTTTTGCTATTCGTGACCTTCGGCCGCGTCTGCCTCGGCTTTGGTCTGGTGGACTGTGCCGCGCGGGTGCTGGGGAGGCGCGTAAATTGAATACAGTTTTATCGGAATATTACCGATGTTTACGAGGTTGTGATAGGTCCCTGCGGGAATAAATATCGCGTATCCCTCGACTACATTGGACTGATAGCTCAGCTTTTCGGGATTCGGTCCCATCATTACCTGCCCGTAGCCTGCCTCAATCCGCAAAAACTGGTCGGTGTCGGGATGCATCTCCAGTCCGATTTCGCCCCCGACGGGAATGCTCATAAGCGTAAGCTGAAGATTATTGCCCGTCCAGAGCGCCGTCCTGAAATACGGATTGAGCATCGTCGCCCGCCTTATGTTGGTGACAAACGGCTCGGGTCCGTAATCGTTGAGCATAAACCTGTTTATGTAATTGTCATTGTACATTTTCTTACCCCTCCTTAAAAACTCTTTCATAAATATGCGTTAGAGGGGATTTGTGTTATTGATTTTCCGATATAAACCTATACGCTAATAAACTGCATTGATAATAATTTCTG
>DAOSYK010000016.1:0-37127 GCA_035381305.1 Clostridia bacterium
ATCTGTTCGGAAAAACAATATTTCGCTCCGAAACTCTTTTTAGGCTCTCCTCACTCTTAAAAATTAGTGACTTGAAGTATTTTGGCAAAACTATATCTCTAATCAATATTTCTGCTTGTTCATCAGTTGGATGATTGTCTGCTATGTAATAGGGTCTTTCGCCTTCAAAAAGTCTTTCCAATCTCTTAATCGGCAAAACATCCTTGCCGCAATTTTTGGCGGCATTTGTAAAAGAGCATTTGGCTGTCTGTTCGAATAAAATCGAAACATCAATTTCAATTAAAACAAACTCTTTACTTGTATTAATTTCATATGTTGCTAATAGTCTATTATTTGGATATTCAAGCGAACAGTTTATATAATCATGAAGTCCGTCAAAACGCTCATTGTCATTTTTATCATACAATGCCTTTCGCTTCTCGAGTTCCGCACGACTCAATAAGCCGTAATCAAATATCGACAAAAGATTATCAAAGCTTGTAAAATGATAGGGCAGTGTTACGAGTAATTTTATAAAGCCAATTAAGCCCATTCTTATTCTTATCAAAGGTTGAAGCTTTTCTTGCCACTATTAAATAGACCTCACTTACAATATCCTCTGCAAGTGATTTATCGTTAAGGTATTTCTTTGCCATAAAAAGCAGCATACGACTTGTTAAGGAAAACAAATCATCTAGTGCGTTTATGTCACCTTTCGAAATTTTTAATATTATTTTATTAATTTGCTGTACGAGTTTATCCATTATCCTAAATTTAAGCTCCATCTTTCCAGTATTATATACCATACATAAAAAATTTCATATCCCTGTACCTTTATGAATAATATAATAATCGGTAGAAAACGGCAATAGTTACATAGATTTTACTCTTTTGTTCCCTTAATTTCCGTCCCATCTTTGAATACGAAGGTTATTTCCTCTCTACTATGCACGATGACCTTGTCTACCAATTTAGTGAACACATCTTTGTCGAATTCGGTTTGCTTTTGTTCATTCTTTAAGAAGTCTGTTAGCATTTTGTATTGCGATTTAGACAGTGCGCCGTCGCTTTGTTCTGCCATGAATTCGTCTCTTTGCTTGAATAACTCGTCAAGCTGCTCCATAATCTCTCGGCTCTTAATTTTCACTAAGTCAACCAGTTTTGTAAATATGTCCTTATCGAACTCTGCTTGCTCGCCAGCCTTGCTTGCACTTCTTAACTCATTTCTCTTTATAAACTCTTGTTGAACTAGGTCATACATTTCATCTGCTACAAAACTACTGTTTTGCCCAAATTTGTTATTCCGCGAAATCAAGACCCCATCAACTTACTTTCTTACTTTTTGTTTGGTTCTACTTTTTGTTCGGTATCTTGCGCATATCTGGTAATTTTTCCCACTTATGATTTTGTCCTCGCAAAGCGAGCAAGCGCGCCAAAGAGGCGCGCTTTTTTGTTGGGTACGGACGAAATAGGACCATTTATGAGCCTATGAGGCCGGGCACAATAAAAAAAGGCGCAAATGCGACTTCGGGCACATTTGCGAGCGCAGTGGGGCAACAACATTTGTTATTGCCCCACCCGCTGAACCCTTACGGGCGCGGATAACAAACCTATCAGAATATATCCTTATTACATCAGTTGCCAATCTTTGCATACTTATTGTACAACAAAGTTTTTCGTACCTTATTTCATAATAAAAATTCTATTAAAAATATTTTAAAATTTTATTTGCGATAAATGTCGTTTTTTTGCTTGACTTTGATTTTCGGGCTTGTCTACAATGGTAGTATCTTATCGTAATCAGCGACAGGAGCCGGAAGTGGATTTACTCAAAAGAAAAATCTTGGAGTATGGTAAGGTGTTGCCCGACAACATACTGAAGGTTGATAGCTTCCTCAATCATCAGGTGGACATCGGACTGCTTACCGAAATGGGGAAGGAATTCGCCAAACTTTTCGCAGGCTGCCGCATAACCAAAGTACTCACAATCGAAGCATCGGGGATCATTCTCGGAGGACTCGCGGCACAGGCAATCGGGGTACCGATGCTCTTCGCCAAAAAGAGTCAGACCAAAAATCTGTCAAAGGGCGTCTATAGCGCCAAAGTAATGTCATATACCCACGGAAAAGTATATGACATTTTTGTTTCCAAGGAGTACCTCACACCCGAAGACGAAGTGCTGATTATCGATGATTTTCTGGCAAACGGAGAGGCGCTCAGAGGCCTCATCAGCCTGGTCGAACAGGCGGGAGCAAAGCTTGTCGGCTGCGGAATCGCAATAGAAAAAGGATTCCAAGGCGGCGGTGATATGATGCGTATGCAGGGGATAAAAGTTGAGAGCCTTGCGATTATCGACAGAATGTCGCCCGACGGGCTGGTGTTTCGTTCTTAATTTCTACAAAAATTTTAAAAAAATAAACAAAAAAAATCTGGAGGTAATTTGAATGAAGAAAGTATTAGTAATGTTACTAAGCCTTGTTGTTGTGATTGGCTGCTTTGCAGGTCTTACCGCATGCGCCAAAGACGACGTCTTTAAGGTCGGCGTTATCCACATCGGCGACCCCGCTGACGGTGCAGGTTATTCCTACACTCACGATCTCGGCATTCAGGCTATGCAGGCAGAGCTTAGATTAAGAGATGACCAGATCGTCAGAAAGATAAACGTAGCCGACGATGACAACGCTGCCATCAGAGCTGCCATCGAAGCTTGTATAGCCGAAGGCTGCGACATCATCTTTACGACCAGCTACGGTTATATGGATACCACGGCTGCTCTCGCCGAAGAATATCCCGACGTGATCTTCTCTCACGGCACAGGATATAAGAGCAATGAGACCAACTTCAACAATTACTTTGGCAGAATATATCAGTCCAGATATCTCGCGGGCGTTGTTGCCGGTCTTAACATGAGCCTTGGCGGAAACGCGGGCTATGTTGCCGCCTTTACCGATGAGCTCGCCGAAACCGCTTCGGGCATCAATGCCTTCGCTCTCGGCATCCAGGCTGTAAACCCCGAAGCCACACTCTACGTAAAGAGCCTCAACAGCTGGTATGATCCCACAAACGAAAAGGACTTTGCCACCGCGTTGATTGAAACCAACAACTGCGAAGTTATCGCTCAGCATTGCGACACAGCCAACCCCATGATCGCCGCTAAGGAAAAGGGCAAATACGGTGTTGGATACAACAGCGATATGAGCACAACCTCCGCCGGTGACTCCGTTCTCACCTCCGTTGTGTGGAACTGGGGCGTTTATTACACCGCGGCCACCAAAGCCGCTATGGAAGGCAAGTGGGCGGAATTCATGGCCAATGGCGGAAAGGAATACTACTCCAGCTATGCCGATGGTATCTGCAGCATCGTGAAGACCAGCCTCGACGAGAAAGAACTCGCTTACGTTGCAGCCGTTGAGAAACTCTTCAACGAGGGTACCTGGGACGTGTTCAGCGGAAAAGTTCTCAGCTTCAGCTATGATGAAACCGCCAAGACCGCTACAGCTACTCCCGTAGAGAGCGCGCTACTCAAGAACGACAACACCCCCGCAGGCGTTGTTGACGACGGCGTTATCAAAGGCACGATGAACTATCTTGTAAAAGGCGTTGTCAAAGCGTAATCCATAAAAGGAAAAACACATGACAGAATATGCCATTGAACTGAAAGGCATTACCAAAACATTTGGCAGTGTCGTAGCAAACAAAGACATAAGCATTTCCGTCAGGCAGGGCGAGATTCTCGCCCTGCTCGGCGAAAACGGCAGCGGAAAAACCACCCTTATGAACATGCTGTCAGGGATATACAAACCCGACACAGGTTCTGTTTTTGTCAACGGGAAATTGGTTCAGATAAATTCACCCGAAGACAGCAAAAGGCTCGGCATCGGAATGGTGCATCAGCATTTTAAACTTATCGAAACGTTCAGCGCCGCCGACAACATCTGGATGGGCGTGGACTTTCCGTCTTACGGACTAAAAGAAAAACTCGGCGAAATAAGGAAAGAGCATTACGAAGGACAAGACAAAAAAGCAAAGTTTGTCTTTGAAAGTAAGAAATTCGCAAAAGAGTTAAAAGAAATTTGCAATTGCGCGTTTTATCACACCAAAAACGCTTTCCTAACTCCCAAAAGATATAAAAGGATAAAGGATATCAGCGCGCAATTCGGATTCGACATCGATCCGACCAAAATGGTATACGACATGTCTGTCAGCGAAAAACAGACAATTGAAATAATAAAGGTGCTATATTACGGCGCAAAAATAATAATCCTCGACGAGCCTACCGCCGTGCTTACCGTGCAGGAGATTGAAAAGCTGTTCAATATCCTGCGCAAGATGAAAGAGGCGGGACATTCCATAATAATCATTACTCACAAGCTGAATGAAGTTATGGACATCAGCGACAGAGTGGCGATTTTGCGCAAAGGCGAATACATCACCACCGTAAACACCTCCGAAACCAACGAGCAGCAGCTGACCGAATACATGGTAGGACGTCAGGTCGACCTAAAAATCGACAGGCCCATTACCGAATTCGACAAGCCGCTCCTCGAAATCCGCGACCTTACCATAAAGAATGACGAAGGCGCGCTGGCGATCGACAAAGTCAACTTCTATATAAGAGGCGGCGAAATTTTGGGCGTCGCGGGAATCTCAGGCTGCGGGCAGAGGGAACTTTGCGAAGCGATAGCCGGCTTGCGCCCCATTTTAAGCGGCGAAATCAACCACAAAGGCGAGAGCATAATCGGACTTAAACCCGAAGAGATTATTAAGAAAGGCATAGCGATGTCGTTTATTCCCGAGGACAGATTGGGAATGGGACTTGCGCCGTCACTTTCCATTACCGACAACATGATGCTCAAGACATATAAGGGCGACAAGTGGTACAATCCCGTCGTGGACAGAAAGAAAGCAAGGGCGGCGGCCGAAAGGGTGATAAAAGAACTCGGCATTGTTACCCCGTCCACAGAAACTCCCGTCAGGCTCCTTTCGGGCGGCAACGTCCAGAAAGTGCTGGTCGGCAGGGAAATTCAGGCAGGTCCCAACGTTATTGTCACAGCTTATCCCGTAAGAGGCCTTGACATTAATTCTTCATACGCGATTTACGACATTCTTAACGAACAGAAGAAAAACGGCGTGGGAATACTATTTATAGGCGAAGACCTTGACGTCATGCTGGAACTTTGCGACAAGATTATGGTATTGTGCCGCGGCAAGCTCATGGGCGTGGTTCACGCCAATAAGACCACAAAAGAGCAGCTTGGTCTAATGATGACGGGAAGCCAGGACCTCAATGTCATCAAGAAAGATAAGAATTTCGGTATAGCCAAGGATACCAACATCAAGGGCGACGCGCCGACCAAAGAGGAGCAGGGCAATGAGTAATCCGAAAAAGAATTCTTCCGAAGTAAAAGAACCCTTGATCCGTATTGCCAAACGTGAAAAAATGTCGGGCGGAAAGACATTGCTGTTCTATACCCTTGCGATAGTGATAGCGCTGATTATCGGCGGCTTTTTCATATTGCTTATCGGGAAAAACCCCTTTATCTATTACGGCAAGGTAATCGCGGGCAATTTTACAAATCTCATATACCTTAAGCACTTCATAGAGAAAATAGTCCCGCTGATAATAACGTCGCTGGGAATATCCGTCGCGTTCAGGATGAAATTCTGGAACATCGGCGCCGAAGGGCAGTTTATTATGGGCGCTCTTATGAGTTCGACGATAATTTTCGCACTCGGTAACACTCCCGGCTGGATTACCGTCATATTGGCGCTTGTATTCGGCGTTCTGGGCGGCGGCGTATATGCGCTTATAGTCGGACTTCTGAAAGTTCAGCTCAATTCCAATGAAACACTTCTTACATTGATGCTCAACTATATCGCGCTTTACCTCCTGGGCTTTTTAAAGAAAACCAACTATTATAAGCAGCTTGGCGTGGGCGCGTTTATCGATTTTAAGGCTTTGCCGAGAAACGGCTGGCTGGCGACGCTGGGAAGCGGAGTGTTTACAATCGATATTTCGGTGTTCTTCGCAATCGGACTTGTGGCGTTTATATTCTTCTATATCAATTACACCAAACAGGGATATGAAATAAACGTCATCGGCGACAGCATAAATACCGCGAAATATGCGGGAATGAATGTCAAGGGAATAATACTTCGCACGGTGTTTATGTCGGGCGCGATTATAGGTCTTGCGGGCGCGCTGCAGGTAATGGGCACTGCGTCCAACCATATGCTTAGCACGGGTATAACGAGCGGTGTGGGCTGGACGGGTATAATTATCGCGTGGCTCTCGAGGCTTAACCCCGTAGGCATACTTATTACGTCCATACTTATGGGCATGCTGGAAAACGGCAGCAGCGTAGCCGAAAGCGCCATGGGAATATCGACCGCAAGCGCCGACGTAATTCAGGGTCTTATCTTGTTTACGGTGCTTGCTATGGACTTCTTCCTGCGCTACAAGGTCATTATCCGCAAAAAAGAAAAGAAAGAAAACAGCGTTACTGAAGAGGTGGTGAAATAATGCAATCGGTAGATAAAGTATTAATTATTGTCACATTTCTCTTTTACGCTGTAAGGACGGGAATACCGCTCCTGCTTGCAACGACAGGCGAAATCCTGCACGAGAAGTCGGGCAGCCTCAACCTCGGTATCGAGGGCATTATGGCGGTGGGCGCCGTTATCGGCTATCTTGGCGCGTGCAAGGCCGACAGTCTTTTTGTGGGCCTTATCGTGGCGTTTTTGGCCTCGGGTGCGTGCGGACTTATTTACGCCTTCCTGACGGTAACTATGCGCGCCAATCAGAACGTAACGGGTCTTGCCCTTACCATATTCGGACTGGGCGTTTATCAGTTTGTGGGACAGTCTTTGAGGGCTTCGGGAAAATTTCCGCTGCTTGCCAGGTCTCCCGGACTTGTAAGCTCCATTACCGATAAGGGTATACCGCTTTTGAGAGATATACCGTATGTCGGAAAACTGCTTTTCTCCTACAATATCTTTGTCTATCTCAGCGCAATAATCGCGCTTGCGTGCTGGATTTACATAAAATACACCCGAACAGGCTTGAGAATGCGCGCGGTGGGCGAAAGCCCCAACGCCGCCGACGGCGTGGGAATAAGCGTCGACTCGGTCAGATACGCAAACATAATAATCGGTAGCGGAATCTGCGGAATAGGCGGATTGTATCTTGCCCTTCTTATAAACGGCGGAGAGTGGAACACAAGCTGGATAAACGGCTTTGGCTGGATAGCCATCGCGCTGGTCATTTTTGCCAGCTGGTCGCCCGCAAAGGCAATCGGCGGCTCTTTCCTGTTCGGCTTGTTCTACACGCTTCAGGCGTGGAAAGGAAGTCTTGCGAGCGTATTCCCCGAGGTACTCGGGTGGATGAATGCCGTACCCAACGACTTTTACCAGATGCTGCCCTTCCTCATTACCGCGCTGGTTTTGATATTCAGCTCGATTACAAAGAAAAAAACGGGTCAGCAGCCTGCCGCCATAGGTATAAACTACTTCAGGGAAGACAGATAGAAAAACCGAAGATAACGGCAAAGGGGCGGAAATTCAGACGGATTTGCGCCCCTTTTTCAAAGGGAGACAATGAGGTTTTTGTTTGACTTTTGAATGGTGTTGTTATAATATATAAATAATGTTTAGTGACAAAAAATTATTGAAAATACTTTTCTAAGGAGATACGTAATATGCCCAAAATGAACTTAGACTGGAAAACGGCTTATGCCTTTATTACCGACGCTTTTGTGGGTGTCGGAGTGCCCAGAGAGGACGCGGAAATCTGCGCCGATGTTTTGCTTGAAAGCGACAAGAGGGGAATCGAGAGCCACGGCTGCAATCGTTTCAAACCCATCTACATCGACAGAATCAAAGCGGGTATACAGAACCCCGTGACCAACTTCGAGATCATCCGCGAGACTCCCACCACCGCCGTTGTAGACGGTCATGACGGAATGGGTCAGGTTATCGGCTACAAGGCTACCAAGATGGCCATAGAGAAAGCCAAGAAGTACGGCATGGGCATGGTCGCCGTCCGCAACTCCTGCCACTACGGCATTGCGGGATACTATGCCAGCATGTGCATTAAGGAAGGCATGATAGGAATCACCGGAACCAACGCAAGACCCAGCATCGCTCCCACCTTCGGCGTAGAGAACATGCTGGGAACCAACCCCCTTACTATAGGCTTCCCCACCGACGAGGAATTCCCCTTTGTGCTTGACTGCGCAACCAGCATCTCCCAGAGAGGCAAAATCGAGTACTATGCCCGTATTGGCAAAGATACTCCCGCAGGCTGGGTTATCGGAAACGACGGCGAACCCAAGACCGACAGCAACAAGATACTCAAAGAGCTCAATACAGGCGAAGCTGCTCTTGCTCCTTTGGGCGGAATCGGCGAGGAAATGGGCGGATATAAGGGATACGGATACGCGACTGTCGTAGAGGTCCTCAGCGCGGCTCTTCAGCAGGGCAACTACCTTAAGATGCTCAGCGGCATAGGCGCCAACGGCGAACTCGTTCCCTATCACCTCGGACACTTCTTCATCGCCATCGACACCAACGCGTTTATGGGTCTTGAAGAGTTCAAGAAGACCGCAGGCGAAATAATGAGAGAACTCCGCGCTTCCAAGAAAGCTCCCGGCAATGACAGAATCTTCACCGCCGGCGAGAAAGAGTACGAAGTATGGCTCGAGCGCAAGGACGCAGGCGTTCCGATCAACGAAGCCGTTCAGAAAGAAATGTCCAAAGTAAGAGACGAACTTAAACTATCTTACGTATTCCCGTGGGAAAAATAACAGGAGAATAAAAATATGAATTATCTTGAAGAATCCTTAAAACGCCATTATGAATGGAAGGGCAAACTTGAAGTAGTGCCCCGCGCAAGCGTTTCCAGCAAGGAAGAGCTTTCCCTTGCTTACACGCCCGGCGTAGCCCAGCCCTGCCTCGAAATACAGAAAGACGTAGACAAGTCTTATGAGCTTACCAGAAGGTGGAACCTCGTCGCTGTAGTGACTGACGGCACCGCCGTTCTCGGTCTTGGAGACATAGGCCCCGAAGCGGGAATGCCCGTTATGGAAGGCAAATGCGTACTGTTCAAGGCTTTCGGCGGAGTGGACGCGTTCCCTCTGTGCATAAAGAGCAAGGACGTGGACGAAATCGTCCGCACCGTTCAGCTCATCAGCGGCAGCTTCGGCGGTATCAACCTCGAGGACATCGCCGCTCCCAGGTGCTTTGAAATCGAGAAGAAGCTCAAGGCTTGCACCGATATTCCGATTTTCCATGACGACCAGCACGGCACAGCAGTAGTTGCGGCTGCCGCCATAATCAACGCCCTCAAGTATTGTAAGAAGGACATCAGGGACTGTACGGCCGCTTTCAGCGGAGCCGGCGCGGCAGGTGTCGCGGTTTGTAACCTCCTTCTCAATATGGGACTTAAGGACGCCATAATGTGCGACAAGAGCGGTATTCTCGCGGCCGATATGAACGATCTTCCCGCCGCCAAGGCCGAGCTTGCATCTTATACCAACAAAACCCTCAAGCACGGTACTCTTGCCGACGCTATGCGCGGTGCTGATATATTTATCGGCGTGTCCGCCCCCAACGTTGTCACCAAGGAAATGGTAGCCAGCATGGCTCCCGGTTCCGTCGTGCTCGCTATGGCCAACCCCGTTCCCGAAATCATGCCCGACCTCGCGAAGGAAGCCGGCGCAACTGTCGTGGGAACAGGCAGAAGCGACTTCCCCAATCAGATCAACAACGTGCTCGCCTTCCCCGGAATATTCCGCGGAGCGTTGGACGTGCGCGCAAGCGACATCAACGAGGAGATGAAGATCGCGGCCGCTTATGCTATTGCTTCTCTCGTAAGCGACGAAGAGCTCAGCCCCGAATACATCATCCCCAGGGCGTTTGACCCCAGAGTGGGCAAGACGGTTGCCGCTGCGGTAGCGGAAGCTGCCCGCAAGTCGGGAGTCGCCCGCATATAGGGATAGACCCCAAAAAAAACAAGCAAAGAGACCGCCGGAATCGCGGTCTCTTTTTTATTGTTGAAATGCGCGCTTAATTATGGTAATATATTCAATATATGAGGTAGATATGTCAAACAACAGGAGATTCAAAAACAGAAGGCCGTCAAAGGTCGACACATATAAGCCACCGTTTTCCGAAGAGGTGCTTTCGCAGAGCACAGATATACTTAATTTGCGGGAAAATACAAAAAAACTTCTCAACGGTGCGAGCATTCTTACCGTAAGAGACGTGGTGAGGAGAGAAGACAAGGATTTTTACAGAATATCCACTTTCAATAAAAAAAATCTGATCGAACTCAAAAATGCGCTAAGGGTAAAAGGTCTGCATCTCAAGCCCGAGACGCAAAACGATAATGGCGCGATGCAAAACGCGCCTCAGCAAAACGCGCCGCAGAACTCACCCCAAAAAGCCGACCGCAGCAACATGCAGGAAAGGCGTCAGGGATACAATCCCTCGGGCAGAAGAGAGCCAAGGGAAAACCAAACGGTTTATGTGGAAACCACGAGAGTTGTACACCCGCCCAAAGCCCTCGCCGAGCCTGTAAAGGAGACGCTCGACATTTACGTCAAGATAAACAAAAACGGTAAGTGGGGCTTCAAGGACAGAGAGGGGAAATTTGTTATTGAACCCATCTACGACGAAGTGTTCAACTTCAAAGAAGACCTTTGCTGCGTACAGAAAGACGAACTCTTCGGATATATCGACAGACAGGGTAAGGAAGTCATCCCGCCCGTTTACAACTGCGCGCTGTCCTTCAGCGACGGCTACGCGTGCGTCTATAAGGGCGACAAGTGCGGCTACATCAACGCAAAAAACGAAGTAATAATAGATTTTAAATACGACGCGGGCACGCCCATGTCAGACGGAGAATGCCGCGTTAAAAAAGACGGGAAGTGGGGAGAACTCCACCTTGTTCCCGCCGAGGACGGCAAAGGCCTTATCGAGACTGTCCGTTGGATAATCTAAATCAGTAAGAGAAGATAGCCTATTCCCGCTCCGAGAAATGTTCCTATCGCGTAGCCTATCGCGCCGAGTATAAGCCCGGGCGCGGTGAGGTTGTCGTTTTTTAGGTGAGCGGTCAGCGCCGGCACAAAAGCGGGGCCGTAAATGCCCGCCGTGGCTATTACCATGGTGCAGTCCACGTCGATTTTAAAAATTTTGTTGAAGATGACGTGTACGATAAACGTCACTACCGTAATAAACGCAAATTCCAGGAAAATATAAACCGAACTTATGTCTATGTCTTCCCAGACAATGGACATCGCTATTGATATTGAAAAGACGAGTATAAGGTACATGCCGACAAAGTTGTTGCCTTTTACCTCGCGCACTTTTTTGCTGAACGAGCAGGCTGTGCCGCCGATTGTGGCGACCAGCATCATAACGGGCACTATATAATCTGTCATCGCAGCGGTTTTTCCCGTGAGTATCCACACAACGACGCCTAGTCCCGCGCCCACAAGCGCGAAAGAGAGAGCTATCAGAATGTTTAAAGCAAGCGGCTTTTTCTCAATGTTTTTTATGTCGAGCAAGTCAACGTTTTTGACCGAATCGCTGTCTTTATAATAGCTTTCAAGGGGCGGAGCGTTGAGAAAACGCTTAAGGAGCGGCTTGCATATTGTCAACAAAAACAAATAGAATACGCCGCCCACTATCATGTCGGAAATGTTGGCAAGTGCGATTGTGGGAACGGCTACTCCCAATATGCTGCCGATTGCGTTAAGATTGGGCGTGCCGCCCGTGTAAAGTCCAATCGCCATGCCCGCGAGCGCGCCGTTCTTTTCGATTTTGCCTCTGAAGATAAAAAATGACGCGACCGACACGACAATTACCGAAACGGTCAATATGCCAAACGACACAAGCGCCCGTTTTGAGATATTCTTTACTTTTTTCAGTTCGGTGCTGAAAAGGAGCAGAGGGATGGCTATTCCTATGCTGACAAAGCCGCCAATCTGTCCAACGTCGGGATTGAGCGCGACATCTGCGCCCGAAAGCCTTATCAGAAAGAGAATTATCGAAATAAGTATTCCCGCGGCATAAGCAAGGGTAATGCTGCCAATCGTTTTAACGATTTTAGTATCGCGGAAACGCATTATAAGGGCGGGGGCAAATATCATCACCGCCGCCTGAATTATTGTGATAGCTATGCTCATATATTTTTACCCATTATCCTGTAAATTTTGGATATCTCGCCCCCGAATTTCACCAGAGCGCCCCACGACGCGGCGTTTTCTTCCATTATTGTGCCGCCTTCAAATTTCGTTATGCCGTGTTTTTCAAATGCCTCGTACAGCTTGTAGTAAATAAGCGCTATTACGCCTTTTTTCTGGTATTCGGGAATGACATACTGCAGTATGCCTCGCACCGAGTCTATTTTATTCTTTTGAGTCAGAAAGACAAGGGGTTTTATTTTTCCTTTTGTCTTTCGGAGTATCTGGTTGAAGTCGGGCATGACAAGGCAAAAACCTACCGCCTTGCCGCCGGTAGTTTCCCTCGCGATTTTGATAAAATCGGGATTGACAAGAAATTTCACGCTGTCGGCAAATTTCCTTATGACTTCGATTGAGGGCGCTTCCTGATAGTTGATTTCGGTGGTCGCCGCAGTCAGAATGGAATGAATGTCCTCGATGTCTCTGTCCATGTTTTTAAGGTCGAGGCTGTCCACCTTTATATTAAGGATATTGTCCATTTTTTCGCCTATGAGGCGCACTTTGTCGGTATTATCTTTTTCGAGCGGAATTCTGACCGTGTAGGTGTCGTAGGCCTTTTGATAGCCGAGATCTAAAAGGTGTTTTTCGTAGTAGTCGTAATTGTAGCTTGTCATGAATGTATGGTCTTCCTCAAAGCCTTTTACGAGGATTCCGCGCCTTGTGTCGGGGTCGAAAGGGGAGAAGGTGCCTTCGATGTAGGGTACCCTGCCTTTGAGGTCGTTTTCCATGTATTCAAACAATTCGCGAGAAACGTCCGATTCATCGATACAGTCGAAGTAAGAAAAGTACCCGATATTCTGCTTTTTGTGCTTGCTGTAGTCGATGGTGTAAAGGAGCCTGCCTGCGGCGACTCCGTCTTTTTCACAAATCAGAGCGGTGTAGGATTTTTCCTGGAGAACTATTTTGGAAAGCTCTTTTTTCAGTGAATAAAAAATGGGAAAACCGTATTTTTCGCAGTCTCCGTAAAGGTCTTTAATAAAAAAGACGAATTTGTTAAGTTGTTTTCGGTCGGATACCTTTGTAATCAACTTGAAAAACGCCCCCTGTCTACTATAGTATAGCATAATGCGGGATAATTTTGCAAATTTTGGACGTAACGCAAAAGGACATACCGCGCTCAGTATGTCCTTCAAAAAGTTTATATTATTGAAAAAAAAGCCTTATTGTCTGATGGAATCCAGCATTTTAGCGATCCTGGCTTTCTTTCTGGCAGCGGTATTGATGTGGTAGATACCGTCGCTCTTGGCAGAATCGATCATGGATACAAGACCGGGGAAAAGTTCGCTCGCCTTAGCAAAGTCCTTGGCGGCTACAGCAGCCTCATACTTTTTCATAGCAGTCTTGATTGCGCTTTTCTTGCTTGTATTTCTGGCGTTTTCCTCACGGCTTATCAATATACGCTTTTTTTGTGATTTAATGTTGGCCATTATTTGTCTCCTTATGATGTCAATTACGTTTGGTATTTTATCATAGCCGCAATAAAAAAGCAATAGAATTTCAGTATATTTACCGAGCAAAATCGCATAATTTGAGTATGACGCGCGTTTACAGGGAATTGTGGGAAGGCGGAATCGCTTCCCGGGCGAAAACGACGGAAGAACATGTCGAAAAAAAATATTACGGGCGCATCGCCGTAAAATACGCTCGCGACGAAGAGGGAAGCGACTACATCACCCTGAGCGTAAAGAACGACGTTTACAACGATAAGGCACTACAGGACAGAATAATCGAGGAAATGATAAAAGGGATACGGTTTTTCATAAAAAAGTACCGTCTTACGCCCGATGCGTCCATTATGGTGGTGGGACTCGGAAACGGCAACATAACCGCCGACAGCCTGGGCGCGAGGGTATGCGACAGGCTGGTTGTCACAAAACACCTTTACGACAGGCGCGAGATTGCCGCAAAATGGGGATGCCTTTCCTGCGTTAAGCCATCGGTCAGCGGAGTGACGGGAATAGACAGCTATGAAATAATAAAATCGTTAATCAGTTCCCAAAAGCCCGATATGATTATCGCCGTCGACACCCTCGCATGCGGAAGCTATGCCCGCCTTGCCGCCAACATCCAGATGAGCGACGACGGCATTGAGCCGGGACGGGGGGTGGGAAACCCCAAACCTAAGTTAAATCACAAAAGCCTCAAAATTCCCGTGCTCGCCATCGGCGTGCCGCTTGTTATATATATCAGCAAGCTGATTCTCTCAATCGACCCGCAAAACAGCATTGTTATTCCCAAAGAGCTTACCGACCTTGTCGTCACCGCCAAGGAGATAGATTTTCAGATATCCGACTTTTCGTACATCATTTCCGAAAGCATAAATCAAAGCGTTCATTTCCGCCATAAAAATTTTGAATATGTATAGATAATAGTAAAAAGTACTTTTTAGCTATTGTAAAACGCACAAAAAGATGTTATCATAGGTAACGGGGTCTTTTTGCCCCGCGTATTTTCATTAAAAATATCAGTGCATAGGAGAGATGATATGGCAGGTTACAGCAAAGAAAAAGTAAGAAATATCGCGCTTATCGGACACGGCGGAGAAGGTAAAACGTCGTTGCTTGAAGCGATTCTGTTCAACACGAAAGCCATTGACAGACTGGGCAAGGTTGAAGACGGAACTACGGTAAGCGACTTTGACCCCGAAGAAATCGCCAGAAAAATGAGCATCAACATGGCGATGAGCAATGTGAAATATAAAGATTACAAAATCAACATTATAGACGTTCCCGGATTTTTCGATTTCGAGGGTGAGTTTGTCAGCGCGCTCAGCGTTGCCGACGGCGCGATAGTGGTAACCCAGGCTACAGGAACACTCAGCGTGGGTGCCGAAAAAGCCATTACATACTGCCTTGAAAACAAGATCCCCATGATCGTGTTTATTAACGGAGTTAACAAGGAAAACAGCGACTTCTTCAAGACAGTCGAAGCTATAAGGGCAAAATACGGCAACAAGGTTGCGGCAATAGAATATCCCATCATGAACGGAAACCAGATGGCGGGATATGTCGATGTCATCGAGCAGAAGGCGTTCGACGCCGAGCTCAAGGAAATCGCCGTGCCTTCCAATCTCGCCGAGAAAGCGGCAAGCGAAAACAACGAACTTTCCGAAACCGCGGCCGGCGCGAGTGAAGAACTAATGGAGACCTATTTTGAAAATGGGGAGCTGAGCCGTGAAGAAAAATTGAAGGGCATTAAGCTCTTGGTAGGCGCGACCGAATTTGTGCCCGTCATCGCGGGCGTTGTCGTCGGTCCCAAGCCCTATCTTGCCAACCTGCTTGACCTCATCGTTGACCTTATTCCCTATACAGGAGAATCCAAAGCCGTAAAAGCCACAAAGAACGGCGAAGAAGTAGAAATTCCCTGCGACGAGAGCGCGCCTTTTGCAGGACGCATCTTCAAGTCCATAATCGACCCGTTTGTCGGCAAACTGTTGTTCTTCAAAGCCTACAGCGGCAGCGTAAAGAGCGGCGACACCTTATACAATTCCGCCAAGGACGAGACCGAAAAGATAAGCTCGCTGTATGTCATCAACGGCAAACAGCAGGTTCCTGTCGACGTAATCAACGCGGGCGACATCGGCGCGTTTGCGAAGCTCAGCTATACCGCCACAAATGATACCCTTTGCGACCCCAACAATAAGATAGCGTTTGCCCCGATCGCTTTTCCGAAGCCCGTATTCACGCTGGCTTTGGTTGCCGACGAGAAGGGCGGCGCCGACAAAGTCGTGGACGGCCTGAGAAAGATGATGGAAGAAGATAATACCATCTGGGTAGGCAAAGACCAGGATACAGGCGAGACGGTAATAAGAGGCATGGGCGAAACTCAAATTGACGTCATGCTCAAGAAGATCAAGAATAAATATAAGGCCGAGGCTGTGCTTGCCGAGCCCAAAGTTGCTTACAGAGAGACTATCAAGAAGAAAGTCGAACAGCAGGGCAGATGCAAGAAGCAGAACGGCGGCAGCGGTCTGTTCGGCGACGTGTATATCCGCTTTGAGCCCGCGCCCGAGGTTGAAGAATTCGATTTCGGCGTAGAGGTCGTGGGCGGAGCCGTTCCCAAGCAGTTCTTCCCCGCTGTAGAGAAAGGTCTCAGGGAAATCAAAGCAACAGGTATGCTCGCGGGCTACCCGATGGTAAACTTCCGCGCCGTGCTGTATGACGGAAGCTACCATCCTGTAGACAGCAAGGAAGCCGCGTTCATCGAAGCTGCCAAGATTGCGTTCAAAGACGGTATCCCGAAGGCCAATCCCATACTTCTCGAGCCGATTATGAACATAAAAGTCATAGTACCCACCGAGTTCATGGGCGACATAATGGGTGACATCACCAAGCGCCGCGGCAGAATTTTCGGTATGGAAAACGACAAGGACAAGACCATCGTCAGCGGCGAAGTTCCGCAGGCCGAAATGGGACGTTACGCAATCGACCTTCGCAGTATGACCCAGGGCAGGGGCAAGTTCTCCACCTCGTTTGCGAGATATGAAGAAGTTCCCGCAGCCAACGCCGCGAAGATAATCGAAGAATCCAAGCGTGCTTAATTAAATCACAACAAAACAGGGCGGGGCGCGTGATGCGCCCTGTTTTTCGGTAAAATACAGGTATGAAGTGCTATCTTTGCCCAAAAATGTGCGGGGTTGACAGAGAAAAAGCGGAAGGCTTATGCCACGCCGACAACGATATGCGGATATGCCGCATAGGCAAACACTTTTTTGAAGAGCCGCCCATTAGCGGAACAATGGGTAGCGGCACGGTGTTTTTCTCGGGCTGCACAATGGATTGCGAATTCTGTCAGAACTATCTGATAAGTAAGTCAAAGGCGGGAAGGCTATACACACCCGAACGGCTTGCCGAGGCGATAAGAGAGCTTGAAAGAAGCGGCGTTCATAACATAAATTTCGTAACCCCCACCCATTTTTCCCACAGGATACGGGAGACTCTGGACATTTACCGCCCCCAAATTCCCATTGTGTACAACACATCAGGCTATGAAAGACCCGAAACGATAAGTGAAATGCACCCTTACGTCGATATTTACCTTCCCGACTTGAAATACGCCGCCCAAGACACGGCGCAAAAGTATTCAAGGAGGAAGAATTATCCCCGATTTGCAATTGAAGCTATCGAAGAAATGGTAAGCGCAAAGCCTCTTATTATCGAAAACGGCATTATGAAACAGGGCGTAATAATACGCCACCTTGTTTTGCCCGAAAATGTAAAAAACAGCATAGAAGTACTGCGGATTTACGCGGAAAAGTTTAAAGAGCGCGCGCTTATAAGCATAATGAGCCAGTTTGTGCCCTGTCACAAGAGCACAATAAAGCGCACGTTAAAACCCGTGGAATACAAACTTATACTTTCTCTCCTTGACGAACTCGGCATAAACGACGGATTTGTGCAGGATTTAAATTCCGCCACTACCGAATTCATTCCTGATTTTGAGGTTTAGCCATCATCATTTTAAGTAAATTCACTACATTGTTCCCGCTGAAGGCGATATCGTCAAAATTGCCCGCGGGATTTTGATTGGGTACGGTATTTTGGGGTCTTTGGTTTTGGGTGTTTGAAGAGTTACCCTGATTGAAATTTCCCATATTTGAATTGCCCATGTTGCCGCCGTTCATCATATTGAGCATGCTCATCATGGGATTATTGTTATTGTTGCCCCCGAGCATTCCGAGTAACATTTGCGTCATGGGGTTGTTATTATTGTTATTATTTGTACCGGTTTTCCCCGAATTCATCATCATAATAAACGGCAATAATGACATCATATCCATAGCGTTTAACTCCTTTTGAGCTGCTCAATAAGCGATTTCATCTTGGCGCGCTGCTCCTCGGTAAGAAAGGCGCTCGCCGTGTTGTAGAAGTTGTCAAGCTGTTCGGGAGAGACCTTGCCGCTCGACACGCTTCCTTCCTTAAAAAGTTCTTTCATAAGCTCGCTTTCGGGCATTGCCGAATACTTGTTTATGGCGTCCTGCATATTCACAGGCTGTTCGGGCGGAGGATTGCCCTGATTGGGAGAACTCTGCGCTTGTTTTTTTCTTATATAATCGGCGATATTCATAAAAACCCTTCTCTGTTTTATATACCATATGAAGGATTAATCTTTTTTGACACCCTTGTTTTCGGCAATCTCCCTTACCGCGTCGCAAAATGCCTCTATATCGTGTTTTCTGTTGTTATAGCCGATGCTCACTCTTACCGCGCCGATTTCGCCCGTTCCGAGGTGCCTGTGCATCAAGGGCGCGCAATGCAGTCCGCTTCTCACGCAAATGTCGTATTCATTCGAGAGAATATCGCCCGTTTCGGGACTCGGAATGCCGTTTATATTGAACAATACTATTCCGTTTGCCGCGCCGTAGATTTTTATGTCGGGAATCTGTTTCATTTCATCAACGAGAAAAGCGTCAAGTTTTTCGATTTTTCGTACAATTTTCTCGTGTTTTTTCATGGTCCACGATAACGCTTTTCCGAGACTTATTATTCCCACCGCATTGACCGTTCCCGCTTCCAGGCTGTCGGGAATGATAATGGGCGGGTCGAGGGTAAGCCCCGATATCCCGGTGCCGCCATAAAGAAGGGGAGAGATTTTAACCGACTTTTTTGCGAGCAGAAAGCCGCTGCCTTGTATCCCGTGGAGGGACTTATGCCCGGGCACAGCTATCATGTCAATGTCGGAATAGTCGAGACTTATGTGCCCTGCAGCCTGTGCCATGTCGACAAGTACAAGTGCCTTTGATTTTTGCTTTATGATTTTTGCCATTTCGGCGACGGGCGGAGTGTAGCCTGTCGCATTGCTCATGGCGGTGATTGCGACCATTGAAGTGGGGACGCTTAAGGCGTTAATAAGGGGATCTATAAGTCCGTCCTTATCCGGAGAGAGGATTTTGAGCGTGATTTTGCCCGTTTTTTCAAGGTATTTTAGCGGGCGCAACACCGAATTGTGCTCATAGATTGTCGTGATTACCTGCTTTGAGAGAGATGTGCCGAAAATGGCGAGGTTGAGCGCCTCGGTGCAGTTTTTGGTGAAGATGACGTTGCCGTCAAAAAAGTGCTTGCAGATAAGCGAGCGCGTTTCTTCGATTCTCATAGCCGTCCGCACGCTGGCTTTGTGAGACGCGCGTCCGGCATTCGCACTGTTGATTATTTCATTAAGACACGCGATCTTTACGCATAAAGGCTTAAATCTCGAAGTTGCCGCATTGTCAAGGTATATCATTTTCCCTCCATTCACAACGTTATTGTTCTCGATAATATAAATGTATTATAGTACTTAACTTGATATTCAAAGGAGAATTTTTATGGAAACACTCGCTTCTTTTGGCTCCCGCAGTGAAGCGGTCAAATTATTCAATGTCTTAAAAAACAAAAGAATCGCCGCGTATATGATAAACACTCCGTCTTCATTAAGGGCAGGGTGCGGGCTCAGCGTCGTTTTCCCGTCCCATAACAGGCTTGAAGTCAACATGCTGATATGGCAGTTGGGCTTTGTCAGCTTTATGGGCTTTTTTGTGAAATAAGACACAATAGGTCAAAACCGGACATAATTTTTTATCCGCTTTAGTTTATTCTTTTCCTATGGGCAAGAGTATTGTTGTTACATCGGGAAAAGGCGGAGTAGGCAAGACCACCGTCACCGCGAATCTCGGTATAGCTCTGGCGTGGCGGGGGCGCAAGGTCGTGCTGGTGGAAGGCGACATCGGGCTGAACAATCTCGATGTATGTATGCATATTGAGGACAAAGTCCTATACGACATAGGCGACGTTGTCAAAAACAAGTGCACGATAAATCAGAGTCTCGTGCCGTTTTGCGACAATCTATTTGTACTGCCCGCTACCTCCATGACTTCGACACTCGTCTCCACCTTGCAGTTTATAGAAATTGTCGATAAACTCAAGGACGCTTTTGAATACGTTATTATCGACTGTCCCGCGGGGATTGAGGACAGCTTTCACCGCGCGATAAAAGGAGCTGACGAAGCTATATTAGTGACTACGCCCCACATCGCCAGCATAAGGGACGCGTATAAAGTCAGCAGGGTTTTGTCAAGCTATCGCCTCGAAAAGCAGGGGCTTATCGTAAACCGTATGCAGGGCGCAAACGTTCTTGACAGGACAATGCTTTCGGCAAAGGAAATAACAAACGCACTCCAGCTCGAATTATACGGCGTGATACCCGAAGGCAACGACGTAAATCTCTTTTCGGTAATTACCGAGCTTAAGCCCAATTCTCCCGTTACGTTCAGCTATAACCTTATTGCCGAATACCTTGACGGCGGGGCGAAAAAGATATACGACTATACCGCCGAGTATAAAGGTTTATTCAATAAGCTACTGAGGAAATTGAGACAATGAAAAAGCGCAGCGAAAACGAATTGTTGAGATTGCACAGAATTATTCTTACCGACGACACCAATATTCCAAACAGCACCGTAGAAATTCTGAAGGCGGATACAAGGTCCTTTTTTGACAACCATTTCAGGCTGGACGAGGACAGCTTTAAAATGAACATCACGGTGGCGGAGAACGGGAGTTACGAGGTGGAGGTGTCCTTTAGGGCTAAGGATATGTACGATATTAAGGTAATAAAATAACTTTCATTGACTTTAGCGTCATTTTATGGTACTTATAGATACGATGAAAAACGTATCGGAAAAGGCCGTCAGGACTTCAAAAATCACAGCCTATGACGTTGTTTATACCGCAATGGCGGTAACCCTCATCTCTGTATGTTCGTGGATAACAATTCCCATGACCGTTCCTTTTACCATGCAGACATTCGGCGTGTTTGTCTCGGTCGCGCTTTTCGGACTTTACAGGGGTACGGCGGCGGTGCTTATCTATCTCGCTCTCGGAGCTCTCGGCGCGCCCATATTTTCGGGCTTTAACAGCGGAATAGGGTACTTGCTGGGAAATACGGGCGGATATCTTATCGGCTTTTTATTTGCGGCTATTGTTTCGGGACTGATTATTAAACTTTTCGGCCAAAAACCGTACATAATGTTCCTCGGCATGGCGGCAGGGCTTATAGTATGCTACGCTTTCGGCACGTTGTATTTTATTTATGTGTATACAAAAAACGCGGGGAGCGTGGGGCTTCTGACCGTGCTGACATGGTGCGTCTTTCCGTTCATAATTCCCGACATTTTAAAGATTATTTTAGCGGCTTTTATTGCAAAACGCTTTTCAAAATACGTTAAGGGCGTTAAAAGTTTATAACGCCGAGGTGCTCGAGAAGTATTTTAATACCTATGAGTATGAGGATAATGCCGCCGGCAAGCTCGGCTTTTTTCTTGAACTTTGCGCCGAACACGCCGCCGATCTTGACGCCCACGGCAGATACGATAAAAGTTATCGCGCCGATAAACGCAATCGCCACCCATATGTTGGCCTCAAGGAAGGCAAATCCGACTCCAACGGCAAGCGCGTCAATGCTTGTAGCAATAGCGAGAGGGAGCATTATTTTTACGGATAATGAGGGATTTTCGTCGCCGTCCTCTTTCTTGGAGAGGGCGCCGATTATCATTTCGCCGCCTATTATGACGAGAAGAGCAAAGGCTATCCAGTGGTCAAAAGCTCTGATTTTTTCGGCAAAGAGGGAAGCAAGAAAGTATCCGATGAGGGGCATAAGCGCCTGAAAACCGCCAAACCACGTTCCCACCACAAGTGAGTTTTTCACGGTGGTTTTCTTTATTGATAGCCCTTTGCAGACGGCGACGGCAAACGCGTCGGCGCTAAGCCCGAGGGCGGTTACGGCAAGTTCCCAGATTTCCATATAATTGCTCCGTATTTATTTTATTATGGAGTTGTGACAGTTAAAACAGAAAGATTATACGCCCAAGATACGTAAAAGGCAAGGTTTTGTGATAAACTTAAAGACAGCAAGAAAAGTCAAGATTTTCCGGCGCGGCTCGATTTATAATTTTGATTGACGAAAGGAGGAGAAAGTGGACCATAAAGCGGAAGCCGTATTCAGAATGCAGAACTACATCCGCGAGAATATCGACAAGGAGATTACCTTGTCCGCTCTGAGCTCGGGGTGCGGATATTCTCCGTGGTACGCGTACCGTTTGTTTCTGCTCTACACCGGCTACAGCCCGGCCGACTATATACGCAAACTGAGGCTTTCCAATTCGGCGCTAAAGCTGCGCGACGAACACGTCAAGATTATCGACGTCGCTCTCGACGCGGGCTTTTCCACCCCCGAGAGCTATCAGAGAGCGTTTTTCAAAGAATTCGGGCTTAATCCCAAGGAATATGCGCTAAACCCCGTTATGATCAATCTGTTTTACCCCTACCTCGTCGAATATAAGAAAAAGGAGAAAAAAGACATGAAAGAAACTACAAACATCTTTGTTACCCTTATCGAAAAGCCCTCAAGAAAGGTCATCGTAAAACGGGGAATAAAAGCCGCCGACTACTTTGAGTATTGCAACGAAGTAGGATGCGACATCTGGGGAAAACTGCTCAGCATTAAAGGAATAAGTTCGGAGCCTGTCAGCATGTGGCTTACGCCTAAATACATCAAGGCGGGCACATCGGAATATGTGCAGGGAACCGAAGTTTCGGCAGACTATGCAGGAAGCGTTCCCGAAGGGTTTGACGTAATCGATATGCCTGCCGCCAAATACCTTGTGTTCCAGGGCGAGCCTTTTGAGGAAGAAGATTATTGCGAGGCAATTGAGGCATTGCAGAGCGCGATTGAAAAGTACGACCCCGCCGTGATTGGATTTGAGTGGGACGACGAAAATCCCCGTATCCAACTGGAGCCGAGAGGGGAGCGCGGATATATCGAGCTTATCGCGGTGAAGAACAAGAAAAACTGATAAAAACGGGATGGCGGAAACGCCATCCCGTTTTTTTTTGGAGCTAACGGGGGGACTCGAACCCCCGACCTGATGATTACGAATCATCTGCTCTACCGACTGAGCCACATTAGCAAGTTCAACGTTTATAATATTTTATAGCATTTTATCGGTTTTGTCCATTACTTTTTAAAACTTTTCATGCTCTGTATGAAAACGGACCATAAAAAAATGCCTTTTGTTTATTCCCAAGTTTAGCATATCATTTTTATATCTAAAAATGCGTGATAAGTTATACCCTTCTTCCGCTCGATTTCACAGCGAAAATAAATGACACAAATGAAGAAAATATGTTATACTAACGTAAATAATAAATAATCAGATAAAAATATTAGCCATTGTAGCCGCGGCGGGTGAAAACCCTGTTGTGACAGAAAAACAAAAGGAAAACCCCATGATACTGAAAAAATTCAGCGATTTTATTGTCAAATATAAATACATTGTGCTGGCGGTTTTTGCCGTTTTGCTCATTTTGGGCATTGTCGGCACAGTTTTTCTTGTTAAGGACAAAGACAAAATCAATTCCGACATGGTGAGCTACCTTACCGAGGATTTCAACATCAAAAAAGGACTGGGCTTTCTTAAGGACAATTTCGGGATTAAAGGCGACGCCATGATAGTGGTCAGGGGCGTGGAAAACGACACGGCACTGAAAGATTCCGTCGAAAAGATAAAAAAAGACCACTCCAGGCAACTCAGCCAGTTTATATGGGTGGAGGATATGGAAAGCCTGGAAGAATTAAGAAGTCAGCTTTCCGCCGTTGACAAAGATAAGCTTGCGTTTTTGCAGGAAGAAAACATGAAAAGATTCCTTCAGGACGAAAACTTAAGCTCGATTATGCCCATGCTTAAGTATTTTTCCGACCTTCCGGGCGCGTTTGACATGGAGGTTGACACATCGGAATTCGGACAGTACCTAAAGCGAGACGTAGGAAACGGCGCATACGACTATGTAATGCTCGTCATGACCAACCTTCCCACATCCTCGACCGAGGCGTTTGAGCTCCTCGACGATATTAAGGCAGAACTTACCGCCACAAAAATAACGGTGGGCGGAGTGGAGCAGGAGAGGGCGATTGCGGCGGCGGGCATGACGCAAAACTCCAAGACGACAACCGAAGAAACGATGGGCGACATCCCCAATTTCCTCGTGTTTGCGATTATCGCGGTAATAATAATTCTGCTAATTACAAGCGCCAGCCTGATTGAGCCGCTGATTCTCATCGTAACTTTGGGCGTAAGCATAGTAATAAGCATGGGAATAAATTACCTCTATCCCCAGATAAACATCATTAGCTACGCGACCGGCGCCATACTTCAGCTTGCCATTACCATGGACTATGCGATATTCTTCATGCATACCTACAAGCGTAAGCGTCTTTCGTTAGACGCTGTTGACGCGGCAAAGGAAGCCATTCCCGAGGTTGCGCCCAGCATACTTTCGAGCGGACTTACGACAATAGGCGGTTTTGTCGCGCTGTATTTTATGCGTTTCGGTATCGGCGCCGATATCGCCAACGTAATCATAAAAGGCATACTGTTAAGCATAATCAGCGTTGTCACGCTGCAGCCCATTCTTACTCTGCTCCTTGACAAGGTGATAGTAAAGACAACACATAACTTCAGCGGGCTTATAAACAAGAAAATCGCCGCAAAACACCCTGACAAACCCGAAGTATTATCCAAGACAATGCTGGTAAAGCCCATCGCGCGTTTCAGCGTATGGCAGAGGATAGTGCTTGTTGTTGTCGCGGCGGCGCTTATCGTACCCGCGTTCATAGTTCAGAACAAGATGTCCTATTCTTATCTCAGCCTTTACGAGAGCAAGGCGCAGACCCCTGAAGAAATATTAGCGGAGGAACTGGGCAACCAGACCATAATCGCCGTGCCTCTTGTGCCAAAATCGGGCTACTCCCAGCAGGATTTTATCGAAAAAGTAAAAGCCGATCCAAGCGGCAAGGTAAGCGGAATAGTAGGCGCGTTTACGACGGTCAAAAACGTCGATTCGGCATCGATGATTGCTATGCTGGAGATACTGTCCGATAAAGAAAATATAACCGACATGCAGTCCTTATTGAAGGGTCTTTCCGACCCGGCATCGGATACTTACAGGCTCGTCGAAAGCATTATCACAAATTACGGTCTTTCTCTTGACGAACTCGACCTTGAGCAGTACAATCTCGACGAAATCGACCTTAACGCGATATTAAAAGACTTTGACCCCGCCATGCTTAACTCCTACTTTGCCAAAGCCGACGGCAGGTGGTATACCCTGTATACAGTCAGCATAAAAGGGAGTACCGAGGACGCCGAGGCAAAGGCGTGCTATCAGTACCTCTCAAAGACAATGGACGAAGTTTTCGGCAAGAACAACACTTATTCCATCGGTATGCTTACGGGCAGTTATGACCTGATGGCAACCACGCCGAGAGACTTCCTTATCGTCACTCTCGTTAGCGCGGGTATTATACTTCTCATCGTGCTTGCGACACTCAGAAATCCGTTAAAGAGCATTATTCTCGTTATCCTCATCGAGCTTGGCGTATGGATAAACTTCTCCATAACTCAGCTTATGGGACAGACGATAAACTTCATGGTCTACATCATCATAAGCGGCATACAGTTGGGCTGCACCGTGGACTACGCCATACTTCTCGCCAACACCTTTGAGAAAAACCGCAAACACTCCAAAAACGGCAAGGAATGCGCGCTTAATTCGGCGATTGAGGCGGTGCCCGCGATATTTACCAGCGCGATAATCATTATCACCGTCTGTATGGTGGTGTATTTTGTCAGCAAAAACCCGGTAATCAAGCAGCTTACAGCCCTTCTTGCCCGCGGCTCGCTCATTAACTTTATCCTCGTGACGTTTATCCAGACCGCCATAATGTCCTTCCTTCCCACCGAAAAGAAAAAGGTAAATTATGAAGAGAAACTGAAACAAATCGAGCATAATGAGGAACAATTAAAGAAACAGCCCAAAACAAAATAAATCGTTTGCAACGGCTTTGCCGCTATGCTATAATGTTTACAGAAAAAAATTCTATAAATGGAGGATTTTTATAGTGCAATATACTCACGAAGTAGAAAAAATGGTCTGCGTAAAGAAAGGATGTGACCATGGTCCTGCACCGATCCCCGAAGAAGGAAAATGGGTGCAATCCAAGCAAATTTCCGATATCAGCGGACTTACTCACGGCGTAGGCTGGTGCGCTCCTCAGCAAGGCGCCTGCAAATTGACGCTCAACGTAAAGAAGGGCATCATTCAGGAAGCTTTGGTCGAGACCGTCGGCTGCTCGGGTATGACGCATTCCGCTGCCATGGCGGCAGAAATTCTGCCCGGCAAAACCGTGCTCGAAGCCGTTAACACCGACCTCGTATGCGACGCTATAAACGTTGCTATGAGAGAGCTGTTTTTACAGATAGTCTACGGCAGATCGCAGTCTGCGTTCAGCGATGACGGACTTCCCATCGGCGCCGGACTCGAGGACCTCGGCAAAGGTCTCCGCAGCCAGGTAGGAACGATGTATTCCACACTCCAGAAGGGCGTGCGCTACCTCGAAATGGCCGAAGGTTATGTTACCCGTCTTGCCCTTGACCAGGAAGGCGAAGTTATCGGTTATGAATTCATAAAGGTAGGACCCATGCTCGAAATGATCACCGTAAAAGGTATGGACGCCAACGAGGCGCTCAAGAAGTGCACCGGCAGATACGGCAGATTCGATGAGGCCGCGACCTACATCAATCCCCGCGTACAATAGGAGGGCGATATGGCAGTAACATTTGAAGGATATGAAAGAAGAATAAAGAAAATAACCGAAGTCTTGAAGCAGTACGGCATTTCCAGCCTTGAGGAAGCCAAAGAGATTTGCAACGCCAAAGGCGTGGATCCCGACGCTATAGTCAAAGGCGTTCAGCCCATTTGCTTTGAAAACGCCGTTTGGGCTTATACGCTCGGATGCGCTATCGCCATTAAGAAGAATTGCACCAAGGCCGCCGACGCTGCCGAAGCTATCGGTATCGGTCTCCAGGCGTTCTGCATTCCCGGAAGCGTCGCCGAAAACCGTAAAGTAGGTATAGGTCACGGCAATCTCGCGGCAAAACTCCTTAGGGAAGACACAAAGTGCTTCGCGTTTGTCGCCGGTCACGAGTCTTTCGCCGCTGCGGAAGGCGCAATCGGCATCGCCAACAGCGCAAACAAGGTAAGAAAAGAGCCTTTGAGAGTTATTCTCAACGGTCTCGGAAAGGACGCCGCATATATAATCAGCAGAATTAACGGCTTTACCTACGTGCAGACCAAGTATGACCAGTGCGCCGATACTCTCGAGGTAGTGAGAGAGGTTGCGTTCAGCAACGGACCCAAAGCCAAAGTGCGCTGCTACGGCTGCGACGACGTCAATGAGGGCGTTGCGGTCATGATAAAAGAGCAGGTTGACGCAGGCATCACCGGCAACAGCACCAACCCCACCCGCTTCCAGCACCCTGTAAGCGGCACCTACAAGAAGTGGACCATCGAAAACGGCAAAAGCTACTTCTCGGTTGCCAGCGGCGGCGGTACGGGACGTACACTTCACCCCGACAACATGGGCGCAGGTCCCGCCAGCTACGGCATGACCGACACCATGGGCCGTATGCACAGCGATGCGCAGTTCGCAGGTTCTTCCAGCGTTCCCGCGCACGTTGAAATGATGGGTCTCATCGGCATGGGAAACAACCCCATGGTCGGCGCCACCGTCAATTGCGCGGTTGCGGTTGAGGAGTGCTTCAAGAAGTAATCGCTATAAAAAACAACCGGAAAGGAGAGGGCGAAATACGCTTTCTCCTTTTTTGTTTGTTTCGCGCGATAAAAACTATTTGTTGACTTAATGCTCTGTTAGTAATATAATTACTATAGGTATATACTGAATTACGGGAGAGAACATGCAAGCTGTCGACCTCAACGCCAGAGTTTCAAAAAAGACCGGTCTAATAATAATTATTTCGGTAATTGTAGCGGTTGTTGCGGCTATGATAGGCATTGCATTGGGGCATGAGGCTTACGAGAAAAGCACGCGCGCCGACATAGTCAATCTCGCCGACTTTACCGAGACCGCTCCCAAAATTCTCGTTTACGGATATAACGACGACAGCATTTCTGTCAACATCTCCGAGATAGTTAAAGTAACAAAAAACGCCACTTTCAAAGTCCTCAGCGTCAAAGAGAAAGTTTCCGACACAGAGTACAACATCATAGATAAATCGGGCGCCAATATCGTCAATGTAAGCGATAAGGTGGCAAAATACGTGACGGTGCAGGTTACCAACAAGCACAAGAATAAGCAGTATATGCTCATTCTTGTCGCAAAAAGCAACCTTAACAACACAATCATTGCTCACAACACTCAGCTCGACGGCAATTTCCTCGACATTTACAATTCTTCCGAGGACTACATTCTGCCCGCTCCCACCAAGACATACACGACCGATATCGGTACATACACCTATGATTTTGAGGGTTGGTACACTTCTCCCGACTATGACGAAGAGTCGAAGATAGAAGTTATCCCTGCGGGGAGCAGCGGTATCTTCAATCTCTATGCCAAGTTCAAAACTACGGGAATGACGATAGGAAATGACGGGCGGTATTATTACACAATGGGCAGATACCCCCAGACAAGAGTTACGAAGTACTCTTACCTCGGACCCTTGAGAGCCGCCGCGGAAGCCGCGCTCAGCTCGCCCAACGGCATTTTCAATTTTGACGCCGACGGCAACGGCTCAGCCGAAACCTATTACAGGTTCAAGCCCGAAAACGCGCCCAACGTAGCCAACAACGGCTATTCGCCGTCCTCATATTACTTTTTCCTTATCGAACCCATAGAATGGGTAATACTTACTACGGGCACTCCGTCAAACGGCGGAACGTATACCTTGATGACGAGGAAAATTCTCGACTGCAGCATATTCGTCGACCAGAGCGCGGCGAGCCTGTTTGAGGGCTTGGGCGACACATACCAGAAGCTTATCAAAAACTATGCAAGCACATTCATAGAGTCCATTTACGGACCCGAAAGCCTGTGGTACAGATCGGGCGCAAAGGAAAAGACCGACGCTTTTTACAAGAGCACCACGTGGCTTACGACAGCCGAAATCAATTCTCTCACGCCAAGATCATACACAGCATATTATACAAACATCAATCTTTCGTTAACCGACCTTTCCCTCAATATTATACCCGACAGAAAGGATGTAAACGACGAGAGAGTGTATTGTCTCCAATATACCGATATGTACAACACAAGCTTCGGCTTTTCGGCTGACGAGGACGCATATGACCCCGCAAGGCGCGCAATAGTAACCGACTTTGCCAAGGCAAACGGCGCGTATTTTGTCACCAACGCAAGATACACCGATGTCGGTACATATTTCTTAAGGGGCGCGGGAAGCACCTACACAGCCGACGACAAGCGTTTTGCTTACGTAAAATACACAGGCGCGGTACACTGCTACACCACTACAAGCTGGAAGATACGAAGCGGTATAAGACCGGCGTGCAGAGCTACGATAACAATATAAGTTTTTCCTAAGGAGTTTGTAATAAATGGCAAAGTATAACGGATTCGGCGGAATGGGCGGCAATATGCAGCAGCTCATGCGCCAGGCACAGAAAATGCAGGAGGATCTCGCTAAAGCGCAGGAAGAATTAAAGGATACCGAGGTCGTCGCGACAGCGGCGGGCGGTATGGTGGAAGTGGTAATGAGCTGTGACAGAAAGCTCACGTCCATAAAGATAAATCCCGCAGCGGTTGACCCCGACGACGTCGAAATGCTGGAAGACATGATAGTAGCGGGAGTAAACGAAGCGTTGAAACTCGTAGAGGAAGAAAATTCCCGCGTGCTCGGACCGCTTACCGGCGGAATGGGCGGAGGCTTGTTTTAATGGAAATTTCAAGCCTGTCCAGGCTTATCGCCAAGTTCAGGAGTCTGCCGGGGGTAGGATTAAAGACAGCCACGCGCTACGCGTACAGCATTATTGAAGGCTCGAAGGAAAATGCCGAAGAATTTGCTCATGCGATAACCGACGCGGTTAACAATATTCATCTGTGCCAAATTTGCGGCAATTTTACCGAACTTGACGTTTGCGATATCTGTACCGAGCGCGACAAGAGTATTATTTGCGTGGTTGCCGACCCCAAGGATATAAATGCTTTTGAAAAAATGGGCGACTACAAAGGCGTATACCACTGTCTGCATGGCACGATAGATTTCCAGAAAGGCAGGGGAGTGGACGATATCAGAATAAAAGAACTTATGGCGAGGCTCACCGGCGTCAGGGAAGTAATCATCGCCACAAACGCCGACATAAGCGGAGAGCTTACGGCAAGCTATCTCGCCAATCAGATTAAGCCGCTTGGGATTAAGGTAAGCCGCCTTGCCTACGGAATAAGCCTCGGGAGCGAAATCGAATACGCCGACGAGCTGACGCTCCAGCGGGCGCTTCAGGACAGAAAGACGTTATAAAACAAAAATGCGCGGACACTAAATATCCGTGCATTTCTTTTATGGTCTGGGTAAGAGGATTTGAACCTCCGGCCTCTTGAACCCCATTCAAGCGCGCTACCAAGCTGCGCCATACCCAGACAGCTACATTATTATAGAAAATTATTACCGCATTGTCAATAAGTTTGACATTCTTTCGAGAAATTATTTCCCCGCGTTATTACTTTTTGCATTCATTATCACAATATGATTTTACGGGATAAGATGTTGAGGGAGAATAACATATTTTATTTTTAAGGTCAATATTGACAAACAATCGGATTTCCTATACACTTAAAAATATACGGACATTTTTGAGGAAAAGCTAAAGATGAACAAGTCATACGCGGCAAACAACAGCGAATTCGAAAAGCTCAACGAGCAGCTTCTGGAAGAAGAAATCCTGTTCACATTGAGAGGCCTGGACAGAGCTTTTGACAGGTATATGTCGACGCTTTACGCTATAGAACAAGCGGCTTTGACGGTTTTTCCCGCATCGGAAGAAATTCACAAAAAAACAAATAAAAAATCGAGATAAGTATTATCGGAATTATTATGCAACGATTTCTCACAGGATTAGTAAAGTTTTTCAAGGTATTGACCATCGTTGTGTTGTGTCTTGCGCTCGTATATATCGCTATTGCGGCGTCGGACAGTCAAGTGGACAACAAGTTTTACCTCGTCCCGCGCAATACAAACTACGGAGCCAATCCCATCTGGCTTGCCGACGGCAGAGATGCTCCCGTAAACGATATCTACAATCAGATAAACACCATCGGAAATAAAGAAGCGGCTTACAGAATGTACGAACTTGCTTGCAGAAAGCTGATGTTGTGCAAGGCATACGGACTCAGGGCTTCCGCAAACGTAAACGTAAACGCGGTAAATCTAACGGTTGACGTTCTGACCAACCGTATCGAGGCATACAAAGTGGTGGGCGAGCCGACGCTAAACGCCAACCAACTTACGGAATCTTCCTATCAGAACACAATATATGTTACAAAAGTCAGCGACCCGGCGCTGAGCGGCATACTCCAGAAAGCCGTACAGATCGCCAACCGCGGCTATGTATACGGAGCCGACAGATACATCCAGTCGGGCAAGCTTTCGGCTATGAACGACGGCGGAGAGGTCGTGGAGTGGTCAGACGACTACAAGAGGGAAGAGCTTACCGACCTTCGCACCTACAATGACAGCGATCTTCGCGAAAAGTGCAACTTTATCATAACCAGGGACACCATACTCAACAACGCCGAAGTCACCCGCGAGTATGACGAAGAAGCCGGGATGTATTTCTATACGATAAAGATTGAGCTTGACTGCACCGACAGCGACCAGCCCGGTTCGGCGGCATACTATGAAGTCAAGGCAATAAGCGACCTTCTTGGAGAAAATATGAAGTCCATGGTCTATAACCAGCTCAAAATAACCATGACCATGTACGAAAACGGCTATATTATCAACTGGACCAGCATACAGGAGTGGACGCTGACCTATCAGGTGGCTTTCCTTAAGGCGACGGGTGTTGCTTTAAGCGAAAAACATGAAGTTTTCACCTACGACCCGAGGGACTGCGAAATAGTCAACTTCACGCGCTAAAATAATGCGATAAACAAAAAAACGGCGGAAAACCGCCGTTTTTTTATTTTATCAAAATAATAGTTTTATAAAGCCTTTCCCATCAGCACGCAGATTTTGGGAATCTTTTTGAGGACGCTAAAGCCGTGCTTTTTGTAAAACTTTATCGCGCGCACGTTTTTGTAGCCCACGCCCAGCATTATGCCCTTTATTTCTTTTTCCTTGAGGTGACCAAGGAGCGTTTCCATCAGCGTTGAGCCGCTGCCGTGTCCCGTAAAACCGGGAAGAATGTCGATGTGAAGGTGAGCTGGGTACTGTTTCGCATATTTTTTCTCAAAGGTGTTGAGAGCGAGAATCTTTTCAAGGTACTGAACAAAGCTCAGTTCTTTAACGCGGGGCAGATACTCTTTTGTGAAGGTAGCTTTATAGGCGTCAAAATTTTCGGCGCAGATTATGTAGCCCACGGCGTTGTCATTATCGTCCGCAAGTACAAAGCAATTGTCGGGTTCGTGCTCGGTGTAGTAGTCGTTGTAGAGGAGAGTGAGCAGCCTTTCGCCGCGCTCGTTCTTTTGCGGAACTGCCGTTTCTATGCAGATTTTGCGCAAATTATCCTTATCTTTGTCTTGATATTTTCTTACTTTCATAGTATACTTATTCCATAAACCCTTTTATATTCAAAATCATTTTAACAGAGTAAAGGGCGGTTGTCAACGGAGGATTAATGGGGAAAAAAAGCGTAGGTAAATTAATCGTTTGTGCGATTGCGCTTATTCTTGCTATGGTGTTTTCCGCGTCAGCGCCCGTTTTCGGTTACAAAGTCGTCTTACCCGATACAAATCTTTACCGGAGCGCAGATATAAACAGCGAAGTTATCGCCGTTATGCCCCAAAACGCGGGCGTGGCTTTGGTCGGCGAGAGTTTTGCCGTGGGCGAAGTTATCTGGCAGAAAGTCGTCTATAACACAATAGAAGGCTATGTGCTTGCGCACGACATTTACGAAAGCCGCGAAATAGACAAGTTCGATGTAAAACGCGCCAAGGCGCGCGCCTCGAAAATAGGCGAGGATATAAACCTTTATATAAGCAACGATGTTGCGAGCGGCGTCGCCCAAGTCGTTCACGACGGCGAATATCTCAATATTATTATCACAAAAATCGACTATGGCGAATTTCACCTTGTGGAATACAAGGGTGAAAGATGTTTTGCGCTGAAAACAAATGTCAGCGAATTGCTCTCGCTTAACGAGACTCTCGCGCTCATTATCGGCGGCGCGGCGGCAGCGGTAACGGTGGCGATAATAATAATACTGATTGTAGTGAAAAACAAAAAATTATACAAAGAGACCGCGTGAATCTTTGTATATTTTTTTGATTTTTTATCGGATAACGATTGTAAATCGGTAATTATAGTGCTATAATACGTTTTGGCTATTAATAAACCATTACCTTAAAATAAGGAGATTGTTATGAACAAAAAAACCATTTGCGATGTTGATGTTAACGGCAAAAGATGCCTTGTCAGGGTTGACTTCAATGTTCCTATGAAGGACGGAGTCATCACCGACGAAAACCGCATCACGGGCGCGCTGCCCACCATTAAATACCTCATGGAGCACGGCGCAAAAATCATTCTCTGCTCCCACATGGGCAAACCCCACAATATCTTTACCCCCAATTTCAGCCTTAATAAGAAAGAAAAAGCCGCTATAGCGCTGCTTCCCGCCGAGGAACAGAAGTCCGCCAAAGAGGCAGCCATCGAAAAGGCGCTCAAGAGCGACATCAAGAAATACACCTTAAAGCCCGTTGCCGACAGGCTTAACGAGCTTCTTGACGGCAAGGTCGCCTTTGCCAAAGACATAATAGGACCCGACGCGAAAGCCAAAGTCGCCGCTTTAAAAGGCGGAGAGTGCGTTCTTCTTGAGAACCTCCGCTTTGACGCAGGCGAAGAGGGCAGAAGTGAAGAACTCTGCAAAGCTCTTGCCGAATTCTGCGACATATACGTAAACGACGCTTTCGGCACAGCTCACCGCTCACATGCGTCCACCGCGGCGATTGCGGAATACGGCTTTGTCAAGACCGCTGTTTGCGGCTTCCTCATCGAGAAAGAGCTTTCCGTTATGGCAGACGCTCTCGAGCATCCCGTCCGCCCCTTTGTAGCCGTTCTTGGCGGAGCAAAAGTTGCCGACAAGCTCAAAGTTATCGAAAACCTGCTCGAAAAGTGCGACGCGCTTATCATCGGCGGCGGCATGGCTTACACCTTCCTTAAAGCCGAAGGCTATGAAGTGGGCACTTCCCTTGTCGACAACGAAAAGATAGGCTATTGCGCCGATATGCTCAAGAAGGCGGAATCCCTCGGCAAGAAGATATATCTTCCCGTCGACGCCGTCATCACCAAGGCGTTCCCCGACCCCATTGACGCACCCATTGAGACAACCGTAATCGACGTAAAGAACTTCCCCGCCGACATGATGGGACTCGACATCGGTGCCAAGACCCGCAAGCTCTTTGCGGACGTTGTAAAATCTGCCAAGACCATAATCTGGAACGGACCTATGGGCGTATTTGAAAATCCCATTCTCGCCAAGGGCACGATAGCCGTAGCCGAAGCGCTTGCCGAAGCTCAGAACGCCACGACGATAATCGGCGGCGGAGACAGCGCGGCCGCGGTAACCCAGCTCGGTTTTGCCGACAAAATGACCCATATTTCCACGGGCGGCGGTGCGTCGCTTGAACTGTTCGAAGGAAAGGCTCTGCCCGGAATCGAATGCCTCAACAACAAGTAAAAAACCTACAAGGAGATATATAAAAATGAAGAGACCAATTATTGCAGGAAATTGGAAGATGAACAAGACAAATGCCGAAACAAAGCAGCTTATTGCCGAGCTTATACCGCTGGTTAAGGATGCTAAGTGCGAGGTTGTCTGCTGTGTTCCTTTTACCGACATCGTGACCGCCAGAAAAGCGGCCAGGGGCAGCAATATCAAAATCGGCGCCCAGAATGTACATTGGGCCGAGAAAGGTGCTTTTACAGGCGAGATATCTGCAGATATGCTCAAAGAGCTTAAGGTTCAGTATGTCATCGTTGGACACAGCGAAAGACGTCAATATTTCGGAGAGACTGACCAGACTGTCAATATGCGCACCAAGGCCGCTCTCAAAGCCGGCATCAAGGTTATTCTCTGCGTAGGCGAGACCCTTGCCGAGAGAGAGGCAGGAAAGACTTCGGAAGTTGTTACCCGCCAGACCATCGAAGGTCTTAAGGATATTTCCAAGCAGGAACTCAAGAAGATAGTTATCGCTTACGAACCCGTATGGGCTATCGGCACGGGTAAGACCGCGACGGCTCAGGACGCAAACGATACCATCAGGATTATCAGAAAGGTTGTCCGCAAGCTCTACGGAAGAGCAAGCGCTACTTCCATCCGCATCCAGTACGGCGGCAGCATGAACGCCAAGAACGCTACCGAGCTCATGGCTATGCCTCAGATCGACGGCGGACTTATCGGCGGCGCCAGCCTGACCGCTCAGGACTTTGCCAAGGTGGTAAATTACTGAGATTTTCCGGCAATATATCACTAAGGGACAATGACGCAAATACATAACCAATATTTGCGTCATTTTATTAAGATAAAAAGGAAAGACTTATATGAACAAATTTTTCGGACTCATAATACTTGACGGATTCGGCATAAACGAAGCCGAATACGGAAACGCCATAGCCAGGGCGGGCACACCTTTTTTCAAGAGCCTGCTGGCAAAATACCCGCATACACAGCTTGGCGCAAGCGGAATGGACGTCGGACTCCCCGACGGACAGATGGGTAACAGCGAAGTAGGCCACCTCAACATCGGTGCCGGCCGCGTAGTCTATCAGGAACTCACCCGTATCACCAAGAGCATAAAGGACGGCGACTTTTTCCGGAACGCAGCCATCTTAAACGCCATGCGCGCTGCGAAAAAGAACGGTAAGAAGTTCCACGCATGGGGCTTATTGAGCGACGGCGGCGTACACAGCCATATTGAACACCTTTTCGCCGTAATAGACCTTGCGAAGAAAGAGGGACTGGATAACATCTATGTCCACTGCTTCCTCGACGGAAGGGACGTTCCTCCAAAGAGCGGAGCCGATTTCGTAAAACAGCTCGCCGACTACATGGACAAAGTCAATTTCGGCAAAATCGCCACTGTCATGGGCAGATATTACGCTATGGACAGAGACAACCGCTGGGACAGAGTGGAAAAGGCGTACAACGCAATCACTCAAGGCGCGGGCGAGCAGTTTGCCGACCCTGTAGCGGCGGTAAGAAAGAGTTATGACGACGGCGTGACCGATGAGTTTGTGACGCCAAAAGTAATAACCGAAAACGGCAAGCCCGTAGCTAAAGTGGAGAAAGGGGACAGCATATTGTTCTTCAACTTCCGCCCCGACAGAGCGAGGGAAATAAGCCGCGCATTTATACTTCCCGACTTTACTGCGTTTGAGAGAACGACAGGCTTCCTCGAACCCGTATATGTAGGTATGACACAGTACGACGTCAGCTTTGCGCCTTATCTCAACACCGCGTTTTTGCCCGAGAGCCTGACAAACACATTAGGCGAAGTGCTCGCGGCCAACGACAAGAGACAGCTTCGCATAGCCGAGACCGAAAAATACGCTCATGTTACGTTTTTCTTCAACGGCGGTGTGGAAAAGGCCAATCCTATGGAAGAGAGAGTTCTCATTCCTTCCCCCAAGGTTGCTACCTACGATCTTAAACCAAGTATGAGTGCATACGAAGTGGCGGACAGAGCGGTGCAGGAGATTCTCAGCGGGAAATTCGACTGTATGGTGCTCAATTTCGCCAACTGCGACATGGTAGGGCATACAGGGATATTCGACGCGGCGGTCGAGGCGGTCAAAACAGTCGACGAGTGTCTCGGAAAAGTCATTAACGCCATTCT
>DAOSYK010000017.1:0-34384 GCA_035381305.1 Clostridia bacterium
AAGAAAGATTAAAGCCTGAAGAAACCCGCCGTTTCATCGACAATGCTTTCCGAGATGGAATGCTTAAGACGACCGGTACAGCCATTGATAAAATCATGCCACCTGTATCTTACTTTGGCGGAGGCAGAGCCGCGAAAAAGCAAGGAATTATCGAAAAACTAATGATATTCTTTGAGAAGTATTTAGGGTTGATATAGATTAATATCAATCGCTAATTCAAAAAATAATATCTTTATAAAAAGACCAGTCACAATCAGGCATGAATGCTTGAAGTGACTGGTCTTTTTTGCCCCGCTTGAAGCTGTTCATTTAAGTTTTTCTTCAATCCCTAAGAGAACGCTTCTTTTGGGGCGGTTTTTTATTTTATCGCTTTAGTAAATTCTGCAGAGTCGATATCCTGCTATTCCATTTTTACTCTCTTCTATATTATAACCATATGACCGATAAAAGAAAAGACGGGCTTAACCCGTCATTTTCTTAAAAACCTTTTATTGGAGTTATTACTACCATTTCCCCTGACCTGATTTAACTATAATGGAAGAACCTTAAAAATATATTAAAGTTTTCGGGGAAATTAATTTTTTTCAAAAAATTTTCATCGCGAGCGCCGCAAGGTACAGTCCCAGCACCACCAGTGCGCAGAATAAGGCGATAAGCAAAATCTTAATCGTGTTTTTGCCGTTGAATGTCGGTTTTTGCATCGCGCTGACAAGCGCCTCTTCCTGCTCGGGTGTGGATTCGACAAAATCTTTGGGCTCTTTTCCTTCCTCATACATCAGGTAATAGGCGGGCGCCGACGGGTGGTCGAGAACGAGGGTGTCCTTTCCCGCTCCCGCAAGACTGATAAACATAATTACGTCCCCTGCGCCGCCGCTCACCATAAAGCAGAACAGTACGACGAGGAAGATGTTTCCCCATATGGCAGAAATTACCAAAGGGATAATGCCCGTGACTATCAACGGGAGAATTATCGCAAACTTGTACGCTCCCGCTTTCAGCGGCTTTCCGATGTGGCAGTAGAGCATCATCTGTTTGAGATGTATGCCGAACTTAATGTCCTTGAAGGTAGCTCCGCCCGTCATTATCGCGCCGAGGGCATGCAAAAATTCGTGTATGCAAAGTAGGGCGGCGAGCATAGCGAACGTCATAATAATGTCCCAATACACCTTGCCCGTAAGGAGCAGCGGTCTTTTCAGCGCAAGGTTAACCGCCGCAAATACCACAAACGGGAGTACGAACATTAATAGCGACGTTATCGCTATGGTATTGAGATTAAAGCTCTTAAGCTGTTTTTTGTAGCTCATCATCCACACCTTTTTTGATAATTGTACTTTTTTATCTGCTGATTGTCAAATGCAGTTGAAAACACGGCGAAAATAATATATACTAAGCTTATTGTTATACACCTTTCGAGGAGATATTATGGAAACAATTCCCAGCTTTCAGGTGGACCATCTGCGCTTAAAACCCGGGCTTTATGTGTCGAGAAAGGACTACATCGGGTACGAATGCGTGACCACCTTCGACATCCGCATGAAAAAGCCCTACGCCGAGGAAGTCATGGACACAGGGTCAATGCACGCGCTTGAGCACATCTGCGCGACATTTCTTCGCAACGACGAACTCTGGAAGGATAAGATAATCTATTTCGGACCCATGGGTTGCCGCACAGGGTTTTACCTGATCGTGAGCGGCGATATCGACACCGAGACCATACTCCCCCTTGTCGAGCGCACGTTTGACCACGCCGCCGAGTTTGAAGGGGAAATCCCGGGGGCGACCCCCAAGGAATGCGGCTTTTGCGTCGACATGGACCTTAACGCCGCCAAGCGCGACGCCGCTCTCTACTATAACGTGCTAATAAGTGCGAATAAGACCAATTTCAACTATCCCCAGCCCAGAAAGAAAAAGGAAAAGTCAAAAGAATAAACAATATATAAAGTAATGCGATAAAAAACAGCGGGGTGTTATCTCGCTGTTTTTGTTTTAAGTTTTTCAAGCACGATCTTCTGGTGCATTATGTCCTCGCTCTTTGCCTTGGTCGTCTTGAGCTTGTCGAGATAATTTTCCAGACTTCCCACAATCTCGGTATACCTCTCGGCATGAACGTAAGGATAGTAGTTTGCTATTTTCTCGGGGTTCTGCCTGCAGAATGCGATAAGCTCGTCCTGAATGTTCTCCTCGATAATTATCTGAAGATAGATCTCTCTGTGCTTTTTGCTGTCCCGCAAAGTTTGGATAAGCTCGTTGCGCACGGCAAGCCACTCGTCCTCATCAAAGAGCTTTTTGTACTTGACGTAATAATCAAAGTCGCCCAGGAGCAGCATCTTTCTGGCATACGCCTTCATCGTGCGCGTGTCGTGGGCGTTCTCACCTATGTTGTAAAGCACTTCCGTCCATGCCGCCGACTTCTTGTCGTCGCCGCGGTCGGTCTTAAGCCCGTCTTTTGCGAGGCGCTTTGCTTCCCTGTAGTCGCCGTTTGCGATGTTTAATTCTATCGCCATGCGCCTGAAGGACGGGTCGGACAGGTTTTTCTCGATATAGCTTGCGGCAAGTTTCATGCTGTAGGCTCGAAGGACCATGCAGTAGAGTATGCGCACATCCGACTTCTTGTCGGGGTCTTTCTGATACGCTATTTTCTTTTTGAAATCGCGCTCGAGGAAAATTCTCAAGGACGGCGTTTCGCAGAACTGAACGAGCAGTCCCAGAGTGTTGTATTTAATAGTCCAGTTCCTGACCGATTTTGATGTCTCATAAAACACGTTGAACGCCTTTCTGCACTCGTTTATCGCGATGCCGGGGAGTTTCTCGGTCAGATAGGTCGTGGCAAGCCTAACTAAGCTCTTAGTATGAATAATCAAAATGCGGGGGTACTTTTCGGCGCTGAGCGAAAACAGCTTGTCGGCTTTTTTCAGGGCAAGCGCATATAAAGCCGTGCGCTCGGCAAAACTCTTTTCCTTGTCCTCGGCGCACAGGCAGGCAAATACAAACCCTTCGATGGCGTAGGGCATATACCACGCGCTTATCTTGTTGTTGACAATATACCTTGCGTAGATGTTGTCGACCGTCTTATCGACGTTCTCAAGTGACGTATCGGCAGAGGAAAGTATGACCTTTACGGGGCTGAAGACGCGCTTGTCGATAGTGATATTCTTCTTGTATTTCATGTAGAGCAGAATTGCAAGAAAATGCTCGCACAATTTGTCGGAAAACGACGGACAAAAACAGTTGTCGCACGTAATAATTCCGTCCATGTCGATGGCAAAGCAAAGGGTGTGAACCTTGCGCCCCACCTTTATTTTCCCCTCATACATGGTGCCGATAGTTTCGTTCACCTCAATTGACGCGACCGAAATGACCCTGCCTTCTCCAAGCAGTTTCATGGCCATCCTTAAGGATCCGGGATCGGCGGTTTTTTCGAAATTCGTTATGTTTATAATTGCCATATTTTCCTTATAATTCTTATATTATTTTATCATGTCAAATATAAATTGACAAGCAACGCCCTATCAAATATAATGTTTATATCAAACTTAAAAAGGGGAAATATGGAAAAAACCAAATGGTACCGAATGGATAACTCGGCGATGATTTATCCTATGGTAATTACCCAAAAAACCCAGAGCATTTTCCGCATCGGTGTCGCCCTCAACGAGCTTGTGGACGGCAATTTTTTAAGAATAGGTTTAAATACCGCTCTGGAGCGCTACCCCTTTTACAAGGTAGAACTTAAGCACGGGCTTTTCCGCCACTTTCTTGACGAAAATCTTCACTATCCCGTCGTGGAAAAGAACGAAGGGAATTTGCTCGAAATCTTCAATTTCCGCCACAACCGCCACTACCTTTTCCGCCTGACCTACTTTGAAAATAAGGTCTTTTTGGATTTGTTCCACGGGTTGTGCGACGGCGCAGGCGGGCTGGAATTTTTAAAGACCGTCATCTACTACTACTTCAAGTCGCAAAACAAAACCATGCCCAGCGACAACATTCTCACCCTCTCCAATCCGCCTAAGGACGGCGAGACCGAGGACGCGTTTTTGAAGTATTACACCAAGCTGAAAATCCGCGAAGGCATACAGAAAATGGCGGGCGGTAGCGCGTTCCGCATCCCTTCCAAGCAGTTTAACTGGGAAGGACTCGGGCTTATCCAGCTTACCGTCAGCACAAGCGAGCTGTTAAAATTGTGCCGCGAACACGGCTGTACAATGACGGTATTTGTAAGCGCGCTTGCCCTTTACGTAATCGCAAAACGCTTCAAGGAAACCAACAAAAAAGACGACTATGTCGCATTTATTCCGATAAATTTGCGCAAAATCTTCCCCAGCAACACGTTGGGCAACTTTACACTATTTGCCAAGTGCCGCGTGTCCCCCAAGGAAGAATTAAGCCTCGGCAATTTTATAAAAATCATCAAGGAAGACCTCGGAAAGCAGACGCAGAAAGAGGACCTTATCACAAAAATCAGCTTTACTTCCCTTATGGACAAGTTTTATCTGATGCGCTTTATGCCCGTCTTTATCAAGGCGTTTTTGTCGCGCGTCGGACGAAGCCTGCCGGGCAAGAGCAAACTTACCATGATAATAAGCAACCTCGGCAAAGTCGACATCGACAACGAGGGCGGAAAGATAGACCGCTTCTTTTTCAATCAGAACTGCTCGAAAAACGCTCCGTTAAACGTCGGTATGGTAAGCTATAACGACAAGACCGTGATAAGTTTTTCACGAAAACTTATCGAAACCGTCACCGAGCGCGATTTTGCGACAAGTCTTGCCGACATGGGACTGGAAGTCGCCGTCAGCAGCAACTTCAGGGAGGAATGCGATGTACTGTAAGGAATGCAAGGTAAAAATCGAGGGAAAAGCGACTGTCTGCCCCCTTTGCCATAAGCCCGTCAAAAGCAGTGAAGATACTCCCGCTTTTCCGGCGCCCACCCCCAGACAAATGGTGGTAAGCCGCTATTATCCGATATTCTTCGCGGTGATGGTCGTTCTGATGATACCCGCGATTGTATTAAACACCCTGTATTATAAACAATACCCTTGGAGCCTGATTGTCTTTTTCCTGCTCCTCTATGTTTCGTTCTTCATCCGCCATACGGTGATGACTCAGGCGCATTTCAGAGAAAGGCTGATAGGACAGACTATTTTTCTTACAATAATCGCCTTTGTCGTAAGATACACAAGCGGCAGATTTGAGTGGATACTCTCGATAGCCCTTCCCGCGCTGTATATTGTGAGCGACATGCTCCTCTCCTTCCGAATGGTGCAGTATCAGAAGTACGCCGCCAAAAACATTATGTCGGTGTACGTGTTGGGCACGCTGGGGCTTATTCCGATAATTACGGCTTTTGCCTGCGGCCTCAGCCTTAAAATCCCCGCCATGGTCGCAAGCGGAATGTGGATTATCACGATAATTACGGTAACGATCGTATTCCGCAGAGCAATAATTTCCGAAATCAAGAAATTCTTTCATATATAAAACAAAGGAGACGCTATGGAAATCCCCACCAAAATTTACCTTACCGAAAACGAAATGCCCCGCTACTGGTATAACATCAGGGCGGATATGAAGGAAAAGCACCCGCCCTTCATACACCCCGCGACGCGCAAGGAATGCACCAAGGAAGACCTCTATCCCGTCTTTTTGAAGGAGCCTGTGGAGCAGGAACTCAACCAGACCGACAGGTATATAGAGATTCCCGAAGAAGTGAGGGAGTTTTACAAAATGTACCGCCCGTCGCCTCTTGTCAGGGCGTACTGCCTCGAGAAGGCACTGGGCACTCCTGCCGAGATATACTACAAGTTTGAGGGCAACAACACCTCGGGCAGTCACAAGCTCAATTCCGCCGTGGCGCAAGCCTATTACGCCAAGAAAGAAGGTCTGACTTCCCTAACCACCGAAACGGGCGCGGGACAGTGGGGCACGGCGCTCAGCATGGCGTGCGCGTATTTCGGCATAGACCTAAAGGTCTTTATGGTAAAGGTCAGCGCCCAGCAAAAGCCCTACCGCAAAGCGGTCATGGAAACTTACGGAGCAAAGGTCATTCCCTCTCCCTCGGACACGACTCAATCGGGCAAAAAAATCCTTGCCGAATTTCCCGAGACGGGCGGCTCCCTTGGCTGCGCGATTAGCGAAGCGATTGAAACTGCGGTCACCACCCCGAAATGCAGATACGTCCTCGGAAGCGTGCTTGACCACGTGGTGCTCCACCAGTCAATCATCGGTCAAGAGTGCAAAATAGCTCTCGACAAGTACGGCATTGTACCCGATATTATAATCGGAAGCGCGGGCGGCGGCTCCAACCTTGGCGGCCTCATCGTGCCCTTTATGGCAGACAAGATAAACGGCACGTCCGACACCCGCTTTATCGCCGTAGAACCGGCTTCCTGCCCGTCGCTGACCCGCGGCAGATACGCCTACGACTTCGGCGACACTGGCAAAACCACGCCTCTTATCAAGATGTATACGCTCGGCTGCGGCTTTATCCCCTCGTCCAACCACGCAGGCGGCTTAAGATACCACGGCATGAGCCCCATAGTATCAAAGCTCTATCACGACGGATACCTCGAAGCAAGGGCCGTTGAGCAGACCTCTGTATTTGATGCGGCGGTAAAATTTGCGCGCACCGAGGGCATACTCCCCGCGCCCGAATCGGCTCACGCTATCAAGGTGGCGATTGACGAAGCAATCAATTGCAAAGAGACGGGCGAAAAGAAGGTCATACTCTTCGGACTTACGGGCACAGGATACTTCGATCTCTCGGCGTACACTGCCTACAACACAAAGCAGATGAACGACTATATCCCCACCGACGCCGACCTCGAGAGAGGATTTGAAACAATTCCGCGCATTGATTAAATCAAAATAATAAATCAGCCCTTCCAAACGTAAGGGCTTTTTTGTTATAACATAAATTTGCCGATGGGAATATAAATAATGTTGTATCCGGAGGCGAATGCGATGTCTTACGACGCAAGGTCGGATCTACCTTATCCCGATATCGACGATGTTTTGATAAGCGAAAAGGATGTAAAACTCCTCATGACGGTATATGCGGGAAGAGACAGTGAAACGACTTCCTTTCTTACCTATCTCTATCAGCACTATATCTTAAAGCCTGTTGACGAAGAGCTGTCGGAAACACTCGAACTGTTCAGCATAGTCGAGATGATACATCACGACCTTATCGGAAACCTAATCGCGAAAATGGGCGGCTCGCCTGTGTTTTCCGACAATAAAGATTTCTGGAAGGGCAATTACGTCGTTTATGCAAAAGATATCAAAGCAATAATCGAGCACGACATCGAGCTTGAGAAAAAGTCAATTTCAGATTATAATAATATCCTCGAAAATACCGAAAACGAGGTTGTGAGAACTACCGTCGAAAGAATACTCCTCGACGAGCAAATTCACCTTAAGACTTTTGAAAAACTGCGGGAAACAGTAAACTCCGATTTACTCGGAAATCCATAGCGTTTCGGCTTTTTTACCCGTTATTTCCTCGCAGATTCTCCGCTCTTCCTCGGTGAGTTCCACCTTGCCTTCCTCTTTTTTGCGCCTTATGAGGTCTTTAATGACCGCGTGAGAGTCGGCGTTGAGTTTATATGTGCGGGAGATTAGCACCATGAGGATACACGTTATAAAGGGCAGCACGCAGTACATGATTTTTACCGCGGTCAATGCGCCCACTCTTGCGTCGCTTATGCTGTCGCCCTGGGTGTCAAGTCCGAAGTAGCCCAGTATTACGCCGAAAATCGCCACCGTAAGACCGCCGATAACCTGCTTTGCCATGGTGACAAAACCCGCGGTCGACCCTTCGCGCCGTTTTCCAGAAATGAGTTCGTCCACGTCGGACAGGTCGGGCAGAAGCGTCATCGGCACAAAGCCGAGGCAGGACGTTCCCGCGCCGAGAAGGCTCATTGCGGCAAGAGTAAGCCCGAGGCGGGCGGGATACGCCATATCGGGCGTCAGAAACGCCACAATGGCTATGCTCGCCATAATAAGGGGTATGTCGACAAGCAAGGGGAAGTGCTTGTTTTTCTTTTTCATCAACACTACGTTGAGCGGGAAAAACGCTATTTCAAACGCGCCCTTTATGTTGATTACCCAAAACGAGAGTGTAAACGGAATAATTATCTTTATTATCGGGTCGCCGTTAAACAGCAACATTACAAGCAATACGACGGTTACAAGGACGGAGTTGGAGATAAACACGCCGCAGACGTTCAGATAAAAATACTTTCTGTAGATTTTGCAGCTCAATATCTCCTTATAGTCTCTGACTACCTTCTTGACAGTGAGCTTCTCCTTGTTTCCCGCATACTTCTCCTTTGTGCCGAAGAAAGCGATGATAAGGGGTATGCTGAAGAAGATACCCATAATCAGTCCGAGGAGCTTGAAGTCTCCGCGGTCGGCGGGACCTATTACGTTGCCCTGCGCGGGGGTAATAATCAGCCCGTAGATATAAGTAGTCAGCACGCACGCAACGCCCGAGAAAATCATTCTTACCGAGCTGAAGTCGGTGCGCTTCTCGTAGCTGTCCACCATGCGCGGAAGGAGGCTTTCGTAAGGAATTACGCCCACCGAAATGGCGGTCGTGTAAAATATGTAGGCAAAGGTGAAGTAGAAAAACGTGCCCGCCTCATTGGCTATGCCCCAGTCCGACCAGAGCAGAAATATGCTTAAAAAAATCGGCACCGCGCTTATGATAAAGTAAGGACGGCAGGCGCCCCACTTGGTCTTTGTGTGGTCGACGACCACGCCCATAAGGGGGTCGATAATTCCGTCCCACACCTTGCCTATACCTGTGGCAAGCGCGGCGAGAAAGGGATTAAGCTGCACGACATACAATAAAAACGTAAGATAGTATGTACTTGTAACCATGCCGACCGCTCCGCCGAGCATATCGCCCGCAGCATAAGCCAGCATACCGCCTAAATTGTCGAGTTTTCTTTTGTTTTTCATCAAATTCTGTTCTTTTTATAAAGTATAAAGGTGGAAATTCCGCTTATTACCATGCCCAAGATTACCATAGTCGACTGGTCGAAGACTTTGCCGAAACCGAGCAGGTTTGCAACGACGCAAAGGATTATGCACGCGGCAAACGGTATCGCCGCGGTCTTGTAGTATTTTGCGACCAGCGCGACTGTAAGCCCGCCGAAAATCGCAGGGATGACGTAAGGCGAAATGGGGTTGAGCACATTTACTATCTGCTCGCGGAAGATAAACAATGGGATAAGACCGACGGCGATTATTATCGTGGTCGTTATAGTCGATACGGCTATGCTTATCGTGGAGACAAGCTCCTGCTCTTCGCTGCCCTGTTTCACTTTGGCTATCGACTGGCTGTTAATCGAGCAAGGAAGCTTCATATTGCTGATATTTCCCGTGATAAAGCTCATGTACTGACCGCCTGTGCCCAGCAAGGGCGCATAGCTTATTGCCTCAACAAGTCCTATTGCAAAATAGCCCAGGACAAACGGTATGCATTTTGCCAGCGCCTTGAAGTCGGGTATAACCCCCGCCGCGATGCAGTAAGCTATGGGCACCATTATTATAAGACCTATGGAGATAATGGTGAACAACCTGCCGAAGCGGTGTATCTCGAGATTGTACTGTTCTCTTGTCTGAACGTCGTTGTTAACTTTTTTCACAATCTCCCTCCTTTAGCCTATAAACGGCGCGATATTCGCGATTAGTCCGACGATGTCGGTTGACGCGTATTTTGCCTCAAACACGGGCACAAACGCGTACGCTATCGCCAGCGCGCCCAATATGGTCACGGGCAAGGCGTAGTTTTCCACCCATTTTTGTTTGAATACAACCAGAAGTACACCGAACAACGCCATAATGACGACGCTCGCGGCAAGGGTTATCAGAATTATCTCGCCGTAATTGTTTATGCCGCCTGTGTAGGTTGCGGGGCTTCCGACAGTGAAAATGCCGCCCACTAAAATCGCGCTAAGCATACCCGAAAGCATACCGCCAAGCAATGCGCCGGTTATGGCGTCCATCAGGCGCGAATTCTTCTTCTGAAGGTCGGCGAGTTTGGTCTGATATTTCTTATACAAGATGGCATTAAAGACAGGTCCGCTCAGGATACTTACCGTCATAACGATTACGGCGTTTGCGATGAGCACCTGATAGGAATAATCGGGGCTTATCGAACGTAACGCCTGCGCGGCGGTGTCCATACTGAGAAGCTCGTATTGCAGCGCGCCGATAACCGTGAGACGTATCCACGGTATGGCGATGCCGAGGTATTGCATCATTATTCCTATGCCGATGACGATGGGAATACTGGGTACTATCGAGAATATGGCGCTGTTTTTTATGGTTTCCTTGAGGATTTTTGTGTCCATTCCGATGGCTTTTGCCCTGCGGAAGGCCTTAAGGATAAAAAACACGCTCATAACGATTACCGCAAGAGCGATAAGCGCGCCCAGGATATAAAGAATCGGGTAGCTTTGGGGCATAGATTTTCTCCTTTATCGTTTTTTACAAGGTTATTATAACATACAAGCCCGTTTTTCCAAGAAATCTCGGGCTGATAATCGAAAAAGGCAAGCTGTTTGCCTGCCTTTTTCTGTTTTGTAACGCGGCTTTTACGCGTTTACTTTGTTCTTTTTGAGTTTTGTATCGAAGTCGGGGCTCTCGCCGTGCTTTACAAAGAGCATGAGGAGCGCGCCTATCGCAATGACTATTGCCGAGAAGAAGAATATTCCTCTGCTGCTTATGTAGTCCATTACAAGTCCGCCGAAAATCGGTCCGAGTGTTTGGGCGGTCATTGTCGCCACATAGTAGTAGCCCGTAAACTTGCCTACGTCCTTGGGTCTGGAAAGTTCCAGCACCATGGGGAGCGTATTGACGTTTGCGAAGATAAGACCGAAGCCCGAGATGAGGTAGCAAAGCGTGAAGATTATCATCTTGCCGCCGCTGGAAGGCGTTACGAATATTCCTACGAGAATGAAGGAAACTACCGCCAGCACGAAGCCTAATATGATCGACCATCTTCTGCCTATCTTTCTTGCCAAAATACCTACGGGGATAAAGCCGATTGCCGCGACAAGCATGCTGGCGCCGCTTACTATGGACGCAAGCCCGCTGCCGAGTTCGAGAATCTTGACGCAGTAGATTGCGAGGTTGGTGGAAATGGCGTAGTAGCCGATAAACCACATAAATATGGAGCCGAGAATGAGGAAGAAGCTGATGAGCTTGTCCTTGCTGTATTCCTTAAACATGCTGATGCTCGGAGCTTTTGATTCCTCTTCGGTGGGTTCGTTGCCGGTTTCGAGGCCGTATTCCTCGCAGACGGTCTGATTTTCATTTACCCACTGTTTTTCCTTAACAAGGAGTATGAACAGAACGAGCACAACCGCAAGAGCGATCGCCATCGCGCCGAAGATTATCCAGTACTGGGTGGGAAGGGACAGCTTGTCCTCAAACATGAAGGTTACCGTATAGATAAGGAAGCCGATAGCTCCGCCCACGCCGCCGATAAGGTTTATCATGGCGTTGCCGGGGCTTCTCAAGGGGCTGGGAGTAACGTCTGGCATAAGGCTGACCGCGGGGGTTCTTATTACCGTCTGGCTTATGATTATGAGAAGGAGCGCGACGATAAAGAACGCGAGGCTCCCTGCCTTGAGGTTGTTGTTGACTGCCTTGCTGGTATATTCGTCGGCGCCGAACTTTAAGTACTTGCTGTAGTCGGCGCTGAAAGCTTCATATTCCTCGGCGGTGATAGCCACAGGCTCTTCGTCGGTCACGAGGTTTTTATCAGCGTTATAATAGGTGTTGTAAAGATAAAATTCGGTGGGATTTGCAAAGAGTCCCAAAATACCGTTATCGTTGCTGTCAACTTTGGCGTTGTAGATTTTTACAAAATACGCTCTGGCAGCTTCGCTTGTGTGATGTATAGAAAGGAGTTTGTCGTAAGTGGTCTTTTCCACGAAAGAGAAATCGCCGTTGTCGGCTTTGTCCCACCAGGAGCCTAAAAGCTCTTCTCTCGTCATCGTGCCGTCGGGCGTGAGGGTCTGAGAGTCGGCTACCATGAAGAAGTTTTTATACTCTGTGCGCGTAGCCTGGGACTTATCGAGCTGGCTGTGGACGGACAAGGGAATAAGCACCATGGAAATTATGGATACTGCCGTGCCTACCACGATAAAGGGCGTCCTTCTGCCCCATTTCGACCTGCACTTGTCGCTCTTTTTGCCGAAGAATGGCAATAAGAATATGCAAAGCGCGCTTGCTATACCGACGATTATGTTGCGGATTGTGTTGCTGAATCCGAACGCCTGCTCGAGAAGCAACGGCACAACAAAGTTATAGACGGTCCAGAATATCATGACCATGCAAAAGCCGAGGCCTACCTTTATGGTTCTGGGATAATTGAGTTTTAAGCCCGACCAATCTTGTGTCTCGGTTTTCGGGGTCTCGACAACCTGATTGTTCTCTTCCATTTTTACCTCCGTATATGTATATAATTAGACATAATACAATTATTATAAAGGAAAACCCTGCCCCCGTCAATAGTCAAAATCTCCGCAAAACGACGCGCCAACAAGCAGTCCCGGGCGTGGAAAACTTTCGCTTATTTGGTTTGTTAAAGCAAATGTCTTGCTTATTTTGCCCCTTGTAATATATAATTAAAGATATTTTAAAACCCAGGAGGGCAGGATGTGTTCTGTATATATCCCCGCAAACTACGCTTCGAAGCTTAACCTGTACCAGACCCAGGAGGCAATCTCGGCAATAAAGCATTCGTTCCAGAAAAACCTCGCCGGGGCGCTCAATCTGAAGCGGGTCAGCAGCCCTCTCTTTGTGGAAAGCGACTCGGGACTTAACGATAACCTCAACGGCTACGAAAGACCGGTCATTTTCGACATAAAAGCGACGGGCAAAAACGCCGAAGTCGTCCACTCTCTCGCAAAGTGGAAAAGATTTGCCCTCTATAAGTACGATTTCCGCCCCTTGAAGGGACTTTACACCGACATGAACGCCATCCGCCGCGACGAAACCATGGACAACATCCATTCCATTTACGTCGACCAGTGGGATTGGGAAAAGGTCATTACCGAAGAGACCCGAAACGTGGAATACCTCAAGCAGACCGTGCGCGACATAATGGGCGCGGTGTGCGACACTTTGGACGAAATTTCGGTCAAGTTCCCCGCAAACGCTCACATAAAGAGAGAAGTAACCTTTATCACAAGTCAGGAACTTGAAGATATGTATCCCGACCTTACTCCCAGACAGCGCGAAGACGCCTTCACAAAAGAACACGGCACCGTCTTTATCATGCAGATAGGCGACAAACTCAAAAGCGGAGCGCCCCACGACGGCCGCGCCCCCGACTATGACGACTGGGCATTAAACGGCGACATCCTCGTTTGGTACGATATGCTGGGACACGCGCTCGAAATAAGCAGTATGGGCATAAGGGTTAACAAGGAAAGCCTGCTCAGCCAGCTCCGGAAAGCCGACTGCCTCGACAGGCTCAATCTCCCCTTCCACAAGGCGCTTATCGAGGGCAAACTTCCGCTTACCATGGGCGGCGGCATAGGACAGAGCAGACTGTGCATGCTTATGCTCAACAAAGTTCACATAGGCGAAGTTCAGGCGTCGATATGGGACGAGGAAACGATCAAGGCTTGCCGGGCGGCGGGAATTGAACTGCTGTAAATATCAATAATAAAAAACAAAAAGCGGCGAAGAGCCGCTTTTTTTATTTGTTGACGTTTATGCGCGTCTTTAAGGCGTAGTACAAAGGTATCCCCAGAACGTACACCGATACTATCTGACCTGCCGCCACCGTGAGGAAATTGTACCAATAGGGCGTTGCGTCCTCGGTAAACAGCATCCACATCAAGGGAAGAATGCAGGCGTTGAAAAGTACGGGCGGAAGCGCCGCGATAAAGGGCATCGCCTTTGAACGTATCAGCTTTCCGATAAAAAAGGTTGCCGCCGCGGCAAGAGCCGTAGCCAGCGTGCCGAAGACCATATCCATGACAACGCCCGAAAAGATGTTTGCGATAAAACAGCCTATAATAAGACCGGGGATTGCCTCGACGTAAAAGAGCGGAAGCAGGGTCATAACTTCGCTCACCCTGCACTGTATCGCGCCGTAAGAAATGGGATACAGAACCAAGGTAAGCACCGCATAAAGGGCGGCGATGAGTCCTGTTTTTGCGAGAAACCTGGTCACCTTGGCGGCTTTCATGCAATATCCCTCTTGTTTGTGGAGAAGAACAGCGCAAAGTAAAACAGCGCGTTGTAAACAATCAACATACCCAGCGAAATAAAGAAATTCGCCTTATACGGCAGGCTGAGGTCGGGGATAAAATACGAACTCAGGCTTAAAGCAGAGCTAAACCCGAACCGCTTTATATTTATGAGCGACAATACCAGCGAAAAAATCCCAAGGCAAACGGCGAGGGAAACAAGTATCGCGGGAGTTTTTCGCTTAAACAGCGTTCCGAGTGAAAACGCCAGCAGACCGTATGACACAATGGATATGCAGCTTGATATCAGCATAAGCAAAACGTATGTGCCGAACGTTGCAGAACACACGTGTTTTGCGTTGAACACAAGCAGAACTTTGACGGTGCTGACCGTGCCGTACGCCGCAAGCCCGTATAGGAAGCCGATAAGCGTCGCAGTCAGAAGCAGACCCAAAAGCACCGCGCACATCGCGATAAGCTTTGCGAGCGTCAGCTGATTTGCGGTGATTGGCTTTATCATGATGTTTTTGATTGTGCCGTTTCTGTATTCGTCGGCGTAAAGGCCGCTCATTGTGACAATAGCATATATCGTAATTATGAACACAAGCGTCGTTGAATATGTCAACGTGAAGTTTTCGGCGCTTGTAAACCTGCCCGCAACTTCCCCTATATTCAGCTCCTGCCCGTAAAGGTTGTTGACCTTGACATATTCAAGAACTGTCACTACGCTCTTGTAGTAATAGTCAAGCCCGCCTTCCGACTCAATCGCTTGGCGGTAAAGCTCGTTGTAAGCCGCTATCCTCTCGTCAACGTTTTCGGCAGTAAGTTCATAAAGGTAGTCGCTCCCGCCAAAAGCTATGTCGACGTCGAGGTCGGGATTGCCCGTCTGCCGGGAGGCCAATTCCATGAAGTTATCCCAGTTTATGTTATAAAACAGCGCGATGAGGATAAAAAAGACGATAAAAATCACCGCCATTGTTATCAAGGCCTTGGGGCGGAGAATTTTCTTAATCTCGCCGAGAATGAGGTTTCCCATTTTATCTGCCCTCCCTGCCCGTTATGCGCATGAAGATTTCCTCCAGACTTGTCTCTTTTTTGCTTATTCCCTTGACGGAAATTCCGCTTAGGATAAGTTCTCTTGTTATTTCGCCCGTGTCGACGTGGGTCTTAAACTCCACGCCGCCCTGCTTCAGCGTCGCGTCGATGCCGAATTTCTGTTTAAGAACGTCTTTCGCTCCGACAATGTCGTCGGTGGAAATAATAACGACGCTTTCGCCGCTTTGATCGCTTAACGCATCCTTGTCGGGCGCGGCAACAAGCTGTCCTTTGTTAATAATGAGAAAACGGTCGCAGAGAAGCTGCATTTCCGCAAGCTGATGGCTGCTCACAAGCACCGCCATCTTATATTCGCGCGCAAGTCGCAATAAGATATTTCTTATCTCCACTATTCCCGCGGGGTCAAGCCCGTTGTTGGGCTCGTCGAGCACTAAAAGTTTGGGCTTCGCAATCAGCGCCTGGGCTATTCCCAATCTCTGCTTCATGCCGAGGGAATACGTCCTGACCCTGTCTTTCCTCCTTTCATAAAGTCCCACAAGGCGGAACAGTTCGTCAATGCGGGCGGTTGTCACTTCATTTTCAGAGTATTCGCCCGAAGGAGCTTCCGTTTTTGAGATGCTCGCCATATACTTGAGGTTTTCAAGTCCCGACCACTCGAGATACATATCGGGCGATTCCACAATAGCGCCCACGTTTTCAAGCGCTTGTCTGCGCTCCTTTACGATGTCGTGACCTTCGATTGTCACGTGGCCGCTTGTGGGCTTGGCAAGTCCCGTTATTATTTTAAGGGTTGTGCTTTTTCCCGCGCCGTTCGGGCCGATAAAGCCCACTATTTCGCCTTCGTTTACCTCAAACGAAACGTCCTTTACGGCGTTTATCGCGGGTCTACCGCTGCGGAAATATACTTTTGATATTCCGCTCACTTCCAGAATAGCCATCAGTTGTCCTCCGACAAAACAGGGTGATAGTATCGGGTAGCGTTTGTCACTTCAATCTTCCCGAACCGAATAGCCATTTTATCACATCTTTGGATACATCCAAAGCAATTTTCACAGCTGTTGCCGAAAATTATCTTTTTATCCTTCATATAGATGTTTTTCACGGGGCAATACTCCACGCATCTTCCGCAGGCGATACATCTGCCGTTGGTCTTTTTGTTCTCGATCTTGTAGAAACTTTTGAAAGACTTCCACATGAATTTAGTGTAAGGCGTGGGCGTCTTTTTATCCCTTACGGGCTTCATTGTTACTTTGTTGTCAATATCGGAGCGGATTTCCTTGGCCTTTTCCTTGTGGGCGGAAAGCATTTTTTTGGCCTGCTCGGTCTTGGTCGCGAAAATAATACAGCTGTCGGGCAAAACGAGTTTCTTATAATACGAAAGCTTAAGTCCCTTTTCCTTCAATATGCCGTTTATGGTCGCAAAGCAGTTTCCCGCGGACGCTCCGCAAGTGACGACGGCAAAAATGTAATCGCTCTTTATGTTGACTTTTTTGAGAAAATTCCTGGCCTTATCGGGAATATCGGCGCAATAGCATGGCACGACGATTCCCACGACTTCATCCTCGATGTTTTCAAGACGGCTGAGCGCCATGTCGACGATAAGCGCGTCCCCGCGCCCGATCAGCCTCGCCGTCGCAAAGGAATTTCCCGTTCCCGAAAAATATAAAATTTTCACGCTAAATCTCCTTTTTCCCGAAAACGCTTGTGTTTTTGAAGGTTTATCTCCGAGGGCCCCCCGAAAACGCTTGTGTTTTTGAGGGTCTATCTCCGAGGGCTCCCCCGTTTTTGCTTCGTAATAATTGGCTCATAACAAAGCCTCGCATTTGCGAGGCTTCACCTTACCGTAGGGGTGTCCGCAAAAGCCAAAGGCTTTTGGGGACTCTTCCTTGGGGGGCTCCCCCGAAAATGCTTGCATTTTCGGGGCTGTTTATTTAAGTTCGTATACAATCGCTTCGTAGGGCTTGAGCGTCATATTGCCGCAGGGTCTGTCCTCGCCGTAGTTGTGAATGACTGTCCTTGCCGCCTTGCCCTTTAGCTCCCCGGGAAGTCTGAAGTCGACGTCCTTGTTTTTGAAGTTGCAGATCACAAGAAGTCTTCTGTCGCCCAGTGTGCGGGTGTAGACAAACAAGCTCTTGTGGGTGTCGTAGTAGCTTTCGTACTTGCCGTCTCTGATTATATCGCTTACGTCGCTGTTTATGCGGAGCGCAATTAGTTTCTTATAGAAGTTGTAGATGCTGTCGGGGTCTTTGATGCTCTCCTCGACGTTGACTTCCTTATAGTCGGGATGGCAGTCAATCCACGGCGTGCCATCGGTAAAGCCTGCGTTCTTGCCGGCGTTCCACTGCATGGGTACTCTACCGTGGTCACGGCTTCTCCTGTTCATTATCCACAGGAAAATGGGTTTGATGAAAGGTATGTACTTCACCATATCCCAGATGTTTAGAGCGAGCTGATCCCTCATCTCGGAGATGTCCTTGAATTTGAGGTTGGTCATGCCGATTTCCTGTCCCTGATAAATGTAGGGGCAGCCCTGCTGCATGTGGAGAGAAACGGCGAGCATTTTTGCGGCCTCTTTGCGCTTGTCGCCAAAGTTGCCCGTAAATCTGCCAAGGCTCCTCGGTTGGTCGTGGTTTTCATAGTAAAGGCTGTTCCAGCCCTTGCCGTAGAGCGCTCTCTGCCACTTCCCCATGACCTTTTTGAATTCTACAAAATTAAACTTGGTGGGAATAACCTGCATCATCATGTCGCAGGTCATGTGGTCGAACTGGAATACGGTGTCAAGTTCTTCTCTGCTCTCCTCGGTATAGAGAAGTCCCTGCTCGATGGTGACGCCTGCGGCTTCGCCCACGGTCATACAGTCGTATTTGGAAAGTACTTCCTTGTTGAGATCGTGGAGATACTCGTGGATGTGGGGTCCGTGGAGGAACATTTCGTCGCCTCTTATTCCCGGTCTCCACTTGCCGTCGGGTATGGTGCCGTCCGACCTTACCACCTTGCTTATGTAGGTGATGACGTCGCAGCGGAAGCCGTCCACGCCAAGGTCGAGCCAGTATTTAACAAGGTCATGCACTTCCTGCCTTACCTTGGGGTTGTCCCAGTTTAAATCGGGCTGTTTTACCGCCCAGAGGTGCATATACCACTCTTTGGTGGTCTCGTCATACTGCCACGCTGTGCCGCCGAAGCGCGAAGTCCAGTTGTTGGGCGGGCGTTTGCCGTTTTTGCCGCGGCCCTTTCTCCAGAAATAGTAATCGCGGTACGGGTTGTCGAGGCTCTTTCTGCTCTCTTCAAACCATTTATGCTCGTCGCTGGTGTGGTTTACCACAAGGTCCATGACCAGCTTAATGCCGCGCGCGTGCATCTCTTTTATCATCTCTTTCCAGTCGTCGAGAGTGCCGAACTCGTCCATTATATCGCGGTAATCGCTGATGTCGTAGCCGTTGTCGGCGTTGGGAGATTTATAACACGGGCTGAGCCATACGCAATTGACGCCCAGCTCCTTAAGATAGTCAAGTTTTGCGGTGATGCCTTTCAGATCTCCTATTCCGTCGCCGTTGGAGTCATAATAGCTCCTGGGATAAATCTGATAAATAACTGCATTTTTGTACCAGCGGGTTCTTTCCATTATACAAAACTCCTTAAAAATTATTACTGCTATTGTAACACAAAAAACAAGCCTTTTCAATACCGAAAAGGCTTATTGTATCAATATTTTGCCCATGCGCGCGGATAGAAAAGCATGAGTACGGGGAAAATCTCCAGCCTGCCTATCAGCATATCGAATATGAGCACAAGCTTGGAAAAAATGGAAAACCGCGAGAAATTTCCCATGGCAAGGGAGCCTAAGCCGGGACCGACGTTACCAAGGCACGTCAACACGGACGTAAGACACTCGACAAAGTTTTCGCTAAACGCGCCTTTCATGCCGATTGCGACAAGAAGCACCGATACAAAATATACGGCTATGAAAATAAGGAAATAGTGGTATGTGCTCATTACCACTTCGTTTTCCACGGGTTTGCCGTTTACTTTTACGTTGCTTAACAGCCTTGGATTTATCGCTCGGCGGAATTCCCTTGAGCCCGATTTTGCGAGGATGACGATTCTCGACACCTTAAAGCCGCCCGCCGAACTTCCCGCGCAGCCGCCGATAAACATAGCAAACACGAGGATGAGCTGTGAAAACACCGGCCATGCCGAAAAGTCTGCCGTGGTAAAACCCGTCGTCGATATCATGGAGATGAGCGAAAATGCCGAATATCTTACACTTTGTCCGAAATTGTATACCCTGTTGAGTGTGAGCGAAAGAGTGAGTGCGACGACGCTGACGGCAATAATTACAAAGTACGCCCTGAGCTCCTCATTTTTTATTATCGACTTGAAATTGCCTAAAAGCAAAAGATAAAACAGGTTGAAATTTATCGACCCGAGGAACATAAAGACCATGAGGACGATTTCAAAGTACAGATTGTTATAATGCCCCATGCTCGCCGTTTTGCTGGAAAAGCCGCCCGTGGAAATGGTGGAAAAGGCGTGAATCACGCTGTCAAAGGTCGACATACCGCCTACGCGGAGCAAGATCATGCACAAAAGGGTGAAGAAAAGGTAGATTGCGTAAAGAATTCTCGCGGTGAAGCGGAGTTTTGCGACCAGTTTGCCCGCAGACGGTCCCGGGCTTTCGGCCTTGAAAAGCTGCATTGTCTGACCGTCGGCCTTGGGAAGAAGGGCAATGACAAACACGAGGATGCCCATACCTCCTATCCACTGAGAGAGGCTGCGCCAGAACAGTATGCTTAGGCTTAACGCCTCAACATTGTTGACAACGGTCGCGCCGCAGGTTGTAAAGCCCGAAACTACCTCGAAAAGTACGTCGATATATGAAGAAATTTCTTTGGAAAACGCAATAGGAATTGTGGCAAAAAGCGACATCAGTATCCACGCGAGAGCCACCGTGATAAGCCCGCCTTTTACGTTCATGCGCTTATCTTTGGGGCGTTGAATAATCATCGGAACGCCAAAGACAAGCAGCGCGGCTATCGTTATGCCAAATCCCAATAAGGTGTTCTCTCTGTATATCGCGCCGACGATCAGGGGCAGCACCATAAGGCAGGCCTCCGCCACCGCGATAACTCCGAGAAGATACCCTGTCATTCTGTAATTCATAATTCTAACTTAATATATCGTTAAGGTCGTCTACACCCTTTAACGAAGTGACGACTATGACGCTGTCGCCCGCTTCGATATGGCTGGAGCCGTCGGGGATAAGCGCGTCGTTTCCTCTCACAATCCCTGCTATGAGTACTTTTTTACGGAGCGGAAGTTCTTTCAGGGCAATATTCTTTCCCTCGAAAGTCTCGTTTACCGAAAATTCCAGCACCTCGGCCTTGTTGTTGTCAATTCTTATAAGCGTACGGACGTCGCCGCCGTCGTGGTTTTTAAGAGCGCGGACATATCTTATTATGTGATTTGCGGTGAGGTTTTCACTGCTTATCGCGCTGTCGATGCCCATCTTTTCCAGCATCGTGATATAGCTGTCCTTTCGTATCGACGCGATGACCTTTTTCTTCTTGCTGGCGGCGTACATCGATATGATTATGTTCTTCTCGTCCTCTTCGCCCAGAGCCGCCACGGCGTCGGCGTTTTCGATACCCTCATCTTCGAGAATATCCTGATCAAAGCCGTCGGCGTTTACCACTTCGACGTTTTCAAGCGCGTCTTCAAGCTCTCTGCATACGTTAATATCTTTTTCGATAATCTTGATATAGGGAATGTCCTCGCTTAGTTCTTTCGCAAGGTAAAACGCTATCTTTCCGCCGCCGAGGAGCATGACTTTTTTATAACGTCCTCTCGACGCGCCCAAGGTCTTAAAAAACGCCTGCACGTCCTTGGGGCTGCCCGCAAAATGCACCTTGTCGCCTTCCTCGAAGACGAATTCGCCCCCGGGGATAAGGGCGTCGTCATCCCTCTGCGCCGCGCACACGAGCACATTATTTGCATATTTTGCGCGAAAGTCTTTCAGCGCAAGTCCTAAAAGCTCACTCTTTGCGGGGATTCTGTATTCCACAAGCTCCAGTTTCCCTTCGGCAAACTCTTCGACTTTGCTCACACCCGGGAAATTGAGTATCCTGTAAATCTCTTTTGCCGCCTCGTACTCGGGGTTGACCATAAGGCTTAAGCCAAGTTCGCTGCTCATAAAGAGGTTGTAGTATTCGGGTTTTCTCACCCTCGCTATCGTCTCTTTCGCTCCGAGTTTCTTTGCGATTGCGCAGCAGATTATGTTGAGTTCGTCGCCGGGGGTGCACGCAATAAGTAAATCGGCGTTGGCTATCCCCGCCTCGTGCTGAATGTCGCTGCTTGCGCCGTTTCCGCTTATTCCCATTACGTCATAAGCGTCGACGAGCGCCGAAACCTTCTGGCTGTCGCTGTCGATGACGACTATGTCATGCCCTTCGCTTACCAGCTGTCTGCAAAGGGTGTCTCCCACCTTGCCGCAGCCCACGATTATGATTCGCATAAAACCTCTTTACAAAGATATTATTAATATTAGCACAATTTGTTTCGGCTATCAACAGTTTGAAACGTCTGTCGGCTTAACCTGTACGATTTTTGCCCCAAACAACAAAAAAGCAAGCTTCCTTGCTTTTTAGTTTTAATTTCAATGAAAAATCCTATTCGTACATCGGAAAGCGTTTGACAAGAAGCGCGACTTTCTCCGCGACTTTGGGCACCGCGCTCTCTTTTCCGCGGATGATCTCGGTGACGAAGTCGGCGATTTTTTCCATTTCGGCTTCCTTCATTCCCCTTGTCGTAACAGCCGCCGTGCCTATTCTGAGTCCGCTGGTCACAAAGGGACTTAATGTCTCGTTGGGAATGGTGTTCTTGTTGGCGGTGATAGATACTTCGCCGAGTAGTTCCTGAAGCTCTTTTCCCGTAACTCCCGTATCCGTGAGGTTGAGAAGCATAAGGTGGTTGTCGGTGCCGCCCGAGACAAGATTGATGCCGTTTTCGGTAAATCTCTTTGCCATAGCGGCGGCATTTCTTATTATCTGCTTCTGATATTCGTTGAATTCGGGGCTTAAAGCCTCTTTGAACGCCACGGCTTTGCCCGCGATTACGTGCATAAGAGGTCCGCCTTGCGTTCCCGGGAACACCGCTTTGTCTATTATAGCGGCGTACTGCTCCTTGCACATGACGATTCCGCCCCTCGGACCGCGTAAAGTCTTGTGGGTGGTTGTCGTAACAAAATCGGCGTACGGCACGGGACTTTCATGCTCTCCCGCCACGACAAGTCCGGCGATATGGGCGATATCGGCAAGAAGATACGCCCCCGCCTTTTTGGCGATGTCGGCAAAACGCTTAAAGTCTATCTTTCTCGGGTACGCGCTCGCGCCGCACACGATCAGTTTCGGCTTGCACTCAAGCGCAATCCTTTCCACTTCGTCATAGTCGATGACTTCGGTCACGGGGTCGACGCCGTAATAGTAGGAATTATAGTAGTTACCCGAGATGTTCATCTTTCCGCCGTGGGAAAGGTGTCCGCCGTGGGAAAGGCTCATGCCGAGGACGTTGTCGCCGGGTCGGAGCATTGCATAAAAAACGGCGAAATTGGCATTCGCCCCGCTGTGCGGCTGGACGTTTACATGGTCGCAACCAAACAGCATTTTCGCCCGCTCTCTTGCTATATTTTCCACTTCGTCGACATACTCGCAGCCGCCGTAATATCTCTTACCGGGAAGGCCTTCGGCGTATTTGTTGGTGAGCACGCTCCCCACCGCCTCAAGCACCGCCTTGCTAACGAAATTTTCGCTCGCGATAAGCTCGATGTGCTGTCTCTGCCTCTTCAGTTCCTGACTGACAAACCCGAAAACCTCGGGATCTTGATCTTCCAGTCTTGCATTAAAGTTCATAATTTTTCCTCTGCCTGTAAAAAATTTCAGTTGTTACACTCGACGTACTTTCCTGCGTTGAAACCGGCTATTGCGCCGTCGCTCACGGCGGTGGCAAGCTGCCTTATCTGCTTGGTGCGGCAGTCGCCCGCAACATACAAGCCGTCGGTTCTGGTCGCGCAGTTTTCATCTGATATTATATACCCTTCTTTGTCGAGGTCAACAAGATTTTTATAGCCATTGTTGTCGGGTATCTGGCCTATAGCCACAAAGCAGCCCTTAACATCGAGGGTAAACTCGGACTTATCCGGTCTTCTGAACACTATTCCCGTAAGCTCGTTCTCGCCTTCAAAGCGGATGGAGTTTACGTTGTGCATAATTTTCACGTTGGATTTTTTGCCTAAAGCGTCCACAAGCGCCTTGTCTCCGAAAAACTTGTCAAAAAGGGTGCAGACATACACCTTGGGACAATAGGTCGATAATAACAGGGCATATTGCAGGGCGGAGTTTCCGTCGCCGATTACCGCAACGTTTTCGCCCTTGAAAAAGGCGCCGTCACACAGCGCGCAGTAAGATACGCCTTTTCCCGAAAGTTCCTCTTCGCCCGGGATGATAAGGCGGCGGTGCTTGACGCCCGAAGCGATAATCACGCTGTGGGCGTCATAGACGTTTTTGCCTGCGTACACCTTGAAGTCGTTGCCGACCTTCTCGATGCCCGTCACTCTTTCCAGCTCCAGCTCGGCGCCGAGGGCGCTTACCTGTTCGTAGAGCCTGTCCACAAGTTCCATGCCCGAAATGCTGGGTATGGTGGGGAAGTTTTCCACGCGGGGAGAAAAAGATATCTGCCCGCCGATTGTCTCTTGTTCGATTATAAGAACGCTTTTTCCGTTTCTTAATGCGTTGAGCGCTGCCGTCATTCCGGCAACGCCCGCACCTATGATTAATACATCAACCATATTTACGCCATGTACTCCTCTACGAATCTCTTGATATTGCTCGCGTTTTCGAAGCGGTCTTGTTTGTCATCGGTGCAGACAAGCAGCGTGGGCGCTTTCTTTACACCGTAACTCAAGGTTTTTTCCTTCTCCTCTTCGGCGTCAATAACAGTATATCCGATATTCGCTTTGTCTAACATGGCTTTTGCCATCTTACAGTTGGGGCAGGTTTTGGTTGTGAAAAGTATGAGATTTGCCTGCTTGGGCTTTTCAACGGCTATCCTCGCCTCGGCTATTCTTTCATCGAGTCCCTTTTCCTTTCTGAGAACGGAGTGATCGATGTCATAGACCTTTCTCTGTTTGAACTCCTGGGACTTGCCGTCGTTCCAGTTCTGGACGGGGCGGTAGTAACCCGTTATGCGGCTGTAAACTTCGGACTTTCCGCCGCAGATGGGGCACTTATACTGCTCGCCTGCGAGGTATCCGTGGGTCTGGCACACAGAGTATGTCGGCGACAGCGTGTAATAAGGAAGGCTGTAGTTTTCGGCAATCTTCTTGACCAGTTCCTTCGCGGCCTGCCAGGACGGGAGTTTCTCGCCCAAGAAGGCGTGGAATACAGTACCCGAGGTGTAAAGGGTCTGGAGAGGCTCCTGAATGTCGAGCGCTGTGAAGATGTCCTCGGTATATCCCACGGGCAGGTTGCTGCTGTTGGTGTAGAACGGTGCATTGTCGTTCTTGCTGGCAGTGACGATGTCGGGATATCTCTTGCGATCGTGGAGCGCGAGGCGGTAGCTGGTGCTCTCGGCGGGGGTCGCTTCGAGGTTATAGAGGTCGCCGTACTTCTCCTGATAGTCGCTGAGGCGTTCTCTCATGTGATTGAGAACTTCCATCGAAAACTTCTGGGTCCTCGGATCGGTCATGTCGGCCTTTATCCACTTGGCGTTAAGTCCGGCTTCGTTCATACCGACAAGGCCTATCGTGGAGAAGTGATTGTCAAATGTGCCGAGGTATCTCTTTGTATAGGGGTAGAGTCCTTCTTCGAGGAGCTTGGTGATTACCTGTCTCTTTATCTTGAGGCTGCGCGCCGAGATGTCCATAATCTTGTCGAGTTTCTTGTAGAAGTCGGCTTCATTTTCGGCAAGGTAAGCTATGCGGGGCATGTTGATGGTAACAACGCCCACCGAGCCCGTGCTCTCGCCGCTTCCGAAGTATCCGCCGGTCTTCTTCCTGAGTTCCCTGAGGTCAAGTCTGAGTCTGCAGCACATACTCCTTATATCGGAAGGCTCCATGTCGCTGTTGATGTAGTTGCTGAAGTAAGGTGTGCCGTACTTGGAAGTCATCTCAAACAACATCTTGTTGTTTTCGGTGTCCGACCAGTCGAAATCTCTGGTGATGGAATATGTGGGAATGGGATACTGGAATCCGCGGCCGTTGGCGTCGCCTTCTATCATAGTTTCGATGAAGGCCTTGTTTATCATATCCATTTCCTTCTGGCAGTCCTTGTACTTGAAGTTGACTTCCACTCCGCCCACTATGCAGTTGAGCTCGGCGAGGTCGTTGGGAACCGTCCAGTCGAGAGTTATGTTGGAGAACGGAGCCTGCGTGCCCCAGCGGGAAGGAGTGTTGACGCCGTACACAAAGGACTCTATGCACTTCTTGACCTGGTCATAGGAGAGGTTGTCAGCCTTAACAAAGGGCGCAAGATAGGTGTCGAAGGAGGAGAACGCCTGCGCGCCGGCCCACTCGTTCTGCATTATGCCGAGGAAGTTTACCATCTGATTGCAAAGCGTGGCAAGGTGCTTTGCGGGGGAAGACGTGATCTTTCCGGGTACTCCGCCCAGTCCTTCCATAATAAGCTGCTTGAGCGACCAGCCCGCGCAGTAACCTGTAAGCATCGACAGGTCATGAATATGTATGTCGGCGTTGCGGTGAGCGGCGGCGATTTCTTCGTCGTAAATCTCGCTGAGCCAGTAGTTGGCGGTGATGGCGCCGGAGTTGTTGAGGATAAGTCCGCCCACCGAGTAGGTGACGGTGGAGTTTTCCTTAACTCTCCAGTCGTTGTCCTTTACATAGTTATTTACTATCTCCTTATAGTCAAGGAGAGTGGATTTCATATTGCGGAGTTTCTCACGCTGTTTGCGGTAGAGAATGTATGCCTTGGCAACTTCGGCGTATCCTGCCTGCACAAGCACGTTCTCGACCGAGTCCTGAATGTCTTCGACTGCAACGAGTCCGTCTTTAATCTTGGACTCGAAGTCGGCGGTGACCTTAAGGCTCATCATGTCGACGATGCTGGGGTGATACTGCTTCTGAAGCGCCTCAAAAGCTTTGGTAATGGCGCTGGTGATTTTTTGGATTTCAAATTCGACTATCTTTCCATCCCTTTTTACTACTTTGAACATTTCATTCCTCCATATTCTCCGGTTATTTTCCCATCTTAAACGGTAAGGCTATTGTATCAGATATATTTTGGGCTGTCAATAGGAAACACAAAATATTGTGTACAAATTTTTTGCCTGACCACAATATATAGTTATTCACCTCTTATCGAAACATTGACGATGTATCGGTTTAAAATATTTTTCGCGTCAATTAGGTCATTTTTCGACACAGGGTGCAATCCGTCGTACACTACCCCCTCGCTATCTCTGAAGTTTTGAAGAAAGAATGCCTTCGCGCCCGTAAGCCACCTGCCAATTTTCTCAAAATCAGCCTGCTCGTGGAATTCTTTTATTACCGTCGTGCGGAACTCGTAGTCTATTCCGCTGTTCATTATTATCTCGACGCTTCTTTTGATCTTTCCGATGTCGATACTCTCAAGCCCTGCGGTAAGCGCGTACTTTGCGGGAGAGTTTTTAATATCCATGGCGATATAGTCGATAAGTCCCGCATTTACAAGTTCTTCCAGCCTATCGGGAATACTTCCGTTTGTGTCCAGCTTGACAGGGTACCCCAACGCTTTAATCTTTGTAAGAAACTCTTTAAGGTCGGGCTGCAAAAGCGGTTCTCCGCCCGAGATTACCACGCCTTCCAATATCCCCGCGCGCTTTTTGAGGTAGTCCAATACTTCCTCTTCGGCAATCGAGGGCAGGTCTTTATCGGCGATAAGGCGGGAATTGTGGCAGAACGGACACACAAAATTGCAGCCGCCCGTAAACACTATGCACGCCATCTTGCCCGGAAAATCGAGTAACGTAAGCTTCTGAAAACCGTGAATGCGCATTAAACAAGGCCCTCCCTTAAGCCACTTTTATTATACCCTTTTCAGACCCCGTTTGCAATTCAAACCGCGTCCGAAAAGGTAAATAAAATATCAATAGAAATACTTATCGAAAAAGGTTATAATAAAGATATAAAATACACGCGAGGTGTTATATGAGCGAAGAAAACAAAGAAATATCCGCCGAAAACGGTGTTGAGACATCGGAAAAGAAAGGTCGGGGTAAAAAATTTGTAAAAGAATTTCTTGCCTTTATTCAGCGCGGCAACGTCGTCGACCTGGCGGTCGGTATTGTCGTGGGCGGAGCTTTCCAGAAGATAGTCTCCAGCCTGGTAAACGACATAATTATGCCGCTGTTAAGTCTCCTTGGCGGACAAAACCTCTCCGAGGCCAAAGTCATACTCCGCCATGCCGTAATGGAAGGCGAAACCGTGGTAAAGGCCGAAGTCGCGCTTTTGTGGGGCTCATTTGTTCAGGCGATAATCGACTTTCTGATAATAGCGTTTGCGATATTCGTCGCCATAAAAGCTATGGCGGGCTTCCGCGCGACTCTCGACAAGCGCGCTAAGGCGCTTGCCGAAAAGCTTAAAGAAAAAGCCGCAGAAAAAGAAATCGAAGAATAACAGTAAACTTACTTACGGGGCGTGTCGGTTCCTTTAATTATGACCGACGCAAGGGCGCACAGCACTCCGCCTATCGGGAAGACAGCCCAGCCGGGATGCCACTTGCCGAAGCCGAAGCCGAGGATAAAGAACACGCCCGTAGCAATAATCATAATCGCGCCCGAGACAGTCTCCTCAAGTTTTTTGGCGCGCACGCTCTTTTCCACCTCGTCTTCGGGCAGGCGGTATTTTTTGTTGAACTCATCCCAAAGTATTCCGCTGAACACAAGCAGGAATATTCCGCATATAAGCAGTCCGAAGAAGACGCACAATGCCGCAACGAGGGATTTTTCAACAAGACCCACAAGCGTTGCCGCCGCGATTATGGTAAGCGCGACGCCAAAGGCGCGCATCAAAGAATATTTTATGCCCTTGTTATAGTCGGCTTTTTCCATATCCGCGCTGCGTAAACTTCTTTTTGCCGAAACAAACACAAGGGTAAACACCGCCGTCGACACGCACGCGAGCATCACAGGCACCGCAATTTGGTAGTCGACTTCCTTCAACATCAATATTATAAGCGCGAGCGCGCCCACGAGGAAAAGCGCGATAGCCGACGCGATTCCCAACGCTTCCGGCTTTGTCATGGGTTTTAGCGCGGGCAGGCGGTCGTCCGGTCGGCCGACACCTTCGGATGAAGTAATCCTCTCGCCTTTTAAAAGCTCGTCCACCGTCACCGAAAAAATGTTGGACAGCGGTACAAGCATGGACGTTTCGGGAAAAGCTTCTCCCGTTTCCCATTTGGAAACAGCTTTGTTGGTGATGCCGAGTCTGTCGGCAAGCTCCGCTTGGGTCATACCCTTCTCTTTTCTCAGTTCGTACAGAAAATCTCCGAATTTGCTCATGGTCCTTTCTCCTTATTTTGCAATATTATATCATATCTTTTGCATAAAGGCATACTTTTTTGCCTTCGAGACCATTATAAAACAAGGTATGCGAAGAATAAACCACTTTACTTAGAACATCATAGAACGGGGATAGAACCTTGTCTACTTACGGTAGAATTTGAAAAAATCTCCCCAAAAGAGATTCTACCGCCTGAAGACTGTGTATAAAGATTTGCCCTTCTGCCGATAATTACAACACAACAAAACACGGAGGTAACAAACATGGCAAAGCAAATTGCAACCAAAAATCTTCAGAACCTGAACGACATTTTAGGCGCCGAAAAGCTGCTGTACGAAAAGATCAGCAACTATATGGACACGGTAAAGGACCCGGCGCTCGTAAATCTTCTCTCTTCGCTCAAGGAAGCGAGCAAGGCACGCTACGGCGCTGTTTACAACTATCTCAAATCACATCAGGCCTAAGGAGGTAAAAATATGAAAACACAATTAAATGACATTCAGATAATACAGGACGTCCTCTCGGGTGAAAAATCCCTCGCCAATATGTACAACCACGCCATCCTCGAAAGCTCCTGCCCCAAGATGAGAAAAGTACTGGGCGGCGTTCACGGCGACGTCACTCAAAACCAGTACCAGTGCTTTGAGTATATGTCCCAGAACAACCTCTATCCCGTGGAATACGCCGACTCGGCAAAGCTTACGGAAGCTATAAACAAATTCGCACAGATATAAAAATAATCCCCCAAAAAATCCGTAGGTTTTTCGGGGGTGCCCCCTGTATTTAGCCCCCCAAAAACGCAAACATTTTCGGAGGAACCCCCTGTATTTAGCCCCCAAAAATCAATGATTTTCGGGGGAACCCCCTGTATTTAGCCCCCAAAAATCAATGATTTTCGGGGGAACCCCCATTTATGCGGATAATACAATATCCCCCCCTAAAATAAAAGAGTGAAAACGACTGTTTTTTGGGAAAAAGAAAAAGGCTGCCGGTCGGCAGCCTTAGTTTTATCGGTATATGCTTATTCTTTTTTTTGAGTTCTCTTTGTCCGTGACCAGTTGATAAAGCCGTAGATATCGTTGGCGAGGAAAGCTCCGAAACAGCACGCCATGGGCAGGAAGCTGATTTCCTTCGCCGCGGCAAGCGCCCAAAGGATAATCAGCGCTATGTCATTTACCGCATACGCGACGGCGTAATATTCGCTCCGCTTTATCATAAGATATGCGGCGATGTAGCCTGTGAACACCGAAAATACGCTGACAATAAGATTATTTGTGTCAAACGCCTTTAATATAAAATAGAACGCAACGCCGAACACGAGTGACGACGCGGCAAGCATAATCCAGTCCTTTTTGCGCAAGATTGAGATTTTGACCTCTATCTTTTTATCCTTATAGGGGTTTTTAATCCATGCGATAATCGACGCTATGCAAATGGGGATATTGCCGCACAGATAGATTATCATTTCCCCGTAGTACTTGTACGAATAAGCAATTATGGCATAAATTATCCCGAAAACAATGGAGACGCCTTGCCCCAGGACATTTCCTTTTGAAATAAGCGCAAGGGAGCTTACGCCGATAAGGGAAGCGGCAAGGGTGAGATAATCTTTGTTGCCGAGAAAGACAAAGGGCAGAATTATGGCAAGATAGGAGCCGATAAGCAAGCACCATTCAAATCGCGTAAAAGATTTTATCGTGTCTTTAAGAAATTTCATCCTTTCCTCGCAAAAACTTTCTTGATTCTATCACAAGAATGCGCGAAATAGCAAACGCGAACAGCGTATTCTTGCGCGCGTTATATAAATATGGTTATAATTAATATAAATAAGAAATTTTCAGAGGTGACTATATGAGCCCTGCGGGAATGACAATATTCGGGATATGCTTTATCTTCCTTATGACCACTCTTGGCGCGTCCCTCTCCTTCTTCTTCAAAAAGGACATTTCCTCCAAAGTCAATACCGCCTTCCTCGGCTTTGCCTCGGGCATAATGATCGCCGCGTCAATATGGTCGCTGCTCATCCCCGCGCTGGAAGGCTCCACGGAGCTGGGAAAGTTCAATTGGATACCTGCTTCAGTCGGTTTTATCCTTGGCGGACTGTTCCTTGTCCTCATCGACAAAATCATTCCTCACTTCCACAAAGGCACGCAGGAAGACGAAGGCCCGCGCTCATCCCTCAAAAAGTCGACCAAACTCTTCCTTGCCGTAACCATTCACAACATACCCGAAGGGCTTGCCGTGGGCTTTGCCTTCGGCGCGGCAAAAGCTATCGGCGACCCCGCCGCCTTTGTCTCGGCGCTCGGACTTGCTATCGGTATCGGCATACAGAACCTGCCCGAGGGCGCGGCGGTCTCCCTGCCTTTACGTCAGGCTACGGGAAGACGCAGCACAGCCTTCTTATACGGCGCGGGCAGCGGCATCGCCGAGCCCATCTTTGCCGTCATCGGCTACTTCCTCGCCGCCTACATCGCCGTCCTTCAGCCCTGGCTCCTCGCCTTCGCCGCAGGCGCGATGATATTTGTCGTTGCCGAGGACCTCATCCCCGACGCCCACCTCTCCGACAATCCCCATCTCGCCACCTGGGGCGTCATGCTGGGCTTTGTCGTGATGATGATTCTCGATGTGGCGCTTGGATAAAAATCGGTCGTGCATCTGGAATGCATGATGTAATATCATATAGTAAATTGGGAATTTGTTAAACGGCTATAATCGATTTCCCCTAAAACCGTTGGTTTTGGAGCTATAATCGGGGTCCTCGAAAAACCGTTGGTTTTTTGGGGCTTAAATCGGGGTCCCCGAAAAACCGTTGGTTTTTTGGGGCTTAAATCGGGGTCCTCGAAAAATCGTTGATTTTTTGGGGCTATAAAAAAATCGGCCTGTTTTAGACCGATTTTTTGCATGTAGAGGTATCTTTTATATTTTGAGGTGTCTTATGCTTTGTCTTCTTCGTCCTGCAATGCGTCGTAGCCTACTTCGCCTGTGCGGATTCTGATTACGTCTTCCACGTCGTAGATAAAGATCTTGCCGTCGCCCACGTTGCCTGTATAGAGCGCTTTCTTGATTGCGTCGACCACTGTCGCAGTCGGTATCTTGCATACGACTATATCAACCTGCACCTTGGGCAGCAGCCTCGATTTGACGGGCACGCCGCGATAGTATTCGGTATAGCCTTTCTGCATGCCGTAACCGAGCACGTTTGTGACGGTAAGCCCTGTGATTCCCAGCTTGTCAAGCGCAGTCTGCAATACGGCAAATTTGTCCTGATTGGTGATAACGCTGACTTTGGTCATCTTGGCGCCTTTTCTCACGCGGTTAACTACGGGTATAGCCGTTTCAACGGGTACGGTTTCGCTCTTCTCAGTCTTTTCGGCAGTTTCAGATATAACAAGCTCGGGCGCCGAGGTCGCGTCGCCGTTGGGCGCGGCAGCCGTCACAAGCGGCGCCGCGAGAGCAAAGTCGGGATAAGCTACGTTTCCGTGCTCGCCGATGTCCAGACCGCGAAGTTCTTCGCTAACGGTTACACGTATACCAACTGTCTTCTTGAGGGCAATCCATACAAGAGCGGTTGTCGCAAAGACAAATGCGCCCACGGTTACCACTCCGAGCAATTCCACACCGAGGAGTCTGAAGCCGCCGCCGAAGAACAAGCCGTTTTCAGTGGCAAGGCTGGTTACGCCTTCCTGTGCAAAAAGTCCTACGCACAAGGTGCCGAACACACCGCACACAAGGTGAACCGAGGTTGCGCCCACGGGGTCGTCGATTTTGAGTTTGTCAAACAGTACAACGGCAAATACTACGATTATGCCCGCGATTGCGCCGATGATCAGAGAGCTTCCCACACTGACGTAGGCGCAGCTGGCCGTTATCGCCACAAGTCCCGCAAGACAGCCGTTGATGGTCATGCCGAGGTCGGGCTTGCCGATGAATATCCACGAAACGACTGTGGAAGTTATTATCGCGGCGATAGCCGATGTGTTTGTCGTCATAACGATATGCGCGACGTCGGCAGGGTTCTGGAAGCTCATAGTAGAGCCGGGGTTGAAACCGAACCAACCCAACCACAGAACAAACAGACCGATTACTGCCAGCGACATGCTGTGACCGGGGATTGCCTTGGGCTTTCCTTTCTTGTCGTACTTGCCGTAGCGGGGGCCGAGTATCATCGCGCCCGAAAGAGCCGCCCAGCCGCCGACCGAGTGAACCACGGTGTCACCCGCAAAGTCGAGGAAGCCGAGTTTTGCAAGCCAGCCGCCGCCCCATATCCAGTGCCCGACGATCGGGTAAATGACAAGGGTGAGAATGAACGAAAACAGTATAAAGGAAAGGTACTTTATTCGTTCAGCCACCGCTCCCGAAACAATGGTTGCCGCCGTTCCGCAGAATACCAGCTGGAAGAAAAACTTGCCCCAAAACGGCACGTTGGCGGTAAGGGTGCCGTCATAAAAAGAGTTGTCCTTTCCCAGAATGAAAAGGTGGGACGTCCCGATAAACGGGTTATCCCCGCCGAACATCAGCCCCCAGCCAAGCAGCATAAAGCCAAGCGAAGAAACCGCAAAAACGATAAAGTTTTTGGACAGGATGTTGACGGTGTTTTTCGACCTGGCAAATCCCGCTTCTACCGACGCAAAGCCGAGGTTCATAAAGAATACCAGCACGGCTGCGAAAACTACCCATAGGGTATCGATTATCATAACAGTGTCCATATTATTCTCCTCCTGAATAATGTTTTGTTATATGATTAAAGGTGTGCATAACGATATACACGCCTTTGTGCCAAATACTTTGCCTTTATATCCTAATATATAAACGGGGTATGCCATTATACCGCCGTAAAAAGACAAAAAGCGCCGACAATACTACTTGTCAAGCGCCTTTGCTTATCGTCATTATATTCGAGCCGACAAAAAAAAGTCAACTGAGATTAACCCTTTTCAGAAAAAATTACGAATATATAAATTTTATAGAGCATTGTGACAGCATAGTTCAATAATAATTACGATTGCCGTAAACTTAACTGTTTTTTGGCTTCAATAGGATACCCAAAAAGAAAACCCCGAAAATGCTTCCGCATTTCGGGGATAATTAATTGCCGATTAATTTTGGGGATGTTCTATTCACCCTTCATATCCAGCGCATCGCTCTTGCCCGCGAGGATGTCGGCGCATAGGCGCATGGAGTCGCCGATTGCGGCGTCGATGTCGTCTTCGGTCACACCCAGCTTTTCACAGCCGAGGGACTTGTCGATAAAGGTTTCGGCGCACATCACATCGGTAAACCTGACCATATGAAGACCGCCCTCATGCCCTGCTTTCTTCTGCTTGGACATAAGCATCTTTCCTCCGAGAGTGTACATCCAGTTGGGGATGGTCTTTATCTTCTTCTCTTCACAGCCGAGATGTTTTTTGGCTATGGTGAGGAATTCCACCCATGTGAGGTTGTACCACCCGATGGGATAGCAGTTGCCGCCCTTGTTGTACTTCAAGGCACCCGCGAGAGCCTGTCCGACCTGCCTTACGGTAACCATGGTCGTGCCGCCTTGGGGATACATTATCTTGCCCTT
>DAOSYK010000018.1:0-29417 GCA_035381305.1 Clostridia bacterium
GTTGAGTACATCGGGGAGTACGTGTTCCTCGACACGCTTTACACAAACTCATTTTACGGCGCGGTAATAAGAGACGGCTGGTTGCTGGTACTCAACGACGACCACGAGTATACCGATTTCTACACGGTCCCCGAGGGCGTCAAAGGTATAGCGGCGTACGCATTTTTCAACTGCAACAAGTTGGTAATAAGGATTGAGAGCGACGACCTCATCTACGTTTGCAGATACGCATTCGGCGGCGACATAGAAGATGTTTATATCAACCTCACCACTCCGCCCGACGGCCTTGACAGATACTCTTTCGCTCCTGAAATAAACAATATTTTTGTGCCGTACGGATACGTCGGAGTGTATCGCGAATTGCTTGGCGACCTTTTTGATATCACCACAATAACGGAACCTGAAAGTTAAGAATTCTACCGCCAAAACCAAAAAGAGCTGTCCAAACGGACAGCTCTTAAAATATACGCCCTTCGTCAGAAAACGAAGGGCGCAAAAAGGCGGATAATTTAATAAAAGCTTGTTTTTGTTTTTCTTTATCTGCTCCGGGCGTTCTGCCAGCGTTTCAGCGTCGCGAGGTGCACCTTAAGGAGCGTCCTTGCTTCGTCGGGCGTAAAGCTGGTGCCGTTTATATTCATGCTCAAATTTACCTCCCAAGAATTATCTTATCATTATTATACGCGACTGTAAGCTCTATGACAAGCAACCGTTTGTTGCGTCATTTCATGGTTTCCTGCTTGACTTTTTTGTCGACGACGTGGCGGATTGCAAGCTCGGAAAAGATGTCCTTAAGTTCTATTCCCATCTCCGCCATTAAGACCATGGCGTGATAAGCAAGGTCGGACAGTTCGTAAATCGTCTCCTCTTTACTCTTGTTCTTGGCGGCGATTATGACTTCCGAGCTCTCCTCGCCCACTTTTTTGAGTATCTTGTCCAGCCCTTTATTGAAGAGATATGTCGTATACGACCCTTCTTTAGGCTCGGTTTTTCGCCCCTTTATCATATCGAACAGTTTTTCGTAGGAAAACTCCTTGAGCGATTCGCTCTCAAACACATAGTCGTTAAAGCAGCTCTCCGTACCCTTATGGCATGCGGGGCCGTCCTTAACAACTTCAATTACCAGCGCGTCGCTGTCGCAGTCGGACTTTATGGTGACGATGTGCTGACAGTTGCCCGAGGTTTCGCCTTTGCGCCACAGCGTTTTGCGCGAGCGGCTGTAAAAGCAGGTCTTGCCTTCGTCCATGCTTATCTTAAGGCTCTCGGCGTTCATATACGCCAAGGTGAGCACTTCTTTTGTGAAGTAATCCTGCACTATTGCGGGAATAAGCCCGTCAGAGTCAAATTTCAATTCCTCAATCTTCATAATTATCTCCTTATACCTTTCTTACGGCAATTCCGTTTTCGCTTAAAACTTCCTTCAGATCTTTTATGCTGACTTCCTTGAGGTGGAAAATCGATGCCGCAAGCCCCGCGTCCACCTTGGGCAAGGTCTTGAACAGCGTCACAAAGTCCTCTATGCACCCCGCGCCGCCCGAGGCAATGACGGGGATCGATACCCTCTTTGAAATCTCGTCGAGCATTTCAAGGTCAAACCCGTTCCTTACGCCGTCTGTGTCGATGCTGTTTACGACCAGTTCGCCCGCGCCCAGGTCTTCCCCTTTTTTGACCCACTCGAGCGCGTCAATGCCCGTGTTCTCCCGTCCGCCCTTGGCAAAGACGGTAAACTTTCCGTTTACGCGCTTGACGTCCAGCGACAATACGACGCACTGGCTGCCGTATTTCTTCGCCGCGTCAAAAATAAGGCGGGGATTTTTAATTGCGCCTGTGTTTACGCTGACCTTGTCGGCGCCGCACTTTAATACCCTGTCAAAATCGTCGACCGAGTTTATCGCGCCGCCAACGGTAAGCGGAATAAAAATCTTGCGCGCTACGTTTTTAAGAATATTGCAAAAAATCGTCCGCCCCTCGGCAGAGGCTGTAATGTCGTAAAACACAAGCTCGTCGGCGCCGCTGTCGTTATAGAAGCCCGCAAGGACAACAGGGTTTTCGACGTCGCGGATGCCCGCAAAATTTACTCCTTTTACCACCCGCCCGTCTTTGACGTCCAGGCAGGGAATAATTCTTTTCGTAAGCATATCAGTCCCCTTGGGCAAGTTTAACCGCCCGACTTAAATCAACAAGCCCCTTATAGACGGCTTTTCCTATTATCGCGCCGTGCACTCCTATTTCGCATAGAGCCGTTATGTCGTCCTCGGAAGAAATTCCGCCCGAGGCTATGACGTTAAGCCCGTTAATCTTTACAAGCCGCTCAAACGCCTCGAGATTGGTGCCGGAGACCATTCCGTCGGTGGAGATGTCGGTAAAAATGACGGTATCGACGCCGTTATTAACGCACCTTTCGCAAAATTCAAACGCGTCGATGTCGGTTATCGTTCTCCAGCCGTCAATTGCGAGGCGTCCGTCCTTCGCGTCGGCGCCGACGGCGATTTTATGCGGGTATTTTGCCGCCATTTCTGCCGCAAAATCGAAGTTTTTCACGGCGGCGGTACCCAGTATCACTCTGTCCGCGCCCGCGTTAAGGTAATTTTTTACCCTCTCCTCATCGCGTATTCCGCCCCCTACTTCGATAAACAAGCCGCCCTCGGCGACCAGTTGTTCAATCATCGGGAAATTGGAGGTTTTTCCGTCCTTCGCCCCGTCGAGGTCGACGACGTGCAAATTGCGCGCGCCCGAGGCTTTGAAAGACCTCATTACCTCGACGGGACGGGATGAAAAAATTTCGCTCCTTTCGTAGTCGCCCTGTGTAAGCCTGACCGCTTTGCCGCCCAAGATATCAATCGCGGGAAAAATTTCCATATTGTTAACCCCCTATCTCAGCAAAGGCTCTGATGATATTCAATCCTGTTTTCCCGCTCTTTTCGGGATGAAACTGGGTGCCGAAAACGTTTCCGTTCTCCACAATACCCGCAATTTCCGTCCCGTAGTCCGAAGCGGCAACAAGCGAACTCACACAATTTTCAGCGCAATACGAATGAACGTAATAAACAAAATCGCCTTCTTTAATATATCTGGTCAAAGGACTTTCACGCAGAAAACGCAGGCTGTTCCAGCCCATGTGGGGGATTTTTAAATCTTCCCCGACATATTCTTTTATCGGGCGGATTTCGCCCTTTATTAGCCCAAGCCCTTTATATTCTCCATGTTCATAGCTTTTATCGAAAAGCATCTGCATTCCGAGGCATATTCCGAGAAGAGGCTTTCCGCTCTTTGCTTCGTCCTTCACGACCTCGACAAGCCCCGCTTCCTCGAGTTTGCGGTAGGCGTCTCCAAACGCTCCCACACCCGGGAGAATAAGTTTGGCGGCGGACTGAATAACGCGCTTATCGCTGGTTATACAATTGTCCAGCCCGAGATAATTTAAGGACGCCGTAAGCGAAAAGAGGTTGCCCACGCCATAATCGATTACCGCAATCATAACACCCCTTTTGTGGACGGGATTTCGTCGTTTAACGCCGGGTCTATCGCCACAGCCTGGCGCAAAGCTCTTGCCAGGGACTTGAATACCGCCTCGAGTATGTGGTGGGCGTTTGTGCCCTCAAGCTGCTCGATGTGGAGTGTGATTTCGGCAGTTCTCGAAAAAGCCGCCATAAACTCTTCGCCAAGCTCAGTGTCAAAGTCGCCCACTTTTTCGGCGACAATCGCGACGTTATAATTGAGATACCCTCTGCCGCTTATGTCCACCGCCGTCATGACGAGAGCTTCGTCCATAGGTAAGACCAAACTCCCGTAGCGTGTTATGCCTTTTTTGTCGCGGAGCGCGAGCTTAAAGCACTCTCCCAGGGTGATCGCGGTATCTTCCACAGTGTGGTGACAGTCCACAAACAAGTCGCCCTCGCACTTAATCTTGAGGTCGAACCTCGAATGCGCCGCGAAAAGTTGGAGCATGTGGTCGAAAAAGCCGCATCCCGTGGAAATTTCGGCCTTTCCCGTCCCGTCAAGGTTAATGAACAGGTTTACGCAAGTCTCTTTTGTCTGCCTTTTTGCCGAAGCCGTCCTCATTTTTTCTTCACTCCTTCAAGTATTTTCAGCGTTTTTACCATAAAAACGTTCATTTCTTCGCTGTTTCCTATCGATATACGCGCAAAGTCCTTTATCCTTTCGACGTCAAAGTGCCTGACCAGCACGCCCTCTTCCTTAAGGGAAAGATACATTTGTTTTCCCCCGATGTCCTTGTGACGGGCAAAGAGGAAATTGGCGGCGGAAGGGAGCACTTCAAAACCGATATCGGTAAGGCGTTTTGCCGTCCTATCGCGCTCGGCAACGGTCTTGGCGACGCACTCCGAAAAATATTCCGTATCCTCGATCGCCGCAACGCCCAGCATTTCCGAAAGGGTGTTTATATTGTAAGGGTTTACGCAATCTCTCACCCTGTCAATATCGCGCATAAGCTCTCTGTTTCCCGCCGCAAAGCCTATTCTCGCACCCGCAAGGCTCCTCGACTTGGAAAACGTCTGCACCACTAACAGATTATCGTATTTCTTTATAAGCGGAATGCTCGTTTTTCCCCAAAAATCGGTGTACGCTTCGTCGATTATCACCAATCTCGCGGGATTTGTGGCGACTATCCTTTCAACTTCTTCGAGCGAAAGAGGAATTCCCGTAGGCGCGTTTGGATTTGCGATGACGACATGATAAGGCGTTTTGCAGAACGCCTCAACATCGATAGTAAAATCTTCTTTGAGAGGGATAACCTCGCTTCTTACGCCCAGAAAATCCCTTAAGACCTTATAGAAGCCGTAGGAAATGTCGGGGAAGGCAATTCCTTCACCGCTGCCAAGATACGCCATAAACGCGAAACAAAGCGCCTCGTCGGAGCCGTTTGTTGCGACAACCTCGCTTTCGTCAAGTCCGTAGTATGAGCTTATCGCCTTGCGAAGCTTTCTTGCCACGGGGTCGGAGTAGAGTTTAAGCCCTTCCGCCGCGCCTTGTGTTACAATTTGGATGGCCTTTGGCGAGGGTGGATAAGGCGACTCGTTGGTGTTTAGCTTAATATAACGCTTATCCCCGGGCTGTTCCCCCGGGACGTAAGGCTTTAACGATATGTACTTTTCACTCAAAAACCTGCTCATAACCTCTCAGTCCTTATGGTAACCGAATTTGCGTGTCCGTCAAGACCCTCTCTCCTGGCAAAGTCGGAAATTCTACCGGCGTCTCTTTCGAGCGCCACGCGTGTGTAAAACACATACTGCGTCTTTTTCATAAAGTCGTCGACCGAGAGAGCCGACGCGTACTTTGCCGAACCGCTTGTCGGCAAGGTGTGATTTGCACCCGCGAAATAGTCGCCCACCGCCTCGGGCGTGTAGCTTCCCAAAAATACGCTGCCCGCGTTTTGAACCTTGTCAAGGAGCGCAAACGGGTCGGAAACGCAAAGTTCGAGGTGCTCGGGCGCAATCTCGTTGCTTAAGTCAATCGCCTCATCGAGGTTTTTCGCGATAATTATCCTGCCGTTGTTTTCAATGGACGCGCGCGCTATCTCGTTTCTCGGCAATTTATCGAGCTGGATTTCCAGTTCAACCTTTACCTTTCCGGCAAGCTCCTTGCTTGTGGTAATCAGTATCGCGGCGGCGTTTTTGTCGTGCTCGGCCTGAGACAACATATCGGCGGCGACGTAAGACGGGTTTGCGCTTTGGTCGGCGATGACGAGAATTTCACTCGGTCCCGCTATCATGTCGATGTCGACAAGCCCGAAAACCTGCCTCTTTGCCTCGGCGACAAACACGTTGCCCGGGCCGGTTATTTTGTCTACTTTCGGAATACTCTCGGTGCCGTACGCAAGCGCGGCAACTGCTTGCGCCCCGCCCACCTTGAATATTTTGTCGACTCCCGCCACTCTTGCCGCGGCGAGGATATATGGGTTTACCTTTCCGTTTTTGTCGGGAGGGGTCACCATGACTATCTCTTTTACCCCTGCGATTTTTGCGGGGATTGCGTTCATAAGGACGGTGGAAGGATAGGCCGCCGTGCCGCCGGGGACGTAGATGCCTGCGCGGTTTAACGGCATTACCTTCTGCCCGACCACTTCGCCCGTCTCTCTCTTTATCTCAAAAGCCTTCTTCAGCTGCGCCTTATACTGCTCTTTGTGAAACTGCTCAATATTTTTTTTCGCCTTTTCAAGCGTATCGACAAAATCTTTATTAATGGAATTATAGGCTTCCAAAATCTCGTTTTCGGATACCCTAAGTGAAGAAAGACGGACTCCGTCGAACTTTTCGGTAAGCTCGAAAACGGCTATGTCCCCCAGCGTCCGCACTGCCATTATTATGTTTTCGACACCGCTGACCACCTGCGCAAAAGTTTCATCCTTACGAGATGTTATCTGCACGCGGTCTGCTTCGGCTTCAACAATCTTAATCATTTTATTACCTCGCGAAGTTTCCCGATGAGGTCGTCGATTATATCTTTCTTAAACTTGTAGCTTGTCTTATTGGCGATAAGCCTTGCGCTGATCGGCATAATCTCGGCTATGACCTTCATGTTGTTTTCCTTGAGCGTTGTGCCCGTCTCCACTATGTCTACGATGACGTCGGACATATTGAGTATGGGCGCAAGCTCAATGGAGCCGTTGAGTTTTATTATCTCAATGTCCCGATTCAACGAGCTGTAATACTCGGAAGCGATGTTTACAAACTTGGTCGCGACCTTAAGGGGTCTTTCCTTATTCTCGCGGAAGTTGTTCTTCGCGGCGACTACCATGCGGCACTTGCCGATGTTGAGGTCCATAAGTTCGTATACGTCGGCTCTGTCCTCGAGCAGAATATCCTTCCCCACCACGCCGATGTCGGCAACGCCTCTTTCGACGTATATCGCGACGTCGGATGGCTTAACCAGAAAATATGATATCTGATTTTTTGTGTCGGAAAACACCAGCTTTCTGTTGTCGTCGTTTAAAAATGAGGTGTCAAAACCTATCTGCGCTAAAATTTTCGCCACCTTTTCGGCGAGCCTTCCCTTTGGCAATGCTATATTAAACATTGGCTTCCTCCAGTTTTACACCGTTGAATTTATACACTTTGCCGACCTTTATATCGGCGGGCACCGCATTTTCCACGCGCACCTTAAGCCCTTTGAAGGTCAGTTCTTCCGCCGCGCGGTACAAAACGGCGGGATTTACGGCGTCGTCATAAAGAATAAGCGCGTCGGCGTCCACTATCCTCTCTTCGGGATAGTAGGCGGAGAGTTCGTCCAGAATGAGCGCAAAGCCTATCGCGCCTACGCGTTTTCCAAGCTTTTGCAGGAGTTTATCGTATCTGCCGCCCGAGAGCACCATGTGGGGTATGCGCCTGACGTATCCCTGAAAGATTATTCCGCAGTAATAATTGACGTCGTTGATTATGGAAAAGTCGAGGTTTATCCTGTTTTCGCAGCCAGAGCCGTCAAGTGCTTTCGCTACGCTTACAAGCTCCCTATACCCCCTCTCCATTTCCTCGTTTGCAACGATTTTTTCCACTTCTCCGAGCGACTTCAAGCTTCCCGTGATCGTTACAAGCTTGCGGAATTTCTCGATTGTTTCAGGTAAAACGCCTTCACTTGCAAGCGTCTTTTCGAGGTCGTGGACATTTTTGGAGACAATATACTCTAAGACTTTATCCTTGCAGCCGCAACCCGCCATTTCCTCGCTTTCGAGAAGCCCCATTACAATGCCGATGTGGGAGATGTCGAGGACAAAGTCGTCCTCAAGTTCTTCCAGGCTCTTGACGGCAAGATTGATGACCTCGAGCGTTGTGTAGTCGTCAACGTCGCCCATGGCCTCAAGTCCAAGTTGGGAAATTTCCTTAAACTTGCCCGAGTTTTTGTCGGGCTTGTAGACGTTTTCGACGTAATAGAGTTTTTCTATCCCGTCTTTAAGGTCTTTTGCGTTTTTTACTATGGAAAGAGTGACGTCGGGCTTAAGCGCAAGCAACTTGCCGTCGATGTCGGTAAAAGAGATTACGCGGTCGCTCGGGAGAAAGCTCTTATAGTCCATATAAAAGCCGTATTCCTCAAAGCGGCTCATCTTGTACTTGCGATAGCCGAAGCTCTCGAAAATCTTGCGCATCGTCAATGCGACTTGTTCGTCTTTCTTAAGTGCGCTGATATCGAATTTCATAAAAAGTCCCATGCCTTATCCATTATTATATTCGTATTATAAGGCACTTTAGTGCTTTAGTCAAGTGAATGGCTAAAGTATATTAAAATTTTTTGCGTCTTGCCCTTATTGGTTGGGAATTATCCGTAAAATCGCGGTTTCGTTGTAAACTTTAGGTGAAAAGACCGAGCGCGACGTCAGCTCGTCGTACACAACCGTGCAATATCCGAAATAGTTTATCGGCGTAACTCTCACGCCTGTGACGGGAGTTAAAATTTCAATATCGGTTTCGGGATTAAGTTCGCCCTCAATCATTATTTTGGGTATGTGGCCTACAAATTTCGTCGAGTAATCGCCGCCGTTTGCCACAAGGTCGAAGTTTACAAAAACACTCTCCTCCGCCTCGCTCATTCTGTATTCTGTCCCCTTAATGCTTAATGCAAGGTCGGGAAGGATAAAAAAGCTGACAATCATGGTGTTGTTTCCGACGATCTGTCCGTTTGAGCGGAGTTTTAACACAATCCCCTCATACATATCGTCGCGCGCGGCGAAATAGCTTTGGCTGCGCTCCTGCCCGTTTTGCTCGAAATAGGCAATCTCATACGTTCCGCCTATGTCCTTGTCGGATTCGGTATCGTTATAATACCTCTCCACCGCTTTGAGGCAAGATGAAAAATCGGGCTCGCCTATAAAGAAGGTGTACCTATAGTCGCCCTTGACGTCCAGCGTCCTTGCGGTCACGGGATTTTCCACGTTTACGTTGAGCCTGTACGAGGCGTTTCCGAAACAGGAAATTATGTCAATGTACTTTTCTCCCGCCTGAAACGCGTAGAAATACCCCGCCGAAGTGCTGTACGCTATCCCCGCGCCGGGCGCAAAGTAATAGTCCTTGCACGTCCCCCGCCCGACAGCTGGATATTCAAAATAAAATGCTGCCTTTCTTGCTTATAGGTTGCGGTATTTACCATGATTTTGACGCTCACTGCGTCATCGACCACGGCGCGGTTGGAGAAAGTCGGATACTCGTTCTGCCCCGCGCGCTTTTCCCGCCCGCTTATCGAGGTAACGGTTATGCTTTCGGGCGTTGTCTTGGTGAGAGTAATATCTACGTCGCTCCCGTCAAGCTTGCGGTACTTTATCGAGCTGTTTTCTTCATAAGTGTAGGCAAGGTATACCGAGCAGGACGTTTCTCTCGGGTCAAAATAGTAGGAAGTGCCGTTGTTGAAATAATAAGTAAAAGTGCTTGAAAAATCGGTCAGCGTGCCGTGATAGCGGGCGTATTGCGCGCTATCGCCGTACTTGATAAAGGCAATAACCTTTTCCGCCGAAAGCGTGCCCGTGCCGAAATACCCTGAGATCTCCGTCCTGTCGCCGTTTGTGTAGGTGTGGTAGGCTTTTATCTGATAAAAGAAACTTTCGGTAACGTCCAGCGTGGCTTCGCCATCGGTCACTTTGTCGCCGTAATCGAAGGTTATCCCTGCGTAATTGTTGACAACGTCCACTTTGAACTGCTCGTTTCGGTTTATGTTGTACGTACCGCGGTGCAAAGTGCACTGAAAAGTGTAAAGCTTGTAGCCGTCTATGCGGAAATTGGGTATAGTGACGGTAATCTCGCGGCTTCCCGTCTGCCCGTCCTGCCACTTTGCGGTGAATTTCGCATTATCCTCGGTAAGAAGCTCGTTTCCTGCGTAAACCTTGGCAATAAGCCTGTACTGCTCTCCCGCCTGCGCCGACTGCACCTTGTTGCCGAGCGCGTCGTAAATTTCAAATTCCACACGGTCGGGGTATCCTCCGCCCGATACTTTAATTTTGAATTCGCCGTGCAAGGGTTTGCCGCCGGCGTCGTCGGCTTTTACCTGTATTGTGTATTCGCCGATGTAGTTGAGAGCGAAGGTTCTGTACGATGTCGCGCCCCACGCCATTTCGATGGTTTCAATAAGTTCTCCGCCATAGTAGACGTAAAACTTGGCGGGACCTTTAAGACGCGTCGTATAGCTTATTCTATCGAAGTTTATGTAGTCGTAAATGATGTACCCTTTTTCCTCGGGGGCATCGGGATTGGAGTATTCTGCACTATAGTTGAGCCTGGAGAGGTCAAAAAAAGGCGGTTGGCAGGGTACGGGCAAATCTATACCGGGGTCGTTGTCCGTATCGTCTTTATTGCCGCCCAAAATGCCGCATCCTGCTATGAAAAACGCCGTGAAGATAACCAGCGCGAAAAGAAGTGCCTTTTTTTTCATCAAAATACGCCTTTTAACTTTGTTATACTACTATATTATCATAAGGTCATAATAAAAATCAAACCTTGCTACTTTCGCAAGGTTTGAAACGATTTAATCAGGTTTTTGTGTCTCTTTTGCCAGTCTCTGCTCGGCTTTTTTGCGCTTTTCTTCGATTATGCGCGCGCTCTCGTTTTCCAGCATCTTTTTCTTCTTATCTTCCATTTCCTTTACATACGCCATCTTCCGGGCGACGATTTTTTCAATTTTGAGCCGCCTCTGCTCGGCGAGTTTCTGCTGGCGCGCTTTATACCTTTCTATCTTGTCGTCGGTCTCTTTGTTTATCTTTTCGAGGGTCTTTCTGGTAAGCTCTTTGTACTTGGTTTCCAGCGTCTCCATGCGCTTTGCGTGCTCTGCCCTTATCTTCTCCATGGTCTCGGCAAAGTTCTGCTCCTCTCTCTCGCGTGCCTGCTTTGCCTGCGCGGCGATTTTTGCCTTTTCTTCGGCGAGTTTGGTCTCGCACTTTTCGACCAGTGCCTTCTTCTTCTCATTGTACTCGGCGCTGAGCCTCTTACGCAACGCCTCGGACTGCATCTTATTGGCTTTGATACGCTGTTTTTGCTCGTAGTAGTTCTTGGTGGTCAGGATGCTCAGCTTTTCTTTGTACTTTGCCTTAATTTCGTCGGCGATATCGGCGTATTGCTTCTCTACTGTGGGCTCCAAGATCTGCATGCGGGCTTTGTGCAGGCGTTTAAGTTGCTCGCGCCATTTCCTCTCGACCACAACCGCGCGATTAAAGTCAAACTCCTTGACCTCTCTCACGCTGCACGCGACAATAAACCTCTCATAAGCCGACTCGTACATCTTCTGCGGGTCGTCGTCCTCTTTGACGAGCTTTTGGAACACGTCGTCGTCGGCGTTGTACTCAAAGAAGGATTCATATAGCCCGTTTGTTATGGAAAGGCTCTGATGCAGAGCGCGCTTTAAGGCTATCTTATAGGGTGCGCCTTCCTTTATCAGCTCTTCAAACTGTTGCTTTAGTATCTGCTTGTTTTTGGCAAGGTAATATTCGTTTAGTCCTGTGTCGTTTACTTCGAGTGCGACAGGCTCCGGGTCGATTTCAATAGGGAGTTTCAATAGCGTCTTTGCCGCTTTTTCCTTGTAGACGGCTTTCTCATCGGGAATGGAATTATTAGCGCCGGGGGTCTTGGTGTTGGCTATCATCGTGGTGCACATCATCATGAGCGCCTGGTGCACACGCCTTGTATAGATGTCGGTAAAACGCTTATTTACCATGCGCACGCCGTACTCGTAGCCGAGTTCGTTGTACCTGTCGAGATACAGCCAAAGATAATACGCGTTTTTGTAGTCGGGGTTGGAAAGTATTATCTGCGTCTTCATGATAGGCGACACGACGGGCTTATACCGTTGCATGGTCTTCATAAACTGGCTGTTGTGCAGCTGGGTGACGAGCTTTAACATCTTCTCGGCGCGGGCGAGGACCATCCGGTTTTCCTCGTCGGTTTTGCGCTGGTTGACCGCTTCGGTCTGTTTTATATCGACGCTTACCTCAAAATCGGCTTCCTCGAGTTTGAAGGAGCTGTTCAGATTCATATGTGTGATGTGGGAAGCCTGAAGCTGCTCTTTCATGAGCTGTACGCGCCTGTTTATAAAATCTCTCAGACGCATAATCAGAGTCATTACAAAGCGGTTTTCGTAAATACCGTATTCTATTTCGGGCAAAATCGTCAATATCTGCTTGGGGACGACGCCTTCCTCGGTGACCTCTTTTATGAAGTTGCTGTGGCTCATAAGGTGGGTGACCGAGTCCTTGTTTATCTTCTTGGTCTTCTCGATAGGCGTAATTTCACTCTGGTACTTAAGGGTGGATTTAAGATTGATCGTGATTTTGTTTATGCTCGGGAAATACGACTCGATAGTCTTAAGCCACGTGTCGTCAAATTTCTTGGACTCGATCTGCTCCCTCTGGTAAAAGTTGTTCTGTCCTTCGTAGATGGAACGGAAAAAGTAAGAGGGATAATAGGTCGCGCGCTCAAGTTCGTTTATGTTTTTTATCGCGCCCGAATAAAACTCGTCTATGTCGTATCTGTTTTTCATCTTATCTCCTCATCAGATCTTCTTGATGAAGCCGTTTATCATCTTCTTGCACTCGTTGAAGTTGTTCCTTCCGAACAGCTTGTTGATTACCTGGATGAGGTTTTCAAGCTCTTTCTGGAGGAAGGGCAGATTGAGTGTTTCGAATTTCCTAAGTATCTTTCTTGCGACGAGATAGTCAAGACCGTCCACTTCGTCAAATCCGCACGCGGCGTATACGGGAATAAACGTCGAAATCTGCTTCATGATACGGTTACCAAAGGTAATCTGGAAGTTTTCGGTGATGAATTCGTCGAGCTTGGCAAGATTCTCTCTCGCTTTGTCGGAAAGCTTGTAGGTGCCTTGCGCGTTTTTGAACAAAGTTTCGAGATACTCGAAGCTCATCGTCACGCCTTCGGTATAATCGGCGTCGACGGGAGCGGCTTTGCTGTTAAGCTCTATGGACGACACCCTGTCGTAAACCTTGTCGGTAATGGTGAAGGTCGAGTCGTCTTTGTTCGCCGTGCCCACAAACCAGATGTTCTGATTTATAAGGAGCTTGCCGTTGTTAAGGTGAGCGGGGTCGCCTCCTATCTGGTCGGGCACAAGGTCGATGAGCCACTCGGACGGCGAAGGCATTTCCAATAAGGACAAAAAGTCGGCAAAGTAGTACTCCACCCTCGCGAGGTTCATTTCGTCGAGGACTATAAAGTTGAGGTCGGTGCGGTAGGAACACTCGTAAACCGCCTCTAAAAAGTCTGTTTCGTTAAACTTCTTGGTGAATTCGTTGAGATACCCTATCATCTCGGCGCGGTCTCTCCACGAGGGCTGAACCGAAATTATGTGGGCGTCGTTTTTGAAGAATTTTCCCATAGCGTACGGCAGGGACGTTTTACCTGTACCCGATATACCTTCGAGTATCATGGTCTTTGACGTCGCCATACCCGAGAAGAAAATCGCTATCGTCTTGGGCGTGTAATAGAGGTTCATCTGGGACGCCGCAAAGTCGACAAAGCGTCTTACAAGTTCTTTCAAAGAGAGCTTGTCGCCGTCGTTCATCACGGTAGGCATGATCTCGCTGTTGTACTTCTCGTCCACCTTGGTGAGCTTGACAAACCTCGGACCCGACGCGGGAACCTGTTTCTTTCCGTCGGGCAGCTTTTCTTTCTTGGCGTCCTGCGCAAGCTTGTCGGCGGGAGACAGAGCCATCATCGCGTTCTTCTCGTCGGTAAGCTCGGTTACTTTGTAGTTTAGGAGCGCGATTTCGTGCATGAGGGCTTCCTTCTCATACTCGCGCTTTACAAACCTGACGTACCTTCTTATAAGCTGTACTATCAGCACGATGAATGCGGCGTACACGAGGATAATGAGGAGCAGGGACGGCACAGCCGCCAGCCAGTCGGCCGCCGAGAAATTTTTGGATGAGGCGAAAAAATCTTTGCTGTAATTTATGAGATTGCCTATGATTAATTCGTAAAGTCCTACAAAGAAATTCTTTAAGTCGAGACCGACTCCTCTGAAGTATGTCTTAAAGGCGGTAATAAACCACTCCGAAAATTTAGCCATAGTATATCCTTCCCTTTCAGTTTTTCATGTTACGGGCAAACAGCTTTATTGCTTGTTTACCATATTGTTTATCTGTTCTTTTGTAAGCAGTACGCCAAAGTATGGTCCCTCGATGTACGAAATGTTTTTGTTTTTGAGTTTTTCGGCCTGCTCGGCGGATTCCACGCCTGCGACGATGACTTTCTTGCGGTAGTTGTAGCAAGCCTTTAACAACGCCTGCACATAGTCGTTCTTTCCGAGCACGTCCTCTGCCCTTAATTTTACCATATCGACGTCGTACACTTCAATAAGCCTGTTCAAATCCCTGTCGGCTTTTGGCACGTTTGCGGCGACTCTTATGCCCGTCCCCTGCATCTGCAGAAGGTTTTTGACATAGCGGTTGCCAAGCTCGTTGTCGAGGACGTTGTCCACCTCGAGCACGACGTGGCCGGTGGGGATACCGTACCTTTCAAGGGACGCTTGGAGTTTGTATGCCGAGTCGGGGTTTGTCATAAACTTGTAGCCCGCTTTGAGAAACACGACAAAGTCCTTGGTGTCGGGGCTTTTTATAAGGTCGATATTGGAGAGCACGCCCTTTTCCACCGCCCAGATCGTAAACCAGAAGTCGTCGTTGGTCTCCTCAAGGTAGGTAAGGAGCCTGCCGTATTCTGTCGTGGTGCCGTTTTCGTTGACGCGGTTTATCATGCTCTCGACGCCGGCTATTATGCCCTTCTCGGGATGAATGAGAGGATTAAACCTTATCTTCATGTTGCCAAAGTCAATCGCCTGCTTGATGTCCTTGTACCTGTCGGCGTTGTTCCTCTCGTCCATAGCGGTGTCGTACAGCGCGATGTCGTTGCCGCCCGTCTTCTTAATGGAGTACAAGCCGGCAAGAAGGTTGTTGACAAGTTTTACCACGTTGTCGCCGTCGGACGGATAAGTGGTCACCGACACGCTCGCCGTCTTTTCGATGGGCACAACGCTGTTTATAAGGATCTTGGTTTCGGCGGCTTCCTTAAACACCCTCGCCACCTTCTCCAGTCCGTCATTGCCGTAGTACTCGGGCAGGTAGACAAGGAAAGTCTCCTTCTCGGCGGTCTGAGCCATTTTTCCGCCCACCGGCAGGGTCTTTCTCAGCACCTGGACAAACTTTTCGAGGTAGATGTCCGCGCCCTGCTGACCGATGATCTCGCCCACTCTGTCAAAATCGTCGATGCTGACAAGGAGCAGGGTAAAAAAGATGTCCTTTGTCTTATTCTTTATGCGGTAGTCGATGAGCCTTAAGAGCTCGTTGAGCTTGGCATAATCGCTGATAAGTGTATACTTGTCCTCGCGGCCCTTTCTGAAGTTAAGCCTTATGAGCAACAGAAAGCCCGCCGCGAGAAGTACCGCGCATCCGAGAATAATCAATGTGTAGCCAAGGGGCGAAAGTGCGTTAATCATGATTTCCATTTTTTCTTCTCTTCTCCTAAATTATTAAGGTCGACGGCTTCTTCCGTGCTGCTCAGTTTGAAGCCCTTGAGGTCCTTCTTGACATTTTTCACTTTGTTGGTTGCGACAAGCTTATAGAGGATTATCACAAGCAGCAGGAGGAATATGAGGATAAGCATTATCGTGAGGAAGTAGTCTTCTTCCAGTTTCTTGTTTACGTGCAGCTGGTAGAACGTCGTCGATCCGTCCTCGGCCTCGACCTGCACAATCAGGATGTTTCTGCCGTAATCAAGTTTTGTACTGCCCACGATACTGACCTTGGCATTGGGGTCTTCGGGTATGGCGCTTACGTCAATCTCCGACGTCGTGCTGTCAACGTCCAGCGAATAGTCGAAGTTTGTCGGGTCAAAACCGAGGTTGTAGCCCTGGACCGAAAGATTCTTCAGCCTCGTATTGGAAGAAGGCATGACGGTCTTAAGGACGTGCAGCGTGTAGGTTGTGGTAGTCTTGTTGTCGGCTGCGACGACGTTAACGACTATGGTCGTTCTGTCCTCGTTGAGCTGATAGTTTCCAAGACCTATTATCGCCGCCCTGTTCTGGTCCTGCGCTTGGGCTTTGATGTTGACAACCTTTATGCCCTTGTCCACCGTTACGACATAGGTATAGGTGTCGGGTATGAAGGTAAACGGGTAGGCAATGGAGTTGCTGTCATTGATATAGTTGTCGAACGAACCGACAAGGCTCAGACGGTCGAGGAAGGAGTTGTTGTTCATGTAATTTATCGTTACCGTGTAGCTTGTCGTGTCGCCGTTTTCGGCTTTTACGAGGAGGCTGAATACATTCCTTCCCTCGGTGAGGTCAAAGGTCCCCTGTCCGCTCAGGATTGTTGCCGTCGGGCTGTTGGGCTCGGCGGTGATTATCACTTTCTGGGTGGTGAGATAGGGTATGTCTATCTCGTAGTTGCGGGTTTCGGGTGAGAAGCCCTCTATCGCCACGCCGTTAACCTTGATGCCCTTAAGCGCGTTGTCGCCGGTAGGCAAAGTTCTTGTCACGGTAATGAGGTAGATTTCCGACATCACCTGACCGTTCTGCGATACGACGCGCGCCGAGAAGGTCACTCTGTTGGTCTCGCCGAAGAGCTTTTGTCCCGCTCCGTACACCGTCGCCGAAATGGTGCCTATCGACAAGGTAACCGATTCCACGCTGAAAGGTACAACGATGTTATAGTTGTGGACGTCGGACATAAATCTTTCTATCGCGTCCCCTGTGCCGAGGTAGTTGATTCCGTCGCTTCCAAGGAGGCTTAGCTCGGTTATCGTAATGTCGTCGGCAAGGTCAACGTCCCTGTATACGCTTATTGTGTAGGTGCGGGTGGTCATGTTCTCCGCCATAACGGTGATGTCAAACACGTTGTTGTACATTCCGTCCACGGTGGTCTTGAGCACCTTGTAGCCTGTGCCGCCCACGATTGCCGAAGCGGAATTTGCCTCGGCGGAGATGGTAAGGCTAAGTATACTCTCATCGCCTTCGAGGTCGATTATGTACTCGGTGATTTCGGGGTTGAACGCAGGGCTAAGGATAAGCGCCTTGCCGTTGGTGCCCGCGCACACGCTGAGACTACGCAAACTATTGTCGCTGCTGGGCGCGATTCTCGTAACATTTACGATGTAGGTTGCGCCCTGCTCGCCCATTTCGCTGGTCGCGTATACTTCAAAGCTGTTTTCGCCGATTGCGAGGGTCTTGGCTCCCGTGCCCGAAACCGTCGCTCTCGGATTTGCCGTGGCAGTGACTGTCACAGTCGTCACCGTATAGGGCACGGTAAGGGAATACTCAAACACATTCGCGTTGAAAGCGGGTGCTATTGTATATCCCTGCACGCCGAGGCTGAGAAGTGCGTTGTCGTTGCTCAGTCTCTTAATAGTCAGATTGTAAGTTCTTGTATTGCCGTCCTCGGCGGTAACTCTTATGCTGACGGTGTTGTCGCCGGGGCTGAGCGGAACGTTGCCAAGGTGCCCGATTACTATCGCTCTCGGATCGTTTGCTTCAGCGCTGACGCTGACGGAGCCGACTTCCTCAAGCGCAACAATCATTTCATAAGAGGTCACTTCGGGGTCAAAGCCCTCGATTGTTGTGCCGTTGACCTTGATGTTCTTTAAGGTGTTGTCGGTGCCGGGCTGTTCCTTGATTACGTTAATGACGTATTCGGCAGAGTACAGACCGCTATTGGACGTGATTTTGAACTCTATCGTCCTGTTGGTTATGAGCGGGTAGTTCTGATTGCCTGTGATGACGGCGCCGTTCTCGTTTGTGATTGAGAGGGTGGCGTTGCCGACCGCGTAAGGCAGGGTAAGCGTGTAAGTGCGTGTGCTCTGCTCAAACCTGACGCGAGCGTCGTTGCCTGTGCCGAGGTAGTTAACGCCGTCGCTTCCGATAAACGACAGGGAGTTTACCGTAATGTCGTCGTCGGGTCTTATGTTGCGGATGACCGTTATTTCATAGGTCTTTTCGGCGCCGCTTTCGGCGATGACCTTAACCTTGAATATCTCGCTGGACTCGCCCTGCACCGCCTTGAGCGTGTGCGCGCCCGTACCTTGTATTTCTCTGACCTTGGAGCTTGCGGGGGTCGCGTTTATAAGTATTTCGTTGACCGCGGGGAACTCGGTAAGGTCGATTGTGTACTTCGTCACGCTGGCGTCAAACGAGGGCTGTAAAGTCAGCGGCAGGAAGGTCGCGTTGTCGAGCACGGCAAGCGTCGAAAGGTTGTTGTTGGTGTCGGCCGTCTGTCTGGTCACCTTGATTGTGTATCTCGTGCCTTCGTTGCCCGCTTCAGCCACCGCGTAGACCTCGTACTCGTTGAGACCCACGGCGAGGTTAAAGGAGCCCGCGCCGTTTATCGTCGCTTTCGCGCTTGCAGCCGTAGCGGCGATCGTTACGCTTGTCTTGGAGTAAGGCACGGTAATCTGATAGATGTGGTTTGTGTCAAATCCCGCAAGTATCTCGGAGCCGTCCAGGCGTATGGACGATATCGTCGCGTCGTCGCTCTGCTTGTTGATATTAAAGACGTAGGTCTTGATGTCGCCGTTCTGGGCTTTTACCGTGACGACCTTCTGGGTGGTAAGGTCGACAAGCGTATATGTCCCTAAGCCCGTTACCGTCGCCTTATCGGGCGCGGTGCCGCCGATTGTTATGGTGGGCGTGTCGACGGTGACGTTGATCGTAATCGATGTGAAAGACGGGTCGAGTTCCACTCTTTCGCCGTTTACTTCATACCAGAGCTCGGCAAGCTGATTATCGCTGCTGCCCATTTCCCTTGTAACGTCCACGCTGTAGAGGGTACCCTGTGTGCCGTTCTGAGCGGTCACGCGGAAGGTTATTGTAATGGTTTCGCCCTCGGCAATATTGTAGATGCCCTCGCCGGTCTTGGTCGCCTTGGGATGAGCCGTTAAGGTAAGGTATACCGAGTTCACCTCATAGGGTACGGTTATCGGGTCCTGTACCGGCGTGTCGGGATTGAAGCGGGACTTGAGGTACTCGACGCCGCTGCCTATAAGGCTGATGTCGGTAATTGTGTTGTCGCCGCTCTCTTCGACCTGGCTCTTGATTACGTTTACTTTATAAGTTCTCACATCTCCGCTTTCGGCAGTGACCTTGACCTCAAACTCTCTGCTGATGACTCCGCCCACAGCCGACAGTTCCTTGACGCCTGTTCCGCTCGGAAGAGTGCCGTTTTCGGCGATTGCCGCAATCACGACATACCCCGCGTTGTAGTTGGGGCTTAAGATGATCGTGTATGTCTGCACAAACTTGTTGAAAGGACCTTCCTCAAAGGAGAGTACGTTGCCGAGGTTGTCCTTAATCTGGAGCGAAGACAGATAGTTGTTGGTGTCGGGTGCGGTCCTTGTTACGGTAATCGTGTAAGCAGTTCCGTCGGTGCCCGCTTCCGACTGAGCTCTGAACACAAAGGTGTTGAGTCCCACGCTGAGGTCGTAGCTTATCGCTTCAATGTTGTTTACCGCTGCCGAATTTACAAACAGCTTTGCATACTCGCTGCCAAGCTCGGCGGCAAAGTTAATTTTGTTTGTAGCATAAGGCACAGTGCCTAAGTTGTAGGTAACGATTCCTGCGTTGAAGTTGAGAGTGCCGACGTCGGAAGTAATGTTGGTGATTGTTTTGTCGTCGTCTCTTGCGTCGAGATTAATCGTGTAAATCATCGAGGTATCGTCGTCTTCGGCGGTGACGTAGATTCGGAAGGTGTTGACCGTTCCGCCCGTCACGGGAAGCGTACCCTTGTCGCCCGTTACTTTGGCGCCCGCGTGGTTCTTGACCGCCTCAATGGTTACCGTGGAGACGTCCCTTCCCGCTATGAGCGAGTACAGCGTATTTATACTGCCGGTTGCGTCGAGGAGCACAACCGATGTGTCGGTCGTTACCTTAAGGGTCTTGAGTGTCGCGTCGTTGGAGGCGGGCTTTCTTGTGATTCTCACGATGTAGTGAATGCCCTCGGTACCGTCCTGAGCGACAGCATAGATGACATAAGGCGTGGTGCCCACGGTAAGGTTCTTTATGCCTGCGCCGACTATGCTCGCCTTGCTTTGCGTGCCGTTTGTGAGGACTGCGCCGATTTCCACGGTAGTTACCGAATAAATGTAGTCGGGCACCGTGTACTCATAGGATGCGCCCACCTGAGTGAAGCTCGATACAGGCACTGTTTCGTTTCCGATCGTTATCGCCGAAATCGAATTGTCGTTGTTGGCGCGCTTAATGTTGAGCGTGTAAATCGCGCTGGTGCCGTTTTCGGCCTGTACGATTATGATTATAGTTGTTGTCTGCCCCGAAACAAGGTCGTAATAAGGCTGAATGGGGCTGATTATGGCAGAACCGTTTTCGGGAACGGCCGCTTCAACGACCACTCTCGAAACTACGTCGTCCACTCTGAGGTTGTAGGTCGTAGTCGCGCTGTCGAAAATGCCCGACATAAAGTCGACACTTTCGTCGGCGGCGTTCTTGACGGTAAGGCTGCTTAATATCTTCTCGGTCCTTGCCGCCGCCCTGTAGATATTGAAGTTATAGTTGAGGCTCTCGGTGCCGTCCTCTGCCATAACTTTGAACTGCACATAGGTGTAGCTGCCCGCGTTTACCGATATAAAGCCCGTCGTGCCTGACACTTTTGCCTTTTCGTGGGTGGGCGTAACGGTAAGCGTAAGCCCTGTCACCGCATAAGGAATGTTGATGTCGGCCTGCTTTGCGACATTGGGGTTAAAGGACATATACTCGTTGTTCTGGGCGTCCTTTAAGGAAACGCTGTATATGCTCGCGTCGCTGCTTAATGCGGTGCCTTTGAGAATATTGATTGTATAATTCTGCTGGCTGCCGTTCTGGGCGGTGACGGTAAGGACAAACTGCTCGCTTATCGTGCCGTTTTCTTTGACTTCGAGGGTCTGTACTCCGAAATCGCCCGAAAGGGTCTTACTGTTGGTCGTCGCGACGGCGTTGATGTTTACCTGTGTAATTGTGGAATTTACAGGTAAAGTAATCGTGTAGCTGTAGCGGTTGGGGTCAAAGGTGACGCCGTTGTCAAACAACAGGATATTGCCCTCTCCGTCGGTAACATTAAGGGAGTCGAGCTTGTTGTCGGTCTTGACGGGTATGCGGGTCACTTCAATCGTATAGACGGTAACCTGTTCTTTGGTTACGCCCGTAAGGAGACCGTACTCGCTTATCGCGTATACCTCAAAGTGCTGAGTGCCGTCGGCAAGCGTCTTGTTGCCCGTGCCGTAAACCGTCGCCGAGCTGTCGGCAGCGGTAACCGAAATGCTGACAGAGGTCGTCGTATAAGGATAGGTGCCGCCGTCAATGGGCAGAAGCGGATTGGAGATGTCGAGTTCCACTCCGTTTACCTTGATTGAGGTGATTGTGTTGTTGTCGTTTGCCCTGTAGATATTGAGAGCGTAGGTCTTTGCGGTGCCCGATTCGGCCGTGACGGTGACATAGAAGGTGTTTTTGCCCTTGGAAAGTCCCGCCGTCGCCGAGGGGGTGACCGAAACTACGGAATAAGCGTAAGACGGCGTGTAGGAAATTTCCACGCTGGTTACGTTGTTGTTAACTCTTACGTTGTACTCAAGAACATCGGCGCTGAATGCGTTGCTGCCCGTCAACAGCTCTGCTCCGCCCGCCACCGCGCTGAGATTTGAAAGAGTGGCGTCGTTGTTTGCCGCAAGAAGCGTCACGCTGAATTCATAAACCGTGCCTTGCGTGCCGAATTCCGAAACGGCATAAATCCTAATAGTGTTCTGTCCGTTTGCCAAAGTAATTGTGAATTCGTCGGTCGCCGACTGAAGTTTTGCCGTGCCCGAATTAAGCCTCGAATAGAGCTTGGCCGATTCGTCGGCGAGAGTTACCCTGAAAGTCAGGGTCTTGGCACTGAACGCCACGTCGTCAAGCGTGTAGGAATTTTCTTCGGCGTCGTACTCGAATTCGTCATGGTTGTCAATCAATATTGAGGTTATCGTGTTGACGTCGTTTGCGCGCGTCACGGTGACCGTATAGATCTTCTTGGTGGCTACGTCCTCGGCGGTGACCGTAATTGTAAAGGTGTTGGCTCCGAGGTTAAGTCCGAAGGATGCGGGCGCAATACTTACGCTCGCCTTGTTGTCGGCGGGAGTGGGAAGTATCTGCACGCCGGTTATCACATTGTCCACGCGCACGCTGTAGGAAGTCTTCGAGGGGTCGAAGGTGTTGCTTCCCGTGAGCATGTCAAAGTCGTTGGCGAGGACCTGAAGAGAACTGAGGTTGGCGTTTGCGGAAGGCACTCTTCTCGTTACCGTGAAGGTGTACTTCTTGCCCTCGGTGCCCGCCTGGGACTTGGCGTAAATTTGTATTGTGTTTTCGCCCGACACAAGCGCGACGTCAAAGTCGGAAGGAGAAGACTCCGTCCTCACCGCGCTGGAATGGGGCTTGACGTACAGCGTAGCGTATGAGTCGGCAAGCGTCACGCTGAAGTTTAATGCCGCCGTTGTGAAGTCGACATTTCCGAGGCTATAGGAAAGCACGTCGGGGTCAAATTCAAAGCTTATTCCCGCAATAGTTATTGCCGAAATGTCGCTGATATCGTTGGCGCGGGTGATATTGATTTCGTAAATCTTCTGGGTCGAGCCGTTTTCGGCGGTGACCGTTACTTCATAGGTGTTGAGTCCCGCTCTCAGGTTAAAATTGACGGGAGAAATGACGTAGCTTGCGTTGGAGTCGGCGGGGGTCGCGAGTATTTCAACCGCCGTTACGTTATAGTCCACTCTGAAGGAGTATGTATAGGTATCGGTGTTGAATATGCCTTCCAGCCTGTCCGTTCCGCCGGCGTTGACCTGCAACGCGCTGAGTTTTGCGTTGGAAGACGGCGTTCTTCTGTTGATTGTGAACACATATTCTGTGCCCTTGGTGCCGAACTGCGACTTTGCATACACGGTAATTGTGTTTGTGCCCGTGGAGAGCGTCACGTCAAAGTCGGAAGGATTGCTCTCCGTCCTTACCGCGTTGCTGTTGACCTTTACATAGAGGGTGGCAAGCGGGTCGGCAAGGGTAACGTTGAAGTTAAGCGCCGAAATGTTGTAACCGACTTCGGTCAGCGAATAGGTTGTGATTTCGGGGTCGAACACAAAGGTCTGACCCGCGATTACCACGTCGTCGATGTCGTTAATGTCATTGGCGCGGGTGACGTTGATTTCATAGAACTTGGTTGTGCCGTTTTCGGCGGTGACCGTTACGGTAAAGGTGTTCTCGCCCGACTTAAGGTTGAGGTTGAGCGGGGTGATGACGGCGTTTGCAACCGTGGACTGGGTGCTCGTGTTTATCGCTGTGAGCGAGGTGACCGAGTGGTCCACTCTTACCGAATAGGTGGTGGTATCGGGGTCGAAAAGCCCGCTCAGTATGTCGGTGGCGCCCACCATGACTTCAAGCGCGCTCAGTTTCGCGTTGCCCGACGGAGCCTGTCTTTCTACCGTGAACACATATTCCTGACCCTGTGTGCCGAATTCCGACACGGCGTACAGTTTTATCGTGTTGGCGCCCTGCAAAAGGGATACGTTGAAGTCGGAAGGTGAAGTCACCTGAGCGTAGCTTCCGCCCTGCGGCTTTACGTAGAGTTTTGCCGAGCTGTCAAGGAGCGTCACGTGAAAACTTAGTTGGGTCGTCGCATACGTTACCGCAGACAAGTTGTAGGTAAGCGTATTCTTGTTATAGGTAAATTCCTGACCGTCTATTTCGATATTGCTTATCTCGTTGACGTCGTTGGCTCTCCAGATCTTGATTACATAGTCCTGTGTCACCGAGGTGTCTTCGGCGGTAACCGTCACAGTGTAGGTATTAAGCCCGCTCGATAAAGTGAAGTTCTTGGGCGAGACCGATACGGTCGCGTTGCTGTCCTCGGGAGTAGGCGTAATGGTTACCGAGCTTATATTGTTGTTGACGCGCACTTCGTACAGAATGGTGTCGGGGTGGAATTCGTTGTCGCCCGTGAGGATATTGCTGCCGCCCGCAACGACGGTAAGAGAACCTAAGCGGGCGTTCTTGCTTGCCGCATTCCTCGTCACTTTTATCTTGTAGAGGGTGCCGTTTGTGCCGTAGTCGGACTGCGCGTAAAGGTTTATGGTATTCTCGCCCGTGGCAAGCGATACGGTAAAGTTGGTGGGCGAGGACTGAATCGCGCCGTTTACGTAGAGCTTTCCGAATGCAGCGTCGCCTAAAGTAACGCTCAGCGTCATCGTCGTCACATTGTAGGACACGGGATTGAGGTTGTATGTCGTAATAGCCTGACTGAACACAAAGTTCTGCACGTCGGTTATTTCGATGTCGGTTATCGTACTTATATCGTTTGCCCTTCTTACGTTGACGGTGTAAGTCTGGGTGGAGCCGTTTTCGGCCTCGACAACGATATAAATCGCCGACGTGTCGGCGCTGACTGCGAAGCTCTCGGTAAGTCCCGAGATTATCCTCGAGCCGTTGTTTTCGGGAACGGTCGCTTCCACTCTCAAAGATGTTACGCTTCTGTCCACTCTTATGCTGTAGGAAGTAACGCCCGAGGAGAAGCCAGTGATATAGTTGCTCACCTCGGCGGAAGAAATGGTAAGGGAGCTTAATATCTTCTCGCTTCTTGCCGCATTTCTCGTGACGTTAATTGTGTACTGGGTGCCCTTGACTCCCGCCTCCGACGTAGCGTACACGGTAAATGGGTTGACGCCCTGATTGAGGGTCTTTGTGCCGTCGCCCGTCACAATGGAATTGGCGCCCGAAGGCGTGGTCACTCTTATCTTTATTACCGAAACGGTGTACGGTACGGAAAGATTATATGGACCGGCGGTGGACGGATCGAAGGAAATACCCGGGATAACCGAATCGTCGGTATTTAGAATTTCAATATTCGTGATGCTGTTATTGGTGTTTGCGGCGATAAGGTAGATTCTGTAAATTCGGGTTGCGCCGCTCTGCGCGGTGACCTTTATTTCCACGAGAGTGAGCTCGCCCCTTACAAGCGAAATCTGTCCGCTGGCCGATTCGTTATAAGTGATTGTGGAAGTGAGGGATTCTGCCTCGCCCTGCACAAATACCGAGGTGGTCGTACCCTCCAGAATTATGGGCGTGTCGTATTTCTCGGTGGTCTTAACAAAGTTCTCAAGCGCGGTTCCTCCCACACTGAGGGATGAAAGGTAGGTATTGCTGTCGGCGGCTTCTCTTCTGAAGTTTATGTTATAATCCTGCACACTGCCGTCTTCTGCCGTTACCCTTATGGTAGCCGTGAGGGTTGCTTGCTCCGTTGTGCTGAACGTGTTATTTGAATATTTCAGCGGAACGCCGCCTCCGGGAGATGTGCCGTTTCCGAGAGTGATGCCCGCCGCCGTTATGTCGGAATTGGGCGACGCGGTAAAGACTATCTGAATCTGACTCACCACAACGCCGTCAATGGCGTAAGGTATGTTCATACTGTATGTAAACGTTGCGGGCTCGTAGGTTACTCCGGAAATTTCCGCGCCGCCGCCGTTTACATGGTATACCACGGGGGTATCGAGCATTTTTGCGCTCGACTTCTTGATAATGTTGAGGGTATAGATCTCGGGGTCGGTATTGGGGTCCTGGGGCGTAACGATTATGCTGTAGCTGTATGTGCCCGCCGCGATACCTGCTATGCTGATTATGCCGCTTATTACTTCCTGGTTGTTGGAGTCGAAGATTTTTGCGGTCGCGCCTTCGCCCGTAATGGTGGCGAGGCTTACCTGAAGCTGTGTGGCTCCCGATGTGCCGATTGTGTACGTATAAGTGTTGTTGACTGCTTCAAGGGTCTTGGTCGTGGCGCCTTCGGTGACCTTGACATAGTCGAGGTCGGTGTTTGTAGAAGGCGCTCTCGAGATGGTCAGCGTGTAGTTTTCCACCACCGACCTGTCTTCGGCCGAAACTCTTATTCTGACCGTCACCGTTTCGTTCTTGGCAATGCTTCTCGGCGAGCCTGTCGTGCCGCCGTTTGCGTTTATGGTGACAAAGCTTCCCTCTCCTATCGCATATTCAACCTGCTGAAGAGCGGGCTCGGCTCCCGTAATCTGCACAAGATAAGTTGCGGCAGTCTCGGGAAGCAGGTAGGAAAAGCCCGTCGAGCCTTCGGTAATCTCCACGTCGTTGTCGTTGACCTTAATAGAGGCCAAGGCGGTATTATCGGAAGCTGCGGCTCTGACGATGTTGACGGTGTAGGTCTTTGTGTCGCCGCTTTGGGCGGTGACTACAACGGTCCTGGTCGTAGTGCCCACAGGAAGATTGGTAAATGTCTTGGATGTACCTACCGTATTGTCAATCTTAAGGGTGGCAAAATTGTCATCCTTTTCGGCGAGAATGGTTAGTTCTGTCTTGATGTAGGGGATGTTGACCGTATATGTAAGTGTATCTTTATGGAAGGGCTCTGTAAAGTCGACGACGGTGTTTCCCGTCTTTGCAATAAGGCTTCTTAGGTCCGCATTTGTGCTTGCGGACGTTACGCTCGCGGTGATTGTATAACTATTGGTTATGGCTCCGTCGCTGTCGGAGACGTTGAGCGTAATGACTTCGCCGTCGACAAGATTCCGGATGACATTATTTTCGTCTATTGTCGCCGATCCGCTAAACTCAACCGACACCTCGGCCGAGCTTGACGCCTTGGTGTAGCTTAAGGTAAGTCCGTTAAGGCTGGTAGCATAAGGAATCTGCCATGTGGTGTACGCCGTGACCGCAGGGTCAAAAGCTTCGGCGGTTATGTACTCCACGCCGTCTGCCTTGAGGCTTAAGGACGCAAGGTCCGCCGAGGGCTCGGCGCCCGGAAGTTCGCCTATATACAGAGGAGTGCAGGTTATGTTGCTCCAGTCGTCGGACTCGACGCTGTCGTAGTAATAATAAACACCGCCCGTCATCGAGAGAAGGGTCTGGCCTTCCCAATACGCGGGGTCAAAGTCGTAGCTTATGCAGGTATTGTAATTAAGCTCCGCATCGGGATCGAGTATTTCAAAGCTTATCGTCGCGATAAGCCTGTCCTGCGCTATCTGCTTGTCGTCGGTGTTGGAGAAGACCACAAGGTCGCCGACAGTGTCTGAATTGCTTGAATGTAAGGTCACGTCCCAGTCATCGACCATGAGCTTGCCCGACTTGGTCTGAGCCGACTGGATATAACCTTCGGCTGTAGGCAGCGAGAACACCGACTTGTCGTATGTCAGTACGCCCGCAATGACACCTACGTCGTACTGCGAGGCGGTTAAGGCGCTTGCATACAATTCCACCGTGAAGTACATGTCTCCATCCCAGTCTTCAAGACAGGACTGGAAATCTTCGAGCGGAATATGATTTGACCCCGTGTAGGGGTGTTCGGCTTCTAAGGCGTTAATGTAGGTCAGATAGAACTCGAATTGTTCCTCGTTGGCAGCCTTGGCGTCCGTGTTCTTCATCGTTCCGAAAATCACGCCCGCCACCAGAAGTACTACCATGAGCATAACGACTGTGGCCGTTGAAAATCTCTTATTTAGAATGTCATTCGGTGTTTTCATCTTAAGAACCCTCTCTTCTCTTATATCTTTTCAGCTTTTTAAGCTGTTGAGGCTGTGTCAAAGTGTCTTTCTTTCGGTTTTGTTTTTTATTCGCTATATTTAAATCTGCTGTTTCAGTTTGTTGACGTCGACGCTGTTGATCACCTTGTTGCCGTCGATGTCCGCCGCAAGCATGTATGCGCCCGTAAGAAGCGTTGTCTTTGAGATGTGACGCTCCATCTTGTTGGCGTCCACGCTGTTGACAACGCCGTTTCCGTCGGTGTCACCCATGATTACGACCGTGAGTTTATCCCTTATGTTGCCTTCTTCGTCATATATGACAAGGGAATAGCCTGTTCCGAGTTTTGCCGTGTCTGCGACAACCTTGCCCTTGGAGTCGATAATCACCATGCCTTCATTTACGAAGTTTTCCTTAAGCTGAGCCGCGGTATAACCCAGGGGCACACCTTTTATGTAAATGGGAGTCTCTTCACTGTAGAACGTCCTTTCGGTAAGCTCGGTGAGGTTTAGTCCGTCGGCAAGGACGAGCTTCAGGGTGCTGTCTTCCTTGAGGGTAAGATATCCGTCAAAGAGGTACTCGGCAAAGAGCGTTATGTTTCCGATTGTGCCCGACGGTATCTCGGATATGGGCACATCGGTGGGAAGGTCGGGGGTTTCTCCCTCTTCGCCCTCGCCGCTCATACTCATGATGAAGAAGCTCAGACTGAACAGGCGCATCTGCTTACCGTTGTCGGGTCTGTAGTACCAGCCGAGGAACTTGTGGTCTTTCTTGTACGCGCTCTGGAGCACGATGTTGTCCTCTATCGTGTAGGACGTGGGATTTATCGCCTCGCCGCCGTTAAGTTCGTAAGTTATGCTGTAGATTATAGGCACCCACATCGGGTGGAGATTGAGCCCTTCATGATTGAAGGTAAAGGTGTCGCCGTCGTGGAAGTAGATTGTCGCGCCCGAAGGAGTGGTGGTCTGCCAGCCGCCGAAGTAGTAGCCTTTGCGGGTGTAGTTGCTGACAGGCAGGGTCACCTGGGAGTCGAATTGCGCGATGAGAGGCGCCATATAGCCCGATTCTGCATCGTCGGAATAGAAGTTGATCTGATAATTGTTGGGCTTATAAATAGGTCTTACCACGGTGTCATCTGTGATTACCGTAATGTCCTTGTCCCAATCGACAAACCTATAACCCGTCCTATCGGGCGTGGGCAGCTTCTCCTCTGCCGACTTGCCGTACTCTACAAGCACTGAGGTGGTGGAGCCGTCATAATCAATGACAACGACGGTATACTCGCGGAGCTTGGAAACAAAGGTCGGATAGATGTGCATTTCGTCCGTTATGCAGCTGTAATCCTTGTCCCAGCCCGAAAATTCGTAAGTGTAGATATTGTCGCGCGTCTTGGTGGGGATGGTTACGGGCGTTATTGCGGAGTCGCCGAAGTTGACCACCTGCACGCTTATCACAAAGCCGTTTCCGTCATAGAAGTAGACGTTGAAGGTCTTGGGCTGGACTTTGTAGACTGCATAATAGTCTATGTCTTCGATGAGCGTTTCGGCGATGACCTTGTCCCAGCCGACAAAGATATACTGTTCGGCATCGGTGCTCGTCTTAGTGGGATTGGGCGGAGGTATAACGGGCGAGCCGTATACCGCCTTGACCTGTTTTAATATGGTTATTCTGTCTTCATCGTAGAAGGTGTATGTATAAGTCCTGAGTACGCCGATATACACGGTCTTGACGACGATGTCCTCGGTGACGTTGCTGAACGGCCTGCTCCAGCCTACAAACGTATACACGTATATGGGCGTAGACGCCTTCTTGGGTATAAGGTCGGCGGTAGGCTCGGTCGCGCCCGTTCCGTAAGGCACTTTCTGCACTTTGAGGACGTTGTCCTTTTCGTCGACGAATGTGACGGTGTAAAGCTGCAGGTGCGACGTAAATATCGGCTTGATTGTCGTGTTGGTGCGGAT
>DAOSYK010000019.1:0-28622 GCA_035381305.1 Clostridia bacterium
ATATATGTTTTTTCCATTATAGCACATTTTCTTCAAAAATAACATGATAATTCTGCGTTTGTGAAGGGATTTTACAAGGTAGATGGCCGCAGAACCCAGCGGATTCAAATTTTCTATAACTGCATTGGCGCTATCGACTTACCAAAATAAACGAAAAAACGGCATAGCCGAATATCAACGACTATGCCGAATTTTTCAGGAATTACAAATCCCTATCTGACCGCCCCAAACGGCGGTTTTTTTTCTTTATGCCGGATTGTTACAATATCCCCAAAGGCTTTAAGAACATCAGCGCGACGTTGCAGTAGATAATAAGGCTCATTACATCGACTATGGTCGTAATAAAGGGGTTTGCTACGACGGCGGGGTCGAGCTTTAAGACTTTGGCAAACAGGGGCAGTATGCCGCCGACGATCTTTGCCATGACTATGGAGAGAAACATTGTAGAGCAAACCACTGCCGCTATAATATAACCGTTTTCCACGCGGAAGAGCTGGTCTATCGCCATGAGCTTAGCAAAGCACGCTATCGCGATTGAAAGACCGATAAGCAGGGAGATCCGCAACTCTTTCCACAATATTTTGAATATGTCTTTAAACTCTATTTCGCCCAGGGCTAGTCCGCGGATAACGGTAACGCTCGCCTGACTGCTGGCGTTGCCGCCCGTGCCCATTATCATGGGGATACAGGCGGTAAGTGCGATGGAGACCGCGAGGGTGCTCTCGTACTTTGTGATTATAAGCCCGGTAAACGTCGCGCCTATCATAAGGACAAGGAGCCACGGCGCGCGGTTCAGCCAGATTTTGAATACACCCGTCTTAAGGTAGGGCTTGTCGTCGGGCGTGACGCCCGCGAGTTTCGTAATGTCTTCGGTAGCCTCTTCCTGGATGACGTCGAGCACGTCGTCGATCGTAATGATACCCACCAGCCGTCCTTCTTTGTCGACCACGGGCATTGCGAGAAAGTCGTACTTCGAGAAGAGCTTGGCTACCTCTTCCTTGTCAGTATGGGTATCTATATGGATGATATTGGTTTCCATAATCTCCGAAATCGGAGTATTGTAGTCGTTCAGAAGAAGGGTCTTTACGGTGATAATCCCTTGCAGATATCTCTTGTCGTCGGTGACGTAGCAGGTGTAGATCGTCTCCTTGTCGACGCCCGTCCGCCTTATGGTGTCGAAAGCCTCTTTGACCGTCATGTGTTTTTTGAGCGTGACGTATTCTATCGTCATAAGGCTGCCCGCGCTGTCCTCGGGATACTGGAGTATCTCGTTTATGGTCTTGCGGCTGGCAGGGTCGCTTTGGTTGAGAATACGCTTTACCACGTTGGCGGGCATTTCCTCAATTATGTCAACCGTGTCGTCGATGAACAGTTCGTCAAGAATTATCCTCAGCTCTTTATCGGAAAACGAGGTTATCAGCGCTTCCTGCATGTCGCTGTCCATTTCGACAAACGTCTCGGCGGCGAGGTCTTTCGGGAGCAGGCGGAAAACCACCGGCAAATCCTCTAAGTCGATGTCCGCGAGAAGATGAGCTATGTCCGCGGGGTTCATGGCCGCGAGAATGGGACGCAGCTCTTTGATATTCTTTTGCTTTATAAGCGAAAAAAGGATTTCTTCATCCATTTTTCTTACCTCCTTTTTGAAATTCAGGCAAGATTGCCTTTAGTTAAGGTAAGACACAAAAACGGAAGTCAGAACGAGATAGGACCGTAAGCAAATGCGCATAACGGAACTTCGGCGTTCTGACTGTGACCATCGGTGCCTTTATTGTTAGCCGACATTTACTTACCTCCTTTTTTGGAAGATTTTTTGCCCGTAAAATCAACAGGCGCATAATACATTGTATGACTTTTTTTGACTTAAGTCAATCCATTGCCGCCAAAAAACGTCAAAAACTAAAACCCGCCGTCCACTCCGATGACCTGCCCGGTGACGTAGGACGACTTGTCGCTTGCGAGGAAGGAAACTACTTCCGCCACTTCCGCGGGAGTGCCCGCTCTGCCTAAGGCGGTGCCTTGCGCAAACGCCTCGGCTTCCTCGGGGGAGAGGCGAGCGTTCATCGCGGTGTCGATCATGCCAAGGCTTAAGCAGTTTACCGTAACGTTGGAAAGCCCCAGTTCGCGGCTCAACGCCTTAGTGAACGCTATCATGCCGCCTTTGCTTGCGGAGTAGGTCACCTCACAGCTTCCGCCGTAAACGCCCCAGATGGACGCGATATTGATAATTCTGCCGTATTGCAGTTTTACCATATTTTTGCACAACTTCTGGGTGACGACCATAGCAGATACGAGGTTTGTGTTTATCATTTCGAGGATACTTTCCAACCTTGTGTCGGTGTAAAGCCCGAAGTCGTCGATGCCTGCATTGTTTACAAGCACGCTGATGTCGGGAAACGCCGCGGCGATGTTCTGCGCCCAGGTTTCCACCTCTTTGGGATCGGAAAAATCGCACTTTGACGGAATCACCTTGTCGCCGTATTTTTCGGCAAGCTCAAATACGCTCTGCTCGTTGCGGAAAAAGTGGGCGATGACGGTAAATCCGTCCGCAACAAGTTTTCTAACCGTTTCCTTTCCTATTCCGCCCGAAGCGCCCGTTACCAACGCAAACATACTTTCACCTCGCCAAATAAGTATACACCAAACAATTGTGTTTTTACAAGAAATTACCCCAATAATGCGAACATTTTTGGCGAGCGGGGATATGTCGGACGTTGTTTGGTTATTATTTATTTGACATTAAACTGTTGTACAGTTATAATTTATAAGATTAATACGTGTTTTAACGCGTAATTCTGCCTTTTTTCGGAGGATATACATGAAGAAAGAAACAGCTTCTCCCGATTTTGTAGCGCTCGAGAAAGCGATACTGAAGTTCTGGGAGGACAACAAGTGTTTTGAAAAACTTGTGGAACAAAACAAGGACAACGAGCCTTTCCGTTTTCTTGACGGTCCCATAACCGCCAATAACCCCATGGGCGTACACCACGCGTGGGGCAGAACGCTCAAGGACGTCAACATAAGGTATCAGGCCATGCACGGCAAGAGCTGCCAATACTGCAACGGCTTTGACAGCCAGGGACTCTGGGTGGAGGTCGAGACCGAAAAGGATATCGGCATCAAAGACAAGCGCGGCATTATCGAGTACGGCATGGACAAGTTTACCGAGGCATGCATGGAGAGGGTGAGAAAGTTCTCGCGCATAATAACAGAGCAGTCAAAGCGTCTTGGACAGTGGATGGACTGGGATAAAAGCTACTACACAAACACCGACCTTAACATAACCTCAATCTGGCATTTCCTCAAGAAGTGCCACGAAAAAGGCTATCTTGTCAGGAGTCACAGGCCTATGCCGTGGTGCCCCCGCTGCGGAACCAGCCTCAGTGAGCACGAAATGACGGGAAGCTATAAGGACGTAGTGCACACTTCCATTTACGCAAAGCTCCCCATTAAGGGCACCGACGACAGCATTCTCGCGTGGACCACGACCCCGTGGACGCTCTCGAGCAACGTAGCGCTTGCGGTAAACCCCGAAACAGATTATTTAAGAGTAAAGGTCAAGAGCGGCGGCCGCAACATAATCGTAGGCAAAAACGCCCTCGGAAAGCTCAAAGGCGACATAGTCACGGTGCTTGACGAATTTAAGGGAAGCCAACTTCTCGGCAAAGAGTACGAGACCGTTTTCCCCGAATTCAGGCTTCAGAATTTCGCCCACAAGATAGTACCGTGGGTCGACGTTGACGCCGCCGAAGGTACGGGTGTCGTTCATATCGCCCCGGGATGCGGCGCGGAGGACTTTGACCTTGGAAAGAATCTGGGACTTCCCGCAATCTGCCCCATAGACGACAGCGGCATTTTCCTGGAAGGGTTCGGCATCCTGACGGGCAAGAACACCGTGGAAGTTACCGATGTGGTTATTGACGAAATGACAAAGCGCGGCACCCTCTACAAGACCGAGCCTGTCGAGCACAGCTATCCCCATTGCTGGAGATGCAAAACCCCCGTTGTGTTCAAGCTGGTCGATGAGTGGAGCATTGCAACCGCCGAGCTTAAGCCTCTGCTTATCGAGGCGAGTAATACCGTAACATATGAGCCTGAGTTTGCGGGAAAGCGTATGGCGGACTGGCTTGCCAATATGGGCGACTGGAATATATCGAGAAAGCGTTTTTACGGTCTGCCCCTGCCTTTCTATGTCTGCAAGCACTGCGGCGAAACGACCGTGGCGGGCAGCAAGGAAGAGCTTATAGAGCTCAGTGAAAATCACTCCCTCGAAGGGGTGCCTCACCTGCACAGGCCGTACATCGACAAGATAAAAATCCGCTGCCCCAAGTGCGGAAGTCTTGTAGAGAGAGTGCCCGAAGTAGGCGACTGCTGGCTGGACGCAGGTATCGCGCCCTTCAGCACAAAAGGGTATTTTACCGACAGAGAGTACTTTGAAAAGAACTTCCCCAGCGACCTTGTCCTGGAGATGAAAGAACAGATAAGGCTGTGGTTCTATTCCATGCTGTTTATGAGCGTGGTAATTACGGGCAAAGCCCCGTGGAAGCGCGTTGTCGTCCACTCCTCGGTCATTCAGGAGACGGGCGAGAAGTTCAGCAAGACCGGCTACATGATAAGGTTTGACGAAGCGGCCGACAAGATGGGCGTGGACGCTATCCGCTATCTCTTCGGCGGCGCGCCGGTAGGAAGCGACGTGAGATTCGGCTTTACGCTTGCGGACGAAGCGAGAAGGAAGATATTGAGCTTCTGGAACATCTACGTGTTCTTCAACCTCTACGCCAGCCTCGACAACCCCGACCTCGAAAACTTCAGACCCGACTACAGCACCTTCACCCACAGCGACAAGTGGCTTGTTGAGAGAGTGAATCAATTCATAAAGAAAGCCGATGAAGGTTACAAGAGCTATAACACGTCAATCACCGTGAAAGAGTTTGAGAAGTTTACCGACGACGTCAGCAACTGGTATATAAGAATTAACCGCAAGCGTTTCTGGAAGTCGGTCGACAAGAACGACCAGATGAACGCTTACTGGTGCCTCTACCAGGCGATCAAGGCAGGAATCGGCGTTATGGCGCCAATTACCCCCTTTATCACCGATTACATCTATCAGAACACGGTAAGAGAACTGGAGAAGGACGCCAGGATAAGCATTCACCTTACTTCCTTCCCCGAGCTTCTCAATATGCCCGAAAACGCCAAAGTGCTGGAAGAAACGGAGATAGCAAGGGAAGTGATCGCGACCGCCCAGCGCATGAGAAACGAAGTTCAGATAAAGGTCAAGCAGCCGCTTAGCGAACTTATCATCGTGACCGGCGACGCCAACAGGCAGAACCTTATGCCCCTTATCAACACGGTAAAAGACGAACTCAACATAAAGGAAGTGGTCTTTGCCGACGACGAGGACGCGTTTAACGAGAAATACTTCACCGTCAACTTCCGCAATGCGGGAGCGGCGTTAAAGGGCGAAGCGCAAAAACTCAAGCCCCTTGTGGACGGACTTAAGGGCGAGGAACTCGAAGCCTTCTACGCGCAGTACAAGGCGGGCAAGGTAAATATCGGTCAGTTTGCCGACCTTGACAGCAACCTCTTTGACATTCACGACCGTCCCAAAGCCGATTTTTCCGTCGCCAAGGAAAACGGCTATACGCTCGCGCTTAACACCCTCATCACCGAGGACCTCAAGAGAGAGGGCTTCATAAGGGAGACCATACGCCAGATACAGGTGTTGAGAAAAGACGCGGGATTTGCCGTCGAGCAGAGGATAAAGGCGTCCTTCGAGAACGCCGACGCTATAGTTATGGACTCGGTAAAGGAATTTGAGGAGCGCATCAAACAGGATATCTTAGCCGTAGCTATAGAAGATAATCTGGACGGCGGAACGACCAGGGAAATCGAGGTAGGCGGATACACCTTTACGGTAAGGCTGAAACTCGCGGAATAAACAGAATTCAAAACTTATCGGGCGGCTTTAATAAGCCGCCCGATTCATAGATTGCATTGGTTGTTGAAAACCATACTTCAAATATGGTAATATGAAGTTAATAAAAGTCGGGAGGAAAAGACATGAAAAAACGAATTGTTCTGACGGCAATGATAATGACCGTTGTTGCGCTTATACTGCTCCTTACGGGCTGCGGCAAGGATTATAAGGTGACAAAGAAAGGCCATGACGTCATTGTCGACGCGTCGGACGAAGTTTACATAGCTTTCGATGACGGAAAGAGCTACATATATTCGCTTAAGAATAGCAAGAAACTCACCAAAAAAGGTTTTGATACCATAAGATTTTTACAAACAAACTCCGCTGTTTTCCGCGCCGACAATTATTTCCTCGCCTACAACACAGGCGACCTCGGATATTCGGTTATTAACAAGAAAGGCGATCAGCTCATCGTCAGCACAGCCGACATGAAGATAGATAGCGCCGTCCTTGCATACAACATCTCTTATGACGGAGAGACACCCGTTCCCGAGGAGAAATTCATTTTTGTCAATTTCCGCAACGGCGAAAACCAGGCAAAGAACGCGGTTTTCAGAACAGACGGCACGGCGGTTTTCTATGACAAAAACGGAAACGTCGAAGTTATCTACGTCGACGGCGAAAACGACGCCCGCTTAATAGGATATGTTATCGGCATAACTTACGGCACGGTGGACAACGTCGACAACAAGGTCGTAAGGTTTGAAGTTTTTGACGGAAATCTTACCTCGATTTATACCCAGGACTTTGACAAAAACGTCGTGTATGTCAGCAAAACCGGCAACAGCGACTTCTTCTACGTAAGGTACAGAAAGACCGCCAACAACGTGACCGACGACTTTGTGGACGTGTTTGCCGGAGGCAAGGCGTATACGGGCTATACCACAATGCGCGACACTCTCTACAACGAAAAGTCGCAGATTGTCGCTTACGTCCTCTCCACATATAACCGCGAAACTCAGGCGATAACTTATTCAATCGTCAACAAGAACGGCGTCGCGAGGACTTTTGCCGACCAGTATGTCGTGTATGAAAACAACATCCACACAGGCACCTCGGGCGGAAGAATCAACGTGATGAATTATGAGGGCGCGACAATTCTTTCCGACGTTACTCTCAACGGATATGTTTATTCATCGGTAAGCGGCGGCACCCAATCTGTCTATGACCTCGCGGGAAGGAAACTTTTCGATACCGCGGCAACCACAACGGTGGAAAGCTTCCGACCGCTCAACGACTATAAATCGATAATCTACTGCGTCCTTACCGATACAGAGAACAACAAGACTTACAAATATTTCAACAACGGTATTCTCAAAAAGGAATACGGCCCGTCTTATACCTATGAAAGGATGACGGGAGAAGCTATGATCTTTTCCACAAAGAACGGGCAGGGCCAGAAAGACAATCTGTACACCTACAACCTTTCTTCCGATGCGGAAAACATCATTCCGTCCACGTCCGGCGGGGAAATCGAAGCCGAGATAACGGGAAACCTTATGATATGGACGGGGCGAAGCGCGTCTTACTATGTGACCAAGGAGTCCGCCTCCATGGTCTTCTACAGCGGAATTTCGGCGACAATCACCCCTTATAAGGGCGATAAAGTGCCGTCATACTCGGTTCAGGGCGGGACGTTCAGTTTTACGATGTATTCGAGAACTTACTCCTCGACGACCTTCTATTATTTCTCTCTGACCTATCAGGCGCTGGAAAAGATACCCGTTGAGGGCACCGACGCTTTCTCCTACGAACCGACGGGCGAGACCCTTTACGCCTATTACCTCATCGATAGCGGCGCTGTGGGCGCCAACCTCATCGAGCTTTATTCGGGGTACAACAGAGCTAACGTCTACATGAGCGGCGACTTTGAAATTGTCCTTGTAAGCACTATCGACAAGTTTGCCGACGAAGCAGTCTGGGGCGCGTACGGCAGTTTTGAAAACCTTCAGGATCTGACGATAGTATACTCGGCTGCGCTTGACGAGAACAGCCAGAGGATTTCCCTGACCGATTCTTCCTCATTTGCGGCAAGCAACGTCGTCATCATGACCGACAAATATCTGCGCCGTCAGGACTATTCGGTACCCGATACCCGTCACAGCGTCTACACCTATGACGGTAAGCTTGTGCTTAATACAAAGTACGACGTGACCAACATAGAGGGCGACTTAGCCCGGGTTGCGCTGGGTATGGTGTCGGGCATTTTCGACCTCAGAAAAGGAAAACTCCTCGAGGAAGTCAGATATAACAACGTTAATTTAATAAACGGCAATCTTTACGCCGTGGGAGTAATTAAGGAAAACGGCATGCTCAGCACCCTTAAGGACTCCAAAGGCAGAACCATTGCCGAAGACTGCATTACTTATGAATATCTGAACAGAACATTTGACTACGCGAACAGCACCGTGACCGATTATTATTCGATATATTTCGGAAAAGACCAATTCAAACTCATGGCAGTAACTTATAAGGTGAAACTGTAATGAAAAAAGCATTATTAGCGACCCTTGCTACTGTCTTCCTCGTGCTCGTTCTTGCGGGATGCGCCAAAAGCCATGATTTGTCGCGCCGCGGACATGACGACATAACAGAGGCCGGCATAGGGAGATATATAGCGGCCGAAGAAGGAAAATACTACCTCTTTGACATCAACAAGCGTAAAACCTTTTCGGACGGTTATGACGGCCTTAGGTTTATCGATAACTCCGACACAGGCGCCTTATTGGCATACAATACAGGAGACGCGGGGTATACCGTCATTTCAAATAAAGGCAAAACGCTGATCGAGAGCAAAGAGGGTTTTGCGATAACGGGCGCAAGCTATGTCGCCGATACGGGGGAGGAATATAAGCGTTACGGCATAATAGTAGAGTTTGTAAACGCGAAAGGTCAGGAAAGTTCCGCCCTTTTCGGCAATGACGGAAACGCCGTGCTTTTGTCGGACTCTGGTCAGGTTGAAGTCGCAACGGCGAAAGACGGCGAGAACATCGCCTATGTCTTTTTCGAGGCGTATGACAAGGACGGCGTCGTAATAAAACAGCAGGCCGTAAACAAAAATCTCGTCACTGTCTATGATATCGATTTTGATAAAGCTACGGTCTTTTCGGCTGTGCGCAGATTCCATTCAGGCATGGGCTATGTCGCCTATACCAAGAAAGAATTGTCGCCGAGCGGAGATGTGATTTCGCAGAAAGTCTGTTATGACATCTATTGCCGCGACACAGTATACGCCGAATATGACAGCGCAAACGGGCTATACGCAGGAGAGGAAAGCATGGCGCTTTTTGCAAGAAAGGGCGACAAAAACTTCCTCTTTAACGAAAGCGGAATAGTCAAGGAATTTGACCTTACGGCGACGGTGGAAAACAACAATGTAAGGGTCAACACCCGGAACAATTTGTACGACATCTACAGATATGACGGGACGCTCTTGTTAAGCGGCGTGGCGATTGTTTCGGGCGGATATTCCCGTCAGAGCGGAAACTCCGTTACCTTGTATAACTACGAAGGTAAAGAACTTGTCACCTATGACACAACTCAGGAGACAAGGCTGGAGACAAAGCGGTTTGCATCGTCGGGTCACGCGGGAGAAGTTGTGCGCTTTGCCGACGCGCAAAGCACCCGTATTTACAGATTTTTCCTGGACGGCGCGCTCGTTAAAGAGTATGGAGCCGAGTATGAATTTGTTTCCGAGACGAACGGAGTTTATCAGTTCCGCACCACAAAAGATGGCGCATACGACAACGTCTATTACTTTAACGCCTACGCAGGCAAAGAATTCAAGATGAAGGCGACCCAAACAGGCGACGCCTCGGCGACTTTTTTAAGAGTGCTTGACTACAAGTACTATCTCGAGAAAAACTCCAACGACATCAATTTCTACGAAAACGTTGTAAAGACCGTGACGCCGTACAACGAGAGGCTTGTCCCGGGATACGCGCGCGAGGGCGGTTATTACAGCATTTCCCACCAGTCCATACCGGGACTTAGACAGGTCGTACTCAAAATCGAATTTGACGTATACAAGTATAAGAGGGTAAACGACCTCGACGTCTACACCGACACAAACGAAAGGCGGTATGCCTACTATCTGGTTACCGATACAGGCAAAGCCGCCGACCTTCAGCTTATCTATATCGGATTGTCCAGAATGGAGATTTCTTACGATGAAGATTCGGGTCTGATCTGCTTCTCCACAGGAGACAGATTTGCTTATCCTTCTCTCTATTCCTCGTTTTCGGGGCTGGATTATAAGACGCTTGTATTTGAAGTGACTACGTCGGGCGACGCGATAACGCTTACAAAGCGCGGTGAGACGGGTCGTAGCAATATGCAGATATACAACGGGAATTACCTTATCGGCACCGATCACCTCAACGGCGAAAGAAACTTCGTTTATACGACCGAAGGGCGGAAAGTTCTTGACGCGCAGTATTACGTCAACGCAATAGAGGGCACTCTCGCCATAGTGAATTTCGCCGGTCCCAATCAGATCGGAAGCTGTGGGGTATATGACCTCGAGAAAGGGAAGCTCATCGAAAGCTGTGACAAGTTTGGTATCACGCTTTTGGGCGGGGGTTATTATGCCGTGAGGGAGCTTACAGAAGAAGCGTCCATGATTACCATAAAGAACAAAAAAGGCGTTGTGGTAAAAAACGTAATAAGCCTTGAATACGTGTCAGAAACAGAGATCTCGGGCAAAAAACACGTCTATTACAAGATAAATTCAGGGAAAAACAAATACAGGCTGTTGGAAATAATAGCGTAAATACCAATTTGTCATAATGTATCGAGGGGCGAAGTTTTTCGCCCCTTTTGCATTTACAGACCGAGAATCAAGGGACGAAGTTTTTCGCCCCTTGACCTTTTTCGGACTCAGCTTATCGCAAGACCTGCGCTCGCGTATCCGACAATGGACACGGGGGTGCTGCCTTCGGGCGGTTCGATATAGAACACCAGAAGCAGTCTGTCGCCGGCCGTAACTGCGATGTTGAACGTCGCCGAACCCGTCGCCACATCTCCTTCGACAGGGTTGACCAGTGCGGGATTCAAAGTGACGTCAGTAGCCGCAAGCTGATCAAAGAGGTTGCTTGTCGGGCTTTGGGAGCGATACAGCACTGCATGAATATAATACTCGTTCTCGGCAATTAAAGAGGACGAATACATATAGCTGAACAGCGCATACAGCGAAGTGAGCGTTCCGTCTCTGGGTACGACAAATGCGTAGTTTATGGGTTGACCGGGGTAAGTTCCAGCAAGGTTGATCGTCGTGCTCAACGGTGTCGGACCGAGATTGCTCGAGCCGAATCCGACGAGCGCGGGAGTTCCCGGAAGACCTCCGGCAGTTGTCGTCAGACCGGCAACAGCGCCTGAAGAGAACGGGATAATCGCGCCCGCTCCGGGAGTTCCTGGCGGACCCTGAGGACCTTGCGGACCGGCAGGACCGGGTTCACCCTGGGGGCCTTGGGGACCCGTTTCACCGGGAATACCTTGTGCGCCGGGGGGACCCGCTACACCCTGTGGACCGGCAGGACCGGGTTCACCCTGGGGGCCTTGGGGACCCGTTTCACCGGGAATACCTTGTGCGCCGGGGGGACCCGCTACACCCTGTGGACCGGCAGGACCGGGTTCGCCCTGAGGACCTTGAGGACCCGTTTCACCGGGCGCGCCTTGTGCGCCGGGGGGACCCGCTACGCCCTGGGGACCTGCGGGACCTTGTACGCCTTGAGGACCTTGCGGACCTGTTTCGCCTTGTACGCCTTGAGGGCCTTGCGGACCTGTTTCGCCTTGCGGACCGGCGGGACCTTCGGGACCGGGAGGACCTTTGGGGCCGGGGCAGCCGGGTAATCCGGGAGGACCGGGCGGGCCGGGAGGGCCGGGGGGTCCGGGATGACCCTTAGGGCCGGGGCAGCCGGGGGGACCGAAATCACCTTTATCCCCTTTGGGACCGGGTAAGCCGGGTAATCCCGGTAATCCGGGAGGACCGGGAGGTCCGGGCGGTCCGGGAGGACCGGGAGGTCCGGGCGGTCCGGGAGGTCCGGGAGGAGCCCAGCGGCCGTCTGAATGGTCATCATGGTATTTGTTATCTGGGATAGTGTAATAATACTGCATATCTTACTTTTCTCCTTTTGTGGTTTTGACGGACATAATGCCGTCTAATGCATTTATACGAAATCAGCATATTTTTTGAGATAAAAAATGTTTCTCTGCTCTGCCTTTCTGCTTGAGGTTTCAGGTTATCTCAGCATCAGAACCATATGACGTCATTGCCTCTTAAGCAACAGTTCCGCGGAATTCCAAGAGAGGAACAAAACCCGAAGGACGGTGTACAGGCCGCCCCAAATAACGGAGTCAGCAGGGCCAAGCACGAACACCGAAAGACGGGGAATATCGGGGCACACGGCGGAGGACAGGGCGGAGGACAACACGGGTGACAAGGCGGAGGACACCACCGATTGTGGGGGTAAAAAGACGTATTTCTTGAAAGATTGTTGAAGTTCATATATATTTTTCTCCTTTTGTGGCTTTGGGGCGGCATTCAGGCCGCCTGTTTTATTTATACGAAAGAGAAATTTTTTTTGAGAATAAAACTATAATTTTGCTTGCAATACGGAATAATCGGTTATAAAATATTGTTAGCACTCAAAAGGCAAGAGTGCTAACGACAAAAATAAGGAAGGTGTAACATGAAAAAGTTTAAGACAGAGAGCAAAAGAATGCTTGACCTTGTGATTAACTCCATTTACACGCACAAAGAGATTTTTTTGCGTGAGCTGCTTTCCAACGCCAGCGACGCCATTGACAAGCTCTACTACAAAAGCCTCACGGGTGGGGTAAGCGGACTGAACAGAGATGATTTTTGCATCCGCATAGAGCTTGACAAAGACAGCCGCACACTAAAAATCTCCGACAACGGCATCGGCATGACAGAGGAAGAACTTGAGAACAACCTCGGCGTCATCGCAAAGAGCGGCAGCTTTGAGTTCAAAAACAACGAGAAACCACGGAATGAGGATATCAACATAATCGGCCAGTTTGGCGTGGGATTTTACAGCGCGTTTATGGTCAGCAGGAAAGTGGAAGTACTCTCCCGCGCTTACGGCGCCGAAAAGGCATACCTCTGGGTAAGTTCGGGCGCCGAAGGATATGACATCAAAGAATCCGAAAAAGCCTCCAACGGCACCGAAATCACCCTGTACCTCAAGGACAACAAGGACGAAGACAATTACGACGAATATCTCAATGAGTACACGATAAAAAACCTGGTCAAAAAGTACAGCGACTATATCCGCTATCCCATTAAGATGGAAGCGACCAAGTACCGCGAAGACGAGGAGAAGAAAGAGGAGACCTACAAAGAGGATGAGACGTTAAACTCCATGGTGCCTCTCTGGAAAAAGGACAAGAAGGATATCGCCAAAGAAGAGTACGACAAGTTTTATAAGGATATGTTCTACGACTTTGACGAGCCGTTACGAGTTATTCATACATCGGCGGAAGGACTTATATCGTTTAAGGCGCTTCTCTATATCCCTGCCCGCGCGCCGTACAACTATTACTCCAAAAACTACGAAAAAGGTCTGCGCCTGTACACAAACGGCGTGCTGATTATGGATAAGTGCGAAGAGCTTCTGCCCGACTATTTCAGCTTTGTCAAAGGCGTGGTCGACAGTGAACTCACGCTAAATATCAGCCGCGAGACCATTCAGCACAACCGCCAGTTAAAAGTCATCGCCGCGAACATCGAAAACAAGATAAAGAACGAGCTTGTTAACATGCTCAAAAACGACAGGGAGACCTACAACAAGTTCTTTGACGCGTTCGGTCTGCAGCTTAAGTTCGGCATGTACGACCAATGGGGCGCACACAAGGACGCCGTGCAGGAGCTTGTAATGTTCCATTCGCTGAAGGAAAACAAGCGCATTACTCTCGAGGAATACGTAAGCGCGATGAATCCCGACCAGAAGTATATCTACTACGCTACGGGCAAGACTATCGAAGCCATTAAAGCCCTGCCCCAGTGCGAGAAGGTCTCCGAAAGCGGTTACGACATTCTGTGCTTTACCGACGACATCGACGAATTTGCCATTAAGACCTTGGGCGAATACAAGGAAAAGGAGTTTAAGTCCATTCAGTCCAGCGACATAGAAGCAGAAAAAGAAAATGAAAACACCGAGGAGGATAAAGAGATACTCGACTTTATGAAAAACGCCTTGGGCGACAAAGTAGCCAAGGTAAAACTCAGCCGCTCGCTCAGGACGCACCCTGTGTGCATCACCACCGAGGGCGAGGTAACTTTGGAGATGGAGAAGGTGTTCAAGAATATGCCAAATGCACCGAAAGATGTAGCCTTAGCTACCAAAATCTTAGAAATCAATGCCAGCCACCGTATTTACGATACGATAAAAGAGTGGTATAAAAACGACCGCGAAAAGCTGACCAAGCTTGCCAAAGTACTGTTCAGTCAAGCGTTGATGATCGAGGGCATAATGCCCGAAAATCCCGCCGAAACAACGGGACTTATCTGCGAACTTCTGTAAAAAACGCGGGTGCAAACCCGCTTTTTTTCAGCCCGAAATCTTTATTACCGAAATCTCGTATGGATTGAAAAACCGGTCTTTGCCTTTCAAACCGGCGCTTACCAGCATGGAAGCGCCGTTTTTTTGGTATATTCCGTGCGAAAACTTGGGAAAAAGCCCCTGATTTGGGGCATATAACCCTTTTCCGAACAACCTTGCCATCCCGCCGTGAGTATGCCCCGATAGCACAAGGTCGACCGAATTTTCGGCGTAATTTTCGAATAATTCGGGTCTGTGGGCAAGGAGAAGGGTGTATTTTGCGGCGTCTTTTTCGGCAAGGTCAGAGACGTTTTCGGCGTTCAGTTTTTTTCCGTCGGAAAGACCGATAATTGCCACATCGGAGCCGTTAACATTTATCGTCCGCACTTCATTGTTGAGGAAAACAACCCCGCTTTCATTAAGCAAACCGATGTAATCATTGAGGCGCGGATGCCCTATTTCGTGATTGCCGAGGATGCAGAAAACAGCACATTTGTGCGAAATTTCGGCTAAAAACGGGCTGATATTCTGCATGTCGGCATAGTCTGCCGAGCCGTCGATAATGTCGCCTGTCAGCGCGACTATTTCGGGTCGGGCGGCATTAATCGTCTGCTTTACTTTGTCCAATTCGACATCGTTTTTCGGGTAGTGCAGGTCGCTGATGTGAACTATGGTAAAGGACGTGTTCAGGCCGTTTTTCGTAAAGGAATATTCGCTGATTTCCAGTCTTTTTGATGCTAAAAAGCCCCAAAAAACGGTTGTTGCCAGAAGGATAATGAGGACTATTGCCGCGATTTTTATAATTCGGGAAGATGTTTTACGCTCCATAGAGATAGTATATGAAGCTTTTTGTAAAATTTTTTCACAAAATTACCCAACATAGTTGGGTAAACGTAATGCCCTTGACAGGGTTTTTCCTTTATGTTATTATAACCATTAGTATAGTTAAAGATATATATTATTGACGGGGAAAAAGACGGCTTGTTGCCGTCTTAAATAGATTATATATGATAGGAATAATAGTTGCTATGGAGAGCGAGCTCAGGCCCTACCTCGAGTTGCCCTACAGCGTGGAAAAAGCGGGCTCAAAAGAGTTTTACCGTGTAAATATCGGCAACAAGCCCGCCGTAATAGTCCTCAGCGGTATAGGCAAGGTTAACGCGTCTTACGCCGCGTCGCTTCTTATACAGACTTACAAACCCGAACTGGTAATCAGCACGGGAGTCAGCGGGGGGCTGGGAGTAAGCAATCTTCTTGATATAATCGTCGCCGAAAAGACCTGCCAGTACGATGTGGACACAAGCGCCCTCGGAGATCCTGTCGGGTTTGTCAGCACCGTCAATAAGGTATATTTTGATACCGATCCTCTCGTTTCCGATAAGTTTTGTGAAATTTTGGACGCCAAAAAAGGCATTCTTGCCTGCGGCGACAGGTTTATCGCGCAAAACGAGGAAGCAAAAAGAATTGCAGAAACATTCGGCGCTTCGGCGTGTGACATGGAGAGCGGAGCTATCGGACAGGTATGTTTTATCGAAAACGTTCCTTACGCCGCCATAAGGTGCGTAAGCGACGGAGCGGGGGAAGATGCCGGTATCTCCTACAATGAGCTTGTCGACAAGGCAAGCTTTATATTGGCCAGAGCCGTAATCGGCGTGCTTGGACAAATTTGATTGAATTATGAATAGAAAAGAAAGAAAAGCTTTATCAATAGACACAAACAACAAAAAATTTGCATACGTATTTTTCATTATCGACATCCTGCTGTTCGCCGCGAGTTTCCTGCTCGCCTATTACATCGACAGCCTGAACAAACTCCACGACCTGATTCAGTTTTACGAAGGGGAGCAATCGACCGCGGGATTGGGCATGACAATGCTTTTGTGCCTGGCCTGCCTTGTCACCACCATGTCGGTAATGTACTTCGGACACATCTACCGCATAGCCTGGCGTTACGCGGGTACGATGGAACTATTGAGGCTCATCGGCGTTGCCACCGTCAGCATAATTTTAGGCTGTATTTACAGAGGACTTTTCACTTTTATCTATTCGGAATCCGATCCCAATCCCACCGCCGACAGCGTAAATCTCATGCTGGTGCTTTTCGCGTACTTTATATTCTTCGCGACGGCGACGATGTACAGGATACTTTCCAAGCTCATCGCAGGCATCAACAGCGGACTTAAGCGCAGACGCGGCAAGGACGTGCAGGGCGAAAAGGTCATAGTCTACGGCGCGGGCTACAACGGCGCGGCGCTTGTCAAGAGGTTAATAGAAAATCCCCAGGACGATTATGTCCCCGTTGCGATAATCGACGATAATCCCTCCAAGAAAAGCATGCTTATAAGCGGCATCGAAGTCGTGGGCGGCAGGGAAAGGCTCACCGAAGTCATCGACAAGTACGACGCCCACACCATAGTTATCGCAATAAGCACGCTTACCAAGAAACAACTTCGTGAGATATTCGACTACATCAAGCAGTTTGGTCTCCGCATAATGATAACCAGCAGCATCAACGACGCCAGCCAGGCGATAGACGGCGACGTCATCAGTATGCGCAACATTAAGATTGAGGACTTACTCCACCGCGATGAGCACGACATGGACAGAAAGCTGGTCGACGGCTTTATCAAGGACAAGGTGATCATGGTCACGGGCGGTGCGGGCAGCATAGGCAGCGAGCTTGTCAGGCAATCCCTTCTCTACGGCTGTAAGCACCTTATCGTTTTCGACCACCACGAAAACGGAATGTTCGAGATAAACGAAGAACTCAAGAGAAAATACGACACCGACCGCTACTCACTCGAAGTAGGCTCGGTGCGCGACCGCAACAAACTGCGCGTTGTGATGGAAAAATACAAGCCCGACGTTGTCTTCCACGCGGCGGCGTATAAACATGTGCCCATGATGGAGATAAGCGCCGACGAGGCGATAAAGAACAACGTGTTCGGCACAAAGAACGTAATCGACCAGTGCGACGAAAGCGGCGTGGGCAAGTTTGTCCTCATCTCCACCGACAAGGCGATAAATCCCGCCAACATTATGGGCGCGACAAAGAGAGTGGCAGAACTTGTGCTCGAAACTATGTCCAAAAAGACAAAGACCCAGCTTGCCGCGGTAAGATTCGGAAACGTGCTCGGCTCGAGCGGCAGCGTTATTCCCACATTTATAAAGCAGATAAACGAGGGCGGGCCCGTTACCGTCACCGACAAGAAGATGAAGAGGTACTTCATGACAATACCCGAGGCGGTGAGGCTGGTACTTCAGGCGGGCGCGCTTGCAAAGGGCGGCGAAGTGTTTGTGCTCGACATGGGCGAGCCCGTATATATTTACGACCTTGCCTGCGACCTTATACTTATGAGCGGGTTGGTGCCTCATAAGGATATCGAAATCAAGTTCAGCGGACTCCGTCCCGGCGAAAAGCTGTTTGAAGAGCTTCAGTACGGCGACGAGGACGTGGACAAGACCCTTCACAAAGATATTTTCGTCACAAAACTTACCGACATCGACGATAAGAAATTCAACGAAACACTTGAAAAGATTTACACAGCGGCGTACTCGGGCGATAAAGCCGAGAGCGAAAAGCTGCTTTTTGAAGTCGTACCCAGCGAATACAGAGAGTTACACAAAAATTCCACATCAAGAGTATAGTAATTTATCCTGATTTTTAAGAGGTAACTATGAAACATTTCGGCACAGACGGGATCAGAGCTCTCAGCGAGAGCTTTACCGAAGAATATTTGCAAAAAATAGCTTACGGCATCGCTTCCCTCGGCAAGGATATGACCGTATCCATCGGAAGAGACCCGAGAACGAGCGGGCCATACATCGAGGAAGTACTTGTAAGGACACTTACAAAACACGGAGTAAACGTCATAAGCTTAGGCATGGTACCCACGCCGGTGCTTGCTTATCTCACCCGGTTTTACAATTGCGACTACGGCATTATGCTGAGCGCCAGTCACAATCCTCCCGAATACAACGGAATAAAACTCTTCAGCGCACAGGGCGAAAAGGTTTCCGAGGAATCCGAGCTTCAGGTCGAGAGCATAATCGAAAACCCCGTAATTTTTGCCGAGAAGAAAGGGACGCTCACCTCTATGTGCGGCGATGAAGAATACATAAGACATTATATAGACCTCATCAAGCCCGACCTTAAGGGCGTTAAGGTGCTAATGGACACAGCCAACGGGGCAACGAGCATTATTGCTCCTAGGCTTTTTGCCGCGGCGGGCGCTGTCGTCACTCAGCTAAAGGGCGAGACCGACGGCATTCGCATAAACGACGGCTGCGGCGCTACCGTGCCCCGGTTTTTGCTCGAGGAAATGAAAAAGGGCGATTACGACATCGGTTTTACCTTCGACGGCGACGGCGACAGAGTAATGTGCGTCAAAAACGGCAAACTCTACAACGGCGACCACCTCATGTACGTCCACAGCAAGGCATTAAAGGCAAAGGGCGCCCTTAAGGGCAACGCCATGGTGGGCACAATCATGAGCAACCTTGGCACCGAAAGAGCCTGCGAGAAGAGCGGAATTAAGCTCGTCAGAGCCAACGTGGGCGACAAGTATGTCTTCCGCGAAATGAAAGAACACGGCTACAACGTGGGCGGAGAAGAGAGCGGACACGTCATCTTCAGTGATTATGTAAGCACAGGCGACGGCATGATAAGCGCGTTGCTTACCGCCTGCCTCGACAAGGAGACCGCAATTGACACTCTTGACGATATAGTGGAATATCCTTCGGTTTCCGACAGCATAGTCTGCAACAAGGAAGCCATAATGAAATTTAATGAGAGCAAGGAAATCAGGGAATATCTTGCGTCCATAGGCAAGGAATACCGCACGGTAATAAGACCCAGCGGCACCGAACCCAAGATAAGAATTTTAGTCGAAAGCGAGTTTATAGAGAATGCGCGCCAAAAAGCGCAGGAAATCAAAGATTTCATCAAGGAGAGAATTTTATGAAAATATTCAGACTGAAAGAAAGAAGATTTGAGCACTTATATGCTTCGGGCAAGACCATGGAGGAGCTGCAGAATTACTTCCTGGGTAAGGACATTGCCGAAATAGAGTCTATCGGGGAAGCCGTCGTCGACGATGACGAATACTATGCCGTCATTTACAACGACACCCCCCTTCTTACAAGGCCGTTTCTTGCCTCTCTTGCCGAAGAATGCGAATCGATAGGCTTGTTCTACAGGCTGGGCGATGGGTTTATCAGACGCAACGGCGCCAATTTCCCTCTAAAGCCCTGCGACCATCCCCTTGCCTTCCAGGTAAAGAAGCATACCGATATAGTCAAGGTGGGCGAGCATATCCGCTGGCACGTCCTCGACAGACATCTTAAAAACGATATTACCATCTACGACCCCACTACCACATTCATCGACCTTGAGGTGGAGATTGCCGAAGGCGCGCAGATCTATCCCATGGTCTTATTAAGAGGTAAGACCAAGATAGGCAAAAACGCCATCGTCTTCCCCAACTGCGAACTTGTTGACACCGAGGTGGGCGAAAACGTCGATATCAGGGCGTCTTTTGCTATCGGCGCGAAGATAGGAAAGAACACGACAGTCGGTCCCTTTGCCTGCTTAAGAAAGGGCGCTAACGTCGGCGCTTACTGCCGCGTGGGCGACTTTGTCGAGGTCAAGAACAGCAATCTGGGCGACGGCGTCAAGATGGCGCACCTTGCGTACGTGGGCGACGCCGACGTGGGCGAGAATACCAACGTAGGTTGCGGCACCGTGTTTGCCAACTACAACGGCAAGACCAAAAACCGCTGCACAGTGGGCAGCAACGTCTTTATCGGCGCAAATACCAACCTCGTAGCTCCCGTCACCGTTCACAACGGCGCATACATCGCCGCGGGCAGCACAATCACGCAGGACGTTCCCGCGGGAAACCTTTGCATAGCGCGTTCACGTCAGGTCTTCAAGGAAAACTGGGAGAGGAAATAACAGCGCGATGACAAGAGAGGAAAGGGTTGCCGGGTGCTTTGATTACAGGGGAAAACTCCTCAGCGTTATGCCGCTGGGCAACGGTCATATTAACAATACATACCTCGTCGTTACCGACACAAATAAGTATGTGCTCCAGCAGATAAACACAAAGGTGTTTCCCAACGTGGAGCAACTTATTTCCAACATGCTGGAAGTGACGAGGCATATCGCCAAAAAGCACTTTACATGCACCCTCGTCAAAGTCAGAAACGGCAAGTACTATGTCGAATGCGAGGATGGGTGCTATCGCATGTACGACCTTGTGGACGGCGTGTGCATCGAGAATGCCGTAAGCCCGAGGGAGATGTACCTGACCGGCTTGGGTTTTGGGCTGTTTCAGCAGGAAATGGCCGACTTTGAGGGCACAATCCATGAAGTCATTCCCGATTTTCACAACACAGTAAAAAGGTATGAGAATTTCGAGAGGGCGGTGAGGGACAATCCCGCGGGAAGGCGCGAGGAGTGCGAGACCGAAATAAGAAGGCTCCGCGCCTATAAAAGGTACGCGAGCATCATTGTGGACAAGCTCAGCGAAGGCGTATTGCCCGTGAGAGTTACACACAACGACACAAAGATTAACAACCTTATCCTCGACGAAAAGAAAAACAGGGCGCTCAGCGTCATAGACCTCGACACCGTAATGGAAGGAAGCTTGCTCTACGACTTTGGCGACGCGGTAAGGTCGGGGTGCAACAGCGCGGCAGAGGACGAGGAAGACGCGAGGAGCGTCTACTGCAAACTCGACTATTTCAGGGCTTTGTGCAGGGGCTTTTTCCGCCACACCAAGGATATGCTTACCGAGGAAGAGAAAAAGCTGCTTGCGCTTAGCGGAATTATACTTACATACGAATGCGCGCTGCGCTTTCTGACCGACCACCTTAACGGCGATGTCTATTTTAAGGTGTCCAAGCCCGACCACAACCTCATAAGGTGCCGCACTCAGCTCGCCCTTATGAAGGACATGATAAAGAATTTATCGTCCCTTGAGAGCATCGTTGAGCAGGAGCTTAAAGGCCAGTCGCTGACGGTAAGGAAGATAGCCAACTACCTTAACCTTTTCGACTCGACGTCGGGGGAGATTAAGGACGACACGTGCTTTGCGTGCAAGCACACCGAGGATAAGATTCATTTCTATTTCAAATGCGAGAGAATGTGGAAAAACTCGATGTACACCGAATTCAATGCTCCGCTCTACCACGGCGACATTGTGGAACTTATGATTACCCTTGGCGACACAAATCGCTATCTCGAGGTGGAAGTAAACGAAAACAACGCCCAATACTGCGTCCTCATCACAAACGCCGACGGCAAAGGGGACATCAGCATAGACTATCTGCCCGAGACCGTCATTGAGAGCAACGTCAAAATGCTTGACGACAACTGGGCAATGTATGAAATAATCATGGAAAAAGAGACACTTAAACAGCTCGGAATGACCGAGGAAGTTAAGTTCAACGCGCACAGGCAGATTTTCGACAACGACGGAAATCTCTACCTTCGCTCGTTAAACCCCACCTACGGGCTTACCTTCCACGACGCCGAGGCGTTTATCGATGTCAAGTTTGATTAAGGAGGGACCATCATGACAAACGTACTGGTAACGGGCGGTGCGGGATATATCGCCAGCCACACAAACCTTCAGCTTCTCGAAAAAGGCTATGGCGTAATCGCCCTTGACAACCTGAGCAATGCTTCCAAAGAAAGCATAAGGAGAGTGGAACAGCTCGCCGGCAAGAAAATGACCTTTGTCGAAGGCGACTGCAGGGATAAAACGCTCTTAAACAAGATTTTTACCGAGCACAAAATTGACGCGGTCATTCATTTTGCGGGTCTTAAGGCTGTGGGGGAAAGCTGCGCAAAACCCGTTTTGTACTATGAAAACAATCTTATGAGCAACCTTGCTCTTCTCGGCGCGATGTCGGAGCACAACGTCAGGAAACTCGTGTTCTCCTCGTCCGCGACGGTTTACGGCGTGCCCAAGTGGCTGCCTCTTACCGAGGATCACCCCCTTTCCACAACAAATCCTTACGGCGCGACAAAGCTTATGGGAGAGCAGATGTTCCGCGACGTTTACGCCGCCGATAATTCCTTCCACATAATACTTCTCCGCTACTTCAACCCCGTCGGCGCGCACGAGAGCGGCATGATTGGCGAAGATCCCAAGGGCATTCCCAACAACCTTATGCCCTACGTCAGCCAGGTGGCGGTGGGGAAACTTAAGAGCCTCAAAGTATTCGGCAACGATTACGACACCAAGGACGGCACAGGCGTGAGGGACTATATCCACGTCGTCGACCTTGCCGCCGCGCATATCAAAGCGCTCGAGAATATCGGGAAATACGGCGTTGAGGCAATAAACGTCGGCACAGGCACGGGATATTCGGTGCTCGACATGGTAAAGGCGTTTGAAAAGGCGTCGGGCAGAGAAATCCCCTACGAAATAGCCCCGAGAAGGAGCGGCGACGTCGCAAGCTGCTACGCCGACTGCACCAAGGCGAAGAACGAACTCGGCTTTGTCGCCGAGCGTAACCTTGACGATATGTGCCGCGACCTGTGGAAATGGCAGAGCATGAATCCTAACGGGTACGAGGAATAAGAAATAACCTGTAAATAATTCCCACAAAAAGCGGTGATTTTTTTTGGGGGGGAGTATCCCCGAGATATAACCTCAAAAACCGGATTTTCGGAGTCCGATAGCAAGATGAGCCCATCGGGCATCGAGGATGAAGTTTAATAAAAAAATCCCGTTTTTGCTCAGGCAAAACGGGGGTATTTACAACGGGTCGAGAAAATATTGCAAAACTATTTCAGCCTTGCAGTTGCGAGAATGGATACTAAAAAATACCCCCGTTTCTCTTTTGAGAAGCGGGGGTTTCTTTTTTTAAGGTGATATACGGCCGCTAAAAGCGAAAATGTCCTATGACGTTTTTGGGGCTATTTTTTTCTGAATAACGGCATTACTCCGTGCTCTTTCCAGTAGGGCAGGTATTTTATTATGTCCGACTTCGGGAAGGGTTTGCCGTGTCCCGGGTAAATGGTTTCGATTTCCTTGTTGTTGGCGATCTTTTCCCAGCTTTTTATCAGTTCAAACTTGTTTTCGCACCAGGCGGGAAAACGCTTGTTGCCGCCTACGCCGTTCATGAAAACGTCGCCCGAGAAGAAGTCGCTTCCGAATTTCAGTCCGACGTCGCTCGACGTGTGGCCGTTTAGTTCGATAAACTCGATGCCGAACTCGGCAAGGGGCTGCGCCGAGAAGTTTATGTACTTGTCCGTCTTTACGCTGGGGAAGCATTGGGTCTTGTCGACAAACGCCACTGACACATAGCTTGCGAGTAAGTTGGTAAGTGAACTTACGTATACGTTGAGGTTGTTTTTACCTGCTTCGAGGCGCGCCTTGCCCTTGTCGTTGTAGATGAGGGTTGCGTCGGTCTTGGCAAGCAGTTCACGCAAAAAACCCGCGTGGTCGGCGTGGACGTGCGTCAGGAAAACGTATTTGATTTTTTCGAGGGGGATATTGTTGAGTTTTAACCGCTCGACAAACTTTTCAAACCCGCTCTTGCCGCCCGTGTCGATGAGGAGAAAGTCCTCTCCCACGGGTATTATGTAGCTGTTTACGATTTTGTCGCCGACATTAATTATTCTGTCCATTTTGTATCTCCTTTAAGGCTTTTGCGAGCTGGTCGGGACAGCTTGTGTTCTTATAGCCGCACCTTGTGCCTTCCAGCCTCTTTATTACGTCCTCGGCGCGCATTCCCTTGAGCAGGGAAGAAAGCCCGTTGGCGTTTCCGTCGCATCCGCCGTAAAATCTGACGCTATCGATTATGCCGTTATTGACCTCGAGGTCAATGCGGTCGGCGCAGACGCCTTTTGCCTTGTATCTGTACTGCATAAACACCTCTTCAAAATCTATTATACACTGCGTGCATGTATTTTACCGTCTCGGAGATGGAATTTCTCAACGACGGCGGAAAAATTACCTCGGCGTACTCGCCGTAAATCATCAGCCACCGCTTCATCGCCGATATCCCTGCCTTTAAACAGACTTCCATGCGGTTGCAGTCAAGAAGTTTTACGCTGAAGTCGGTGCCGAAGGAATCGATAAGTTCGTCCATTATGCACTGCTTGCATCTTATGACCACTCTTTTTGCTTCCCGCTCAAATTCATACGGCAGTCTCGTGCACATCGAGTTAAGGCACAGGCCGTTTCTCATTCCCAGTGCCTTAAGCGGCTTGGTCGGCTCCTCAATAAGGGTTATGCCGTTCATTTTATCGAGCCGTAAGTAGCTTATCTCTTCGTTGTCGTCGGTGTTGCAGACAAGGTAGTATCTTTTGTCGTGAGCAAGCATTTTGTATGGGCTTGCGGTAAACGGCGAGCCGTCCTCGGGAACAAGCTTTTTATGAAAGTCGTATCTTAAGTAGGTAAATCGGATTTTGCTTTTGTTTTGGATTGCGCCGCTTATTATTTCAATGTTTTCAAACAGCCTGCTGACGGAGCACAACGGTTTTCTTTTGGGGCAGAAGACAAATTCCATGCTCTTGGGGAAGAACTTTCCGCCCTCTTTTTCCAGTTTTTCAATAAGCTGACGGGTGAGGTTTTCGTCTGCTCTGTCCGAGGTTATCACGCTGTCGATAAGCATCTTGACCTCGGAGGAGGAAAATCTTCTTTTTGCGAGGAATATCCCTTTTCGCGAGGCGCTGATGTCATATCCCGCTCTTCTGAGGCAGCAGATGTTCCGCGCTATCGCCTTTCTTTCACATTTTATGCCGTAATGCTCTTTTAAAAGCCTGACAAGTTGCTGCTGAGATACCCAATGCTCTGCATCGGTATAAGCCTCCAGAAGCTGATACAGCCTCAGGGGGATCATGTTCTTTTGCTCCATAATTTTTCCCTGTTATCTTTGGTGTTAAGAGCATAGTACAAAAAAAATCACCGCTTGTCAAGGCGAAGAATTTTGTTAATGAGTATAAAGTCTCTCTTCTTCTTGTTAAGCGCCCTCTGGAGTATAAACATCAGGATAAGGCTTGCCGCCGCGACGGGCACAAGAAGCACGTACATCTCGCGTGTAAAGTCCGATACGGGCATAAGATTATAGAACGAAGGAAAGGCGCCCCACGCAATCATAAAACACATCAGCATAAAGAAAAACACAAAGGCGTGATACGGTCTTGTTATCGGTTTGCATACGCGGAATAACATGCCAAACCCCGCCACAGCGATGGTTGCGACGCTTATGTTGGAAAACTGTTCGCTGTTCTGCATGGGGACAAAGTTTTCGATTATCTGCAAAAGCACTATGCCGAACACTATTGCAAGCGCGCCCGGGAAACTGTCTTTAAGTATATTTGTTATAAACCGCCCTTTAACAAGGTCTTTGTGTGCTTCGAAGGACAACAGGACGCTCGGCGTGCCGATGGTCATTGCGCCGACCAGCGTCATATGCATGGGCTCAAAGGGATACTGCCCGAAAAAAAGGAAAAACAGCGCGAGAAGGGTGGAGTAAATCGTCTTTACAAGAAACAAGCTTGCCGTGCGCCGGAGATTGTTTATTGTGCGCCTGCCTTCGGCGACTATTTTGGGCATGGAAGAAAAGTCATTGTTGAGTAATACGAGGTGGGAAATTGTCCTTGCCGCGTCGCTCCCTTCCGCCATGGCGATTGAACAGTCGGCTTCGCGTAAAGCCAGCACGTCATTGACGCCGTCGCCCGTCATAGCCACGGTGTGACCGTCGTTTTTCAAAGCTTTTATAAGGCTCAGCTTCTGTTCGGGAGTTACTCTGCCGAAAATCTTGTATTTCTTTGCGGCGTCATTAAGGGCTTCCTCGGTGTCGATAGCGGACGCGTCCACATATTCCGACGCACCTTGTATTCCTGCTTTCCGGGCTATTGCGCTGACAGTAACGGGATTGTCGCCCGAGATTATCTTTATGTCCACGCCCTGCTCGTAAAAGTACTGAATGGTGAGGGGGGCTTCTTTCCTTATCTTGTCGGACAGGAGAACAAAGCCAAGAAGTTCAATCCCGGCGGGTTTTTCGTGTTCTTCGCCAAAGTCGTTTTTGCTTTGGGCAAGGCAGAGCACGCGCTCGCCCCGTTTTGCGTATTCTTCGATTTTCTCGACGTGAGGGGACAAAACGTCCTTGTCAAGGACAAATTCGGGCGCGCCCAAAAGATAGGTGCCCATATCTCCGAAGTTTACGCCGCTCCACTTCCTTTGCGAGGAGAACGCGACGCTTTTGACCGCTGTCCACTCGGCTTTTGCATCGGCAAAGTCGCGGATGGCGTTGGCGGTCGGGTTGTTGTCGGTGAGGTTTGCCATAAGGTTGGCAAGAATTAAGGGGATGTCGGCGTCTTTTATATATACTATGTCGTCAAGCTGCATTTTCCCTTCGGTGATCGTTCCCGTCTTGTCAAGGCACAAGGTATCTACGCGCGCCAAAGTTTCCACGCAGTACAGATCCTGACACAACGTCTTTTTGGCACCCAGGCGCAACACGCTCGCCCCGAAAACCACGCTCGACAGAGCGACCAGCCCCTGGGGTATCATGCTGATAGTCGAGGCGGTCATTTTGAGTATGCTGTCCGAAAGCCCGATTTTCTGTATCAGGTAGCTTTTGAGGAAAATGCCCAAGCCCAGCGGCACAACGACAAAACTCATAAAGCGTATTATCGCCTTAAGCGTGCGGGGGATTTCGGCGCGGGTGGGGCGAATGTCCTTCGCGTGGTCGGCAAGTCTGGTCGCGTAGTTGTCCTTACCGGTTCGGACGACCTGAGCCGTGACCTGACCGCTGACAATAAAGCTGCCCGAAAGAAGGTTATCGCCCACGGTCTTTGCCACGGCGTCGCTTTCGCCTGTCAGCATACTTTCGTTGACTTCGCAGGCGCCTTCGAGGATTTCGCAGTCCGAACATACTTGTCTGCCGCCGTCAAGCATCATGACGTCGCCCAGGACTATGTCGCTCACGCCGATTTCGGTCTGTTCGCCGTCACGGATGACTATTGTCTTGGGCTGGGAAATCAGGGACAGTTTATCCACCGTCTTTTTGGCGCGGATTTCCTGAATAAGCCCGATTGAAAGATTTAGGAGAATAAGTAATAAAAAAAAGGCTTGCTTGTATTCGCCGATAAGTATTACCAGAAACGCAAGCACGAAGTTCAGAATGTTGAACAGCGTAAAGACATTGGTAAAAACAATTTTGCCGTAACTTTTGGTATTTGACGGGTTGGCATTGGATTTTCCTTCTTTTTTTAGCCGCTCCGCCTCCTCTTTGGTCAATCCCTTAATCATAAAAATAATTTACCCCTACTTATTAAGTATAACAATTGCGTGGGGTAATTACAATAAAAAAGCCCCGAAAAATTTAATTTTCGGGACAATTTTCTTCATTTTATATTCCCCACCTTTCCGTCCTCTGCGTTCTGGAAGATAAGCCAGTAGCCTTTATAGGGAGAGGGAAGGTTGGGCACGGGCAGCCAGTCGCTTATTTCGCTGGCAAGTTTGGGCGGCGCAACTTCGGGCACTCCGGGCACGCCGTAGCCAAGGTAAACCACTGTTCCGTTGTCGCTCAATGCCCCCACGACGTAGTAGTCTTCGCCGTCATAGCGTATTTTTACCCACTTGCTTTCGGGAATCAGCTTTTCAAGCTCTGTTTCTCTCGGATGAATGACAAACAGGTCGTCCAACCGCTCTTTTACGCTGAGATAAAAGTTTTTGGTGCCCGTGGTATTCAGCTTCGAAAGAAACTCTTTTTCGGTCTCTGTGTCGATGTTCTCAATTTCCTCGCTCTCTTTTTCTATGACCGTAGGCGCGATGATGTCGGGCGCGTCGTTTTCAGTATTTTGCGCCGCGGCGCGATTAAACGGACGATACTGTATCATTTCTTCGTCGATATGCTCGGTTTTGGGCATTTCGACAGGATTTTCGCCCATTTCCGAGGCTGAATCATTGTTTTGCGACTCCTCCATAACGGTTGTGTCGGGTTCTGTCATGGTCTGTTCGCCGAATGTGGGGGCGTCCTTGGCAAAATACGCTATAAGGTCGGTTTTGCTTAAAGTCCTGCCCGCCTTTGCCACAAGGTTTTCGCCCTTAAGT
>DAOSYK010000020.1:0-25956 GCA_035381305.1 Clostridia bacterium
TGCGCCGACTTTGCCAAAGCCATCGTGGACGGCTCGGCAAAACTTTCCGACTGCCACGCCACCGACGCCGAGGCAAAGAAGATAATTTCGGCGATAAACGGCATCAAATACGAGGAAGAAGAGAAGACGACGGCGGTGGTCAAGTGCAACGGCGGCGTAAACTGCTTCGACAGGTATAACTACCTCGGAAATCCCGGTTGTGAAAACCACATGTTCATGCTGGGCGGACAGAAAGCCTGTCCCTCGGCGTGCCTTGCGGGCGGCGACTGCATTCATGTTTGCCCCGAGGGCGCGATAAGGATTGAGGACGACGTGTCGGTCATCGACAGAGCGCTGTGTATATCCTGCGGCGCGTGCATAAACAAGTGCCCCAAGCACTGTATCGGAAGAATACCTCTTACCGCTCCCGTTTTTGTCGCATGCTCCACTCACTGCAAGGGCAAAGCGGTCGCCAATGCCTGTCAGAACGGCTGTATCGCCTGCGGAATATGCGTCAAGAACTGTGTTTACGGCGCAATCACCCTTGTCGACAACCTGCCCGTTTTTGACTATAAGAAGTGCACGGGCTGTAAGGTCTGCGTGGAAAAATGCCCGCGCAAGTGCATTCATTCTACCACAGCATAAAAAGCGGCAAAACCGCTTTTTTATTTTGTGGGGGTTCGCCTTGAAAAGGCGGGTGGTTTGTTATATAATGTTTTTATGGCGAAAAATGCAAATACAAAGCAGATAATAATTACCGTCATCGCGTGCGTGGTGTTTATCGCCATGCTCTCTTGGTACGCCATCGTCTGCATTATTCAGGTCAACTATCACTACGCCATAGACTACAGGCAGAGTGAGGGCGTAAAGTATGTCGCCCACAGGGGACTATCCGGCGAATATTTCCAAAACACTTACGAAGCCTTCCGCGCCGCAGACAATTCGGCCTTTTTCGGCGGGATCGAGTGCGATATACGGATGACAAAGGACGGAGTGTGGGTTTGTAGTCACGACGATACGCCGTTTAAGGACAAGAAAATCAAGGTGTCGCAGAGTTATTTCGACGAAATTAAGAATCTTCCCCTTGACACAACCGACAGGGGCGAAAATGTCGGGATAACCGAAGAAATTTTCATCACCGCATACGAGCAGTTTCTCAATATAATGAGATTTTCCCGCAAAAGAGGCTTTGTGGAGATAAAGGGAAGCTATGACGACGAGACATTGGGAAAACTTGTCGACTTTACCAAGACCAAGGCGGGGCTTACCAAAATAGTTTTTATAGGCTTTGACAAGAAGGTCATAGAGAGTATCGCTTCCTACAACATTTCGGCGAAAGTCATGCTGCTTACCAATAAGGTCGTCGACAGCTATTTTTACGTCAACATGGGTTATAACGTAGGTTTGAATAAGAATATTTTAGATAAAAGACCGGACAGAGTGAAGACGCTGCACAAGAATAACAGCTTTGCCTATGTCTACACGATAAATTCTAAAGCGGAGGCCGAAAAATACGAGAAGATGGGCGTCGACTATATAGTGACCGATTATGACTTTTCCAAGGCGTGACGAGGAATAACATGACAAAAAGCATAGTTTCCACAACAATAAAAGTAATAATTATCGCGGCGCTTTGCGCCGTAATCGTTCTGACGACGGTTTTATGCCTGACGGGACAGAACGGTTACTTAGGACTTAAAGACCACTCCAAGGGCGCGCTTTATGAGATAAACTACTATGAGGCAAAGAGCGACAAGGCTATGCTCCTTATCCCCGGCCTTATGGCAAGCACGCTGTACGACCTCGAGACCGACAAGCCCGTGTGGGGGTATGACGGAATTCTCGGTATGGTGACCGACCTTATCAAGATTCAGTCGAGCAACGCGACGACCGCAGAGAAAGAGAAGTTTGCCCAAGCTCTTATCGACCGCCTTGCCTGCGACGAGAACAATGTCCCCGTAGTCCGCGAGCGCGTGGGCACGATGGAAGACCCCGACGCATACGGCTCCTTCCAAGGAATGAAATATATCTATGACATACTAACTCCCTTATACGGCAAGCAGTATGACATCATAGTGTGGCAATACGACTGGCGGCAGAGTAACACAGGCTCCGCCCTCGAGCTTGAGAAATTCATAAACTACCACGGGTATAAGGAAGTCATGTTCTTTACCCACTCCATGGGCGGCGTGGTGGTATCAAACTACCTTGCGCGCAGTGAAGCAAACAGGACAAAGACAAAACTGTTTATGCCGTTTGGGTGTCCCTTGCTCGGCAGTATGGATGCCGTAAATAACCTTTTTGAGTCGGACGGCTCGGGAATGATAGCCAGTGCCCTTACTATGGTCAAGGATATGTTTAATACAGAGTTCAGCATAAACATGCTGGCGAGGAGCATGGCGAGCGTGTACGAACTTCTGCCCTTCCCTGCGTATGACACGACGAGGTATTTCAATGCACAGAGCGCCGATTATGTGGGACGGCAGGCGGGAGTTTATTTCGAGAGCAAGCCTGTAAAGAATGAAGAACTTATCACGGTTATGTCAAGCTACGCGTGGGCAAAGCGCGCAAACGGCAGCTTAAAGCCCGCCGTCGAAAATCTCGGGAATTACTTTGACAGCCTGTATATAGACGTTGACGGACAAAAGGTGTTTGTCACCGACCTTGTTCCGACAGAGTACATCGTCGGCGTGGGGCTTAATACACTGGTCAGCGCGGGCGTTGATAAGGAAGGAAAAATAGTCGGCAAAGTGTACAGCACTTTGGGCGACGGCACTGTGCCCGCTTACAGCGCAACCGCGGGTCATCCGCTCGACGCCGAAAACGTACACCTTGTGTACGGCATAGCCCACGGACCGCTTGCAAACGGCAGAGACGTGGAAGGGCATACTCCCGAAACGACGGGGCTTAAGTACGTACCCGGTATAATGGCGAAATATATTGAAAAAACCGATTCTGAACTGGAGGCATAAATTTATGGGCATTTACAAAAATCTTGTAAACACATTCTGCAAAGTAAACGATAAGGTCGACAGAGCGAGACTTGCCAAAAAGACGCCGTTTGAAAAGGTAACCAAGGTATTCGACATACCCTACCTTGACGACGGCAACAAGTATCATCAGCTCGACGTATACTACCCCGAAGGGAACAGCGAAAAACTTCCCGTGATAATTGACATACACGGCGGCGCGTGGATATACGGCACCAAGGAAATAAACGCCCACTACTGCCAGGGCATAGCGTCCAAGGGCTTTGTCGTGGTCAACGCAAGTTACAGGCTTATAAGAGAGGGCGAGGACGGCACCTTCCCCAACAACATTAAGGACATCTTTGCCGCGTTTAACTGGGTGGAGAAAAATATTGACCGATACAACGGCGACCTCAACAACGTATTCCTCACGGGCGACAGCGCGGGTGCTCACCTTTCGGCATTTGCCCAGAGCATAATGCTGGACGATAATCTTAAGAAAAAGCTGGATGTGGAGAGCGGCTTAAAGTTCAACGCGATAGGTCTGACCTGCGGCGTGTTCAGCCTCGAAAGCTACCTTAACAGCAAGCTCAAGCTGTTCAGGTATATGTTTGAGCTGTTCTACGGCAAGGACTACGCTGACAACGAATTCGTAAAAACGGGTACCATAAAGAACAACAGGCTCGAAGAGTTCCCGCCCGTGTTCCTCAACACCTGCTACGGAGACTTTATGAAAAAACAGGTGCTGGAGTTTTACGAAGAGTGCAAAAAACGCAACGTGACGGTAGAGTTAAAGCACATCGACGCTAAGCGCACCAATAAGATCGCCCACGTCTACAGCGTGCTCTTCCCCGAGTACGAAGAGAGCGTGGAAACTACCGACGCAATGCTGGCGTTTTTCCGTAAATACATAAAGTAGTTCAACGGTTTGACAAATAAACGCCCTGCCAATATAATATTGACAGCGTAAAGATAGCGAGGATAATAATGAAAAAACTCATACTTGTGTGTATACTGCTCGCGGCAATCGTCACTGTGACGGGCTGTACGGGCAACACGGCAACTCCCACCGCCGCGTGGGCAGGGATAGAAGTGCTCAACTACAACGTGCAGGACGCCGACGGACAGAACCTCGGCACAATGACGACGACCATCCGCCGCAAAGCGACCGAGGGTTTTTCCAACGTGCTTGAGGACAGGACGTATAATAACGCCGACTGCCGCATGGAAATGGAGACCGACACCGCGTCTTATAACATAAAGACCACCGTCTTAAGCAAAGGCATGTACACACTTGCCATAAAGAAAGTTTTTACCGACAAGCTTGACGCGTCCAAGGGCTACGTTTGGAGCGGCTATCACGAGGGCAAGAGGCTTGTCTATTCCATAAACGGCGGTCAGACCAAGAAGCTCAACGTAGGTTCCTCCGGATACACCGACAACGAGTTTTTGTATATGTATCTCCGCTGCTACACCATTGAGAACGTTCCGTCCGCGCTTAATGTCGCAGACCCTATCGGCGGCACGGTGACCAAGCTTTCGACTTCCTACCAGACCCAGGCGAAGGCGTTTGACGCCATACCCTATCCCGGAGAAACCAGAGCGGCTATCTGCAACAAGGTGACAATATCCCTGGCAGAGACTCCCAAGGGTAAGGGGATAACGGTCTACTACACCCCCGATGAGGCGGCGTACAACGTGGACAGCTTCAAGGAGAGCGCGACCACCACAAGGAAGATACCCGTAATGATTGTGGAAAACGATATAACCTACGTGCTGACGGGAATGTTTGTTGCGTAAAAAAATAAAGAGTTTGCGGGGCGCCTTTTGACGGGGCGCCCCGTTTTTTTGTATTGATTTGATACAGACTTTTGTAGTATAATCAATAGAGTAGGAGAAATTTTTCGTATATGGCCAGAATTGCTCAGTCCCTTGCCGAGCTTGTCGGCAATACACCGCTTATTGAGCTTAATAATTTCTGCCGGGCAAGAGCCCTTAAAGGCAACATTCTTGCCAAGCTCGAGTATTTCAATCCGTCTTCTTCGGCAAAAGACCGCGTCGCGCAGAAAATCCTCGACGACGCCGAAAAAAACAACCTTATAAGCCAAGGCGGCACGGTGATTGAGGCGACGAGCGGCGACACAGGTATCGCGCTTGCGTGTATATGCGCCGTTAAAAACTACCGCCTTATCCTCACTATGCCTGAGAGCGTGGGACTTGAGAGGAGAAAACTTCTTGCCCAGTTGGGCGCCGAAGTAGTGCTCACCGAGAGGGAAAAGGGGATAAAAGGGGCGATAGACAAGGCGTACGAAATTTTCGAAAAAACCGAAAACGCCTTTATGCCAAAGCAGTTTGAAAACCCGTCCAATCCCGCCGCGCACGAAACGACGGCAAAGGAGATAATATCCGACACCGATAAGGAAGTGGCTTATCTGGTGGCGGGAATGGGCACGGGCGGAACGATAACGGGCACAGGTAAAGCGTTAAAGCGCGAAATTCCCGATATTAAGATTGTCGGAGTGGAACCGACATTAAGCCCCCTTATCAGCAAAGGCTATTCGGGGCACCACGGAATTATCGGCATCGGCTCCAATTTCATACCCGGAATTCTCGACGTTGAGTTGCTCGATGAGATAATAACCGTAACACTCGAAGAAGCTATCGGGACCGCGAGGGCGATTGCCAAAGAAGAGGGTATCCTTGTGGGGATAAGCTCGGGAGCGGCGGCGTTTGCGGCGATGAAGATTGCCGAGCGCGAGGAAGCGGCAGGAAAAAACATTGTGGTCATTTTACCCAACAACGGGGAGAGGTATCTTTCCTCCCGCCTGTTTGATTAAAAATACAACAAAAGTCATGATAATAGGAGAATTGTTATGTCAGGCAGAGAAATGTTCGATATCTGGTATGCAAAATTACCCGAGGAGCAAAAGCGTGAGTTGGAACTCATAAAAGACAACGAGAACGAAATCAAAGAGCGGTTTTCCATTCCGCTGGCGTTTGGTACCGCGGGAATGCGCGGCGAGGTGGGCATAGGCACCTTCCGCATGAATAACTACACCGTGGCAAGGGCTACAAAGGGTCTTGCGATGTTTGTCAGGTCTTTGGGCGCAGAGGCGATGGAAAGAGGCGTTGTCATCAGCTATGACACAAGGCGCGGAAGTTACGAATTTGCCAAAACCGTGGCAAAAGTCCTTTCTTACAACAAAGTCAAGAGCTACGTGTTCGAAAACGTCCACCCCGTGCCCATGTGCAGTTTTGCGGTAAGGTACCTTAACGCCATCGCGGGCGTTATGATAACCGCCAGTCACAATCCCAAGGAGTACAACGGCTACAAGGTCTACGGCGAGGACGGCGCCCAGATGAGTCCCGAAGATACCGCGGTCGTAGTCAAGTACATAAGCGCTATCGACGACTATTTCGGTGTGGAAGCCGACGATGCGGCATTCCCCGAAAGTATAAGAGGGCTTGATAATTATAAGGTAAACGATTATATCACCGTAATCGGAAAGACGGTTGACGATGAGTACTATGCGGCGATTGAAAAACTCAGCCTGTCACCCGAAGCCGTCAAGAAGTACGGCAAAGACATAAAGCTCGTATACACCCCCATACACGGCTCGGGATATATCCCCGTGACCACCATTCTCGCGCGCATGGGCATTAACGTGACCTGCGTAAAAGAGCAGGTGGAGCCCGACACCGAGTTCCGCACCGTGCCCGTACCAAACCCCGAAAATCCCGGCGCGCTGGAAATGGGCATTGAATTGGGAAACCGTATCGGCGCAGACGTAGTCATCGGCACCGACCCCGACTGCGACAGAATGGGTCTTGCCATACGCGACCCCAGCGGCGAATTCCGCCTTCTGAACGGAAACCAGATTGGCGCGCTTTTAATGGACTATATCCTCACAAGGCTCAAAGAGGAAAATAAAATACCCGCAAACGGCGCCGTCGTAAAGACCATAGTGACGACAACCCTTGCCGATCGCATCGCGCAAAACTTCGGCGTAAAAGTTTTCAACGTACTTACGGGCTTTAAGTTTATCGGCGAAAAGATTAAGGAATGGGAAAGGACGGGCGAATATGAGTTTATATTCGGTTACGAAGAGAGTTATGGGTACTTGAGGGGCATTCACGCCCGCGACAAGGACGCAGTCGTTGCTTCCATGCTTACCGCCGAAATGGTTTGCTACTACGAGAGCAAAGGTAAGGGTCTCTATCAGCGCCTCATGGAGATATTCCAGAAATACGGCTATTATAGCGAGGAAGTGACCTCGATAGCGTATAAGGGCGTATCGGCTATGGAAGAAATGGCCGAGGCCATGGCGAGAATGAGGACAAAGACCATTAAGAGCCTCTCGGGCTACGAAGTGGAGTTTACGTCCGACTATCTTAAGAGAATTACCGCCTACCCCGACGGCAGGACGGAGGAAATCACCCTTCCCAAGACCGACGCCATTAAATACTGCTTAAAAGACGGACAGTTTGTGTGCATACGCCCGAGCGGCACCGAGCCGAAGCTCAAAGTTTACGTGCTCTGCTATGACGCCGACGTAGAATCCAGCAAGGAAAAGGCAAGAGACCTGCTTAAGGCGATTAAAAAAGAACTGCAATAAAATACGTCAGTCAGAATCCAAGAAAAAAGGGCGGACTAAGGTCCGCCCTCATTTTTTACCGTTTTTTCAACAAAATTTCTCAATTTGGTCGGGTATATCTTTGCTATTATGGTTTTCACTGAAGGTGATTTATGTGGAAAAAGATTGTTGTAAAGGTATTTGCGTACGCTATTGTTTTCCTTCTCCTCAATTTATGTGAAAAAGCTACGGGAATAAGGGGTATAGCTTCGGGATTTTTGTTTGCTTTGCTCTATTGCAGGGAAAATATGATTATCGCGCTTCCGCTGTTTCTGGGCAGCGCCATGACGATAACGCCCGACCTTACCTACCTCATCTGCGTAGCCGCGCCTGTCCTTGTCGCGGTGGTCGACTACATCATTCACATTAAACTCAAAAAGATGTATACCATTCTGGAAATAAGCCTTCTGACGCTTATAAGCCAGGTGCCGCTGTTTGTGTTTTACACCTCGTCGGTTGTGGGACTTGTGTATACCCTTATAGGCGTTGGCGCGGCGGTGATTTCCAATTACGTCTCCATAATCATGTTGTACCCGATACTGATAAGGGGCTTCAGGTACCGCCTAAGCAACCGTGAAGTAATGGCGTTCTGCATAATGCTCTGCGCGCTGTGCGCAGGAATGGGTACGCTTAAGCCCTTTAACGTCAGTGCTTTCTTTGCTGTGATACCCTTTTTGCTTCTCTTTATAAAGGGTTTCGACTCCTCCAAGGTGCTGCTTGCCGCCCTTAGCGCGGCGGCGGGCGGCGCAATCCCCCAAGCCGATACTACGGTTTTTGCCCTTACTGCCATTATGGGGCTTGCGTGTATGGCGATGTACGCGTTCAACAAGTACATAAGCGCGGTAATACTTCCGTTTGTGTTTGTCGCAAGCCACTATTTTATCGCGGGCGACATTTCCCTCTATACCGCGGTGCCCGTCGCGGCGGGGTGCTTTATCAGCATTTTTGTGCCCAATTCCTTCTACAAACTCGCCAACAGTTACCGCCAGAGCTATCAGGACAGGTTTGCGCTCCGAACGGTGGTTAACCGAGACAGAGAAAATATTGCGTGGAAACTCAACAACATAGCCAAGGCGTTTTCCGATATGAAGGCGATACTCCAGAACGAGAATGACGGGGCGCTGGACGCCTCGCGCATAATCGAAGACATCTGCATTGGCATGTGCGAAAATTGCAGGCATAAAGAGGTGTGCCGCGCCAAAATGGGAAGCCCGTACAACAGCGTGGCGAAACTCGTCGCAAGCGCGCTCGACAACGGCAAGGCGACACTTCTCGATGCGACGGTAAGCCTTGGCGACAACTGCGTACTCTTGCCGCGCCTTATCGCCGCCACGAACGATAAGGTGGCGCGGTATAAGACGGCTTTGTATAAAAAAGACGGAATGGAGCAGGGAAAGCAGATGATAATAACGCAAATGGGGGGAGTCGCCAATCTCATAGAAAAACTTGCCGACAGCGTAAATACGGGCTTTACATACGACACCAAACTCGAAACCAGGCTGATTGACGAACTTGGCTACCGCAACATAGTGGCAAGCGACGTGGTCGTTTATGGCAGGAACAAGAACGTCGAGGAAGTGACTTTACTGGTGCGGGAAAGGGACGCCGAAAAGGCGGGGCTTGCCATGATCGTTTCGAGGGTTATGAAGCGGGAAATGGAAGTGTCCAAAAAGGCGCGCGACGTCAACGGACTTGTCGGTATCACGTTAAACCCGTCGCCAAGGTATAAAGCGCTTTTCGGAGAGTGTTCCGTTGGCAAGGACAACCGTAACGGAGACACCCGCCAGGCGGTCAAAATCTCGCGCGACAAGATTATGTTTATCTTAAGCGACGGCATGGGTAGCGGACACAATGCCTACACTACCGCCAACGAAATAATCATGCTTATCGAGAATTTCTATAAGGCGGGCTTTGACCACAACACGATTTTGTCGACAATAGGGAAACTGCTTGCTTTGCGCTCAAAAGAGGACTTTAGCGCACTCGATATAGCTATTATAGATACCCAAACTGGCGATGTTGATTTTATTAAGCAGGGCGGAAGGGAGAGCTATATCTATGACGGGGTGCTGATTGAAACGGTGGAAGGCGGGTCGCTTCCAATCGGAATTATCGAGGAAGCCGAGCCGCAGATCGAGACAAGGGCGTTAAAAACAGGACAGATACTTATTATGAGCAGTGACGGAGTCGCCGAGCACGTGGGCAAAGAGCAGATGGCGGAACTTCTTGCGGGAATAGGGACTTATAACCCGCAGCACATCGCCGAACAGGTGGTGGAAAACGCCAAAAGAATAGGCGGAGAGGAAAAAGACGATATGACCTGTATGGTCATAAGGCTGGCTGCGGTGTAGTATCCTCGGGAATAATCTGCTTGCTTATGATACATAAATTATGTATAATTACAGGTATGAAAATTTCCGTCGGCAAAAATCTCAAAATCGGCGTCGCAGTGAGCGGCGGAGTGGACAGCATGACCCTTCTTGACCTATATATTAAGGCGGGGCAGGATATTGTTGTCATAAACGTCGAGCACGGTTTAAGAGGCGACGCATCGGTTCGTGACAGCGAATTTGTAAAGAATTATTGCATGGAGAGGGGCATAACGTGCCTTTCTTTTTCCGTTGACGCAAAAGCCGAGGCGAAAAAGGAAAAGCAGAGCGTGGAGCTTGCCGCGCGCATTGCCCGATACAGGATATTTGATAAAATTCTCGAGGAAAAGACCGTCGACAGGATAGCCCTTGCCCACCACGCCAACGATAACATGGAGACGGTGCTCATGCGCATTTTCCGCGGGACGGGTATCAAGGGGCTTATGGGCATACGCGACCGGGGGCACTACATTCACCCTCTGATTAATTATACAAGAGAGGAAATTTTTGCTTACGCCCGCGAAAACAACGTGCCTTACGTCGTCGACGAGACCAATGCCTACAACGACTACTCGCGAAACTATATCCGCAACAGGATCGTGCCCGTCGTCAAGAAGAAATTCGGCGATGTGGAGAGCGCGTTCACAAGGCTTTGCGAAAACGCCGCCGAGATTGAGCAGTTTTTGGAAAGTCAGGCGGTAAAGTACACAAAGAAAGGCGACAAGTACTATCTTAAGGACATCTTTTCCCACCCGAAACTCATTCAGAAATACTCCATTTCCAAGGTCTTGTGCGACATGGGCGGAGTACAGGATATCGAAAAACGCCATTATAACTATATAATCTCCCTTGAGAAAAAACCCCTCAACACGACCATAAACCTGCCCTTTAACATCATCGCCGTGCGCGACGCCGACGGGCTGGTGTTTAGCTACTGCGAGGATTATTCCACCTATCTTTGCCGCTTTTATCCCGACAAAAAGTACCGTTACGGCGGCTTTGCCTATTCCTTTGTCAAAGGTAAGAAAATCGTCAACGGCATTAGCTTTGACCTCGACAAGGTACCCGAGGGCGCAGTGGTAAGGACCAGACAGTCGGGGGATAAGTTTAAGAGGGTAAACGGAAGGACGAAGCTCTTGAGCGACTACCTTACCGACCTTAAGATGAACGTCCTTGACAAGCAAAAACTTCTTGTTCTGGCAAACGGCATCGAAGTTTATGCCATTTTGGGACTGGAGACGGGGGACAAGGTTAAGATAGACGACAACACTAAGAACATAATGCACATAATAAAGGAGAAAGATAATCCATGATGTACGACGATATTGAAAAGGTATTGCTTACCGAGGAGACAATAAACGATAGGATAAAGGAACTTGCAAAACAGATATCCGACGACTACAAAGGCGAAGAAATAGTCATGGTTTGCATTTTGCGCGGCTCCTGCCTCTTCTTTTCCGAACTCGTTAAGCGTATTCCCAATTACGTCGAACTGGAGTTTATCACGGTCAGCAGCTACTCGAGCACCAATTCCAGCGGCGAAGTAAGGCTTATTGCCGACATTTCCAAGCCCATTCAGGGGCAGAACGTGCTGATTGTCGAGGACATAATCGACACAGGATACACCCTCAACTACTTAAAGAGGCTACTCCTTGCGAGAAACCCGAAGAGCCTCAAAATCGCTTCCCTTCTCGATAAGCCCTCCCGCCGCAAAGTGGAGTGCGAAGGGGACTATATCGGCTTCGAAGTGCCCAATGAGTTTGTCGTGGGCTACGGCCTTGACTATGACCAGAAATACCGCAACTATCCGCATATCGGAGTACTGAAAAAGGAGATCTACTCGAAGGGAGAATGAAAACGCCGCCCATCCCCCAAACATTGAAAGAGTTATCCGCGTTGCTTCCCGACCCCGTTTATATCGTGGGCGGGTATGTGAGGGACGCCCTTCTTAACCTGAACTGTTATGACATTGACATCTGCGGCGCATCCACTCCCGGGACGGTGTTTTCCGCGCTTGAGAATTCCCCCTTTTCGGTTAAGACGACCAGCGCCAAGATGATGACGCTAAAGATAAAAAAGGGGGACGAGGAATACGAGTATACGACTTTCCGCAAAGAAAGTTACGTCATAGGTCACGCCCCCGAAACCGTGGAAGCAACCGACGATATAGCCGAAGACGCGAAAAGGCGGGACTTCAAGGCAAACGCCGTGTATTACGATGTAAGAAACGAAACGCTTGTTGACCCGTTAAAAGGTCTTGACGATATAAAAAACAAGGTGCTCAGTACTACCCGTGAACCCGAAAAAGTGTTTAGTGAGGACGGCTTGCGGCTTATGCGGCTTGCGAGATTTGCCGGGCAACTTGGCTTTTCGGTCGAAGCGGAAACTTTATGCGCGGCGAAAGAAAACGCGCAGCTTATCAAGGACATTGCCCCCGAAAGGATACGTGACGAACTTGACAAAATACTTGTCGCCGATACCGTTCACGGCATTGAGGACGGACACATCAAAGCACTGAAAATCCTTGACGAAACAGGAGTGCTTGAATACATTCTGCCCGAAATTACCTTGGGAAAGGGCATGAAACAGCGCGCCGACTTTCACAAGTACGACGTGTTCAATCATATATTGGAGACTGTACGCTTTGCAAGAAGCGACGTCCGACTTGCCGCGCTCATGCACGACGTCGCAAAGCCCTATTGCTTTGCGCGGACGGGCAGGTACCGCGGACACGATGTCGAGGGCGAAAGGCTGGCGCGGGAAGTTATGACCCGCCTTCGCTATCCCAAAAGGACGATTGAGCGCGTTTCCCGCCTTGTTAAGCTTCACATGTACGACTTGAAGTGCGAGGCGAAGGAAAGCACTTTGCGGAAATTCGTCCAGGAGAATGTCGGCATTCTTGACGAACTCCTTGCCCTTAAAGAGGCAGACTCCAAGGGCAGTGGAATGCCCGAGGCGAAAAACCCCACCGCGGCGCGGATAAGGAGTGTGTATGAAGACATGGTGCGCGAAGGTGTGCCGTTTTCGATAAAAGACCTTAAGGTGGGCGGCAACGATCTCGATAGCCTGCCCGAGGCAAAGCGCGGCAGCGTGCTCAAAGAAATTTTAGTCGAATGCGCCGTAAATCCGCAGATGAATGACAGGAAAAAACAGCTTGACTATATACGGAGAGTAAAAGATGGAATACGGAATTAAAGATTATAAGCAGGAATTTCTGAGAATCTACAAGGAAAACATAACTCGCGAGGGGAGTGCCGAACTTCTCAAGTTTTTGGAAGCGAGCGACTTTTTCACCGCGCCCGCGTCGGGGAAATTCCACTCGGCGCACGAAGGCGGACTTTGCGAGCACAGCGTAAAGGCTTATTACCGCTTTATGCAGCTGCTTGAGACCGAGTACGAGGACGAATTTGAGGAAAAACTCAATATTACATACGAAAGCGTCGCCATAATCGCCCTGCTTCACGACATCTGCAAGGTCAATTTCTACAAGACCGAGTTCCGCAACGTAAAAAACGAGTACGGCGAATGGGAGAAAAAGCCCTACTACACAATAGAGGACAACCTGCCCTACGGGCACGGCGAAAAGAGCGTATATATGTTAAGCGGCTTTATGCGGCTTAAGAGGGAAGAAGCCATGGCGATAAACTGGCACATGGGCGGCTTTGACGTCAGAGTGCTGGGCGGAAGCTACTCGCTTAGTGACGCGTTCTACAAGTACCCCGTCGCCCTTCTTTTCCACCTGGCCGACGTAATGAGCACCTATCTTGACGAGAAGGTCGAAAAATGAATATCTTAAAGAAACTGTTTATCAAAGACTACAAAGACGTCGAAAAGCAGGAAGTGCGCCTCCGCTACGGTCTCGTGGCGGGGTTTTTCGGTATTATTACCAATATATTATTGTTTGCCGCTAAGATTGTGGTGGGCATTCTGAGCAGCAGCGTCACAATTATCGCCGACGCCGTCAACAACCTTTCCGACGCGGGAAGCAGTATTGTTACGGCAATCGGCTTCAAAATTTCCTCCAAACCCGCCGACAACGAGCACCCCTTCGGCCATGCGCGGTATGAAAACATTACGGCGCTGGTGGTCGCGATGATAATTTTTGTCGTGGCCGTCATGCTCGGCAAGTCCTCTATTGAAAAAATAATCTCCAATGACGCGACCAATGTCAGCCTGTATACATTTATTATCCTCGCGCTGTCCATGCTTATGAAGCTGTGGCAGATGCTTGTATACAGAAACTTCGGCAAGTCGATAAAGAGCGAGGCGCTTATTGCCACGAGCACCGACAGCCGAAACGACATAATAAGCACAGGCGTCGCCCTTCTTTCCTGCATCATAATACGCTTTGTGGGCGAGACAAAAGTAAGTATCGACGGCATTTTCGGCCTCGCGGTGTCGCTCTTTGTCATAGTTTCGGCGGCAATGCTGATGAAAGAGACGGTCAACCCTCTTATCGGTACAAAACCCGACCCCGAACTTGTAAAGAAGATAAAGCAAAAACTGCTTAGTTATGACGGCGTGCTCGGGATACACGACCTTATGATTCACAATTACGGCGAAAAGTGCAATTGCTTTGTGCTTGTTCACGTCGAAGTTGCCGCAGACGACATCATGAAGGCGCACGACCTTATCGACAACATCGAGCGCGACTTCTGCGAGGAAATGGGCATGCACATCTCTATCCATATGGACCCTGTGGAAAAGGACAACGAGTTTGTCGCCGAGCATAAAGACCGCGCCGTACAGCTTCTTAAGGAAATCAATCCCAATCTCTCACTTCACGACTTCCGCATGGTGATTGGCGAAACGCACACAAATATCCTCTTTGACGTCGTCGTGCCCTATTCGGAAAAGACCACGCAAGCAGAGCTTGTCGAGGCGTTTGAAGCGGCGTACAAGGACGAAGGCAAGAAGTATTTCTTCATAATAAACGTCGACAGGTCTTACCTGTAAACTCGACAAAACAACTCCAAAGAAAAATTTGAAAAACAGTTGACAACATTTTTTGGCGGAGTTAATATAATGATAACAGTTGAACAGTTGTTCAACCGTTGGAGGGAATATGAAACACAATGATGAAATCTGCACCTGCAATACCGTGCATGAGGACACACTGGAAAAAGTGAAAGGGAAAATGCCCGATGAGAACGTACTTTATGCCGTTTCCGAACTTTTCAAAGTGTTCGGCGACATGACGCGGACGCGAATAATTTCGGCGCTGTTTCATGCCGAACTTTGCGTATGCGACATCTCTTCGCTCCTTGGCATGACAAAATCGGCGGTATCACACCAGCTGCGCGTGCTGAGGCAAACCAAGGTGGTCAAGTCGCGCAAAGCGGGGAAAGAAGTATATTATTCGCTCGACGACGAGCACATTTCGGAAATCTATAAGACGGCGGTGGAGCATCTCGCCGAAGAAAGGAGTTTTTTATGAAAAAAGTTTACAGACTCAACAATCTCGACTGCGCAAACTGCGCGGCCAAAATGGAAAGAAACATCGCAAAAATAGACGGTGTAACTTCTGTTTCGGTAAATTTCCTTGCTCAGAAACTGACCATAGAGGCAAAGGACGAATGCTTTGAGGAAGTCAAATCGAAGATGGCGGCGGTAGTAAAAAAGATAGAACCCGATTGCGAAATACTCGGCTTATAATACTTGATTTATGAAAAAAGACTTTGAACTGATACGAATAATCGTCTCCGCGGTGCTTTTTGCGGCGGGGATACTTGTTTCCCGACTGGTCGAAATGGCGTGGTGGGCGGAGCTTATTGTCTTTATCGTCATCTACCTCTTTATCGGCTACGATATACTCATCCGCGCGGGCAAAAACATCATACGCGGCCAGGTGTTTGACGAGAATTTCCTCATGGTCATCGCTACGGTAGGCGCGTTTGTGATAGGGGAATATCCCGAGGCGGCGGCGGTTATGGTATTTTACCAGGTGGGCGAGTACTTCCAGAATTACGCCGTGGCAAAGTCCCGCAAGTCCATTTCCGAGCTTATGAACATTCGACCCGACATCGCAGTGGTATTACGCGACGGCGTTGAAGTTACCGTAAGTCCGGAAGAAGTGGAAATAGGCGAGGAGATAATCATCCGCGCAGGCGAGAGAATACCCCTTGACGGCGTTGTGGTAAGGGGCGAAAGCAGCCTCGATATGGCCGCGCTGACGGGCGAGTCTCTTCCCAGAGAGTGCAAGGCGGGCGACAACGTGCTCAGCGGCTCTATAAATATGGGCGGATTGATTGCCGTGCGCGCCGAAAAGCTTTTTTACGACTCCACGGTGTCGAAGATTCTCGACCTTGTGGAAAACGCCGCAGGCAAAAAAGCCAAGGCCGAAAACTTCATAACAAAATTTGCAAAATACTATACCCCCGCGGTGGTCGCGCTTGCCGTGCTTATCGCCATACTCCCGCCGATTTTCGACGGACAGTGGGCGGAGTGGGTGCACAGGGCGCTTACCTTCCTCGTTGTATCCTGCCCCTGCGCGCTGGTAATAAGCGTACCATTAAGCTTTTTCGGCGGTATCGGCGGAGCGTCGGGAGAGGGGATACTCATAAAAGGCGGGAGCTATATGGAAATGCTCTCCAAAGCCAACGTCTTTGTCTTTGACAAGACCGGTACTTTGACAAAGGGCGAATTTGCCGTGAAAGAGGTTTTGCCCGAGGCAAGACGGGAGGAAATTCTCCGCTGGGCGGCGGTTGCCGAAAGCGGCTCCAATCACCCAATCGCACTATCTATATTGAAAGAGTGCCCCGCGTCCGAAAGCGGCTTTGATATAAGGGAGATAGCCGGAGAGGGCATAGTCGCCCAAAAAGGAAATGTTACGGTCTTTAGCGGAAACGCCCGACTCATGGAAGAAAACGGCATTAAGTTTGAACCTGTTGACCGCGCGGGAAGCGTTGTTTATGTAGCCAAAAACGGCGAATATTTGGGCGCGATAGTCGTCGCCGACGCCATCAAGGACGATACGAAAGACGTAATAGCTTCTTTGCGTCAGAGCGGTTACCGCACCGTAATGCTTACGGGCGACAACAAGGCTATCGCCGAGAGCGTGGCAAAAGAGATCGGTATCGACGAATACAGAGCCGAGCTTCTGCCCGCCGACAAGGTCAGCGAACTTGACAGGATAATAGCCGAAAAGGACGCAAAAGACGTAGTCGCCTTTGTGGGCGACGGCATAAACGACGCCCCCGTCATTATGAGAGCCGATGTCGGCATAGCCATGGGCGGCGCGGGGAGCGACTCGGCGATTGAAGCGTCCGACGTTGTACTTATGCACGATAAACTTTCGGCGATACCCCTTGCCAAAAAGACGGCGTCAAAGACGATGAAAATTGTATTTCAGAACATAGTTTTCGCCATCGCCGTAAAAGTCATTGTGCTTATACTATCGGCGTTCGGCATCGCCGGTATGTGGATGGCGGTGTTTGCCGACGTGGGAGTTTCGGTAATTGCCATATTAAACGCTATGAGAGCGGGGAGAATAAATAATGGAAAAATATCTTGAATTATTGATGCGTGAGCGCGACGAAAAATACGCCGCGTTCACCGCGCCCCTTATACCCAATATCGATAAAAATACAATTATTGGCGTGCGCTCGCCCGCTTTAAGGAAGATCGCCAAAGAGTTGAAAAATGACGAGAATATCGCGGCGTTTTTGAAAGAGCTGCCCCATAAGTACTATGAGGAAAACCAGCTTCACGCGTCGTTTATCTGCCGTATCTCGCAGGACATCGACGTAGTCTTTGACTACATTGACGAGTTTTTACCCTATGTCGATAACTGGGCGGTGTGCGACGGGCTTGTCGCAGGGCTGAAGATATTCAAAAAATACCCCGAAAAGGTTTACGCCAAGGTTAAAGAGTATCTGAAAAGCGACGACGACTACACGGTAAGATTCGGCGTAGTGACCTTGCTTGCCTATTACCTCGACGAAAATTTCGACGCGTCGATAATTGACACGCTTATAAACATAAAAACCGACGAGTACTATATAAATATGGCACTCGCATGGTATTACAGCTTCGGGCTGATAAAACAGTATGATATATTTGTGGGGATATTCGAAAGGAAAATTCTGCCCCGATTTGTTCACAACAAGTCAATACAAAAAGCCATAGAGAGCTATCGTATCAGCGGGGACAGAAAAGATTATTTAAGAAGCCTGAAAATATAGTGGCTTATTCTTTTTCTTTATAATAAAGTAAGCAGTGGCAATATCCGTAGAAATCGGGGTCCTTGATCTGATCGCGGAACTCCTTGCACATGCAGCGCGTGTCGGGAGTTCTGTCCCTCTTGCAGGGGCAGTAGCCGCCCGTGTGCTGTAAGCCTTCTTTGACGGTTTTTACTATTTCGGCGTCTTCATTCAAACGTACTTTCATTTTTATTTCTCCTGATAGTTGTTTATCATTTTTATTATACACCATATCCGCCCAAAACGCCATAGACATATTCGACAATATTCTCTTTTTACCGAAAAAAGGAGAGTAAATACTTTCTTGAGCATGCAAAACCCCTGTGGTAATTTAAAACTACAAATTTAAAAAGGTGAAAAGATGAAGAAAGTAATAAAAACGGCGCTGTTATCGTTGAGCGGGCTTCTTGTGGTGACTGCAGGCATTCTGTCCGTTGTCCTTACCGCGGGCAAAAAGAAAGATATTTACAACGTCAGCTGGAACGGGTTTGAAAATGAGATCTATATCGGCACTCTTAAAGTAATAGAGCATTATTCCGACGGTGAGCACGGGGTTTACATCGTCCCTCACAGCGAAAACGAGATAGCGGAGCTTATCGCCGAGAGCGAGCATTATGTGGGCGAAATTCAAGCGAAAATTCTCGGAAAGAGCCGTTTTGGGCACCTCTTTTTCAAGGACAACACCTATCATTTCCTTTATAAAGAGGACGGCGGATATTACCTAAAGGCCTTGTACTCTGTTTATCAGGAAGTGGGCGTCGTCAGAGTGATTTTTCCGTCCATGGGGTGCGCAGTCATTATGGGCGATACCGAGAGCGAGGCGTATAAAGCGTTGTACGGAAATATCGTCACGCCCAATGATATGCTGTTTTTTGACGCCGGTTTTGAGAGTGCCGCCGCGTTTTATGAAAGGTTTGACGAGTATTATGCCAAAGTCGACTATGAAAACCGCATTATAAAAATAAGGGGTTACGACGGGAGCCGATGCTCGGACTCGCTATGCGTAACCCTTGATTTTGAAAAACGCGCGCTGGAATTTTATCACGAAGTTTCCGGTGTCACAAAAACTTTGACTTAATCACCAGTCAGACTTGTAATCGACCTTAGAATATATCTTCTGGTCGTCGTAAAAGGACTGATAGGCGTTTACAAAAGCCTTGTCTTCCTTGACGGCCTTTTTGTCGGCTTTCTTTATGCTCTTTAACAGTTCTCCGTCAAAAACGAGGTCGTAAAGTTCGCGGTAGTCGGAGATTACGGGCACGCCGATCGAGCAAAGGTGAGAAAGAGAGGTATGCCCGCCTGTGTACATGGCGCAGTCGAGATTTAACGCGCTCGCCACTTCATAGTCGTGATAGGTGTCGCCCACCATGAGGGCTTTTTCGTTGAAGGAGTGTTTCTCAAACCACGCCTTGCCGATGCCGATTTTGCCGTGGGCGTATATGTTGTCGAGGGCGATGATGTCGGTAAAGAAAGTTTCTATGCCGAACTTCTTTAGCCCGCGAAGGAGTATTTCCTTTTCGCTTGCGCTCAGGATATACTGCTTTACGCCGTTCAATGCAAGCGTTGCTATAACTTCTGCGGCGTGTGGGTGAAGTTTTGCCTTTTTTACCTCGATGTTGTAGTTTTCGATAAACTCGTCGGCGAGTATCTGATAGCTCTCTTTTTCGAGGTTAAATCCTATCTTGCGGTAAAATTCTTCCACAGGAAAACAGAAGGTCTCAAAGTACCTTTCGCGCGTCATCAAAGGGAGATTGCGCTTTGCGAGTGAAACGTTGAGGCTGTCTATGCTGGTGGTCAGGTCATCGATGAGGGTGCCGTTCCAATCCCAGAAAACGTATTTATACTTTATCATGTCAGTTGTCCTTGGGTATGCTGGTATGAAAGGCGTTGTACTTTTCCAGCCTTTCTTTTATCAGTTTGACCGCTTCTTCGGCGGTTGATACGCTGTAAATTTTGTCATCGGGGATATTTTCGTAGCGGACCCTGTTGTCCATGCGGCATCCCGCGACCTTTGCCGACCAGCCGTCCACATTGTTGAAGGCGAGTATCATGCGCTTTAATGCCCAGGCGTTGCAGATTTCGCTCATTGTGCCCGCGCCGCCGCCGATTGCGATAACCGCGCTGGCGTTGCCAACGATTACGTTGCGGTAAACGTCAAGACCTGTGCCGATCGCGATGTCGGCGTAAGGATTGGCGTCGTTGGGGTTAAAGCTTGGGATAATGGCGATTGTCGAGCCGTCGGTATAGTTTTCTGCGGCGTGCGCGCCTTTGAAGGCGGCTTCCATCACACCGCGCAGGCCTCCGCTCTGTATTCTAAATCCTGCTTCCACGAGAGCCTTGCCCGTTTCAAAAGCGAGCTTGTATTTTAAGCTGTCCTCTTCGATTTTTGCGTCCCCCACGATTGCGATAATCTTCTTCATAGTTACCTCTTTTGATTTTTCTGCCTTTAGTTTATGGCGCGTTGTCGATAGTATACTCTACATATATATTAACTATTATATCGCTTTTGCGAATTTTTTCAGAACACCGCGCTCAAAGTAAGTATTGTTATTATCATATAATAAAAATGCACATAATGTCAAAGGTAACCTTACGTCAAACTATTGCAAATTTTCCGAAATTGGGTTAATATATATGAGCAACCGATACATTTACGACAAATATGGAGAAGTATTGAAGTGGTCGTAACTTGGCGCACTCGAAATGCGTTTGTCACCTAATAAGTGGCACGTGGGTTCGAATCCCACCTTCTCCGCCATATTGAAAGCATAGGTTTGATACAATGTTATCAAGCCTTTTTTCTTTGGCAGAAAGGGAAAAAACTCCTATCCGCCAGTTTTTAAGAGACCTGTAGTAGTCTGAACTTAGGCTATTATTAGGTCTCTTTTTCTTTATTTAATCAACTTTTTAACGATTACCTAACAATTTAACGATTAGCCTACTATTTAACGATTAGCCTACTATTTAACGATTTGAGAAAAAATAATAAAATAAAATATAATATTTCATAATAGATAGACAATTTGACAAAGAAGTGCTATAATTTTGAATAGATAGTTACATTTATAATGGAGGTAATTATGGATTACCAACGATTAGTGAAAAAATTAAGAGAGAAGCTAATATTGTCACAACAGGAACTAGCTGAGTTATTAGAGGTTTCTTTTTCATCTATTAATAGATGGGAAACTGGAAAACACGAGCCAACCATTAAAGTTAAAAGAAAAATAGTTGAGCTTTGTAAGCAAAATGACATTGATTTGGAGGGGAAAAAATAATGTTACATTTTAATGAGGATACAAGAGTAAAATTTCCTGCAACCATTCAGTTTTTAAGATTAGGCTATGATTATCAATCACTTAAAGGTTCTCGGATCGATTTTGAGACTAAGATTTTTATAGATAGATTTAAAGATTCCTTAGAAAGAATCAATAAAAGAGAAATCCAAAATGATGAATTATTCGCTCTTTTGGCTGAGATTAATACTCTAATTAATAACAATGATTTAGGTAAAGAGTTTTATAAAAGATTACTTTCTTCTGAACATTCAATTAGATTAATGGATCTAGATAATTATAGTAATAATGATTTTGCCGTTGTTAATGAACTGCCTTTTAGCGTAAAAGAAGGAACTGAAGAAGGTTCTTTTAGGCCTGACATCAACATTCTTATCAATGGTATGCCTTTAGCATTCTTAGAAGTAAAGCATCCTAATAACAGTGGTGGAATCCAAGTTGAATTCGAAAGAATGATTAATAAGAGATTAAAGAATGATGACTATAAAAAGTATTTTAATTTAATTCAAATTATTTCTTTCTCAAACAACATGGAATACGAAGACTCTGATGATGACATTGCTGATGAAGTTAAGGCAGGATCGTTCTATACAACTCCAAATGGTCAAAGTACGACATTCTCTTTTTTTAGAGAAGATATCAAAGAATACCATTCCAAATATAAACTAAAAGAAGTAGATGAAACAACAGTTAAATTTGTCGTTAGAGATGGTGGTTACGATCCAATTGAAACGGAAACACCTGAATTCAACACTAATTTATCAGACCTAACATCATGCAATAGATTTATTACATCCCTTTTTGATAAAGAGAGATTTTTCTACATGCTTCGCTATGGCATCATGTTCCTAACAGAAATTAAAAAAGTACATAACGCTTCAACAAATATAGATGAGGAAATTCCAATCAAGCAAAAGCACATCATGAGATATCCTCAGTTTTTTGCTACTAGAGCTATTATCAAGAGATTTGGTGAAAAGGATAAAAACGGTATTATTTGGCACACTCAAGGCTCAGGTAAGACTGCACTTTCTGCATACTCACTAAAAGTCATCACTGATTACTTTGCCAAAAAGAATGTTAATACTAGATTCTTCTTTATCGTAGATAGGCTTGATTTAATGACTCAAGCGACAACTGAATTTACGAACAGAGGTTTTGTAGTAACAAACGTTTCAAGTAAGGCTGAATTTGCAAAAGAACTAAAGAAACCTCTTGATGAAGATAATGATGGCATTGGTACGATTTGTATTGTTAATATTCATAAATTGATGGAAGAATCAAAAATGCCAGTCATCGAGAATGTTTACAATGTGAGAGTTCAAAGAATATTTTTTGTTGATGAAGCACATAGATCGTATAATGTTCATGGTGAATTCTTTAAGAATTTGATGACCTGTGATTCGAATGGTATATATATTGCCATGACAGGAACACCTTTATTAACTAAGAAGGAACGTTCCAACTTAAAATTTGGTGATTACATCCACAAATATTTCTATGATAAATCAATCGCTGATGGTTATACATTAAGAATTAAAAAAGAACAAATTGATACTGCAGCAAAGGCTGAGATTAAAGAAAATCTTGATATTGAAAACCAAAACCTCGATAGCAAAGATGTGTATGAATCTGATGACTATATTGAGGGTGTTTCAAAATATATCGAAAAGGACTTCAGGCAATTCAGACTTGTAAACACTGATAATACAATCGGTGGAATGATCGTATGTCGTTCCAATGATCAAGCAAGAAAAATCAATGAATGGTTTAAGAATAACAGTAAATTAACAAGTGGATTGGTAATGTCTGATAGCGAAAATAATGCTGTTCAGAGTGCGTTAAATAAACAACATCAAATAAACTTTAGAGAAAGTGGGTTCCCTGATATTTTAGTTGTTCATTATATGCTTACAACTGGATATGACGTAAAAAGACTAAAGAAAATGTATCTTTTAAGAGGACCACACGCACAAAGCTTGCTTCAAACGATTTCTCGTGTCAATAGACCATATAAAAGTCCTACAGGAAAAGTTTATCAATATGGTTATATCGTAGACTTCGTTGACATCGAAAAAGAATACAACAGCACTCTTGACGCTTATATTAAAGAACTTGAAGCTGACATGAACGAAGATGGCGATGATGAAGTATCATTGTCTGGTCTTGTTGTTGATAAAGAAGATATCAAGAGAAAACTTGATAAGTTTTTGGCTGAATTGAAAAGGTTTATTCCTGTTGATAATATTGAAACGTTTGTAAACATGATGCAATACTTCAACAAGGAAGCATTATTAAAGATTAGAAAGCTTTTAACTGGAGTTAAAGATTGTTCAGTCGAATTCAAACTTTCAAGAGCAGAAGAATACTCTAAATTGATTGATGATGATAAAGTTAATAATTACTTAAAGACAGTTAATGATAGAATTTCATTTATGAATTTATCAAGCAAGGTTATTGATACGCTTGATATCATGAATAATGAAGAAGTTATCAAGGTTGTTTATGAGTTTATCAAAACAAAAATCACCATCCTTGACTTAGGAAAATTTATGCTAAAGGATGATGACTTCAATAAAGTAAAAGATGTACTTACTGAACTTCAAAAAGAAGTTCAAAAGAATAAAAACAAGAAAGATATTAAGGTTCAAAAGCTCGAAGAATTACTTAAAAAAATTTTTGAGAAGCTTCAAGTGTTCGATTATGCAACAATTGATGAATTATCAGATGAGTTAAGAACAGCTCTTGAAGAAGCTAAAAGAATAAATGAAGAAAACGATAGACTTTCTCAAGCTTATGGTGGAAGCTTTGCATTCGTTAAAACATTAAGTGATGCTGTTCTTGAAACAACAATTGATAGATCTGACATTGAAAGTTTTTTAAAGATTATATTTGATAATATCAAGGATACAATCTACGATGATGCCCTAATCCTTCAAGGTAAAAAAGGGTTTGCTGATTCAACTAAAGCAAAGATAACTGTTATCTTAATCAAAGAAAAATTATTCAAGAAAGTTAAAGACTCGTATGACGATATTCTAGAAATGTTATATGTAAACTTACTACTTTATAAAGAAAGCATTTAGGAGAAATAAAAATATGCAAAATTATGTAGAATTAGAGAAAAATATAAAATCCATCATTGATGACTTACAAGGTCTATGTTCAACGAATGGACTATCCAATACGGCTTATGAAGAAGTAGTTGTTACTTCGGTATTTCTTTATAAGTTTTTAAATGATAAGTTCATGGCGAACCTTAGAAAGTTTTGTAAAGATACTGGGTTGGACTATCAATCAGTAATCACAAATAAAGATGACATGCTTGATGCTTTCTATGCTGCATATCCTCAAGATGTGGCATTTAAATATGAAGACACAATTGATTATTTAGTCCAACATATCAAGGACGATAATTTCTATGATCAATTTGATAAAACATTAGTTAGAATCTCAAATTACAAGGAAAACCAAGCATTCAGTGTTGAAACTGCTAGTGGCGAAAAGAAAGCTTTATTTACAGAAATTTGTGATAAGGTTGAATCATCAAAGAGAAACGCATTTGCAAGAAATATTTTTTCATATATTACAAGAGACAGATTTGATTTTGGTGAAACAATCGAAGGCAACTATGACTTCTTTAGTACCATTTTTGAATACCTAATACAAAACTATAATGTCGCAAGTGGAACGTATGCAGAATATTTTACACCACAAGCATTATCAAGTGCAATTGGAAAAATATTAGTTCATATGTCGCCAGTTGAAGATAAAATTTATGAGATTTACGATCCGTCAGCAGGCTCGGGATCTCTTGTACTTCATTTAGCAAATGAACTAGGCAATGGTAAGTTCGGTAATAAGGCAAGAGTTTATACACAAGATATATCTCAAAAATCATCAAGATTTTTAAGAATTAATATGCTTTTAAATGGATTAAAAGAATCATTAGAAAACATCATAGAAGGCGATACGCTAGAAACTCCTGCTCACTATAGAATCAAAGGTGATGATACATCAGGATTAAAGAAGTTTGATTTCATCACTTCAAACCCTCCTTTCAAGACTGATTTTTCTTCAACAAGAGATAAGATTGAAACCAAATGGGAAAAGACATCGAGATTCTTCGCTGGAGTTCCTAATATTCCAAATGCCAAGAAAGAGTCAATGGCAATCTATCTTTGTTTTATTCAACATATCTTGTATTCGTTAAAAGATGGCGGCAAAGCAGCGATTGTTGTCCCTACAGGTTTTCTTACGGCTCAAGCTGGAATAGAAAAAACAATTAGACAACAAATTATTGATAATAAATGGCTACGTGGCGTCATCTCTATGCCTTCGAACATCTTTGCAAACACTGGTACCAATGTATCAGTATTGTTCATCGATAAGTCAAATACTAATGGTGATGTATTATTGATGGATGCATCTAAACTTGGTGAAAAAGTTAAAGTGGGTAAAAACCAAAAGACAGTTCTATCTAAAAAAGAATTAGATAAAATTGTTAA
>DAOSYK010000021.1:0-25044 GCA_035381305.1 Clostridia bacterium
CCCGCCTTGTACGCACTTATAAGCAGAGGCATAACGCCGTTTACCTTTCGGAGCGCGCCGTCCAGCGACAGTTCGCCGATCATGACGTATTCTTCACAGTTTTTGAGCGGTATCTGTCCGGTGCTGGCAAGGTACCCTACCGCTATGGGAAGGTCGAGTCCGCTTCCCTCTTTCCTGACGTCGGCGGGAGCAAGGTTTATTACCGTTCTGAATGAGCCCAGTTTGTATCCGCTGTTTTTTATGGCGGAGCGCATTCTGTCCCTCGACTCCTTGACCGAGTTTGCGGCAAGTCCCACTATGTCAACGGCTGGCATGCCGTCCTGACTGAATACTTCCACGCTGACAGAAAACCCCTCAATACCGTCCAGCGCATAACCTTTTGTTCTGGCAAGCATAATTTTCCCTACCTTTTTTGTTTATCCTCTCTTTTTCTTTATCACAATAAGCACGACAACAATCGCCGCACAGCCTCCGCCTATGCCGAAGACAATGCCGAAAAACGCGCCGTATGGCATATTCTTTCCGAAGACGCTTATGGTCTTTTGTCCTTCTCTCGGAGTGGGCTTTGCCCTTTCGCCGCCGATTACCATGACGTAGTCGCCGCTGTCGTGAAGCGTAAAGGCGATTTTGTTGTTATAAACTTCGGTTTCGATAATCTGTCCCGTGGACTTCTGAATGATGACAATATTTCGCTCATAATAGCCGTAGGGCATGTTCATTTCGATAAAAATGCCGTTTTCAAGACCTGTAAGGACTTCGTCCTTGTAGTACGCCGAAAGATTGAACCCGTCGGCAAAGCCTTTCCTGAAGCCCGCCGTCTTGACGTATTCCTTTTCGCCTTCAATCTTGACGCCGTTCATAACAAGTCTTACGCCGTCGCCCTTCTTATAGTCGGAAAGGTCGGCTTCGTTAATCGTGTAGTTCAAAGAGCCTGACACATAAACAGGCACTGTCTCGATGACGTAGGTGTGATTGCTCGAGCCCGAAATGAGCTTGTCGATAAGTGCAAAAATAGCGTCAAAATCACTGTTTTGAGTCTGGTCGTCAAGTATTGCGACATTGAGGCTTAAGTACGCCGCATTTATCTCGTCGGCGACGTTCAGGGCGTAGTCGGCAAAGTCGAGGGCGTGGTACTTCTCGTAATATGCTCTGATGTCCTTGCCCCGCCTGTTGTCGCCGAAGTGCGCTAATGTTATGTGGCGTATGGCGTGATTTCCCGCCTTGTCGACGACGTGAATTACCAGTCCCGTTTTGTCAAAGACGGTAAACTCGGCGCGGAAGGTGTTCATAACGCCTTTGGCAAAGTGCATATAAGGTTCTTCAATATAGGCATAATCGACGCCCGAATGAAAATCGGAAGATACAAACTCCACCGAGCAGGGATTGTTTTGTGTAAGGTCCACAAGGAACTTAAGCCCGTTTACCGACGGCTCGTATACGTCGAATGTGCTTGCGGAGACTGTCGCTTGCGCATATTCGGACGAGTTGCCCGCCTTATCGACGGTCTTTGCCATTATCGTATAATTTATGGGGCTGTCGAGCTTAAAAGGCGCGGTATAACGCACGGTACGCCCGTTTATTATGCAATACTGCTCGTCGGCCCTGCCCGACTGGGTGTCGGCGCCGTAATTAATGGTCACAGTATAGCTTGCCGTATACCCGCCCGAAAAGATCATGTCGCTGTCGGGAGATATTATTATTGCGGGAACCTGGGGGGGCGTTGTGTCAAACTTGTCGAAAGTATACTCGCCCATGGCGTAATTACCCGCGTTGTCGATATAGACGATGGTAAGCAAACCGTTATTGTTTATCGTAAAAGTTTCGGGGAAGTTTTCCACTTTGCGGTAAGAGATGTAATCGCTGATTGCTCCTGTGTATCTGAAGGAGTAATACGCCTCTTTATGTCCGCTTAAGAGGTCGGAAAAGGAACTTGTGTCGAATATTACGTTAAAGACCGTGTTTACATTGCGGTAATCTGTCATGGAGTTTACGCTTCCGAAAGCTTCGGGCGGGTCCATGTCGCTTCTTACCGTAACCGACGCGATGGAAAGGAGTACGCCGTCCGCGTCGTACAGATAGCAGTTTATATAGAAAATGCCTGTGTTTGTGACTTCGTATGACGCCTCGATGACATCGGCGCCGATTTCCACCCTGTTGTGAGTATACTCTGCACCGCCCTCGCTCGTAATGCCGAAAACGTAATAGTCGGCAATGCCTGCCGCGGTAATTTCAAAGTAAACTTTTACGTTACGGCGGAACGCGTTGGAATTGAGTAAATCAAACTCCTCTGTGGTGTAAGTAAGGGTAATCGGGTCCAAAACATCACAGGTCGCCCTGCTGAAAACAACTGACGGGGCAGACGCATGCGCGGCGGCTTGGCTCTGAGGTAAAAAAAGGACAGTACAGACGAGCAGCGCCGGCAGGATAAAGAACAATAATATTCTTAATATACTTATATTCTTAGAATTATACATAATATAGTCGTCGTCTGTGAGTATTGTTTATTATAGCACAGAATTTTGCCTTTGCAATCAACATTGAGAAAATTTGCTTCCTTTATTATTTAATAATAAAAATATTAAAAACAACTGAAATGAAGCCCCCAAAGTACGCGAAGTATTTTGGGAGAAACCGCGTGGTATGGATAAAACTTAGCGACCGGGCGGGAAGCGTCCTTCTAAAATCACAGATTTATTGCGCTATCTTCGGGGTCCCCTAAAATGCTTGCATTTTTGGGGCATTAAGCGGGGTCCCCTAAAATGCTTGCATTTTTGGGGCGTTATTTTTGGGTCATTAAGTGTGTCTGCACTCAAATATTCCGCTTTTCATAAGTATGTAGTAAAGCTTTATTTTTCCCGGAGGTATGAAGAATGAAAAAATTTATTGTATTACTGCTAATTATCGTGCTGATTACATTGTGCGCCGTCGGGTTAGCCGGTTGCAACAACCCAGACGAAAATGTAATCAGGCTCAACGAAGTTACCCACTCGGTGTTTTACGCGCCCATGTACGCCGCGATAAACTTAGGCTATTTTGAGGAAGTGGGACTGACTATCGAACTGACCAACGGCGGCGGCGCCGACAAGACCATGGCGGCTGTCATTGCGGGCGAAGCGGATATAGGCTTCTGCGGCCCCGAGGCGGCGGTCTATGTAAACGCCCAGGGCAGCAAAAACTACCCGATCGTATTCGGTCAGCTCACCAAAAAGGACGGCTCTTTCCTTATCGGCAGAACCCTTCAGCCCAATTTCAAATGGAGCGACCTCAAAGGCAAGGAGATTATCGGCGGCAGAAAGGGCGGTATGCCGGCTATGAGCCTCGAGCACGCGATGAAGAAAAACGGAATTGACATAGTAAACGACGTAAATCTCCGCTATGACATACAATTTGACCTTATCACCGCGGCATTCGAAGGCGGTACGGGCGACTATTGCACGATGTTTGAGCCTGTGGCAAGCCAGTACGAGGCAAACGGCAAGGGGTATATCATAACCAGCGTCGGCACCGAGGCGGGCGAAATCCCCTATACCTGCTTTATGGCGACAAAGAGCTATATCGAAAACAATTCCGAAAAGGTCACGAAATTCATGACGGCGATAATTAAAGGCATCGAGTACGTAACCACCCATACCGCCGAAGAAGTCGCCGCGGCGATTGCGCCCAGCTTCCCCACCACCGATCGCGAACTGCTTGTAAAATCCGTTGCGAGCTACAAGGCAATCGACGCCTATATGACGACCCCCGTCATGACCGAGGAGAACTTCGAGCACATGATTGACATTCTCATCGAGAGCGGCAGTCTTGAAAATCGCGTAGCGTTTGCGGAAATTATCGACAACAGCATAGTCGAAAGGATACTTGAAAGCATGAAATAAGGAGAACACCATGCAACCTATACTCGAACTCAAAAACCTTACCTTTTCCTATCACAGTAAGGAAGGAGAAACAAAGGTGCTCGACAACGTGATTGTCCGTGTGGAAAAAGGTGACTTCGTGGGGCTGGTAGGCCCCTCGGGATGCGGCAAGACAACGATACTTAACCTTCTTGCGGGCATAATGCAGCCTTCCTGCGGCAACATTCTTCTCGACGGACGCGACATAAGAGAATCTCTCGACAAGGTCGCGCTGATGCCTCAGCGCGACCAGCTGTTCGAGTGGCGCAATATCGAGCGCAATATTATGCTGGGACTTGAGGTAAGGCACATAAATACAAAAAAGAACCGCGAAATGGCTCTGAGCCTTTTGAAAAAGTACGGCCTGGGAGACTTTGCGGGCATGCACCCCAGTCAGCTTAGCGGCGGAATGCGCCAGCGAGCGGCTCTTATAAGGACGCTGGTCACTCAGCCCGAGATACTGCTTCTTGACGAACCTTTCAGCGCTCTCGACTTTCAGACAAGGCTCAACGTCTGCGACGATGTGTACAAAATCATTAAGCAGGAAGAAAAGACTGCCGTCCTTGTAAGCCATGATATCAGCGAATGTATTTCGCTGTGCGACAAAATAATCGTTTTGTCGGCGCGTCCTTCCCGCGTCAAGGACGAAATCGACATCGAAATCGACAAAAGCCTCACCCCCTTAAAACGCAGGGAGGACAAGCTTTTCCCGAAATATTTCGAAAGGATATGGATGTTACTCGAGGAGAAAAAAAATGACGGATGAACACAAAAAATATGTTAAGAAAATCAGGATCAGAAAGCTGGTCACAAAGGTATTGCAGATAGGCATACTTTTGTTGTTTATAGGACTGTGGGAGCTGGTGGCGCAAAAGGAAATCATCGACCCGTTCATAATCAGCAGCCCGTCGCGGATATTCAAGCTTCTGTTAAAACTCGAAGCGCAGAAAAACCTGTTCAACCACCTCAGCGCGACGCTTATTGAGACGGTGCTCGGCTTTCTTATAAGCACGGCCGCGGGTACGCTTATCGCAATAATTCTGTGGTGGAGCAGACTGCTTAACGACGTGCTCGAACCCTACCTTGTCACCCTCAACTCCCTGCCAAAAATCGCCTTGGGACCGCTTATCATAATCTGGATTGGCGCGGGGAAACAAGCCATAATCACCATGGCGATACTTATTTGCATAATCATTACGATAATCAGCATGCTGTCGGGCTTTATGCAGGTGGACAAAGAGAAAATCATGCTCTTAAAGTCCATGCAGGCAAATAAGTTTCAGATATTGACAAAACTTGTGCTCCCTGCCAATATCCCGACCCTCATTTCGGTACTTAAGATAAACGTCGGCCTGTCGTGGGTGGGTACGATTATGGGCGAATACCTCGTCAGTCGTGAAGGTATAGGCTACCTTATAGTCTACGGCTCACAGGTGTTTCAGCTCGACCTCGTCATGGCAAGCACCGTCATACTGTGCATCCTCGCCGCGCTGATGTACGCCATAGTCGCGCTGATAGAAAAAATAATTAAGAAGTATTTCTGAGATAGCCCCGAAATCGCATGATTTTCGGGAATCCGAAAAAAATCGCAAAATATACTCTCGAATGGGAGCACCCCCAAAAATGTCTCCTGACATTTTTGGGGGATTGTTTTTCATATAATTGAGTATGCGGAAAAGAGTAATCGGCCTTGCGGCAACCTTTGTCGGCACGCTTATCGGAGCGGGGTTTGCTTCGGGCCGGGAAATAGCTTTATACTTTTCTCATACCTCCCCTCTCACGCCCCTGCTTTCGGGGGCGTGTATGGGTGTCTTGTGCTTTTTCTTTCTGGAACTCGGAAGGCTGTATAGCGGCGACCTTTTTGTACTTTTCGGGAAATTCAAGCCCGTTTTCCTCGTCCTCATAAGGTTTTTTAACGCCGTGGTGACCTGCGCGATGATAGCCGGCGGAGAACTGGTCATATATTCCCTGTTCGGCATACACGGCGGCGGAATAATCACGGGCGTCATCACGCTGATAACAATAATCTTCGGCGTGGAAAAACTTAAGTCGGTAAATTCCTTCATTGTGCCGGCTATTGTTCTGCTTGTTTTCCTTTTGCTTTTCAAGGGCGACAATTCCGCCCCGTTTGAGCGTTTCAGCGTCATTCCCGCCTTTACTTACGCGACAATGAACATAATCAGCGGCGGATATTTTATATCCACTTTGAGCAAGGAGTGTTCGAGAAAGGAAAACCTCGCGGCGGCAATTATCAGCGGCGTTGTACTCTCGGCAATGCTGATTTGCGTGTACGTGATAATTCAAAAAGACCTTAACGCCTCCATGCCGCTTATGGCTGCAGCCGAAAGATGTAACTTAAAGATTGTGGGCAATATTATCATGTATCTTGCCATTTATACGACCATAACAAGTTCTCTCGTCGTCGCTTCGGAAAACAACATAAAGAAAGCGGCGATAATAATCGCCGCCTGTTATCTTGTAAGCCTGTTCAGTTTTGAGAAAATTATCGATATCTCCTACCCGATTATGGGCGTATGCGGAGCGGCGGTCATTGCGTGGGTCGCCGTTCTCGCAGTCAAAAAGAGGTTAAACGACAAATCACTGAAGCTTGACGTTGGCGTAGCCAATCATGCCGATTAACTGGTTTTTGAGCATGTCGGGGGCCGCCACCTTATAGCTTATCGTATACAGCTTGCTGCCGCGCTGAATTTTTACGGGCACACTGCCGCCCTTATTCCTTTGCAGCATTTCGCACACCTTTTCCAGCGTCCAGTCGTCCTCAATGCGGATATAAAGCGTTCTGCCGTCCTCGGGCATTTCCTTTTCTTCCAGCGTCCAGGGGAGCACATCGCTTGCCACGACCTGAGGTTTTGAGTCGGGCTCAATCCTCACCTTAGCGCGAATCTTTACAAGATTATCGTCGACAAGCAGGTTCTTTTTGCGGGTGTAGATGTTGCTGTAGAACATCACTTCGCAGCTGCCCGCCATATCCTCGACGTTGGCAACGCAGAAAGGCTTGCCAGTCTTGCCGCTGACCTTTACCTCAACGTCGCTTAAGAGCCCCCCGAAGAAAATCTCCTGTCCGTCCCTGACAAGGTATTTTTCCTCTTTTTCGGCGGTTTCACCCTCTTCAATCGCCTCAATAGCCGCTATGTCGTCCGCGTCCTCGACAGGGTTTAGCATATCGGTACTGAAATCGAACGCCGCAAATTCTTCCTCGTGTCCGTCAAGCGGGTGTCCCGAAATGTATCTGCCCAGGACCTGCTTTTCCAGCATGAGCTTTTCTTTTTTGTCGTCGGGAATAACGCGGTAGTTGTATTCCTCTTCCATCATGAAGTCGAAAAACATCTGTCCGCCGTCAAGGATGCTCTTGTTGCCGATTTCTCTTTCGAGTATTGCCTCATAGTTAAAGATGAGGGTCTTTCTCGACAAGCCGAAACAGTCGAACGCCCCGCCGTGGATGAGGCTCTCAATCATTCTCTTATTGATATTGCCGCCCGCACACCGCCTTGCAAAGTCGACAAAACTTTTGAATTTGCCGTGTGCTTCCCTCTCGGCGACGATATTGTCGACCGCGGCCTTTCCCACGTTCTTTATACAGGCAAGTCCGTAGCGGATATTTTTTCCTTCGGGGACAAACAGCCCTTCGCAGTGGTTTATATCGGGCGGGAGCAGGGTAATTCCCATGTCCTTAATAAGCTTGAGGTACTTGCTCGTGTCGTCGGGGTTGGTAATGCGGTTGTTGACAACGGCGCACAGGTAGTGCACGGGATAATAGTGCTTGAGGTATGCCGTCTGATAGCTGAGTACCGAATATGCCGCGGCGTGAGACTTGTTGAAGGCGTACGAGCCGAAAGTCTCAAGCTCTGTCCACAGTTTTTGTGCAAACTCTACGTCCACTCCGTTGGCTACACAGCCGTCTATAAACTTCTTTCTCTGGGTGGGAATCTCCTCAACCTTCTTTTTGCTTATAAACTTGCGGAAGTTGTCGGCCTGGTTGAGGGTGTATCCCGCGAGCGCCTGCGTTATCCTCATAGCCTGCTCCTGATAGACGATAACGCCGTAAGTGGCTTTAAGTATGGGCTCGAGTTTGGGGTGGCGATAGTCGATTTTGCTTTGGTTCTGCTTATTCTTTACATACGTCGGTATGTAGTCCATCGGACCGGGGCGGTATAAGCTCACGCCTGCGATTATTTCTTCAAACAGAGTGGGCTTAAGCTGCTTCATAAAGCTCTTCATGCCACCGCTTTTAAGCTGGAAAACCGTGTCGGTCTCGCCGTTGCTTATCATCTGGTAAACTTCCTGATCCTCGTAGCCCGTTTCGTCAAAGTCTATCTTCTTGCCCTCGTATTTCTCTACAAAGTCAAGGGTCATCTTGATATCGGTGAGGGTCTTTAAGGCAAGGAAGTCCATTTTAAGCAGTCCCAGCTCCTCACACTCCACCATGTCAAACTGGGTGGTGATGTCGTCGTCGTTTCGCGATAACGGAACTTTTTCACTTACGGGCACACTGCAGATAATGACGCCCGCCGCGTGCTTGCCGCGGTCCCTCGGAAGTCCCTCTATCTGCATGGAAAGGTCGAGAATTTCTTTATATGTCGGGTTGTTCTCGTAAAGCTCGATCAGTTCGGGTATGGCGTGGACATTGTTTTGGTCGAGCAGGTCGGAGATGTGTATCTTGGGGTCGTTGTCCTTGATGTTCTTTACGAGGGCGTTTGCCTCGGCAAAAGGTATCTGGAACACGCGCGCCACGTTTTTAATCGCGTTTTTTTTCTTCATCGTGCCGAAAGTAATTATCTGCGCGACGTGGTCCGGCTGGTACTTTTTGCGAACGTACTCGATAACTTCCTCGCGCCTGTCGCTGCAGAAGTCGACGTCAAAGTCGGGCATGGTCTGGCGGGAAGAGTTGAGGAATCTCTCGAAAATGAGGTCGTATTTTAACGGGTCGACCTCGGTGATGTGAATTGCGTAAGCGATTATGCTTCCCACGCCGCTGCCTCGCCCCGCGCCTACGGGAATACCGTTGTTTTTGGCGAAGTTTATAAAATCCCACACGATGAGGTAGTAGGACGCAAAGCCCATGGAAATGATCGTGTTGAGTTCTTTCTCCGCCCTTTCCTCGATTTCGGGGGTTATCTCGCCGTAACGCGCCTTAAGCCCTTCGTAGGCAAGGTGTCTCAGGTATTCGGCGTCGCCGCCAAACCCTTCGGGCGGCATGTATTGCGGAATGGAATAGTTCTTAAACGGAATTACGAGATTGCACTTGTCGGCGATTTCGACGGTTGTATCCAGCGTCTCCTCGTCGGGAATGACCGCCAGCATTTCGTCATAACTCTTGTAGTAAAATTCGTCGTTGGGAAAGCGCATACGGTCGGGATCGTCGTAGTTGCTTGCCGTCTGTATGCAAAGCAGCACGTCGTGCGCTTTTGCATCCGATTTTTTTATGTAATGCAGGTCGTTTGTCGCGACTGTCTTCACTCCGATTTCGCGCGCTATCTTAAAAAGAAGCGGATTTACCTTTAATTCTTCCTCGATATAGTGGTTCTGGATTTCGATATAAAAGTCGTCGCCGAAAATCTCTTTGAACTTCAGCGCCCACGCTTTTGCCGTGCCGTAGGGGTCGGAGAGATTGGGGTCAAGCAGGGATGAGCTTATCGCGCCCGCCACGCACCCCGAAAGACAAATTATGTCTTCAGAATGGGCTCTGAGTGCCTCAAGGTCGATTCTCGGTCTGTCGTAAAAGCCGTCCACAAAGCCGATACTGTTGAGCTTGGAGATATTGTTGTAGCCTGTGAAGCTCTTTGCAAGAAGAATAAGATGGTATCTCGGACTGTTTTTGTCCTTGATTTTCAGATTGTCGGTAAGATAGACTTCGCATCCGACAATGGGCTTTATCTTCTGTTTCTCGCACGCCTTGTAGAACTTTATCGCGCCGTAGAGGTTGCCGTGGTCTGTGATTGCGACAGCCCTTGCGCCGCTTTCCTTTGCAGTCGTCACAAGCTCGTTAATGCGCGCGGCTCCGTCAAGCAGGCTGTATTCGGTGTGGTTGTGCAGGTGGATAAATTCTTTCATGTTATTCCTCTGTATCTTTGATTTCCGAAGCTATTTCAACAAGTTTTCTCAGCCGGTGGTTCATACAGCTCTTGGTAGACGGCGGAACGCACATCTCGGCAAGCTCGTTAAGGTTGGCGTCGGGGTTGTTCTTTCTGAGGTGCGCCACTTCCTTGACCTGTGGCGGCAGAGCGTCAAGACCTATCGTCTCTTCGATGCGTTTAATCGCCTCGAGGTGCTTTTCTCCCGCGTTTACCGACTTGTTGATGTTGGCGAGCACAAAGTTGTTGGCTCTGTTTATCCGGTTTTTCATCTCGCGGGACGTAATTATCTGCTGTACCGCGATGACGCCGTTATTGCTGCCCATTGCGGCAAGAATGTTGCAGATAGCTTCGGCGGTCTTTACGTAAATGCCGTTGCCGTTTGTCCTGAGTCCTATCTGCTTTTCCTCTACCTGGGCAAATTTTGTAAGAATTTTTGTTATATCTTCCCTGACAAGCGCGGAGTTTATGGCAAACTCGAGGTGATACCCTGCCCTTGTCTTCCCGCTTATGCCGCCGTCGGCTTCGGGCGGAGTGCTGAGGCTTCCGCAGGAGAGGAACAAACCCTTTAGATACGCCGCCTTACAGCAGGCTTTGGAAATGAGCGCGCCCGGTATCCTGTCGACAATTTCGCTCTTATCGCGCACTATCCGGCACTTTTCGAGAATGACTGAGGCGTTCTCCACAGGTAGAGGCAGGGTGTAAAAATAGTCCTTGATGTAGCCTTTATCGATATATGTCTTTTCAATCGTAAATTTCTCGTTTGAGAGGTATTCGGCGGCAGAGCGTATAAGTTCTATAAGTCGGCTGTCGGTGGTCTGAAAGTACATCGCAAAGCCTTTGGGCGTGAAAATAAGTTCGGCAAGTCCCCTTATTACGCCGCTTAAAAACGGAGCGTAGCAACAAGGTTTCAGCTTTTGCGAACAGAGCTCGTCATGTACAATTTTCAGCACACTTTGATTGTCCAATTATCCTTACCTCTTCCTCAAGTTTTATCCCGAACTGCTCAAATACTTTGGTTTTGGCGAGGTTTACAAGATATAAGTAGTCGTAAACGCTCCCGCCGTTGTTAACGATGAAATTGGCGTGGACGCTGCTTATCTCCATACCGTTTACCGAGCAGCCTTTCAGCCCCGCTTTGTCGATATAATAGCCCGCGCTGACGTCCTCGTACCGCTTGAACACGCTCCCGAGACTCTTGCCTTTGGGCTGGTTTGAACTCCTCAGGTTGGCGACGTCGCGCATTTTGTTGCGTATGGTCTCGGGCTCCGTGGGCGTCAGTATAAAACTTGCGCCGATTACTATGTCCCTGTCCTGCCTTATACGCGACGAGCGGTAACCGAAGGCAAGTTCGTCTTTCTTAAACTCCTTTACCTTTCCCGTGTCCCAGTCGAATATGTAAACGGTGTCAAGACAGTCGCTTATTTCGCTCCCGAAGCAGCCGCTGTTGTTTTTTATCGCGCCCCCGAAGGTGCCGGGGATACCGCTAAGACTTTCCAGCCCCCCAAGGCCGTACTCCCATGCCGCGTTGCAGGCGCGGGCGATTGTGTCTCCGCAGCTTGCGAAAAGGTAGTTATTGCTGATTACCAGCTCCTTGAAGCGGCTTGTAAGTATCACGGGCCTTGGCGGGTCTTCAACCACGAGCGTGTTGGTTATCCCGCCTAAAATTATGGGGTCGCGGTCGCCGATATTTGACCATATTTCGGCGAGTTCTTCTTTATTTTCGGGAAAATACACCTCTTTTAAGACTGCTCCCAGCCTTAAGGATGATATTTTCGACGTGTCGGCCTGCACAGGTTTTGTACTCATAATTATACCCCTCGAACATAAGATAGTCAACGTAAAAAACCTTGAGAACCAAAAGGCATTTTTACCTTACTAACTTACTTTACGGGGGGCAATGTTATGACTATATCAGACCCCGAAAATCTCATTGGATTTTTGGGTACCCCGAAAAAAATCAGCTTTATCGGTATAAACTACGATATCTTTACTTATTTGAGGACATTGCTAAGTTTTCAATTACCCAGCCCACTCCGTTATCGTCGCTTGAAGGCGCGATGACGTCGGCAAACTTTTTTGCGTCGGGAAAACCGTTTTCCACCACGACGGCAAGACCCGCCGCTTTGAGCATTTCGATGTCGTTGTTGCTGTCGCCTATGCAGATAATTTCTTCCCTTCCTATATTGTACTTTTCGGCAAGGCGTTTTACTCCCAAGCCCTTATTAATTTCTTTGGGCACAATCTCCACAAGCCAGGGTTTACTCGTGTTTACGAGAAATCTATCGCTGAAAATGCCCTGAACTTCGCGTAAAATAGCGGGAATCTTCTCCTCTTTTTCACAGATAAGGATTTTCGGCACAGAGATGTCGTTTTTGAGAAGGTACTCGCTGACGGGAATTACGGTTTCTTTGTATCCTGCGAGGGAAATTACCGAATACATCCTGGTAAATTCGTTTGCCGCCCGGGTGATAAAATAGTCGTCGACGTAGGTGTGGAAGTAGTAGCCGCGGCTTTCAAGATAGGCGCAAACCTCGGCGGCGTCCTTGCTGTTTATGATTTTACTGTCGATAATGACGCCTGTGTCTATGTCGGCGATTACGGCACTTTGAAAGGTCAGGATTTCGCCGTGCAGCCCTAAGTCCTTGGCTATCGGAATTGCTCCCGCAGTCATACGCCCCGTGACTATCACAAACTTTCCGCCCGCGTCGACATACCTTGCCACACTCTCTTTAAGGGCGGGGGAATATGACCTTTCACTGTTTAAAAGCGTGTCGTCAAGATCGCAGCAAATCATCTTATATTTCATCGTTCCTTTCCTCTTTTGCGAAAAATTCTTTTATGTTGTCGGCAATCTCGCTTGTGATACCTTGGGTGTCCATAAGCTCCTCTTTGGTAGCCGAAACTATGTTTTCTATCTTCCTAAACTTACTCATAAGCGCGGCGGCGCGAGCCTTTCCCACACCCGTAATTTTGGTAAGTTCGCTCAGCGTCATCTGCTTCATTCTTAAGTTTTTGTGGTGGGTTATCGCAAAGCGGTGAGCTTCGTCGCGGACTCTTTGGATAAGCTTTAACGCAAGGCTGTTTTTGTCAAGGAGTATGCTGTCCTCCCTGTCGGGCAAAAAGACTTCTTCTTCGCGCTTGGCGAGGCTGATTATGTTGAAGCTCTTGCCGCTGTCCCGCATCGCCTGCATGGCGTAGGACAGCTGCCCTTTGCCGCCGTCGACAATGATAAGGTCGGGATATTCGCTAAAGCTCATATCTTCGCTGCTGCCCGCCTTTTCCATACGGCGCGAAAGCACTTCGTACATGCTCGCAAAGTCGTTGTTGCCCTTGACTGTGCGGATTTTGAAACTGCGGTACATCTTGCTTGCCTTTTCGCCGTTGATAAAAACCACCATTGACGCGACCTTATTCGTTCCCGAAAGATGGGATACGTCGTAACATTCGATACGCCTCGGCAAGGCGGGGAGTTTCAGTTTTTCCTGAAGCTGGCTTATTGCGCCCAAGGTCATTTCTTCCATACGGTTAAAGTGCTCAAGCTGTCTTGCGAGGTATTCCTCGGCGTTCTTTTCGGCAAGTTCCACAAGCTGCTTTCTTATGCCGCCTACGGGCTTGGTAATGACAATCTTGCCGTTCGACATCGTGTTGAGATAATCGGTAAGCTCGGGGATAAACTCCAAATCCTTGTTTACCAGAATCTCGGTGCAGAGCACAGGGTTTTTTTGGTAGTATTGCATAATAAAGCTGGTAAAGCCGTTTTCGTAGTCGACGTCGTTGTATTGATAGTTGGTGCCGCCCAGGTACTTGCCGTTACGCACGGCGAAACAGTTTACCACGCTGTACATGCCGTTTGTGACAAAGCTGAACACGTCGATGGAGAGGCTCTGCTTAAACGGTATACTCTGCTTGCGCTGTAGTTTTTCAAGAAGCGTCAGGTTGTCGCGGTAGATCACCGCCCGCTCGAATTCTTCTTTCTCCACGCATTCAGCCATTTTCTCGCGCAACAGTTTTTCCACGAGGTCGTCGTCGCCCTTGAGAAAGTCGATTACATCGTTTACCGCCTTGCGGTACTCCACTTTTTTATCCTTATTTACGCAAGGGGCGAGGCACCTGCCGATGTGCGCGTTAAGGCACTCTTTTTTGTGCATTTTGCGGCACTCCCGTATAGGAAAAACCGACTGGACGAGGTTTATTATTTCCCTTACGCTTATGCCCAGCATATAGGGTCCGAAATATTTTGCGCCGTCGCTTTTTATTTTGTGCGTAACTTCGAGTACGGGGTATTCGTCCTTGGGATTAATGCGTATATACGGATACGTGTGGTCGTCTTTTAAGAGGATATTGTAGGGTGGGTTGTGCTCTTTGATGAGATTGTTTTCTAAGATAAGAGCGTCGTATTCGGAATTGGTTATTATATACCTGAAAGACGCGATTTTTGAGACAAGCGCGGCGGTTTTTGCGTTTTTTATGCCGCCGTGGAAGTACTGGCGGACGCGGTTTTTGAGAATTTTGGCTTTGCCGACATAGAGTATGTTTTCATACTCGTCGAGCATGATATACACGCCGCTCTCGTCAGGCAATGTCTTTAATAGCTCCTCAATTCTCGCGTTCATATATCCTCTTTAACAAATTAGGCACTTAAAATAAGTGCCTAACCCCGTCATTTTTCGTAAAAAAACCTTTTTACATCATTACCGGTCCGAATACCGTATGGGAAGTCACCCACTGTTTATAACGGACGGGAAGCACTACAAGACCGTAAATACCGGCGGTTATCACCGTGAAGAAGCCCCACACAAACATACGTCCCAAAAGTTCCCCCGCCCTGCCGTTGAATTCCAGCGGCATGCCGACTATTTCGGTATTTTTGCATTTGTACCTTAATAATATACATAGCGCGTTGGGCAGACCTACAAAGGGAATGATAGATAAAAACAGGCAGCCTAAACGCAGGAAAAAGTACTGCCCTGCGGTAGCTTTGAATGTAGACCTGAGATTTCTCTTTGCTCTCTGCTGTGTGGGTAAATCGGCCATATTTCTTCCTCCAATGACTTACTTTAATATTTTACTTAATATAATATGGTTTGTCAATATAAAAATCCTTACAGACCGCACCTTGAACGCAACTCCGCAAGGTCGCCCTGAAGGTGGAACTTGACGCACAATGTCTCAAATTCCCACCCGAAGGAATCGTTTAGCCCGCGGAAAAGCGCGATGAGGATGTTATCGCCCGAGTCGTCGATACCAAGGACGCTGAGAATGTAGTCGTATGAGTAACTGTACACTCTGTTAAGTTCGGCTATTACTTCGATAATAAGACCGATGTCATATTCTTTTTTGAGCTTCATGCGGGCAATCGTCATATTTATGGAGTATTTTCTTCTTATCACCATATCGCAGACCACGCCGACCAGAATATCCCTGCGGCCTCTTATGCCCAGTTTTGCCGCGGCGCGCTTGTAGGGAAGACGTGTGCGGTCGCAAAGTTCTGCCAAGGCAAAGATTACGTTACTCTCGCTAATACCGCCGCCTTCACTGAGGTATCTGCGCCTTATCTGCTCCATGACGACGGTTGGCGACTCGTATTCCGAAATGGACTTTGCCGTCATTCTGACGTTTTCGCGCATGGCGTTCTGGAAGCCCTCGAGGGTCATGTCGCCTCTCACGTTTTTGATGATAATGACTGCGTCGGTCCTGCCGTCGGCAAGATAGTTGTAGCTGCAATAGGGATAATTTATGTCGCCTGAGGGAGACATACGGTGAACTTCGTTTATGCTTACAAGGAGATTTTTTTCGTTGACTTTTTCGGTGCCGATAATGGGACGGAAGGGAAAGCCGTTGGGCGCGGTTTCCGAATAGAACGCCCTGTTTACACGTCTTATATAGGCGTCAAGGGTCTTTCTGTCGCTGCCTTTTACTATGACCGCCGCGCGCGTGTTGAGCACGCAATAGGCTATAAGGCAGACGTTTTCGCTTTCGTTGTCGATAAGCTTATCGATGTAGAGTTTCTTTCCATCGTCCGCTCTCAATGCGGAATTTCCCGCCACTGTATCAACTGTGAACTTGTATATCACTCCTTGCCCGTTTTCCAGAATGTTAACGTTATTTGCCATTTTGTTTACTCCTTGTTAATTTTTATACATCAGCGTTCACTTTCACGCGGAAGGTAAATCCGAAATCTCTGTAGCCCTCGGCGTTCTGCTCGAGGTAGTAGCCCTCTTTGATACGGGCGTAGTACACGTCTTCAGTCGCGGCAAGCTCGGTAACCAGGCTTGCAGGCTCAAATAAGGGCGAAGTGAAGTACTCGAGTTCGTAGTCGTTTATACGTCTTGACGCGCCCGAGGCGGTGATGACGTAGACGTTTATCGGATCGCCCACGGTAATCTCGAGAAGTCCGCCCTCGCCTATTTCGCCCGTACTGCCCATTACTACCATGTTTTCAACCACGCATTTTTTGACTCTGAACACGGTGTCATACGTCGTGACAAGCTGGATGTTATAGTTGTTGTGGTGCAGGGTGCCGTTATCGTTGTGAATCTTGTAGTCGCCTATGCCGTAGATACCGCCGGGGACGAGTATCTCGAGCTTGCCTTCCAAAAGGTCGAGCACGTTGTAGTAGGTCAGGGTTTCGCCCGCGGCTACGGTGTAGGTGATGTAATCGGGCTGTCCGCCGTTGTACTCGGCGACGTTTACGCCCTTGATTATTCTCGTTCTCGAATCGTCGATCACGACCTTCTTTACGCCCTTCTGATAGTTCTGAATCTGTCCGCGGATGGCGTTGAACACCGTCACAACGTAGTTGTACATAGTATCGTTGTACTCGCTGGTGACCGTCATGAGGATTTCGAAATAATCCTTGTTGGGGCTGGCGAGCTCTATCTTCTGGATAAAGCTGTAAGTAGACGTCCACGCGCCGTTTATTGTGTTAATGTCGCTGTAGAGGCCTTTGACGGCGGTCGGGTTGTCGTCGGTAAATACTCTTAAAACAAACGCGTTTTCGTTGGCTGTGACGACGTTGACTTCGATGACCTTCGGAATGATCGTGTAGGTCTGGTAGGCGTAGTTGCGCGTTCTGTAATACCTGTTGCCCTCGACCATCATGAGGATATAGTAGGAATATCCGCGGGTCACAGGCACGTAAGGTCTGCTGGGCTCGCCGTTGTACTTGCATACGTCGTCAAGGTCGTAATAGACTATCAATTCCCTGTCGTTGTCCTTATCCCACAGCACGATGGGCACGAGATTGGGGTTGGCGACTCTCTCCGCCTCGTACTGCTCGGGAGTGAGGTATTTGAAGAACTCGCTGGAGACGTAAAACTTCCTTATTGCGGTCGGATTGGCCTCGTTTTCGGGCGTTCTCGGGTCGTCCTCGGTGGGCAGCACAAAGCCCTCGATCTGCTGGTGCGCCGTGACGGTTGCGTCACTGGAGTTGCCGTAGAAGAATATAACGTCGCTGTAGGTGAAGTGCACGTCGAGCGGGTTGTAAATAGTGATTACGTAGCTGGTGGAGACCTTATTGGTCTCTTTGCCGTAGCTTATGCTTATGGTCTTGTGCTGATACTCGTTATACAAAGTATGCGATTCGTCGGTGTATACAGGGATGTTGCAGTCCACGTCGTCGTATTTAAGCATGGGCGTTTCGGCGCTCATAAGTACGTATGTCGAGAAAGTAAGGTCGGAGCCGTTTTCTCTGAACGTCGCGCGCAGAATACCGCCTTCGATGGAGAAGGTTTCGCCATTGATAAAGTTGGTGGGCGGGACGGTGACCAAATCGATTGCGACAAGGCTTGCGTCGATAACTTCGACGTAAGTTTTGCAATTGAATACATCGTATCTTATGTTGACCTCGCGAAGTCCCGTGGTGGTCTCCTCGGTGCGGTAGTCAATGCTGAGGTCTGCGTGGCTTAAATTGAGGTGTCCGACCGTATTGTCGGTATATACGATAGTCAGAAGCTTTTCTTTAAGGAGATTGTTGACCTGGTCGTAATAGGTATAGATAAGGGGCATGCCCGCCGCGACCTTGCCAAGGACGGGTATTCCGCCGCAATAGGTGTCGGTGTCGTCAAATCTTATGGATGCGATGGGCACGTTGCTGTTTTCCACCCTGACAAAGAAGTCGGTGAAGATGACGTTGTATCTCGGTCTTCCCTGCGGGTCTCTTGCTTCGTATTCCGAAGTATGGTACAGCCTTATCATCTTGTAGCCCACGACGCGCATGCTGGTCTTAATGAGTTTGCCTGCGGCGTCGAGAACGGGCTCGGGATCGGTCGAGCCTGCGGGGATTTCGGCGTCAAAAACTTCGTACCACCAGCCGCACGCGTTTAGTCCGCCCGTGAAGTCGAATATGCCGTTGACTTGCCGGCTGGTACCCGCGTTGAAGGTGATTTCAAACTGGTATTCTCCAAGGTCAAGTCCAGCGCCCGTGGTGACATAGTTGACAACGCCGGGGCGTTTTAGCCTTATGCCTGTCTCCACCCTCTCCCTTACGTTAAAGCTTACGCTGGGCGACTCCTCGAGCATACCGAGGTATCTTACGATGAGCGGGAAGCCGTTGCCGATAGTGTTGGTGTCGGTCTTGTAGACCATATAAGGCTTCAGATCGACCGTTTCGGTAACGATGGTGCCGCCCTCATCCTCGTATGTCGCGATGACGCTCATGCCCGTGAAGTCCCAGTCCTCGAACTGAATGTAGTCGGACTTATAATGCCACTCAACCGTTTCGGGGGCGACGGAGACCTTGATTGACCTTGGCTTTCTCGCGACGATGTAGTATTTCATCGTCGTGGTATAGCTCTGATGGTATTCGTCGGTATATGTGAGCACGGCGAGGTAATACCTCTTTGCGGGGCCGTAAATGTCTTCTTCGGTCAGCGGATCTTCGTCTGCTTCGTCGAACGCTATCTTTATGTTGGGAAGACTATCCGTTTTGCCGTTATTGAAAAGGCGCATCATGTAGCCGTCGCCCGAGGTGTCCTTGAGCGTTGTCAAACTGCCCTTGAGGTAGCTGACGAGGATGACCGCGCCCGAAAGGTCTATGCTCGTAACGCCCGCAATACCGCCGTTGGTTATGCCTTTGCCCGTCAGGAACTGGTCAGTCGGGTTTTCGACAACGGTAAGATTGACGATAGGCAGCGGAATTACGTTAAAATACAGTCTCTGGCTCTGCACCGAGGAATTGGGAATGGATACGTCTATATACTGGTCGGAGCCGACTTCGGTGCAGACGAGGTCTTCGCTGACAAATTCGCTCCTGTTTATGACCATGTTTCGGGTGACCGCCGTCGCGCGCTCGTCGATATCTCCGTTGCTGTATTCGAGGCGGTAGCTTATCGTGCTGAAAGGCAGCGCGTCGCCGAGATGGAAGCTGTGCTGGCCGATATTGTCGGTTTCGCTGTCGATTATTATCCGTACGGGCACTTTCTGCACGACGTTGATTTCCATTTCGGTATTGTGTTCGGAAATGCCGCCGTAAATCACCTTGAGGGTGTGACGTCCCGCCGCCGTTATGTCGAGCTGCTCGGCTTTGGACTGCGCGCCCACGGTGGAGAGTATGTAGGAAGCTTCGCTAATATACTTTTGTCCCTTCAGGTCGGTGTAGGTAACGACTATTGAGACCGTGTAGTTCTTGGCGGTCTGGGGCACGATTGTGCGGTTGTTGATAACGTTTACGTTGCCGAATTCGTCCAGCACGCTGACCACGGTCGACAGCGCTTCGGGCGGGTAGGTGTATCCGTCTTCAAACGCGAAGCCGTACAATAAGTCATAGTTCGCGCCCGCGGGCACGTTGCTCACGTTGCCCACGCCCGTGAAGGAGAACCCGGGAATTTCGTTGCGGAGATTGGTCGCGGAGTTGATTACTTTGATAAACGCGGCGTCGCCCATGGAATAGGTTTCGGTTTCGCCGTTGTCAAAGGTCACTCTGACCCTGCCTGTATCGAGGTCGAGCGTGTCGCCCTGAATGATGTTGTAGATGGATGAGCGGTGAACCTTGGTGACGGGTTCCTGAATTATCTCCATGGACTGGAAGCTCCTGTCGGTCACCGAGACGTTGAAGGAAGCGACGGGGAGAGCCATTACGGTGATTTCTCCGCCCTCTACCTTGGTGATAAGACCCGAAACCCGGGTCTTGACTATGCTGCCGGCTTGTGTGCCGAGAGAATCTTCTTTAATGACGACGTCGCCCATCGCGTAAGCGGGATTGTTGACCCTGTAGGTTACTTTGCGGCTGACGGTGACGCTCGAGGACGTGACTGCAGTGACGATACCCTCGGACTTACTCTTAATGGATTCGAGATAATATGTATCGGCAATGACGGTCTTTGTATTTACGATATCACCCGTTCTTACTTTGGGCGTGCCGATGAAAGTATATTCGATTGTGTCAGTGGCGGACGGCTCTTTGTACGCGACTTTGGCGAGCACGGTGCTCGAGACCGCGGTATCATTTATATAGAAATAAAGATTGTCCTGTATATAGTCTTTCCATTTTGCGCGCTCTCTTGCCACAACTTCGGTGTTGCTGTCGCTCTTTACAATGGCGTTTTCATAGACTTCGGCGACGGCGTTGTCGTAAGTGATCTGTATCTTCATGTCGTCGCTGGAAAGTCTGTCGCCGTAGTTCTGGAATACCGAGACCTGCGCCGGTGGACGCAGAATCTCCAGTCCGGTAGCGGTTTTTTGTACAAATTCTACCTCAAAAAAGAGGTTTTTCGCGCCGAAATAGTTTATTTTTATCTGCTTTCTGCCCACGGTGTTGGAGTAGCCGTCCAGCATGTCGGACGTTACCTTGGTCTTTACTACCGTGCCGCCCTCGTAGTGGATGCTCAGCTCCGCGCCCGATGGGTTAACCTTTTCGCCCTCGATATAAAGGGTCTTGTCGGGGAGTTTGGTAAGTTCGACCTTCTGGAAGACGAGGCTCTCGACGCTGATTACAAACGACGTCTTTACTCCGCCGTAAACGACGGTGACGGTCTTTTCTTGCTCAGGTTCGGACATGTTGAGATTTTTTAGGTCGATCATGTCCTTGGTAAGGTCGATGATCTTCTTATCGCCGTTGTCGAAAATAACAAGAAGTTTGGCGTCGGTAAGGTCAAGCTCGTCGCCCGCGACGTATCCGTCTACTTTGGAAAGGGAATAAACCGAAATGGAAGCCACTTTGGGCTGAGCGTACTCGATCGGCACGCTGCAAGAAGCCAGAATAAACACTATGCCGATAGCAATGAGCATCAGCAAAAACCGTTTATTGTGACTGGCGCTTTTTTTCATCAGAGGAAGCTCCCATTATAATAGTCTAATTGTATTATACTATTATCAAAGGCAAAAATCAATAGGAGAAACTTAACTAAATGCGCCAATCTATCGGCTTCTCGCCAAGCGACGCAAGTATGTCGTTTGCTTTGGAAAAATGTTTGCACCCGAAAAAGCCGTAATGCGCGCCCAATGGGGACGGGTGGGACGCGCGCAGAATATAATGGCGGGGATTTGTAATGAGGGCCGCCTTCTTCTTTGCGGGGTCTCCCCACAGCATAAACACTATGGGTTTTTCGCGTTCGTTCAGTTTTCGCAAAACGGTGTCGGTAAACTGTTCCCAGCCGTAGCCTTTGTGGCTCAAGGGCTTGCCCGCGCGCACCGTAAGTATTGTGTTCAGCAAAAGGACGCCTTGCTTTGCCCAAGGCATCAGGTACCCTGTCTTTGGAATTGGGATACCCAAATCGGAGTTTATCTCGCGGAAGATGTTTTTCAGCGAGGGCGGCGGCATAACCCCCGGTTTCACCGAAAAGCACATGCCGTGAGCCTGATTGGGTCCGACATACGGGTCCTGTCCGATGATGACTGCTTTGACGTCGTTGAAGGATGTCGCCTTGAACGCGTTGAAGATGTCGTTCATGTCGGGGTAGATGACTTCGTTGGCGTACTCGTGCTTGAGAAAGCCGCGGAGTATCCTGTAATACTCTTTGTCAAACTCCCCTCTTAACACCTCATCCCAATCGTTGCCGAAATTTACCAATTCCAATATACCTTCCGCAATTTCTTTCTTATGTAATTATACAGGATTTCGCCGCCGAAAACAAGTCGTTTTGTCAGATGTCGCCGCATCCGCAGCCTATGCCGCCCACGCCGTTGTTATTGTTGTCGTTGCCGCACAGGCAAAGCAGGCACAGGCACATAGCCAGCGCGTTTTTGTCGCAGCAGCCGCCTGTGTTGTTGTTGCCGTTGCAACCGTTTCCGCTCAAGAGTAACAGAAGTAATATGGGAAGAGAATTGTTGCCGAACATAAGATATCTCCTGAATTTCATTGATATACTACAATATGCAACATGTTTCGCAATCGTTACCCGGTGTATACTGAAATTACGGAGGTGCAAAATGCGTATTGAGGAGATCGTTGCCGAATATCTTCCCTGCGAAAACGAACTCGACAGCTTGTCGGGGTACTTCGGAATATTCAGCGACAACACCCGGCTTAAGATAATAAGCCTCTTGTCTGTCTGCGAGGTGTGCGTGACCGATATAAGCAAGCTGCTGCGGCTCAATCAGACCACGGTAAGTCACCAGCTCGCCGTGCTCAAAAAAGCGGGGATAGTCGATTGCCGACGGAACGGCAAGACCATTTTTTATTATATCGCCGACGAAAACGTGGAAAATATGATGGAAATGGGCGTAAAGCACAGCAAAGATTAGGCAGCAATAATCAGATCATTGAAAACAAAAAGCCGCAAACATATTGTCTGCGGTTTTTATTTATAACGTTTTTAGCCGGAATGTCGATTATTTTATTATTTTCGCAATCAGTTTTTTGAGGTATTTGTAGGCGTAAACCATCACGATATCGTAGACTATGAACGCCACGGTAAAGACTATGTTAAAAAGGATATACACTATTACGGGGCGAAGGTTTCCGAGTTTCGGAATGAGCGCAAAATTGACCGTGATAAGTCCCGTAAGCTTGTAGAGAATATAAAACGCAAGTATGGAGTATGCCGTCTTGATGCAATACCCTACTGTCTTATTCCACCCTTTGTTGTGCCAGATCACGGTGAAGACTATGTAGAAGCTTGACGCGACGACAAAGCTGACTATACCTATATTGACGATAAAAAAGCCGATAACTGACGCGGCGACGCAGGTCAGAAGCCCTTCCCTGTAGTAATTTTTGCACAAAGGGAGCATAACGCCCGAAGCGGCGATTACGGTAAATGAAAGACTCAAATTGGGGACAAAACGGGCAAGCGTCACAAATATAACCGAAAGCGCCGTGCCCAGTCCCGCCAGCGCAAGCCGCGTGCCCGTGCTCTTTTTCATCTTAACAGCAGCTTATGAGGTCTCCGCCCATGCATTCGCAGCAGCAGTCGGCGCAGATCAGGCTTGAGCAGCAGTCGCACGCCGAAACGCCGCGCGGCTGGTAGTTTCCCGATTCTCTCGCATAAGACCTTCCCGTCTCCTGATTGGAGTTATTGTTGATATTCTCTTTACGGTAGAAAGAGGAGTGCCTGCCCTCGTTCATCTTGTTCATGAGTTTGGCCTTGGCATCCTCGTATTTCTCATTGCCGGGCTCAAGATTGCAGGCAAACTCCAGCTGCCGTAACGCGTCCGAAAGCCAGTTTTTCTTGTAGAAAATGACGGACTGGAGATAATGCCATTGCGCCGTGCGCTCCTGACAGTTGTCAAGAATGTTCTGCGCCTCGTCCATATTCCCTGACTTAATGGCGTTTTCGGCGTCGGCAAGATTGGAGCCTGTGTACTTTATGTTGTACCTTTCGCGCACGATTTCGCTTGCCTCGCGGTAGGCGTTTTCTATCTCCTCGAGTCTGGCGCACGCGTCCGCTCCTACCTGTCCTTCTTCAAAGCGCAAGTCGGCGTATTCGTTGCGGAGCGATCTGTACGCGTCGTACAATTCGTCCTGCGTGCAGTTTTCGCCCACTCCAAGTATTATAAACGGATTTTTCGGCATTTTTCACCCCTTTTATTGATTACAAATTCCGTGCGGCTGTCCAGCCCTTTGTAGATAATGTTGCTGAGCGCGCCTTCGCTTATCTTTATGTCCATAAGTTCGTAGGCACTTATTATTTTGTCTATGGCCTCGTTTGTTATGCGGCGCGCACGCGTCTCTATCTCATTGTAAACGGTTTCCGATAGTTCTGTCACGTTTTTTAACAGCGGATTGTAATTTTTCTCTCCGAAGTCCTGTTTTAAGTCGTCGAAGGCGTCAATTACATAGACCCACTTTCCGAGATAAAAGCTGAATTCGCGCAAGTTTTTGTCGCTCTTGTCGGTCAAACTGTCCGCAACCGACATCATAAGCGTTCCGAAACACTCTGCCAAGGCGTTTTCGTCGGCGCCCTGTTTTTCCAGTTCGCGGAGTTTTTCGTATCTTTCCTCCACGCTTCGGGCAAGGTCGGGCATACGCTTTTTTGCCTTATTGAAGTAGGGCTTAAGGAGCGATTTAACCGTGCGGTGCTTCCCCTCGTCTATCACGTCGTCACAAACTTTATAATATCCAAGAATTGTGTTTATATCCGCAATTCTTTCGAGAATGGAGTTGCTTTTGACGTAATTTATTCCTTTCCCCAAAGGGTGTACAAGGCATTTGCCTTTGACAAACTCCGGCTCTGTGTTCTCATAGTTGTGCGCAAGGAGCGCAAGGAGCACGATGTCATAGTTTAAGGTAAGGCGCATTGCCTGTCCAGTATGCTTTCCTATCGCCTTGCACAGTCCGCAATAGTAGCCGCGGTAGGTCTGGTAGTCTTTTATAAGAATATTGGGCTTGTCTATGACAACGTATCCGAACATCAGGCTTCCACCAGCCCCACTTTTCTATATACCTTGGCGAGGGTCTTGCAGGCTATCGACGAGGCTTTCTGCGCGCCGCTCTTCGCGACCTGCATAAGGTACGCCTTGTCGGCGATAAGGCGGTTGTATTCTGCCTGAATGGGACGTAAAAATTCCACTACCGCGTCGCCCACCGCGTTCTTGAACTCGGCGTAGCCTTTCCCCTCAAACTCTTTCTCTATAGCGGGTATTTCTTTATCGGTCACCGCCGAGAGAATGGTAAGAAG
>DAOSYK010000022.1:0-23315 GCA_035381305.1 Clostridia bacterium
AAGTTTGTCGTGCCGTATGAGAACGCAACCGAAGCAAGCTACATAAAGGGCGCGACGGTCTACGCATTAAAGTCGCTGGTCGACGTAGTCAATCTCCTCATAGGTCTGGAGTACGAACCTATTGCGGTAAACGAATACGTCATTGACGGGACATGCGTGCCCCTTGTCGATTTCAAAGACATAAAAGGGCAGTTGATTGCCAAAAGGGGAATGGAAATCGCGGTCAGCGGCGCGCACAATATACTTATGAGCGGCACGCCCGGCACGGGAAAGACCATGCTCGCAAAGAGCGTCGTAGGCATAATGCCGCCTATGACGTTTGAAGAAGCGATCGAGGTTACCAAAATTCATTCGGTATGCGGGCTTATAAACCCCGACGAAGGAATCGTAAGGCAAAGACCTTTCCGCTCGCCCCACCACACCGCCAGTCTTTACAGCATAACGGGTGGCGGGACAAAGGCGATGCCGGGGGAAGTCAGCCTTGCCCACAACGGCGTGCTCTTCCTCGACGAAATGCCCGAATATCAAAGAAGGACGCTTGAAGCTCTCCGTCAGCCCCTTGAAGACGGCGTAATTCACATCGCGAGAGTGGCTAAGACCGTTGAGTACCCGGCCCACTTTATGATGATTGCCAGTATGAACCCGTGTCCTTGCGGATACTACGGCAGTAGCGTGAGGAAATGTACCTGTTCGCCCAGGGAGATACTCAATTACGTAAACAGGATAAGCGGGCCTCTCCTGGACAGAATAGATATTTACGTTACGGTAGATAATATAGAATATTCCGAATTCCGCTTTTCATCTGTCAGCGAGGATTCGGCTACGGTAAGAGAGCGGGTGGAGAGAGCGAGGAAAATTCAGATTAAACGCTTTGCGGGCGACGGGATATACACAAACTCCCAGATGTCCAACAACCACATCAGGCGTTATTGTCAGATTGACGAAACCGGCGAAAAGCTCCTCGAGAGAGTGTTTGTCGCCAAAAACCTCAGCCCGCGCGCAACTACAAGAATAATCAAAGTGGCAAGGACAATCGCAGATTTGGCGGGAAGTAACGGCATCGAGGCAGAACATCTTGCCGAGGCGATACAGTACAAAGCGCCCGACAAAAGGGGGATGCTGGAGATATGAGACTGACCGATAACAACAAAGCGGTATATCTTTTGCTCCATACTCCCGGGATAGGAAAGGGCAAATGCCGTAAAATACTTGACAGCGTAAAAAACATAAGTAACATTTTAAAGGATATAGGCTCGTTAAAATGCGAGCTTGTGCAAATTCTGAGCGAAAAAGAATATTTTGCGCTGTGTGAGACTGCGGCAGATACCGACTTTACACAGATAGAAGAAAAGCTTGAGCGGTACAACACTCGCGTAATCACCGTCCTTGATCCCGAATACCCGCAATCACTCTATAAGGTTGAGGATATGCCCCTTCTTCTTTACGCGAGGGGCGACGTCGGTTTGCTAAAGAAGGACTGCTTCGCCGTCGTGGGCACAAGATACCCCACAAGATACGGCGTGAGAGTGACAGAGGATTTTGTATCCCGCCTTGCAGAAAGGTTTACAATAGTCAGCGGACTTGCCCGCGGCGTGGACGCAATCGCCCACAGAGAGGCGCTTAAAACGGGCGGAACGACCATAGGAGTGCTCGGCTGCGGAGTGGATATAGTGTACCCCATGGAAAACGCCGACCTGTACAGGGAAATAATTAAGGTTGGCTTAATAATCAGTGAGTATGATATGGGTACGGCGGCCAACAGCTATAATTTTCCTGCCCGAAACCGCATTGTCAGCGGGTTGTCCCGCGGGGTGCTGGTGACCGAGGCGGGCGAAAAGAGCGGCACTATGATAACGATAAGCTGTGCCGAAGAACAAGGGGTGGCGGTTTTCTGCGTGCCCGGGAGCATTTACAACGCGGCAAGCGGCGGCTGCAACAAGAGTATCAGAAGCTGCCAGAGCCGAATTGCGCTTGACGTAAACGACATTTACGACGAGCTGGGACTAAAGAAGGTGGACACGACAAAGCCTTCGGGGATACAGCTTGACGTAAATGAGGACAGAATAGTAAACGAGTTGACACAGAGGGGGGAAATGCATTTTGAGGAGATACTTGAAATCGTTGACCTGACCGTTCCGCAGCTAAACTCCCTGCTTATAAGGCTGGAAGCCGCGGGTCTTGTCAACAAAACCAAATTCAACCATTGGAGCGTGTAATGAAAAATTTAGTAATTGTGGAATCGCCGTCAAAGGCAAAGACCATTCAGAAATACTTAGGCAACGACTTTAAGGTCATGGCGAGCAGCGGACATATATGCGACCTGCCCGAAAAGAGCCTCGGTATTGACGTTGAGCACAATTTTGAGCCTGTTTACGAGATTCCCAAGGAAAAAAAGAACATAATCAAACAGCTTAAGGACGCGGTAAAAGAGAGCGACGACGTCTATCTCGCGGCCGACCCTGACCGTGAGGGAGAGGCGATAAGCTGGCACCTGAGCAAGGTTTTGGAGCTTGGCGACAACACAAAGCGCATTGTCTTCAACGAAATAAGCCCCAAAGCAATAAGAAGCGCACTGGAGACCCCCCGCGCCATAAACCACTTGCTGGTCGACGCACAGCAGGCAAGGCGCGTAATTGACAGGCTGGTAGGCTACAAGATAAGCCCCATTCTCAACAAGAAGATAAAACAGGGTCTTTCGGGCGGCAGAGTGCAGAGCGCCGCGCTTAAGATGATAGTTGACCGTGAGCGCGAAATAAGGGCGTTCAAGCCCGAAGAGTACTGGCTCATATACGCCGGCCTCGCCGCAGGGCACGCCGCGGTAAAGGCGCTTTTAAACGACCACAACGGAAAGAAAATAAAGGTCGACAACGGGGAAAAAGCCGAAACCATCGAGCAGAAGTTAAGAGCCGCAAAATCGTGGTTTGTAGACAGCGTGGTGAAGGGAAAGAGCAAGTCTCACCCCAGTCCCCCGTTTACAACCAGTACGCTTCAGCAGGACGGCTCCACCCGCCTTCAGATGACCGCGCCCGAAGTAATGAAGATAGCCCAGCAGCTCTATGAAGGTATCGAACTTCCCGGCGAAGGTCATACCGCACTTGTGACATACATCCGTACCGACAGCGTCAGGGTAAGCCCCGAGGCGCAGAGGGAAGCGTTAAACTACATCGAAAGGAGTTTCGGCAAAGAGTATACTCCCGACAAGCCCAACTTTTACGCCAGCAAAGGCGCCAACGTCCAAGACGCGCACGAAGCGATAAGACCTATTTCCCTCGAGCGCACGCCCGAGAGCATAAAGGACAAGGTAAACAGAAACCAGTACAGACTTTATAAGCTCATTTACGAGAGATTTCTGGCAAGCCAGATGAGGGAAGCCGAGTACGCCACTCTCAAGGTCCACATAACAGCCGATTCGGGCGATGAAAAGTTTGGGTTCAAGGTAAGCGGCAAGACAGTCATCTTTAAGGGCTACACGGCCGTTTACGACAACCAGAAAGAGGATGAAGAGGGTGAGGAGAACGCAAAACTCCCCAATTTCAACGAGGGCGACGCCCTTCGCCTTTCCGAAATCAAGAAAGAGCAGAAATTTACCAAGCCCCCGGCGAGGTTTACCGACGCCACTCTTGTCAAAGCGATGGAAGAGAGCGGGGTCGGACGTCCGAGCACTTATGCCACGGTAATAAGCACCCTCGAAAAGCGCGAATACACCGAAAAGAGCGGCAAAAACATCGTCCCGACATCACTTGGCGAGACGGTGACCGAGTTTATGGAAAACAATTTTTCCGACATCGTCGACATCAACTTCACCGCCGATATGGAAGCGAAATTGGACGAGGTGGAAAACGGCACCGACTGGCACAAGGTGCTTCAGGATTTTTATCCCGAGTTTCTCGTCAACATCAAAAAGGCAATGGCCGGAAGCAAGAAACTGCTCAACGAAGAAGTGACCGACGTCATCTGCGAAAAGTGCGGAGCCAACATGGTCATAAGGACAGGGCGTTTTGGCAAATTCCTCGCCTGCCCCAACTTCCCCGAGTGCAAAAACATCAAGAACATCGTCGAATCGGTAGGCACCTGCCCCCGTTGCGGCGGCGAGATAGTGAGGAAAAAGACCAAGGGAGGCAAGACCTTTTTCGGCTGCGCCAATTATCCCGAGTGCGACTTTATGAGCTGGGAACTTCCTGCGCCTCATTTCTGCCCTAAATGCCGCGCCATGATGAGAATCGTGGAAAAAGACGGCAAAAAGAAATACGTCTGCGTAAACAGGAAGTGCAATTATACCGAGATAGTGAGGACGGAAGAAACGGTAAATGAATAAGGTCAGGGTCATCGGCGGAGGACTTGCGGGAGTAGAGGCAGGCTACCAGCTTCTCAAGCGCGGGATAGGCGTCGAGTTATACGAGATGCGACCGAGTGTCATGACTCCCGTTCACAAAACGGGGAGCCTGGCCGAACTTGTCTGCAGCAACAGCTTAAAATCCGTCGACGAAAACACAAGCCAGGGCTTACTTAAGACCGAACTTGAGATGCTTGACAGCCTGGTCTTGCGCGCGGCGAAAAAATGCCGTGTGCCCGCAGGCGGCGCGCTGGCGGTGGACAGAGAGCAATTCAGCGCAGAAATAGAAAACGAACTTATTAAGTTTGGAAACTTGTCCATAATCAGGGAAGAATGCGACCGTATCGAGGACTATTCCATAGTCGCGACAGGTCCTCTTACCAGTGAAAAGCTTAGCGAAGAGATTAAGAGAACCTTGGGCGAAGACGACTTGCACTTTTATGACGCAGTCGCGCCCATAGTCAATGCCGAGAGCGTCAACATGGAAAAGGCGTTTTTCGCGGGACGATACGGCAAGGGCGGGGACGACTATATCAATCTCCCCTTGGATAAGGATGAGTATTACGCCTTTGTGGACGCGCTTATAAACGCCGAAAGGGTGATTTTGAAGGACTTTGAAACAAGGGAAATTTTCAACGCCTGTCAGCCTGTCGAAGAAATGGCGAGAAAGGGCGTTGACAGCCTTCGTTTCGGCCCGCTGCGCCCGGTCGGGATTATCGACCCGCGCACCGACAGACGCCCCTACGCTGTCGTTCAGCTGAGGCGGGAGGACAATTTCAACAAGCTGTACAACATTGTCGGTTTTCAGACAAATCTGAAGTTTCCCGAGCAAAAACGGGTGTTTTCGATGATTCCTGCGCTGGGAAACGCCGAGTTTGTAAGGTATGGCGTAATGCACCGCAACACCTATATAAACGCGCCCAAAGTACTTGACAATACCTTTGCGATGAAGGAAAATAAGAGTAGGTTCTTTGCAGGTCAGATTTGCGGCGTCGAAGGGTATCTCGAGAGCGCCATGAGCGGACTTTTTGCGGGGGTCAACATGGCCCGTCTTATACAGGGAAAAGAGCTTGTCGCTCCGCCTGCCGCCACGGCTTGCGGCAGCCTGATGCGTTATATTTCCTCGCCCAACAAGGATTTCCAGCCCATGCATGTCAGTTTTTCACTGATGGACGAGCTTAACGAACAATACAGAGACAAGGCAAAGAAAAAACAAGCGTATGCAAAACGCGCAACAGACGAAATGAAAATTTTCGTCGACAGATATATAAAGGAGTGATAAAATGCATCAATTCGAAGGTACGACGATATGCGCGGTCAAACGCAACGGCGTCACCGCCGTGGCGGGTGACGGACAGGTCACCATGGGCCAGAGCATAGTGATGAAAGGCAATGCCAAAAAGGTAAAGAGAATCTATGACGACAAAGTCATCGTGGGCTTTGCGGGAAGCGTCAGCGACGCTTTTGCGCTGAGTGAAAAATTTGAAGGCATGCTCCAGAAGTATTCGGGAAACCTCATGAGAAGCGCGGTCGAGCTTGCCGAAATGTGGCGCACGGGAAACATGCTTAGAAATCTCGAAGCAATGCTGATTATCGCGGATAAGGATAATCTCTTTATAGTCAGCGGAGACGGCAACGTAATCGAGCCGGAAAGCGGCGTCTGCGCCATAGGAAGCGGCGGGAATTTTGCTTTAAGCGCCGCCCGCGCCCTGATCGAAAACACCGACCTCAGCGCCGAGGAAATCGCGCGTAAGGCCATGGAAATTGCGGCGGATATCTGCATTTTCACCAACCACAATATCATTGTGGAGACAGTGTAGGAGGACATTATGGAGCTTACACCCAAACAAATAGTATCGGAACTGGACAGATATATAATCGGGCAATCTGACGCCAAAAAAGCTGTGGCAATAGCATTGCGCAACCGTTACAGAAGGAGAATGCTTGCGCCCGAAATGAGAGAGGAAATAACGCCCAAAAACATCATTATGAAGGGACCTACGGGCGTCGGTAAGACAGAGATAGCGAGAAGGCTCGCAAAGCTTGTCAACGCGCCCTTTGTCAAGGTCGAGGCGACAAAGTACACCGAAGTCGGGTACGTAGGCCGCGACGTTGAGAGCATGGTGAGAGACCTTGTGGAAGCGGCTATCCGCCTGATAAAAGATCAGAAGATGGCGGAGGTTGAACCGAAGGCAAGAGAAATGGCGGAAGGCAAGCTCTTTAACGCCATTCTTCCCGCTATGCGCAAGAAATACCCCGAGATGAACGAGGACGAACTCCGCGAAAAGGTCTGGAACGACCTGAGAAGCGGCAACCTCAACAAAATCCCGGTGGAAATCGAAATCGAGCAGCAGCCCCAGAGCATACAACTCGGACCCATCGGCATGGGCGGCGCAGACAACAACTTCGGCGAAGTCTTAAGCCGCATAATGCCCAAGCAGAGGAAAAAGAAGAAGATCAATATCGGCGACGCGTTAAAGCTATTCACGTCCGAAGAAGCCAACAAGATGATAGACCAGGACACCATTAATTACGAGGGTTTACGTCTTGCCGAGCAGGAAGGCATTATCTTTATCGACGAGATTGACAAAATCGCGTCCAAGAACGGCGAAGGGAGAGGACCCGACGTCAGCAGAGAGGGCGTTCAGAGAGACATTCTGCCCATAGTCGAAGGCTGCACGGTCAGCACAAAGTACGGCAACATCAAGACCGACTTCATACTGTTTATCGCGGCGGGAGCATTCCATATCGCCAAGGTCAGCGACCTCATCCCCGAGCTTCAGGGACGTTTCCCCGTGCAGGTGGAGCTCCAGAGCCTGACCGAAGACGACTTCAAAAAGATAATCAAAGAGCCCGACAACGCCATTATCATGCAGTATGCCGAGATGCTCAAAGTCGAGAATGTCGACTTGAAATTCACCGAGGACGCGATAAGCGAAATTGCGCACATAGCCTTCCTTGAAAACGAAAACAAGGAAAATATCGGCGCAAGAAGATTGCACACCGTCTTTGAAAACCTGCTCGAGGAGTTGTCCTATGAGGCGGGCGGAGAGAACGCCGCAATAAAGGAAGTCATCGTCGACCGCGAATACGTGCAGAAACACCTCGACAAGGCGTTAAAGGCACTAAACTTGAGGAAATATATACTGTAAAAAAGGAAATAATAATGATCGTCATACCCAAGGGAACAAAAGACGTTTTCCCCGATGAGAGCTACAAGTGGCATTTTGTCGAGGACAAGATAAGAAAGCTTACGGAAGATTTCGGCTTTAAGGAAATACGCACGCCCACGTTTGAGCATACCGAACTGTTTTTGCGCGGCGTAGGCGAGACGACCGACATCGTCAATAAGGAGATGTACACCTTCATCGATAAGGGCGACAGGAGCATTACCCTAAAGCCCGAGGGCACGGCGGGAGTAGCGAGGTGCTTTGCGGAAAACAGCCTTGACAACAACCCCCAGCCCACCAAGATGTACTATCTTACGCCCGTATTCCGCTATGAAAAGCCGCAGTCGGGCAGGCTTCGCGAACATCACCAGTTCGGCGTGGAGCTTTACGGTTCCTTCAGCCCGTACGCAGATGTGGAAGTCATCACAATAGCAAAAACCTTGTTTGACAGACTGCTGATAAAGGGTATAAAATTATATGTGAACAACATAGGCTGTCCCGAATGCCGAAAAGGCTATGCCGACGCGCTCAAGGCGTATTTCTCCGGGTATATCGGCGAAATGTGCCCGACATGCCGCGAGAGATTGGACAAGAACCCGCTGCGTATTCTCGACTGCAAAGTTGACGAATGTAAAAAAATAGCAAATAACGCGCCCAAGGTAATTGATTATCTGTGCGTCAACTGTGCCGAACATCATAAAATTGTTACAGGAACCCTCGATAGCTTGGGTATACCGTTTGAGGTAAATCCCATGATAGTCAGGGGACTGGACTATTACACGGGCACGGTGTTTGAATTTGTCTCCACCGAAATCGGCAGTCAAGGGACTGTCTGCGGCGGCGGCAGATACAACAATCTTGTAAGCGACATCGGCGGCAAGAGTATCCCCGCGGTTGGTTTCGGACTGGGGCTTGAAAGACTGATTATGGTTTTGGAGAGCCAGGGACTGAGCCTTGGACAGGACAAGATACCCCTTGTATACATCGCACCCTTAGGGGACGCGCAATATCCCCTGGCGATGAACATCGTATACAAACTGCGCACACTCGGTATAAGCGCCGACACCGACCTTATGTCGAGAAGCTTAAAGGCGCAGATGAAATACGCCGACAAAATCGGCTATAAGTACGTGGTGGTCATTGGCGAAAACGAAGTTGTCAGCGATACCGCTATCCTTAAGGACATGCATGGCAAAAGCCAGCAGGAAATAGTGCTCAGCAAAATCGAAAAATATCTATAATCCCTGTAAAGGAGGTATCTTACAATGACGAAAGCAGAATTTAACGAGTTTCTCAAAGATCAGAACGTACTTGTCGACTTCTATGCCAATTGGTGTGGTCCTTGCAAGCTGCTTTCCCCGCATCTCAGAGAAGCCGAGGGAGATCTCAACGAAATGGGCGTCAAGGTCCTCAAGGTGAACGTAGACGACTCCGACGAGCTTTGCTCGGAGTACAGGATAAACTACATTCCCACCGTTATACTGTTTGTAAACGGCGCGCTCAAAGGGCGTTTTACGGGAGTAAAAAACAAAGACGAGCTTATCGCTTTTGTAAAAGAATTTATTACTAAATAACAAAAGATAACACCTAATCTGTAGCCATAGCTACATTAAAGTGTTATTTGGGAGATTTAATGAGAGTATATCTTGACAATTCGGCAACAACCAGACTCGACGACGAAGTGTTGACGAGCATGTTGCCGTATTTTTCCGATGTTTACGGAAACGCGTCCAGCCTTCACGGCTTCGGACGTGACGCTCTCGCGGCTGTGGACGAAGCAAGGGCAAGCTTAGCGCGGCTCATTAACGCCAAGCCCAACGAGATTTATATAACCAGCGGCGGCACCGAAAGCGACAACTGGGCTTTACGCGGCACCGCTCACGCTTACCGCAAGGAAGGCAGGCACATTATCAGCACAAAGATTGAACACCCCGCCGTCATGCAGACGCTGCAGGCGCTGGAAAAAGAGGGCTATTCTGTTACCTACCTCGACGTTGACGCCGACGGCAGAGTGACCCTCGACGAGCTTAAAAAAGCGGTCAGAGACGACACAATTCTTGTTTCGGTAATGTTCGCCAACAACGAGATCGGTTCCATTCAGCCTATCGCCGAAATCGGCGCGTTCTGCAGGGAAGAGGGTATCCTTTTCCATACCGACGCGGTGCAGGCAATGAGCAGCATAAAGATCGACGTGCAGAAGTTAAACATCGACATGCTGAGTCTTTCCGCCCACAAATTCCACGGACCAAAAGGCATCGGACTTCTTTATATAAGGAGCGGCGTGAGGATTGACCGCCTCATATACGGCGGACATCAGGAGAGGTCATACCGCGCGGGCACGACCAATACGCCGGGAATTGTCGGCATGGCAAAAGCGCTCGAGATGGCGGTAAACGACATGGAGAAAAACAACGCGAAAATCAAACGGCTTCGCGACTATTTTGTAGACAGGGTGCTGAAAGAAATTCCTTACTCTAAGCTTAACGGCGGTACCGAACACAGGCTTGTCAACAACGCGAATATTAGTTTTGACTTTATAGAAGGCGAGAGCATTTTGATGCTGCTCGACCTTGAAGGAATAGCCGTCAGCAGCGGCTCTGCGTGCAGTTCGGGAAGCCTTGAGCCAAGCTATGTGATACTGGCTCTCGGCAGGAAAATGGAAGAAGCCCACAGTTCCATACGTTTCAGCTTCGGCAAGGAAAACACCATGGAAGAAGTGGATTACACAATCGAAATACTCAAGGCAACGGTGGCAAAGCTGAGAAGCTGGTCGCCGCTGTTCAAGGAAATAAAGGGAGGCACTCTGGATGTATAACAAAAAAATAATAGAAACGCTCGCAAACCCCAAAAACGTGGGTGACATGCCCGACGCCGACGCCGTCGGAACGGTGGGCAACGCAAGCTGCGGCGACATAATGCAAATCTTTCTTAAGATAGAAAACGACGTAATCGTGGACGCCAGGTTCAAAACTTTCGGGTGCGGCGCGGCGATAGCTTCAAGTTCTGTCGCGACCGAGCTTATCAAGGGCAAGACGCTGGATGAGGCGTTAAAGGTGACCAACGCAGACGTGGTGGAGATACTCGAAGGGCTTCCGCCCCAGAAAATTCACTGCTCGGTGCTTGCCGAGGAAGCCATTGCGGAAGCAATAAAAGACTACCGCGCTAAGCAAAAAGAGCAAAAAAGCGAGTAAAACAACAAACAAAAACAGGCGGTTATGAAACCGCCTGTTTTATTTTTTCCGAATAAGTTTTTACGCTTTCTTTCTGGCTGTTCTAAGACAACGGGTGCAAACATACTGGCTCTTAACCGTACCGTCGCCGGCTACTACGTCCACTTTCTGAACGTTAACGCCCCAGCTTCTGCAAGTCTTTCTATGGCTGTGGCTTACCTTGTTTCCGCTCATCGGACCTTTGCCACAAATGCTACATACTCTGCTCATTTTCAGCACCTCCTGAATTATGCTTTATGATTATACAATGTAAAATTTCATTTGGCAATTGTTTTTTCGCATTATTTACAAATGACTTGCATTTTTTTTGCGTATATACTATTATTAGTGTGTAAATTTACCGTTTACATACGGCTGTAAGGAGTAATAATGGCGCTTCACACGACCAACATATACGGAAATATTTCGATTACCGACGACGCCGTGGCAATGCTTATCGGAAAGGTGGCCAGGGACTGTTACGGGGTAGCCGAGCTTGTCAGCCGCAGGTTAAGTGACAGCGTTCTCATGATATTTAATAAAGAACCCATTTCCAAGGGCATTAAACTCCTCACGATGGACAATCGTATTTTCATCGATCTCTACATTCTGGTTTTTGACGGCGTAAACGTTGAGGCGGTGGTGGCTTCTCTGAAGTCTGCCATCGTTTATCATGTCGAGCATTTTACGGGTATGCGCGTCAAAAGAGTCGATGTCCACGTGGTGGGTATGAAATTATAATAATAGCGAAAATTTGCGAGGACAATTAGATGTCGAATATATTGGACAATGCGCAGCTTGTCGGAATGTTCCGCGGCGCGCACCAAAACCTGATACTGAATAAAGAACTTGTTGACAGCCTCAACGTCTTTCCCGTTCCCGACGGGGACACGGGCACCAATATGGGACTTACCATAACGGCGGCGATAAGGGAAATGGACGCGGCAAATCCCGAAACCGTGGCGGACACAATGAAGGTAGTCGCCAAGGGCGCGCTAAAGGGCGCAAGGGGCAACAGCGGCGTTATTTTAAGTCAGATAATCAAGGGCATGACCGAAATTCTTGCCGAAGCCAAGGTCTACAACACCAAAAACTTCGCAAAAGCCCTTGACAACGGCGCAAAAAAAGCTTATGACGCGGTCACGCAGCCCAAAGAGGGCACAATTCTCACTGTTATCAGGGTGATGAGCGAGTACGCCGTAAAAATCGCCGTCAGAACTACCGATTTTACACAATTTTTTAAAAAAATAATCGCAAAAGGCAACGAAGTCCTTCAGGACACGCCCAACATGCTTCCCATACTGAAAAAAGCGGGAGTAGTCGATAGCGGCGGACAGGGACTCATGTTCATCATCATCGGCATGTACAATCATCTTGCCGGCGTGGAGATGAAGTCGATAGAGGAAGAAGTACGCCCTCAGCACATAGACAAGACCGTTGCGTTCGAAACCGACCAGCACGACCTTGAAAACATAAAATATACTTATTGTACCGAATTTTTCGTTCTCAACATCAAAAAACAGGCTACTTTAGCAGATATAGACAGGCTTCGCGACCAGCTTATGACTATCGGAGACTGCGTTCTGGTAATAGGCGATCTCGACCTTGTAAAGGTTCATGTCCATACCAACAATCCCGACAAGGCGCTGAGCTTTGCCCTTAATCTGGGCGAACTCGACCTGCCCAAGATCGAGAACATGCGCGAGCAGAATAGGAAACTCAAGAGCGCTAAAAAGACCGAAAAGAAGGAAACTGCGCTTGTATCGATATGCGCCGGAAATGGCTTTAAGGATCTCTTCAAAGACCTCAACGCCAGCGAAGTGCTCGAGGGCGGACAGACCATGAACCCCAGCGTCGACGATATAGTCAAACTCGTCACCGACGCCAACGCAAAGAACGTCTTTATCCTTCCCAACAACAAGAATATTATCCTGGCGTGCGAACAGGCAAAAGACCTTGTTGACTGCAATTTGGTAACCATAGCTACCGTTAACGTGCCGCAAGGCATTGCCGCCGCTATGAATTTCGACGCCGAAAATACCGACATCGACATGATGAAAGAGGCCATGGAAAACGCCGCCAAGGCTATAACGTGCATAGAAATTACCCATGCCGTCAGAGATACCGAGCTTGACGGATTTGAACTCCACAACGGCGACATTATTGCGATCGAAAAAGGCATTGTCGCAAAAGGTCAGGATGTGGAGAAGGTGGTAATCGACGCGCTCGCGGCCAAAGACGCCGACGAGATGTGCGTCATCACTCTTTACTACGGCGAGGGCGTCACCGAGGAGCAGGGGGAAGAACTCCAGGCAAAACTTGTCGAACTCTATCCCGACTGTGACGTCAATCTTCTCTTTGGCGGACAGCCCCACTACTTTTACTTCATCAGCGTGGAATAAATGCTTACCGATATCAAAGGCGTTGGCGAAAAGACCGCAAAGGTTTTGAACAAGCTGGAGATTTATTCCGAAAGTGATCTTCTAAACACTCTGCCGCGTTCATACGTTGACCTGTCCGAGGTGAGAGACCTCTCTCCCGATTCCGACGGGTTTTTTTGTTTGGCGGATATAATAATCACCGAAAAAAAAGAGCCGGTCATAAGAGGCAGGCTCAAAGTTTTCAAAGCCGCGGGGCTGAGCGGAAGCTCTCACGTAAACCTCGTCTGGTACAATCAAAATTACGTCTCGAAAAAAATCGATGTGGGCAACGCCTACACTTTTTACGGCAAACTTAAATTGCGCGGCGGCGTTTACGAGTTCAACAATCCCCGCTTTGAGGAAAAGGGCGGCATTTCCCGCTTTTGCGGCATACAGCCCATTTACACAACGAAGGGTCTGATAAACCAGAAGACCTATTGGAACATCGTCAAAGAAGCGTTAAAAGTTTATTGTCCCAAAAGCGTCATTCCGCCCGATACCGAAAATGAGCGGGGGCTGATTCCGCTTTCCGAAGCGTTTTGCCGCGTCCATATTCCCGAAGAAGGAAAGATAGAAAAGGGCAGGGACAGAATTACGCTTGAAAAGCTGGTGCGGCGTATCGCCGCTTTCCGAATAGCCCGGGGCAGAACCCGCTCGGCGGAGAAATACGTATACACCAAGCCGTTTGATATCAACGACTACGACGGAACACTTCCGTTTAAGCTGACAAAATCGCAGCTTGACGCTCTTATTAAAATGTCCGGAATAATGAGAGGGGAAAAACCCTTAAACGCCATTTTGTGCGGCGATGTGGGAAGCGGAAAGACGATAGTCGCCATGCTTCTTGCGCTGTACACCGCGAAAAACGGCTTCCAGTCGGCAATTATCGCGCCGACAGAAATTCTCGCCCGCCAGCATTACGCGAACCTCAACAATCTTTGTACAAAATGCGATATCGATATCGCCTATCTCTGCTCCGACACTCCCGCCAAGGAACGGAAGGAGATACTCTATAAGCTCGAAAGGGGCGAAATCGACATCATCGCGGGCACGCACTCGCTGTTAAATACCGAAATTAAATTTAACAAACTCGCCTTTGCGGCAATCGATGAGCAGCACCGCTTCGGCGTAGCGCAAAGAACCTGCCTCATCGACAAAGGAAAAAACGCCAACGTGCTGACGTTGAGCGCGACGCCCATTCCCCGTTCCGTTCAGCTTATAGCTTACGGCGATATCGACTATTTTACTATCGGGAGGCGGTTTGAAAACAATATTGTCACCGCCATAGTAAAACCCGACAAAAGGCGGGATATGTGGAACTATCTTTATGCCGAGTGCGTGGAAAATCCGGGGCAGGTGTTTGTCGTCGCTCCGAGAATCGCCGACAGCGAGGGAATTGAGCGCGAGAGCGTGGAAGAACTCTACGCCGAACTTAAAAAGATATTCCCGCCCGACAGAGTAAAAGCATTACACGGCAAACTTTCGGCGCAGGAAAAACGGGACATTATCGACGCGTTTTCCAAAAACGAAATAAGCGCGCTGATTTCCACTACGGTGGTGGAAGTCGGGATAGACGTGCCCAACGCAAACTTTATGGTCATTATGGACGCCGACAGTTTCGGACTTGCGGCGCTGCACCAGCTGCGCGGAAGAGTGGGGCGCGGGGGCGGAAAGGCTTATTGCTTGTTATACACAGCCAAAGAGCCGGACGACGGGCTGATTCTTATGACCAGAACCACAGACGGCATGGAAATCGCCGAAAAAGACTTCGTTATGCGCGGCGCAGGCGACATCTACGGGCTAAACCAGTCGGGAGAAGGGAGCATTGAGGGCGTTACCGCTCAAAGCCTCATGACCGCCAAGGCGATAGCTGACCGACTTAACCTAAAAGAGCTGGAAAGGGAACTCAAATCGGAAATAGAGGCGTTTTCCCTTACCGATATCAGCATTACCTGAGTTTTGCCTCCGATTGACAGCATAATCCCTCTTGATTTTATTTAATAACAGTGCTATATTATATATAACTATAAGTATAATTACGGAATTTTGTCCTTGGAGTATACATAATGAAAAAAGCCTCGAAATCAGTTTTGCTTATCTTGCTTATCCTTTCCGTTATTTTCACCTTGTCGGCGTGTTCATCGGACGATGGAATCGACTACGACAAGATTGAAACCATAACGGTGGACGAAGCGAGCATAGCAGACGGCTTTTTACTTTCCGATTTCGACATCTCCAAGGTTCTTCTCAACGTAAAATATCTTGATACCAAGGACGCAAAGGGCAACACCGTGCGCGGCGAGACCATTCAGATCCCAGTGACCTTATCGATGGTCGTTGCCGAGGACAAAGCGCAGCTCAGCGTGCCCGGCACAAAGACCATACATCTTGTCTACGGCAAATTCGACGTGGCGTTTGTTCTGAAACTCTATGACGACACCGTACAGCAGTTCAAAGTCGTTTTCTTGCGCGAGGACGGCTCCGTCCTTTTCACCGATTACGTCGCCGCGGGCGGCAAGGCCACTCAGCCCACCGTTCCCCAAAAGGCCAATCACGATTTTCTGGGCTGGCTTGACCGCGACTCAAATCAATTTTCGTCCTACGATAACATCACCAAGAACACAACGTTAATCGCATACTACGCACCCAAGACCTTTACGGTCATATATTATACCCGCGTCGTCAACAACATCGGCGCGGCAGACGGCACTGTGGGCGGCGGAAGCTCCACCCCCAATGTCTCGGTAAACAGAATCGGCACGGCGACAGTACCCCGCGGCGGAAACGCCCTTGACTACGCGCCCAACATTCCCATTATTCAGGGCTTCAGCAACGGCAGGTGGGAAAATACCGACTCCATGCGCGGCATAAGCGCAAACTCGGAGTTTTACGCCGTATACGACCAGGATTCGGTCGTCGTCACATTCAATTATAAGAAATACGACGCGATAAGCGTTGACGACTCGCGCAATTATTATGTGGGCAGCGTCATTGAAGACAACTTCGACGCAGAGCAGGCGGGATATAAGTTTGTCGGCTGGTTTACCGAAAGCGGCAAGAAGATCACCTTCCCGTACACTATAACCAACGAAATGCGCTTTATCGCAAAATACATAGACCTTGCCACGGGTAACGAGGGCTTAAGCTACAGACTCATCGAGGACTACACTCTTACCGCCTTTGTCCCCGCCGACTGGAACGTCAATTGGAAAAACTACTACAGAAAAACCGGCTCGGTCTACGAGCCTGTCACCGACGAAGTCTGTCCGCTGTGGACTTCGGGAACGTATTATTTCTACGGCTCCCAGTACATAGTCGACGGATTTGACGGCGCCGAAGACGTCGTGGTCATTCCCGACAAGTACAACGGCATAGACGTCACGGGCATCGCTCCCGGAGTATTCGCCGACTACGGCATAAAGGAATTTGTCGTAAGCCCCACCAACAGGTATTTCAAGGTGGACGCGGGCGTACTTTACAACTTCGCAAAAGACAGGCTCCTTGCCTATCCCACCCTTAAGACCGACGCGACATTTTCCATCGAAAGAGGCACGGCAAAGGTATACAGCATAGCCGACTACGCCTTCAAAAACGCGAAATACCTTGTCAGCGTAAATCTCGGCAACAACCTTCTCGACATCGGCAAGGGCGCGTTTGAAAATTGCTATCTGCTTAATTCGGTCACCGTTCCCGCTTCTGTCAGAACAATAAACGACGGCGCGTTCAAAATGTCCAAGTCCAGCGCGCTTTCGTCTATAACCTTCCTCACACCCTCGGCTCTTACCGAAATAGGGGATGAGGCGTTTTACGGACTTAACAAGCTGACGACCATCGACATTCCCGCAAGCGTAAGCAGTATCGGAAGCGGAGTGTTCACGGGCTGCAAGTTTCTTGAGCGTATAACGGTTGCCGAAAACAACGTAAACTTCATTGTTTCCGACGGTCTGACCCCCGACGGAGAGGGCAACCTGTTCACCGCGGGCGGACTTTATGACGCAGATTTTACCACGCTCTACTGCTTCCCCGCAAACTATCTTTCTTCCAACAAGACCGACATCGTGCTGCCGTCCTCACTTACTTTGATTAAGTCGGGCGCGTTCAGCTTTACCAAGCTCCAGGGCATATTCATAACGTCGCTTTCGATAGAACTCGAAAACGAGAGTATCGTCACTCCCAATCTTGTATATTTAAGGATAAATTCCGACGACTTTAATTACCACGGCGGCGCGTTCGGCGATTATTCCCCGAGGCATATCTTTACCGAAAACGAAAACGTGCATGACGACCTTATCGCCGACAGTTCCCTTAACTCCGACATAAGAATGCTTTCCGACGTTGATTGGAAAGCACTTGAGGACTTCAACAACAACTTCATCTACGAAATCGTCATCTACGAAGTCACCGAAAACAACAGGACGGTCACCAAGAGGGCGATAACGATTTTGGGCGGACGCAAGACTCAGCAACAGCTGGTTATTCCCGACGCCATGGGCGAAATCAATATCACCAAGATTGCGCCTTATGCTTTTGCAAACGACGACAACATCGTCACAGTGACGCTCCCCAACGCGGTTGAGGAAGTGGGCGAATACGCCTTCTACGGCATTCCCAATCTTACCACCGTTTACCTTAACGACAATATTACCAGCATAGGCTACAGGGCGTTTGCAGGCTCGGCGCGCCTTTCGGTTGTGGAATTCTCCGACCTTGTAAACATAACCTATTTCGGCGTCGAGGCGTTTGACGGCACGGAGTGGTACAACAGCGAAACGCAGGAGTACCTGACCATCAACAATCTGCTTGTCAAATTTAACGGCTATGACATATCAGCCGAGATTGCCGAGGGCATAACCTACATCGCGAGCAACGCCTTTGCCAACAAGACCAACCTCACCGAGATAGTCTTTAAGTCCACCGTACTTAATACGATCGGCTACCGCGCCTTCCAGCTCTGCACAGGGCTTGGCAGCGTAGTGCTTCCCGCAAGCATAATAAACATCGAGAAAGAAGCGTTCTACGGCTGTTCCAACTTACTCCTTGCGGTCATTAACGGCAACAAGTCGCTGGAAAGTCAGATAACAATCGATCCGACGGCATTCCCCAATTCCGAGACATTACGTACTGCGATAAGGTATGCCGAAGGCGACAATTATTACGTACTTTACTACCAGATTGACGAAGCCGAAACAAAATCGGAGGCGGGCACTATTTTCGTAAAAGCTCTTTCCGTTGAAGACAACGCCAATAAGAAATTCGCAGGCTGGTATTACGACAAGGAATTCACCACGCTTGTGGAGTTCCCGCTCACCCTTAACAATGATAATACCGTAGACGCGGCAGGCGTCAGAAGCATGAGGATTTACGCGCGCTTTATCGAGGCGTCGGAAGGTACTCCCGGCTTACTTTATCAGCTCAACGACACAGGTTACACCGTCACGGGCTATACAGGCACCGACAAGTACGTCATTATACCGCAGAGGTATAAGAACAGAAACGTCACCGAAATCGCAGACGAGGCGTTCAAAAACCGCACCGACGTCGTCAGCGTAAACTTCCCTTACGCGAGAAACCCCGCCACGGGTATTTCCTACACGTTTATAACCAACGTGGGCGAAAACGCCTTTGACGACACAAAGTGGTTTTTGACTTACCGCGGCGATTTTGTGATAATAAACGACGTTCTTATTAAGTACAAGGGCAGCGCAACCGTTGTGGAAATTCCGTCTTCTATTACGAAGATTGCCGACGGCGCGTTCGCGGGCAATACGTTCATTACCAAAGTAGTTGTTCCCGAGGGCGTGAGGATACTGGGCAAGAATATGTTCCGCGACTGTATAAACCTTGTGGAAGTAAAACTTCCCTCGACGACAGCGTCCATTGGCGACAATGCCTTCGCAGGCTGCGAAAAACTCGAAAAAATCAACTTCGAAGACGCGGCGGAACTCGAAGTAATCTCGTCCAGCGCGCTTGACAACACGCTGTGGCTGGAGAGCAGAATCGACGACTGCATCATAATAAACGACATCCTCTACAAGTTCCAGGGTATGGCCGGCGCGGGCGCCGAAGGCAAATTGACCGTCATGAACGGCATCACCCAGATAGCCGACCGTGCATTTGAAAACGACAGGAGCTTAAAGAAGATCTACCTGCCCGAAAGCGTCACCTATATCGGCTCATACGCTTTCAGCGGCTCGCTTATACACGAAGTAATCATCTTTGCGGGCGGCAGTGACCTCGAAGCTATCGGGGAATATGCCTTTGCTTCCTGTATAAACCTTTCGAGAATAAACCTTTCGGTCTGCTCGGCATTAAAGACCATAGGCGCATTTGCGTTCGCAAATACGCCCTCGCTGTACAGCGATGACACAACGGCGCTTGTGCTTCCTTCGGCTATAAACCTCATGAACGAAGGCGCGTTCAGGAGCAGCGGCGTGGTCAACGCGATATTTGCCGCCGGCAGCAAACTTAAAGAACTTCCCTATCAGGCGTTTGCCGAGTGCTCCAACCTCTCGAGCGTAATCTTCAACGGAGCCAGCGCGCTTACCGCGATAGGGGAAGAGGCGTTTGCCGAGTGCATTTCGCTCAACGTCTTCAGCAACGTCAGCGCAAGCATTGAAACAATCGGCGCAAGAGCATTCAATAACTGTGTGTACCTCAACAATCTGGACATCAACTCGTCCCGCCTTAAGGACATCGGCGCGGCCGCCTTCTACAACATGGGATACGTCAACAACTTCAACGCCAACATGGTAGTTGTGGGCAATATCCTCATCAAGTACAAGGGCAACGACGCCGTTGTGGAAATACCCTCGACGATAACGACGATATACGACAGCGCATTTGCGGGCAATACGACATTGAGAGAAATAAGATTCCCCGTAAATTCGAGGATTAACGCGATTAACGACAACGCCTTCCTCAACTGCCGCAACCTTGAGTACATAAACTTCCCCTCGTCGATAATCAGCGTGGGCGACAGTGTCGTCGCAAACACCCTTTGGTATGACAACATGATAAGGTCGGGCGTGGAGTTTGTGACTATCGGAAACACACTCATCAGGTACAACGGCTCGTCAAGACAGGTAGTCATTCCGCAAAACGTGACGATTATTAACAGGGGCGCGTTTGACGGCGTAGAGCTGTACAACATCGAAATCGGCGCCCATGTCACTCTTATAAAAGAAGGCGCGTTTGACGGCATAATAACCCCGTCCGAGGCTTACGAGAAGGGCAGATACATTCTTACCGAATGCGAAACCGCCGATGATTTTGTCACGGCCAGAGAAAACTCGATTAACAATTACGGCAGTTACGCCCTTTATTACTTCGACGGCGGGGAACTCAAGTCCACGACATTATTTGTTCAGGGCGTGAGCGAGTATTACATCTTCGACTCTCATATTACGACGGTCGCAGGAAGCTGGAGTATCACGCTCCTCAATCCCATACCTTTCGACATCGGTCAGAACACCATTAATGAGATTTACCTTGTCTCGGAAGAGGCGAGAGAGGACTATCTCCTTGACATCAGGTGGGACAGCTATTCCCCGATTCTTAAAGTGGCGAGACCCTTTACGTTGACCTTAAGCGTCGACCCCGACAAGGCCGAAATCGGTGCCGAAAGCGTTGAAATCGCCGTCCTATACGACGAGATACCGCTCACGGTCAAAGAGGGCTATGTGTTCATCGGCTGGTATGTCGACTTCGATAAGGAGATAGCGGTAAGATACCCGCTCAAACTCCACCACAGCTTCACCGTTTACGCTAAGTTCGCAAGCCTCGAAGACGGCACGCAGAAAGGCTTTTCGCGCGACACCGATACCCACACCGAGATAGTCAGCTATAACGACAATTTCGATAAGACCGTGGTCATCCCGAGGCAGATTGCCGACTTTGAGTTTAACGGCATCACGGGATATTGGGAACTTGCCAATCCGCCTTACACCTACGGCACCCATGTGTGGAATCTCGAACTCAGTCAATACGTGCCCGAGCCCGACGAAGAGCGCGCCACCCATTACTATAAGGGGGCGTTCATGAATCACACCGAAATCGAGGTGATTTACTTTGCCAACAATTCGCAAATCACGGTCATCGGCAGAAACGCCTTTGCAGGCTGTACATCCTTGAAAAAAATCGTCCTTCCCGCGGGTATTACGCTCATTGAGGAAGACGCTTTTGCGGGCTGCACATCCCTTACCGAAATTATTTTCACGACGACCGACCCAGCGGTTTCCATTACTATAGAGTCGGGCGCGTTCCGCAACTGCACCGCATTGAAGAGCATTGTTTTCCCCGCCAATATTTCAAGTTGGGGCGACGGAGCGTTTGAAGGGTGCACAAGCCTTGTTGACATCTACCTTGAGGATACAGAGCCCGGCACGGTGGAAAACCTCAACGGAGCCTTCCCGTTTGAGATTAACGAAGGAAGAATAAAGATTTACGTTAAGAGCGCCGTTTACAACATCTACTACAGCAGATGGTCGGCTTACGCAACATATTTGACAGAGGTGACAGATGAAGAATAACAGACTGCCCCAGGGCATTAAAGAGTACACGACGGAGGAAGCGGTAAAGAGGGAAGAACTTACCCAAAAACTCTTTACAGTGCTGAAAAAAGAAGGTTATATGAGAGCGGAGCCCGCTTTCGTCGACTTTGCCAAAAACCTCGAAATGGAGCGCAATTCCTCCGATACCCTGTTCAGGAGTTTTGACAGCGACGGAAAGCTCCTTGCCTTTGCGGGAGATATTACTCCCTCAATAATAAGGTATATAGAGGGCGACATCCTTCCCAAACGCGTATATTTTGACAGAATGGCTTATTCCTTTATGCCCAACGCCCGCAGCGCGAGAGTCGCCGATATGTGCGGAGCCCAGGTTTACGGCATTACGGGAGCCGAAGGCGACGCCGAAATTATCGCCGCCGCATACGACAGCCTTGTCTTTGCGGGAATTAAGGACGTAAAAATTACCATAAGCCACGGCTTCTTTATAAAAAGCGTAATCTACAGCTACAAGCCCACCGAGGACATCACCGCCGAGGATATAAAGGTGCTTGTGGAAACGGGCAGGTGCGGCAAATTAAACGAGGTGTGCGTGGCCGCCGTAAACGCGCTTGCCAAGCAAAAAGGCGACATTAAGATAATGCAGGAAGCCGCCGAGGGGATAAACAACAAAGAGGCGATAGACTGCCTTTTAAGGCTGTTTGAAATTCACCGCATACTTGCCGAATACGGACTTGCCGACGCAGTGGAATTTGATTTTGGCTATATGTCGGACACTTCCTACTATAACGGCATGATCTTCAAGCTGACAAAAGACGGCAGCGTACTTGCCGAGGGCGGACACTTCACAGGGATAAAGAATTCGGGCAACGCTACAGGTTGCGCCTTTAAGTATGAACTTAACAACATAATAAAGGTGCTTGAAGCGATAGTCCCCGCCGACGACAAGAAGATACTTATGGGCATATCCTCGGGCGACGAGGCGCTTGCCAAGGCGCGTAAAATCAAAATCAGCCTGATGGAGAGCGACGTAAGGGTGGACACAGTTTACAATGTCACCAAAGCGGAGTGCAAAAACGCCGCCGTTCTGCGTAATATCGAAAACTATATCTACATAAACGACAAGGGCGAAATCGAAGAATAAAATGTTGTGTTTCGAGACGGCACACTTTGCATATTATATATAATATAAGGTGAACAAATTTTTTGAAAAGTTGCGCAAATTCTCTTGCATTTTGCAAAAGTATTTGGTATATTATTTAAGCAAAGCAACGAATGCCGCGCAAAGCGTACCAAAATTTTTCATCTTAACAGTTTTGAATGCGGGAGTGGCTCAGTGGTAGAGCGTCGCCTTGCCAAGGCGAATGTCGCGGGTCCGAATCCCGTCTCCCGCTCCATTACACCCTTCACCTCCGGATAGGAGTTTGGAAATAAATACGGCACCATAGCCAAGTGGTAAGGCAGAGGTCTGCAAAACCTTCATCTCCAGTCCGAATCTGGATGGTGCCTCCATTATTTCTGCCATTGTGGCGGAACAGGCAGACGCAAGGGACTTAAAATCCCTCGAGGGCAACTTCGTATCGGTTCAAGTCCGATCAATGGCACCATATTGAAACAACAGGATTGATACAAAAAATATCAGTCCTTTTTTCATTTTTAAGGGCTATTTTGCTTATTTT
>DAOSYK010000023.1:0-22642 GCA_035381305.1 Clostridia bacterium
ACAACCGAGATAAAGAACAGCGTGCCGCCCTTTACCTACAATCTGCTCGAAAAGTATAAGACGGGCGGAACGTCCCTGGGCGACCTGTGTCTCTTTAAGCTGAAAGACATAAGCGGCTACGACCTCGAAAACTATTATGACTATAACGGCGGACTTAACAACCGCCTGAAACTCGCCGCGACGGAGTCCTCGACTTTTGAACAATTCCTCGAAAAGGCAAAGAGCAAGAATTACACTCTCGCAAGGATCAAGCGTCTTGCGCTGTACGCCCTCTTTGACATCACAAAGGACATGTACGCCGAAATCTGCGAACTGCCCCCTTATGTCCATATCCTCGCGCTTAACAAAGAGCGTAAAGACCTTTTGAAAGCCACCCACGCATCTTGTCCCAATACCCTCAACCGCTATTCCGATATTGACAAGGTAGATAAAAGGCTCCGTCATTATATTAAGCTTGACTTCAAGGCGCAGGGCACGCTCAACATTATAAACCGTTCCGAAAGCTACGAGAAAGCGATGTTGCTGATTTAATCGGTAATTCAAATCCACATATTATCTCACTGTAGATTAATTACCACATAATAATAAATGTCACCGGATTTCGGTGACATTTTCTTTGATTGTTATATTTACTGGCTCGCTTTGACCTGTTTGATACGCTGTCTGTAGTACCACTTCTTGACTCTTAAGAAGAGGTTCTTCCACCAGTTGGTGTAAGTGAGCGTCATAGGCGCGATGCGTCTTGCCTTCTTGGCGGCAACAAGGTCATACACGACGTAGACATAGAACAGCGTCATAACAAGGTAGATGGACGTAAACACATACATCACGGCGTTCTTCGCGTCCATCTGGGGCGCAGTTGTGAGCGTGTAGCCGTTCAGAAGCTGGATGTAGGATATGTTTACAAACATGAGTGCGGCGAAAATCACAAAGCAGAAGTATACCCTCTTTTCCTTGTTAATTACCGCGTACGCGAGCATGAGCGCGAGACCGAAGAGCATGGACGCGGGATTCATGTTGTTGCCGAACATATAAAGCATATTTATGGTAAGGCTTGACATGAGCAACAGGTCCATACGGTTTTTGGTCTTGAAGTAGCCGAAAGCTACCAGCACAATGATAAACAACACAAAGACTATGGATACTATCAGAGACTCGGTAGTGACATCATTATAGTTGTTGCCGAGTATTGCCTGGAAGTTAAACGCGTTTTTGGTGTAAATCATGTTCTTCCAGAGGAGATTCCAGTAGTTGTTGAATGCAATAAACGGCGTCTTCTTGAAGGAATTGACCGTGAACGGCAGGTTGAGCACCCAGAAGAGTACAAAGCCCGCGACAAGGGACACGATTATCCACACGCGAAGTTTCTTCCTGTTTATAAACTGCATTACCGAATAATAAATGATTATCGGAGCGATTATTATAGCAACCCAACTTGTGAGGAATGCCGCCATATAGCTTCCCACCACGCCGAAATAGTTGTTTCTCAGCATGAAGAAGAAGGTAAGCATGATTGAGAAAACGAGCATGCTCTCCTTAAGTCCCCAAATTGCGCTTGCGCCGAATGTAACAGGAAGAAGCGCGTACATAAGGGACATAATAAGTGCGCCGACATTTCCGACATGCTTTTTAGACATGGCGTAGATGAGTACGACAGTGCCTACGTCTGCTATGCCCGCAAATAGCTTGATAAAGAAAGCCGTAGCAACGATCGGATTGGCAAAACCTTTTCCGAGAAGTCCCGCAATGCTCAATGTATAGAGATACAGCGGAGAATATTCGACAGACATATTGAGATAGCCGAGGGCGCTTGTAAACCTTGCAAGAGACTGTCCAAGATATGCCGTGCCGTATTTTCCGAGGAACAGCGCCTGCGCCGCATGACCTTCAAGTTCATACCCGAGGTTTGCGTACGGCTTGCCGCCCGCGACAAGGCTTATTATAAGGTCGATAATCAGTCTTACAAGGAATGTTCCTGCGGCGGCGATTACAAAGCCGAGCCACTTGGAATCCTTGATGGCGTTTATGAATTTGCTCTTATAGCCCGTTTCGGAAGCCTGTATGGCCATATCGCGCTGGAACATGACGTATGCCGCGTATCCGAGGATAAGGACAGCTATACCGCCGAGCACTATATATAATATATTGATAGGTCCGACTTCGCCGTAGGTGTCGCTCTCAAAGGTAAAGAGCGGGAGCTCTCCCGACTTGGCTTCGGTCGCGCGTACTCTTATGAGCTTAATGCTGGAGATAGTGACTTCCTTTGCCGAAACGGGGTGATCCTGTGTGCCTACGTTTATCGCAAGCGTCGCTTTTGTTGCGTTTTTGGTTTTGAAATAGAAAGAACCGACCTTCTCATTTACCGCGGGAGTGTTGTGAAAAACCCTGTTGTCCCCTGCTTCGTCGGTATTGAAATCCTCGTCCTCAAGTAATGAGACAAAGAAGTACTCTACGCCCTTGGTGGTGCTGAAAGGTGTGAAGCTTCCGCACGTATAGGTATATTCGACAAGGTAGTAGGCGTTGGGTAAAACGTCAAGTTCCTGTATTGCCTGTGCCCAGCCCGTGCTTGTTGTGTCAATCGTAAGCGCGTAATCGACGACCTTGAAAACATCGCTCGGTTTGTGGGTGTCGGCGGTTTTCAGCGTCCAGTCTTTTTGCAGTTCGTCCAGCTTTTCATACTCAAATTTGCCGTTTTCTCCGACTTTGAGGATGTTTTTGTTATAAGCCGTCGTGCATCCCGCTACAAGGAATATACAGACTATTGCCGACAATATTACAAGTAATGTTTTTTTCATCAATATACCTCTTTTAATATCAATGCAACCACTCGGTGAGGAATGGTTGCATAAACATTTTTTAAACAATGAATATCACTTATTAATGGTTGCGCGATTGAACCTTGGCGGCTCTTCCCGTGCGGCCTCTGAGGTAGTAGAGCTTAGCCCTTCTTACTTTACCCCTTCTGATCACTTCGATGCGGTCGATTTTGGGTGAATGGAGCGGGAATGTACGTTCTACGCCTACGCCGAAAGAAATACGTCTTACCGTGAAAGTTTCTCTTATCGAGCCGTTTTTCCTGGCGATAACGTCGCCCTCAAACGCCTGAAGTCTCTCGCGGGAGCCTTCGATGACCTTTACGTACACCTTGACGGTGTCACCCACTCTGAAATCGGGTATATCTTTGCGCATACCCTCTCTTTCGATTACATCAATGATGTTTGCCATGACTTACCTCCGTATTTGTAAACAACGTTCGTATAGAATCATGAATTTGTACGCGAAAACTTTAGAAAAAATATATAACCGCATACTTTCTACATAGGACCGTTGCAAGTCTATAATATAATACCAAAATAATAAGGATTGTTCAAGTGTTTTTTATACAAAATTTTCTTCATAAAAGAGTTTTTTGCGCACAGGACAACCGCATTTTTATCTCACGTAAAAAGCGTCGATTACGTGCAGGATGTTCCCGTTGAGTATGGAAACGACGTCAAACCTGTAGCCTTTCGCGCGGTACTTGTTTTCGTAGATGAATCTTCTTGCCGAGTTTATGATCTTTTGCTGTTTGGCTTTTGTCAGCGTTTCAAGCGGATGTCCGTATCTGTTGTCCGACCTTGTCCTCACTTCGACAAATACCATAACCTGCCCGTCCATCGCCACGATATCCAGTTCTCCCACGCCGTGGAAATAAACGTTTCGCGCAAGAATCTTATAGTTTTTACTCTCCAGATATTCAACGGCGGCCTGCTCCCCCTTAACGCCCAGTCCGTATCTGTCCATAATATTCCCCTTTTACGTCTGTTCAAAAAAGTTCTTTATAAAGGTTTTCCTGTGTATGGGGCAGGGTCCGTATTTTTTCAGCATTTCGATATGTAACTTAGTCGCGTACCCTTTATGTTTTTCAAAGCCGTATTCGGGGTACATCTCGGCGAATTTTGTCATCAGCCTGTCACGCTCGACTTTGGCGAGAATGGACGCGGCGGCGATAGAGTAGCTCTGGGCGTCGCCGTGTATTATTGCCTTATATGGTATCCCGAAATCGCATTTTACGGCGTCCACAAGCAACATTTCGGGAATAGGAAATAAGGAATTAAGCGCAGTTATCATCGCTTTCTTTGTTGCGTTGAGTATGTTGATTTTGTCAATCTCGTCGTGCTCAATCTTCGCAGTAGCATAGCATACCGCCTTATCCTTTATGCGCTCGTAAAGATTCTCTCTTTCCTTTTCGGTAAGCTGCTTACTGTCGTTCACTCCGGGGATAATGTCGTCGAGGTCCATAATGCAGCACCCGACCATAACGGGGCCTGCAAGCGGTCCCCTTCCCGCTTCGTCCATACCCGCGATAAGCGTGTAGTCGGAGCAAAGACATTCTCTTTCATAAGCGAGCAAGTCCATTACAACGTCTCCATTATGATTTTGCCGAAAGCCTGCTTTCTGAAGTCGTTTACCACGGCTTTTGCCGCGCGCTCGATGTCGTACTCGCCGCCTTTAAGCAAAAACCCTTTGTTCCTGGCGACCTCCGCAAGGTTTTCGAGATAGTCGCCGCTTATATCGGTGAGATTATACCGCGCCTTAAGTTCCTTTTCCCTGTTTTCGGCGAGGAACTTGATTGTTTCCCCCGCAAGGGCGGGCATATCGAGGATATCCTCGTTTATTGAACCTATCATGGCAAGCCGCGCCGCCTTTTTCTGGTCGGAAAAGTCGGGATAGAGCGTTCCCGGAGTATCAACAAGTTCGATATACTCGTCAATTCTCACCCACTGGAGACTTCTCGTCACTCCGGGTTTATTGCCCGTTATTGTCTTCTTTTTTGCGATAAGGCTGTTAATTAACGTAGACTTGCCGCAATTTGGCACGCCGATAACCATTGCGCGAATGGTCTTTTTTACGCCGCGCTCGCTGTATCGGTCGATTTTTTCTTTGTTTAACGCCTTAAGCGCGTTTATAAATGCGCCTGCATTTGTGTTCCGAGTGGAGTCCAGGCTTATGCAGTCGGAATTTTCGCTCCTAAAATACTGTTTCCACTTTTCGGCCTCTTGAAGAGGCACAAGGTCCACCTTGTTGAGGACGTAAAGACGGGGTTTGGTGCCGATAATCTCGTCAAATGCGGGGTTTACGCAAGACAGCGGAGCTCTCGCGTCCAATACGTATATTACGCTGTCCACTACCGCCATGTCGGCGCGCATTGCCCTTATCGCCTTGGTCATATGACCGGGAAACCAATGAATAAACATTTTTATTTCTCCAATAAGTCGGGGCGCTTAATCTGTGTAAGCTCACGGCTCTTTTCTCTGCGCCACTTTTCTATTTCGGCGTGATTGCCCGAGAGCAGAACGTCGGGCACGCTGAGGTTTTCAAACATCTGCGGACGGGTATACTGAGGATACTCGAGTAAGTCGTTGGCAAAACTTTCGTCCTTTGTCGACTCGCTGCTGCCGAGGACATCGGGAATATAGCGCGCGATGCAATTTATTGTGACTAAGCTCGCGAGGTCGCCGCTTGTCAGCACATAGTCGCCTATAGAAAGCTCCATGTCGACGTCGAGGTCGATTACCCTCTGATCAATCCCCTCATAACTCCCGTTAATCAGCATAATATTTTCTTCTTTGGACAATTTCTCCACAAGGGACTGGTCGAGCCTGGTTCCCTTGGGGCTTAAGTAAATTCTGAGACACTTATGGTCGGGGTCGTTTTTCGTTATCGCGTCGTGAAGAGGCTGGGGAGTCATCACCATGCCCGCGCCGCCGCCGTAAGGATAATCGTCGCATTTTTTGTGCTTATCGGTCGAATAGTCGCGGATATTGATTACTTCCGCTTCAAACGCACCTTTATCCAGAGCTTTTCCGATTATGCTCACGTTTAACGAAGAGTATATCTCGGGGAAAAGGGTAAGAATCTTAATCTTCATATACCGCCACCTCTTTAAACTTCTGCTTGTTGAGGTAAATCCGTTTGTCGGCAAGCTCCACCTTTTCCGTAACTCCTTGCACAAACGGGAACATGACCGTCCCCTTATCTCCGTTTATAACATAAATATCAGCGCTTCCGTATTGTAAAATATCGGAAAGTATGCCGATTTTGTTTTCTCCGACAATAACTTCCGCCCCGATAAGGTCGCTAATATAATAAGTATCTTCCTTCAAAGGCGGGAGTTTGTCTCTTTCGCAGTAAAAGTCCGCTCCGCGGAAAGTTTCGGCTTCGTTCATGGTGTTTACTCCCTCAAGCTTGAGGAGTATCCCCTCATTCTGAACTCTTACCTTTTCCACTTTGTAAACTTTGCCGAGGGCGACAAGTTCTTTAATCGCCGAAAAGGAAACAGGGGTGTCCATAAAGCAGTTAACTTTAATGTCGCCCCTGATTCCGTGCGCTTTTATTCCTTTTGCGACCATAAGCATGGATTTATCTTTCCTCTACATATACGGAATAGGTCTGATCCATATTCTGGCTTGCCGCTCTGACGATTGTGCGTATGGCTTTTGCCGTCTTTCCGCCGTGCCCTATCACCTGAGCGACGTAATCCTTGTCAACCATGACCCTGATATCAACTTTGTCGCCGTCTTCTATGATGACGATTTCGTAATGCTCGGGGTCGACAAACTGTTTAACCAGATAGTCTACCAGTTCAAACATCATACCACCTATTACTTCTCGATGATGCCGTGCTTAACAAACAGGCTGCGGACGGTGTCGGTGGGCTGAGCTCCTACGGAAAGCCACTTCTTCGCAATTTCGGCGTCGATCTTCACTTCGACGGGTTCGGCCACGGGATTGTAGTATCCGATCTGTTCAAGATACTGTCCGTCTCTTGCCTTGCGCGAATCGGTCGCGACGATGCGGTAGAAAGGAGCTTTCTTTGCGCCCATTCTCGTTAATCTCAATTTGACTGCCATTTGTATATCCTCCAAAAAATAAAATTTTGATATTTGCTTTCTTAATTAAAACCCGAAAGGCAACTTTCTTTTGCCTGAGCTGAACATCTTCATCATGTCCTTGGTCTGGTTGAACTGGTTCAGGAGTCTGTTGACTTCCTGCACGGTCGTGCCACTGCCCTGGGCGATACGCTTACGCCTGGAGCCGTTTATAATGTCGGGGTTGGCTCGCTCTCTGGGCGTCATAGACAAAATGATTGCCTTTGTCCTCTCTATCTGCTTTTCGTCGACATTAAGGTCGGCGCCCTTAAGTTTTCCCGAAAGTCCGGGAATCATTCCCACCATGTCGGAAAGGTTGCCCATCTTTCTCATATTGTTTATCTGCTCGAGATAGTCCTCGAGGTCGAAACTGCGGTCTTTAACTTTCTTTGCGAGACGTTTTGCGTCCTCTTCGGTTATTGCGGCCTGAGCCTTTTCGATTAATGTAAGGACGTCGCCCATGCCGAGTATTCTCGACGCCATGCGATCGGGGTAGAAAGGCTCAAGGTCGGAGAGCTTTTCGCCAATGCCGCAAAACCTGATAGGCTTATTAAGTATCGCCTTAATGCTGAGCGCCGCGCCGCCTCTTGTATCGCCGTCGAGCTTGGTAAGAATTACGCCCGTTATTTCAAGTTTCGAGTTGAACGTCGAGGCTACATTTACGCTTTCCTGTCCCAGCATCGCGTCCACAACGAGCAGTATCTCGGTGGGATTGACTTTTGCCTTTATGTCGGCAAGCTCTTTCATCAGTACTTCGTCTATCTGAAGTCTGCCTGCCGTATCGATAATAACGGTGTCAAGGGCGTTCTTTACGGCGTATTCTATGGCTTCCTGCGCGATTTTAACGGGGTTTGTTTGCCCCATTTCGAATACGGGAACTTCGGCCTTCGCTCCCACTATCTGAAGTTGTTTTATCGCCGCGGGTCTGTAGATGTCGCCCGCCGCAAGGAGCACCTTCTTGCCCTGCTTTTTGAGGTGGAGAGCAAGCTTTCCGCACATAGTCGTTTTGCCCGCGCCCTGAAGTCCGCACATCAAAATGACCGTAGGCGGCTTGTCGGCAACTTCGAGCTTGCTGTGTGTGGAACCCATGAGCTTAATGAGCTCATCATTGACGATTTTTATGACCTGTTGACTTGCGTCAAGTCCTTTGAGAATGTCCTCGCCCAGTGCCCGTTCGCTTACCGCATTTATAAACGACTTTGCCACCATAAAGTTTACGTCGGCTTCGAGCAGCGCGATTCTTACTTCACGCATGGCGTTTTTAACTTCGAGCTCGGTCAAAGCACCCTTATTCTTCAGCTTGGAAAAGGCGTGGGAAATTTTTTCGCTTAAGGTTCCGAACAGTGCCATTTATATCTCCCTGATTTGCCTGAGCAACTCGTTTAATTCTCTCCTGGTATTCTCGTCTTCGGTGCTGTCGATTATCTCACAAAGCCTTTTTACGACAGTCTTCAGCTTTTCCATAAGCTGGAGCTTTTTTTCCATTTCGTTAAGTTTCGCGGTGGAGCGCACCAACACTTCCCTAACCGCCTGGCGGGTAATGCCCAGCTCTTGGCTTATTTCGGCAAGGCTCATGTCGCAGTCGAAATACAATCTCATTATTTCCTGCTGATGAGAATTGAGTATTCCGCCGTAATAATCGTTTAGCAAGCCGATGGTGATTTTGTCCTGCATGTCCCTGCCTTTTGGTGTAAAGTAAAATATCTTTACAGCAGATATTTAATCATAGTTTTTCCCTGCTGTCAAGAATTTTTTACACAAAACGGGTCAAAATAAAACTCGTGAAAATATTTATATAAATTTATTGACAAGTTTTTGCCGTCTGCAATATAATTTAGTTATAGGAGGGCTTTTATGCAAAAGAGTATGTACAGCCTTATGCTCAACGACGGAGTGGTAAGGGAAATAGACAATCTTGCAAGGATGCGGAACACCAACAGGAGCAATCTTATCAATCAGATTCTTGCCGAATACGTAAGTTATGTCACGCCCGAAAAGCAGATAAGCGACATCTTCGACTATATCGACGGTCTCCTCTCCGACGCCGTTTTTTCATCCCCTGTATGGCAGGGCGAGAGCATAATGTGCGTAAAGACCTCCCTTGACTACAAGTATCGTCCTACCGTCAAATACTCGGTGGAATTCAACAAGTACCCCAAGGACACTCTCGGCTACTTAAAAGTGGTATTCCGCACACAGTCACAGGCACTGCTTGATAGGCTGGAATACTTCTTTGACGCGTGGACGCGTATGGAGAGTTTCCACCTCGCCCGCTATGGTTTAAGCCCAGCATATTCCATTGACGCAGGGAAATTCACCAGAAGCCTTTTGAACACTCAGAAACAGCTATCCAGCGAGCGGACGGCGCAGGCGATAACCGCATTCATCACAATGCTCGACGGCATAATCAAAGACTATCTCGGCGAAAAGTTTGAAGCTTTTTCGCAGATTGAAGACAGGTATATCGGGTATCTCAAAGACCCCGATACGGTAATAATCTGATGGAGGTAAAACGCGATGAATCCCGATAAGATGACTCAAAAGACGATTGAGTGCATAAATAACGCGCAGACCATGGCGGTCTCCAATAAGAACAGCGAGCTAATGCCCGAGCATGTAGCCTACGCTCTTATCAACGACCGCGAAGGTCTTATCAGCCAACTTATCAAAAAATGCAAAGCAAACCCCGAGGAGATACTTGCCGCCCTACAGAGGAAGATAAACTTCCTGCCCCGAGTAAGCAACGCCGAAGAAGGCAATATTTACGTCTCCCAAGGAGTGAATATCATCTTTAACCATGCCGAAAGTATAATGAAATCCAACGGCGAATCGTATTTGAGCGTGGAGCACATAATGTCGGCGATATTCGAAAAAAGTCCCGACCTTACCAAACTCTTCGCGATGTACGGACTTAGTTACAAGAATTTCAAAGAGGAGCTTGCCAAAGTGAAAAGCAATCAGAAAGCAAATACAGACAACCCCGAAAACACCTATGACGTGCTGACAAAGTACGGCACCGACCTTACGGCGCGGGCTAAAGAGAATAAGCTCGACCCCGTAATCGGCCGGGATACCGAGATAAGAAACGTCATAAGAATACTCAGCAGAAAGACCAAGAACAACCCTGTTCTCATCGGCGAACCGGGCGTAGGCAAGACGGCGATAGCCGAAGGACTTGCCATAAGGATAGTAAAAGGCGACGTGCCCGAAGGGCTTAAGGACAAGACTATATTCTCTCTTGACATGGGCGCGCTAATTGCGGGCGCAAAGTACCGCGGAGAGTTTGAAGAAAGACTTAAAGCCGTCTTAAACCAGGTAAAAAACAGCGACGGACAGATACTGCTGTTCATCGATGAACTGCACACGATCGTGGGCGCAGGCAAAACCGATTCTGCCATGGACGCAGGCAACCTCTTAAAACCGTTACTTGCCCGAGGCGAACTCCACTGCGTAGGCGCGACCACGCTTGACGAATACCGCAAGTACATCGAAAAAGACGCGGCGCTTGAGAGAAGATTCCAGCCCGTGCTCGTCGACGAGCCGTCTGTCGAGGACACCATTTCCATACTCCGCGGACTTAAAGAGAGATACGAGGTATTCCACGGCGTGCAGATAACCGACGCGGCGATAGTCAGCGCGGCAACTTTGAGCAACCGCTATATCTCCGACAGGTTTTTGCCCGACAAGGCGATTGACCTTATCGACGAAGCCTGTGCGATGATAAGGACGGAAATCGACTCTATGCCTGCCGAAATGGACGAAATAAGCCGCAAAATTATGCAGCTCGAAATCGAGGAAGTCTCCTTGAAGAAGGAAAAAGACAACCTGAGCCAGGACCGTCTCGCCGCGCTCCAGAAAGAGCTTGCCGAGTTGCGCGATAAGTTTTCCGAGATGAAAATCAGACTGGAAAACGAAAAGAAAGGTATAACCAGTCTTCAGGAAGTAAAGGCGGAAATCGAGCGAACCAACAACGAAATCGAAATCGCCCAAAGGGCATATGACTACGAGACTGCCGCAAAGCTCCGCTACGGCAAACTTCCCCAGCTGGAAGCAAGGCTCACCGAACTCCAGTCCAAACCTGACAAGAAGATTGAAAATAAACTCCTAAGGGACAAAGTCACCGAGGAAGAAATCGCAAGAATCGTCTCCCGCTGGACGGGAATACCCGTAGCGCGACTTATGGAAGGCGAGCGTGAAAAACTCCTTCACCTCGAGGATATCCTGCACCGCCGCGTAGTAGGACAGGACGAAGCGGTGACACTGATAAGTCAGGCGATTTTACGCTCCCGAGCAGGCGTGGGCGACCCCAAACGACCTATCGGCTCCTTTATGTTCTTAGGACCTACGGGCGTCGGCAAGACAGAACTTGCCAAAGCGCTTGCGCAAAACCTCTTTGACGACGAGAAGAACATCGTCCGCATCGATATGAGCGAGTATATGGAAAAATTCAGCGTGTCCCGTCTTATCGGAGCACCTCCCGGATACGTGGGATACGAGGAAGGCGGTCAGCTTACCGAAGCGGTAAGAAGAAAGCCCTACTCTGTCGTACTCTTTGATGAAATCGAAAAGGCGCACCCCGATGTGTTCAATCTCCTCTTGCAGATACTTGACGACGGCAGAATTACCGACTCGCAAGGGCGCACGGTGGACTTCAAGAACACAATTATCATAATGACCAGCAACTTGGGAAGCCACTTCCTGCTCGAAGGAATCGACGATAACGGCGAAATCACCCAGAACGCGAGGGACGAAGTGGACGGGCTGTTGAAGATTACTTTCCGGCCCGAATTCCTCAACAGACTGGATGAAATCGTATTCTTCAAACCGCTGACTCAAAGGGACGTCGTTAAGATTGTCGACCTCATGCTCACAAACGTCGCTGCGCGGCTCAAAGACATGCAGCTTAAGCTCTCGGTGACCGACGAAGCCAAAAACGTCATCGCAAACACCGCCTACGAGCCGCAATACGGCGCAAGACCGTTAAAGAGGTTTATTCAGGCAAAGATAGAGACGTTGATAGCAAAACAACTCATTTCAAACGAGGTTCAGGCAAATACCACAATAGAAGTGGGCTTTAGGAACGGCGAATTTACAATAACTCTGAAATAATGCCGTTCTGAACAAGCATAAATTCCGGCCTGATACGTACAAACCCGTTTTCGGAAATTACGTATCGGGCCGTTTTTTTAAGTTTTTCGCCGTATTCGGCTACAAAATCTTTATTGAATCTTTTATAAAATTCCGAAATATTTATTCCCTTTTCGGTGCGAAGGGAAAGCATAATAAATTCTTCAATCGTATCGGAAAATGAATACTCCCTTTCGGTTATTTCTTCTCCGTTTCCCGAATGTGCGCCCTCAAGGTATGACTTAAGATCGGGCTTGTTGTAGTATCTTCTGCCGTTTACAAAAGAATGAGCGCCTGCGCCTATGCCGAAATAGTCGGACATATCCCAGTAGCTCGAATTGTGTTTTCCCTCAAACCCGGGTCGGGCGAAATTGCTCGTTTCGTACCTGTAAATGCCGTATTCCATACAGAACTTGTAGAACTTTTCATACTGATTTACGACAGCGTCTTCGGTCGCAACAGAAGTTAATCTCTGCTGTAACCTCTTCTGAAGGGGCGTCCCGTCCTCGACTTTCAACATATAAGCCGAAAGATGCTTGACGTACGGCAACATTTTTTTCGCGTCGCTTATTACGTCCTGATTTTCGTCTATTCCGAGAATTATGTCGGCGCTGACGTTTTCGTATAGATTTGCGGCAGCGTCGAGAGCGTTTATTGCCGTCTTTGCGTCGTGAAGTCTGCCGATTTTCTTTAAAATATCGTCATTAAGGCTCTGCACTCCCAGGCTTATGCGGTTTATTCCGAAATCCTTATAAAATCGAAGATTTTGCGCCGAATTGGGATTGACTTCAATTGTGAATTCTTTTATTTCACAGTGAAAATCGCCGTAAACCGACTCGGCAATCTCTCCGAGGGATTTAACGGACAGAAGAGACGGAGTGCCTCCGCCTATATAAATGGTAGTGAGTGTATAATCGGGATTTTTGTTTACGATTGACTTTATTTCGTTTACAAGCTCGCGGACGTAATTGTCAATGAAATTCTTGTCCGTGGTTGAAAAGAAATCGCAATAAAAACATCTTTTTTCGCAAAAAGGGATGTGGATGTAAAGCCCCGCTTTTTTAGTTGTCATTGTCAAACTTGAGTATGGACAAGAACGCCTCGCTGGGAATCTGCACATTGCCCACCTGTCTCATGCGCTTTTTGCCCTCTTTCTGCTTTTCGAGGAGCTTTTTCTTGCGGGTGATGTCGCCGCCGTAGCACTTGGCAAGCACGTCTTTTCGGAGCGCTTTTACCGTCTCGCGGGCGATTATCTTACCTCCGATTGCCGCTTGGATGGGAATCTCAAACATCTGGCGCGGAATTACGTCTTTTAGTTTTTCGGCTATCTGTCTTGCGCGGCCGTAGGCCTTTTCGCGGTGAATAATGAGGCTCAGCGCGTCGCAGGCGTCGCCGTTTAACAGGAAGTCGAGCTTAATAAGGTCGTCGGCTCTGTAGCCGTCAAGCTCGTAGTCAAGGCTGGCATAGCCCTTTGTGCGGGACTTGAGGTTGTCGAAAAAGTCGTAGACTATTTCGCTCAAGGGGATACTGTACAATATGCGCACGCGCGATGTATCAAGGTAAGTAAGGTCGAGGAAAACACCCCTCTTCTCCTGGCAAAGTTCCATAATTGCGCCCACGTATTCGGGCGGGGTAAAGATGTTTGCCTTGACGATAGGCTCTTCGATTTTCTCGATGTACGCAGGGTCGGGAAGGTGCGTCGGATTATCAACCGTAACTACTTCTCCGCTCGTCTTTGTCACGATGTACGAAACGCTGGGCGCTGTGGTGATAATATCGAGGTCAAATTCCCTCTCCAGCCTCTCCTCGATAATTTCCATGTGGAGAAGTCCAAGGAAGCCGCAGCGGAAGCCCGAGCCAAGCGCAATGGAGTTTTCGGGTTCGAAGTCAAGAGACGCGTCATTAAGGTTCAGTTTTTCAAGCGCGTCGCGTAAATCGTTGTATTTACTCCCGTCCAGCGGGAAAATGCCCGCAAAGACCATGGGCTGAACCTTCTTGTAGCCCTTAAGCGGCTCTTTTATCGGGTTGGTTGAGGAGGTGATTGTGTCGCCGACCGAAATGTCCTTTACGTTCTTTATGCTGGCGGCGATATAGCCGACGTCGCCGGCTCTGAGTTCTTTTATGGGCACAAGCGCAGGGTTGAATATGCCGACTTCGGTAACGTCGTACTCTTTGCCGTTGCTGAACATTTTTATCTTGTCGCCCGCCTTTACCGAGCCGTCCACTACTCTGACAAAACAAAGCGCCCCCTTATAGTTGTCGTAAAAGGAGTCGAAAATAAGGGTCTTAAGCGGGGCATTCTCATTACCTTTCGGGCAGGGAAGTTTTTCGATAATCTGATTGAGAACATCTTCAATATTAATTCCTTCCTTGGCGCTGATAAGCGGCGCTTCGCTTGCGTCAAGTCCAATAACGTCCTCTATCTCTTTCCTTACGCCTTCGGGGTTGGCGCTGGGAAGGTCGATTTTATTAATAACGGGCAAAATCTCAAGGTCGTGGTCAAGGGCAAGATATACGTTGGTAAGAGTCTGCGCCTCTATGCCTTGCGTCGCGTCCACGACAAGCACCGCACCCTCGCACGCCGCTAACGAACGACTGACTTCGTAAGTAAAATCGACGTGTCCGGGGGTATCTATGAGGTTTAGCGTGTACTCTTCTCCCTTGTAGTTGTAGAACATTCTTACAGGGGTGAGCTTTATTGTTATGCCTCTCTCACGTTCTATGTCCATGGAGTCAAGCATCTGGTCTTTAATTTCTCGCTGGCTTACCTGACCGGTTTTTTCAATCAGCCTGTCGGCAAGTGTGCTCTTGCCGTGGTCTATGTGCGCTACTATGCAGAAATTCCGAATATGCTTTTGTCTGTCCATTTTGCTCCGTATGTATGAGGTTTTATCCGACGATGGTTTTTTCCATACAATTATATCTGAAAAATGAAAATATATCAATAAATTTTAACAAAAGGTGTTCCTTTTGTCGCAGGTTCATAGTATAATATAGGATATAATCGGTGACAAAGGGAAAAAAGTCAATGAATATAGATTTATTGCTGAAAAATCTTTCAAAAAGAGGTTTTGTGGCGACGTTTTTCCAAACGGCGGAAGAAGCGAATAAATACTTGCTTACACTTATCCCCCCGTCTGCAAGCGTAGGCTTGGGCGGAAGCATGACGCTTGTTGAAATGGGCGTTCCACAACTTCTCGGAGACAACGGCCGCACCGTGTTTTACAGCGGATTTTCCCTCACCGAAGAAGAAAAAGCGGTTTCCTTTGACAAAATCCATAAAGCGGACTGGTTTTTAAGCTCCACAAACGCCCTCTGTATGTCGGGCGAACTTGTAAATATCGACGGCAGAGCCAACCGTATCGCCGAAATGGTCCATGGACCGCAAAATATCGTCATTGTTACGGGTGTCAACAAGATTGTGGACACCATCGAGGAAGGAATATACAGGTCAAGAAACATCGCCGCGCCAAAAAACTGCGAAAGGCTCAAAAGAAAGACGCCCTGCGCCGTTACGGGAAAGTGCCATATGTGCAACTCGCCCGATACCATTTGCCGCGCAACCCTCATCCAACACCACCCGACCTTTGGTAAAAACGTTTATATCGTCATAGTCAATCAAAACTTAGGATACTAATACTTCGGAGGTATACATATATGTGGTTATTTGAAAGACCGATTGCGCACAGAGGCTTGCACAACGAGACTCTTACCGAAAATTCCATGGGCGCGTTTCGCAACGCCCTCGAACATGGGTACAACATCGAAATCGATGTGCACCTATTAAAGAGCGGCGAAGTCGTGATATTCCATGACGGAAGTCTTAACAGAGTCTGCGGCAAGGATGTGAAAATTACCGATCTTACCCTTGACGATATAAAAGGCGACGAGTATCTCCTTCCCAGCGGAGAGCACATTCCCCTTCTGACCGAGCTTCTTGACCTTATCGGCGACGGAAAGACGGGAATACTTCTCGAGATCAAATTTGCGGGCTTCAGCTTTGCGCTTGAAAAAGCCCTGTACGAACTCATCAAAGGCAAAGAGTCCTTCATCGCCCTTCAGAGCTTCAGCCCTTGGACGATGAAGTGGTTCAGAGAAAACGCTCCCGAGTTCTACAACGGTATACTCAGCACCGGCGCGCTCCTTCCCCTAACCCGTCTTATGCACAAGAAGATTAAACCCGACTTTATCGCTTACGACGTCAAATTTGTAAACGGCAAAGGCGTTCAGAAGCTTGTTAATGACAACAATTACAAGCTCCTTTGCTGGACGGTAAGAACCGAAGCCAACATCGAAGCCGCCAAGAAAGCCGGCGCCAACAATATCATCTTCGAGAAACTCGATCTCGACGCCGTAGGCTTCAAACTCACCGACCTCAAGGCTTAACAGTAAAATTTTACCTGTCAAATATACCTCCCTTTTACTTCATACTGTAAAGGGAGGTATTTTTTATGAAAAAAATCGGTTTTATGTTCGGACTTATTGTAGGAACTGTAGGAACTTCGCTCTTATTCAGCAACGAAAAATTCAGCAAAATGGCTCAAAAGTTTAAAAACTGAAAAAAAAAGAGCCTTCCGACTTATCGGAAGGCTCGCTTGGCTTTTAAGTTACATATCCATTTTCTTTACGAGTTTCAGGTCTATTCCTTTTTCGGAAACCTTTATTACCTTCGCTTTGACATAGTCGCCTATCTGAACCACGTCCTCAACCTTTTCCACTCTCTTGTCGGAGAGCTTGGAGATATGAATCATACCGTTCTTGTTGGGAGCGATTTCCACAAAGGCGCCGAAGTTCATTAATCTGGTAATGGGACCTTCCACGTCGTCGCCCACTTCGGGGTCTTTGGCTATGGCGAGCACTATCTTCTTTGCCTTTTCGGCTCTTTCTTCGTCGCTGCTTGCGATAAATACCTTGCCGAAGTCGTCGATGTCGATCTTGACGCCGGTATCTTCGATTATCTTATTGATAACCTTGCCGCCGCTGCCGATAACTTCTCTGATCTTGTCGGGATTGATCGTAAAGCTTATAATCTTGGGAGCATACTTGGAAAGCTGCTGTCTGGGAGCAGTGATTGCTTCTGCCATCTTGTCGAGGATATACAGTCTGCCCACTCTTGCCTGCTCAAGGGCGGTGCGCATGATGTTTTCGTCGATACCCTTAATCTTGATGTCCATCTGAATGGCGGTAATGCCTTCGGTTGTGCCGGCGACTTTGAAGTCCATGTCGCCGTAGAAGTCCTCAAGACCCTGAATGTCGCTCATAACGCTTATCTTGCTGTTCTCAACGTCTTTGATAAGACCCATGGCGATACCGGCGACGGGAGCTTTGATCGGCACGCCCGCATCCATAAGTGCGAGGGTGGAACCGCATACGCTTGCCTGGGAAGTAGAACCGTTACTGGAAATTACTTCGCTGACCGCGCGGATGGCGTAAGGGAAGGTCTCTTCGTTGGGGAGAACCGGCTCAAGCGCTCTCTCTGCGAGATTGCCGTGGCCGATTTCTCTTCTGCCGGGGCTCCTGATGGGCTTAGCTTCGCCGGTGGAGTAACCGGGCATGTTGTACTGGTGCATATATCTCTTGAACTGGTCGTCGTCATCGAGGCTCTCGAGCTTCTGAACTTCGCTCATCGTGCCGAGAGTAAGTGTGGTAAGAACCTGCGTCTGTCCTCTTGTGAATACGCCCGAGCCGTGCACTCTGGGAAGAATGCCCACTTCGCACCATATGGGGCGAATCTCGTGGAGCTTTCTGCCGTCGGGTCTTATACCTTCAAGAGAAATCTTCTTGCGGACGACTTCCTTCTTCATGCCGTAAACAACGTCGTTTACAAAGTTGAGCTGATCGGGGAAAATCTCCTCGAAGTGAGCCATAATTTCTTTGGTGACTTCGTCTTCCCTGACTTCTCTTTCGCTTCTGTCAAAGGTATCGTAGATATAGGCTACTTTTTCGGCGGAATATGCTTTTACCGCTTTTGCAAGCTCTTCGGGAGGCAGGCGGAGCTCAACATTCTTCTTAGGCTTGCCTACTTCCTTCTGAATTTTTTCAATCCACGCGCACTGCTTTTTGATTTCCTCGTGACCAAACAAAATGGCGTTGAGCATTTCTTCTTCGGTGATTTCGTGGGAGCCTGCCTCAACCATCATGATGGCGTCTTTCGTTCCCGAAAGGCTGAGGTGCAGTCTGCTCTTGGCTCTCTGCTCTGAGTCGGGATTGATGACGTAGTTGCCGTCAACGTATCCGACGATAACGCTGCCGGTAGGTCCGTTCCACGGAATGTCCGATACGGTAAGCGCGATGCTGCTTCCGATCATGCCGAAAACCTCGGGCGGAATTTCGGGGTCAACGCTGAGCGCGGTCGCTACGACTGCGACGTCGTTGTACATTCCCTTGGGGAAAAGGGGTCTGATCGGCCTGTCGATAAGACGGCTGGTCAGTATGGCCTTGTCACTGGGACGGCCCTCTCTCTTCTTGTAGCCGCCGGGTATTTTGCCGACAGCATACATCTTCTCTTCAAAATCCACTCCCAGCGGGAAAAAGTCTACTCCCTCTCTGGGCGAATCGGACATGGTTACGTTTGTCATAACCACTGTGTCTCCGCAACGGAGTATGCATTCGCCGTTGCTTTGAGAACAATACCCGCCGATTTCAGCGGTTACTTCTCTGCCGCCGATGACGGTGGTAAAAATTGTGCTCTCTTTCATTAATCCTCCTGTTGCTCATCACCCGATGAGCTGAATTTATATAAATTTTGTTATAAACTATAATAATTAGGATAGACAGAATCTATCCTTTTTATAATAAAATGGGGTCGTACATATTGCACCACCCCGTTTTGTAGCTTTTTTACTTTCTCAGTCCGAGTTCGGCTATGAGTTTTCTGTAACGCTCGATATCCTTCTTTTTGAGATAACCGAGAAGATTTCTTCTTCTACCGATCATCTTGAGCAATCCGCGACGGGAATGATGGTCCTTGGGATGCTCTTCGAGATGCTTTCCGAGATGCTCGATTCTCTGTGTAAGAAGGGCAATCTGCACTTCGGGCGAACCTGTATCGCCTTCTTTGCGCGCATACTTTGCCATAACTTCGGCTCTGTCGTTGCTGTTAAGTTGTACTTGTTCCTGTAATACTTCGGGTTCCATTTTACGTCAATCCTCCTGTAATGGAATTTTTAATTCACCTTAAGCAAAGTAAATAACCTTCAGGAGTGGATAAAAACCTTGCGAAAGGTAGTTTCAGATATTGAGAGTATAGCATATAGCGATGTAAATGTAAAACAATTTATTGACAATTTTCAAACAATTTTAACAGTATCGAATTTAATTGATTTTGGGGATTTTGCCCTGTTTTGTTTTATGTTTTACATCTTCAGCTTATCTTGGTTTTGGCTACGTTGACCGCGGTCTGAGCGCCCGAGGACACCGCGCCGAAGTCTCCGAGGACGTATGCGCCGTCGAGGTAATAGTACTTCGCACTCCTTGTCGATACCGAGCCGTTTGTCACGTTGCCTACGATGCTGCCCGCTATTATGTTGGAGCTTGCGCCCGTGTAATCCTGTCCGCTTACCTTAATGGTAATGGTGTTGAGTTCACAGCTGATGTTGCTGATTTCGCCGCTGCTTCTGCCGGCGATTCCGCCGATATAGGCGAATTTCGCGCTCAATGTGAAGTTGACTAATATCGACACTCTGATGTCTGCCGAAGAGCCGGACTCGGTACTGATTATTCTTCCCTCGTTTATGCCCGCCATACCGCCGAGGAACAAATCATTGTTGTAGCCCGATGTGGTGGCGATGTTTATAACGGCGTCAAGCCTGACGTTCTTTATTGTGCCCTTGTTGTACGCGACCATGCCGACGTATCCGTCGTAATTTCCGCTGTCCACGCCTGCAACGGTGTAGTTTAGGGTCACAGTGTAGCCGTTTCCGATAAATACGCCGATATAAGGATTATTCCTGTCGCCGATCGGGTCGGTAAGCGTGACGTCGCAATTCAACGCAATCGACTGCGAGAGATAATCTTCTTCGCCGAGCCACTCGTCAAATTCTTCCTGAGAGTCAATCTGCCTCGGCCACAGCGCGTAAAGTGTCGTATCTGTGGGCACATTCCATGTGTAAAGCCCTCTGCCGCTGTCGTCTGTATATCTTATGCCCATGCTGTCCACCCAGCCGCAGAACAGCGCAACGGGGTACTCGGTTAGCACCGAGCCGTCGCTTATCTTTTCGGCGAGGTACGGGAAGCTGAAGCTCTGTCCGAAGACAACATCGGTCACTATGTCGTACTGTATACCGCCCGCTATCATGAGCGTAACCGTTATTTCGCTCTTGGCGATAAAATACGGGTAGACTGTGTATTGTTCGGCGTCGTTGAGCGACCAGAAGTCGAGCGATATGCCGTTTTCGTCGGTGATGAGCACGGGGGTCTGTCCTTCGGTTATCCTTGTGAGCGACCAGCCGAGGAATATGTATCCCGTCTTTTCGGGTACGGTCAGTGCGAAGTAAGTAGCATATTTTACCGAAACAGCCGTGGCGTCGTATGTCGCGCCCTCGAGAGAAGCTGAGTCATAGACAATTATGTATTCCACATCTTCCCATACGGGATACAGTACAAGCGTATCGCTGTTGAGATAAGTTTTCCAGATCCTGTATGTCTCGTCGGTGCTGCTACCGTAAGTCTTGCCTGTAGAGTCGCGCCAATAGAGGAAACGCTTGTTGGGATAGGTCGGGATGTCGAACTCAAACGCGTCGTCATACTTAATGGTAATCTCGGTTGTGGGCATTGTTACGCCGTTGCCGACCTTGAAGATTATAGTATATACTTCGGGCTCCCACCTTGCGGTAAGGTTGATGTTGTAGGGAATGAGATAGTTGGCGTTTGCGTCTATCAGCCTGCCTGCCTCATCGTACCAGCCCATGAATATGTAGCCCTTTCTCTGCGGTACGGGATGATAGCCCGACATTACCATGTAGCGCTCGGTATGAGTATCCGAGGTCACGGTCTTCCACGCCGCGCCGTCATAGTATCTGATGCTGTTCCACTCCTCGTTGGAAAGGGTGACATAGTTGGCTATGCCCTCGCCCGATTCAAGGAGATACTTGTAGGTTACGTTTATTTCCGTATTGTCGCTCCACCTCGAGATATAGTTGTCGGTAGTGCCCGCGAGTATGTAGATAAGCAGACCGTTATTGAAGCGGCTGTTGAAGGTGTTTTTGTAAATAACGGGCACTTGGGTGTTTTCCTTCATGTCGAGCACGGCGAGGTTGACCGCGCCGTAGAACGCATAGTCGGCGATGTGCAGGATGTCGGTGCCTGTGACTACTTTGTTAAGGTAATATCCGAAGAATGCGTAAGCGTCGATGTACTTTACAAACAGCGCCGAGCCTTCCACCGAGTACGAGGACGGAATGGTTATCTGCTGTGCGGTGCGCGAGCTCTTTGCCACCGACAGTACTGCGGTAAGCGTGTCAAACGCATATAGCAGGTTGCCGTCGCGATAGAGCTTGGTGTGGTTGCGGTTATAAACCGTCTTTAAATTACGCAGTTCGGAATTCTGACCGTAAAAATTATTGATGTCGTTGTTTTCTGCCTCAGTCGGGATGTCGATCACGTCGTCGGTAATATTGAACACGACGTACTGGGGTTCGTATTTTCCGATCGCGAGCGGGTCGTCAACGAACAATAACTTATAAGTGATGTTGCTTAACGGTCTCTCGAATTCCACATAAATAAGACCCGGGATATAAGCCGCGTTTGCGCTTATTGCGGTGATCGTATCGGGAATGACAAGAGCGGCGATGTTGGCAAAGAACAGCGCATAGTCGCCGATAGTCGATATGTTGAGCCTTGTGCCGATAACAGGTTCGGCAACGTTGAATACTGCCGAAAGTTTGCCCGCGGGGTACGCGAAAAGCTCGTTGGCAACACCGTTGGAGCCGCACTTATAGAGTACGCCGTCATATACGAGGAAGTAAGGTGTGGGCGCGCCCGCTTGTATGGAGAACGCCTCAAGCGAATAGTCGTATAAGAACGCGGTAGTCGCGATGGACGACGTTTTGCTACCTAATTGCACACCTTTCAGGTAATGGCAATTTGCAAAAGCGTATCCCCCTACTGTCTTAAGGTTGGAGTTTTCATGCAAGATTACGTTTTCAATCGCGGTATTTGCGAAAGCGTAATTATAGACGGACTCGACATTTGCCATAAGGGTGAGATTGCCCGAAAGGTTTGCGCAGTTGTAGAACGCGTAAGCGGCGATTGTCGTAAGCTTGTTGTTCTGGCTCATGTCTATTGTTCTGAGAATGGTATTTCCGTAGAACGCGCCTTCGGCAATCTTTACAATCGATGCGGGAAGCACAAAGGTCGAGCTTGTGCCGAGATACTTATAGAGTATGTCGTTTATTATGAGGCTGTCGTTTTGCTTGACCGCCGCAAGCCACGGAGTGTCGCCGAACGCGTCCTCTCCCACTCTCTCAAGGCTGCTGTCGAATTTGCTGAATACTATGTCGCTAAGATACACGCAGTGATTGAACGCCCTGGGTGCGACGGAGAAGACATATCTTCCGTTGATTCTCGGAGGGAAGTTCAGCGAAACAAGGTCGCGCTTTGCGCCG
>DAOSYK010000024.1:0-22280 GCA_035381305.1 Clostridia bacterium
AAAGTCCGTAAAAATCGGTATTGACAAGCATTTTTATATGTAGTAAGATAAAATTATAAAAATCCTTAGGAGGAATTACTATGAACAAAAAAGAACTGATAGCCGCTATCGCCAGTAAAACAGGGTTAACTCAGGTTGACGCAGGAAAAGCCATTGACGCGCTCATCCAGGCTGCTACCGACGCTTTGAAAGCAGGCGAAACCGTCCAGCTCTTAGGTTTCTGCACCATTAAGGCCGCTGTTAAGCCGGCAAGAACGGGCGTAAATCCCGCCAATGGCAAGAAGATAACCATCCCCGCCAAGAAAGTCGTTAAGATCAAAGCGGGCAAGGCTTTAGAGGAAGCGGTTAAATAATTCCTTTAAAACTATAACAAATGAAGAAAAATGAAATAACCCCGTTGTAACAAACGGGGTTATTTTTTTTGCGTTTTTAACTAACAACTTTTTTACGTAAGAGGCACAAATATGTCGTCGTTAGGATGAACGGTTCTCGAACCTTCGGCTAATGTGAACGCCATACCTCTTTGAGCGAGAATTATCGAGGTGGGGGTCTTTGCGGAAGCGGCTACGGTGATGACTGCCTGTGGGTCGCCGTTTTTTACCATGTCGCCTTTTATGGAGCAGAGATACCAATCTCTGACGCCGTTGTGACCGTTGGAGATAATGGAATATCCTCTGCCGTAATACTTCCAGTCGGGATTAACGATGACATAGACGCTTATTGCTTTAAGGTCTTCGGTGATATCCTCGGGCATGGAGGCTTTAAGGAAGCTCTCTTTGTTGGTGTAGTATTCGAGGGCGATGCCGTTTGCGGCAAGGTCCTTAAGGCATTCGATGGTTGTATAACCTGTGTTGTTGTTTACGATTTGCTTGCCCGACCAGCGGATGGTCATATCCTTGGGCCCCATGTACATCATCTTGTCGCCCATGTCGATGTTGGTCGAGAAATAGGGGTCGAGAAGGGCGTATCTGTCGGGGAGTTTCTTATACTCAAGCTGTCCCGCGCTGGAAACTTCGGTAAGAAGGAATATGCTTGCGGACATAAGTTCTCCGCCCATGGAGTGAGCGGCAACTCTTATTTCCCGGTCGCCCATAGTCTCGGGAAGAAGATTCATGGCGCGCAAATACTCTGCTACGAAATGCTCGGCGAGGGAGTACTCGGTGACGTTGTCGCTATAAGACGCGTCCTCGTGCTGAATGCGCATGCCCTTTTCGCCGTCAATGCCCCATATCTTCGCTTCAATGGGAGCGGGGCCCGCTTCGGAGCCGAATCTGTTGTAGTGGTAAACGCCCACGTTCCAGCCCTCAAGTATCCACAGATTAATCATGGAAACGGAGTCGGTGGTAAGACCGAATTCCGAGGGGTTTCCGCTCTTGGAGCCGAGGTAGAAGGGTTCCTGATGATAATAGCCGTCGGTAAGCATGCCATGCACCATGATAATGGTAGGCTTGGCGGGGTCGATAAGTGCCGCGCCTTCTTCGGAGTCGGCGTCCTTCAATACGGCTTTGGACTGAGTGTTGTCCCATTCTGCCCAAAAAAGTCCCATTTCTCTCATGTCGGGATAATTTTCGACGTCGAGGAAAACTTCGTTGGCATAATCGATATAGCCGTCATCGCTGTAAAGGGCGGAGTCTGCAACTCTTATCTTGTGCCACTCTCTTTCGGTGGCTTTGATCTTTTTGGTGTAGATGTCTTGAGAAATAAGTATGGTAGCCGTCGCGCTTGCCAATATACAGAAGACAAACGCCAAAGCCAAAGCTACTATTCTCACTACGTTTTTGCGTTCTGCGGACATATATCCTCCTTTGGTAACAGGTTAATTATTTAATAACATTAATATGATATCATAACAATTTGTCTATTTCAATACAGAACTTTTCACATAGTATCCGACTTGTCGGTTTTATTTGCTCTCAGAAAGGGTTATTATTGATTATGGTGCGAATTTTGATATATAATAAAGGAAATAACTTCAGCGGGGAGCAAAATATGGAATTGAAAGAGATATTATGCCATGTCGACCACACGGTATTGAGCCAGACAGCAACATGGGAGGACGTAAGGCGGCTTATCGACGACGCGATACGCTATCAGACGGCGTCGGTGTGCATTCCGCCGTCCTTTGTCGACAAGGCCAAGGCATACGCGGGCGACAGAATGAAAATCTGCACCGTCATAGGATTTCCCAACGGCTACAACACGACAAAGACCAAGGTCTTCGAGACTATCGACGCCATAGAAAACGGCGCCGACGAAATCGACATGGTGATAAATTTAGGCTGGGTAAAGAGCAGAAATTACCTTGAAATCGAAAAAGAAATAATCCAGATTAAACAGGTTTGCAAGGACAAGATATTAAAGGTCATAATCGAGACCTGCCTTTTGACCGACGAGGAAAAAGTCGAGCTGTGCAAAATCGTTACAAATGCGGGCGCAGATTTTATCAAGACATCGACCGGCTTTTCAAAAGGCGGAGCCACCCGCGAGGATATTAAACTCTTTTCGGAAAATATCGGCAAAAACGTGAAAATGAAAGCGTCGGGAGGTATTAAAACCATCCGGGATGCCGAAGACTATATTATGCTGGGCTGTGATAGATTGGGCACAAGCCAGATAGTAAAAGCCGTCAAGGAACAGGGAGGCAATATATGATACCCACTCCGCATAATACCGCGAAAAAAGAGGACTTTGCCAAGACCGTGCTGATGCCGGGTGACCCACTGCGCGCGAAATTCATCGCAGATAATTTTCTCGAAGACGCCGTCCTTGTAAACAACGTCAGGGGCATAAACGGCTATACGGGGTTTTATAACGGCAAGAGAGTTTCGGTCATGGCGTCGGGAATGGGTATGCCGTCCATAGGGATATACAGCCACGAGCTTTTCAATTTTTATGACGTGGATAACATCATAAGAATAGGCTCGGCCGGCGCAATCAGCGACAAACTAAACCTTATGGATATAGTCATCGCTATGGGCGCTTGCACAAATTCCAATTATGTCCACACTTTCAGCCTTCCCGGGACTTTCGCTCCCGTAGCTTCCTACAATCTGGTGGAAAAGGCGATGACGGCGGCAAGGGATATGAACATCGAGCCGTTTGTCGGCAACGTGTTTTCCTCCGACACCTTTTATGACGACTCAAACAGCCTTAAACAGTGGCAGAAAATGGGCGTTCTCGCGGTGGAAATGGAAGCCGCCGCGCTTTATATGAACGCGGCAAGGAGCGGCAAAAACGCGCTCTGTATCTGCACGATATCCGACTGCCCCTTCAGGGGAGAAGAATTGAGTGCCGAAAAGCGTCAGACTTCATTTACCACAATGATGAAGCTTGCGTTGGAGATAAGCTGAAACAATGATAAAGAGAGTATTTCTTATCGTAATCGACAGTCTGGGAATAGGCGAACTGCCCGACGCCGCGGCGTACGGCGACGAGGGGAGCAACACCCTCGTGGCTATCGCGAAATCGGAGAAGTTTTTTGCGCCCAACCTCACAAGTCTCGGATTATTCAACATCGTAGGGCTTGAGGGGGAAAGAAGCGTGGAAAGTCCCTTGGGGAGTTTTGCCCGGCTTGCCGAAAAATCCAAAGGCAAGGACACGACGACGGGTCACTGGGAAATAGCGGGCTGCATTTCCGAGCAGGCTATGCCCACGTATCCCGAAGGTTTTCCCGATGAAATAATAGAGGAATTTGAAAGGCGAACCGGCAGAAAAGCCATCTGTAACAAACCTTACTCGGGCACCGAGGTAATCAAGGATTACGGCGAAGAGCACACAAGGACGGGCGATCTGATTGTCTACACTTCGGCGGACAGCGTCTTCCAGGTGGCGGCGCATGTGGACGTCGTGCCCCTCGATAGTTTATACGCATATTGCCGCATAGCAAGGGAAATCCTTACAGGCAAACATGCCGTGGGGAGAGTCATCGCGAGGCCTTTTGCGGGGGAATATCCCTTTGTGAGAACGACAGGCAGGCATGACTATTCTCTCCAGCCGCACAAGACGACAATGCTCGACATACTTCAAAAAAATAATTATGAAACAATATCCGTGGGCAAGATAAATGATATTTTTGCCGGGCGCGGCATAAGCGAAGGACACCCGATACGAAACAACGACCACGGTATGGAAGTAACGATAACACTTCAGAACAGGGACTTTACGGGGCTTTGTTTTGTAAACCTCGTCGATTTTGACATGGTGTACGGACATCGAAACGACATCGACGGATATGCAAATGCGGTAACCGAGTTCGATGTGCATCTGGGAGAGTTTATAGCAAAAATGAAAGATAAAGACGTTCTCATCATCACCGCCGACCACGGGTGCGACCCGTCTACTCCCAGTACCGACCATTCGAGAGAATACGTCCCCATGCTGATTTGCGGCAAAGACATTAAGAGCGGTGTAAACCTCGGTATAAGAGACAGCTATTCCGACATCGCCGCGACCATTCTCGATATGTTCAATCTGCCCAAAGAGACTGAGGGCATAAGCTTCTTCAAGGAGATATACCGTGACTGAAGCCGAGATAAAAACTCTTATAAAAGAGGCGCTTATCGCCAAAGAATACGCTTATGTCCCCTACAGCAATTTCAGGGTGGGAGCGGCGCTTCTTACAACAGGCGGCAAAATCTATCGCGGCTGTAATATCGAAAATGCGGCGTATTCTCCTTCCAACTGTGCGGAGAGAACGGCGTTTTTCAAAGCGGTTTCCGAAGGAGAGAAGAGTTTTCAAGCAATTGCCGTAACGGGCGGCGACAAAAACAAAGAGGGCGAATACTGCCCGCCGTGCGGAGTGTGCCGTCAGGTTATGGCGGAATTCTGCAATCCCGATACCTTTCTCGTCATTTTCGCAAATTCCGAAAATGATTATAAAATTTATACCTTAAACGATATATTACCTTTTAATTTCAACAAGAGCAATTTGTAAATTTTTAACAATTTCTTCATTCCCGAAGAAAAAATCTCTATTCTCATAAACTAACCTTAACCGATGGCGAAAGCCAAATACGGAAAGGAGATGTTTATATGAGAAAAACCATAAGTATCGTACTTGTACTCGCGTTACTCGTAGGTTCTCTCGCACTGATCGCGTCTTGCGGACGCAAGACCTATGAAATCGCCCTCATAACCGACAAAGGCGATATTGACGACAAGTCGTTCAATCAGGGCGCTTGGGAAGGCGTGGTGGCGTTTACGGACGCAAACAAAGTCACCAGAAAGTACTATAAGCCCGAAGCAGCCACCGAAGAGGCTTACCTTGCGGCAATTGACCTTGCTGTTAAAGGCGGAGCCAAAGTGGTGGTAACTCCCGGCTATCTTTTTGAAACCCCCGTTTATACCGCGCAGACAAAGTACCCCGAGGTAAAATTCATACTGCTTGACGGTGCGCCCCACACATCCGACTATGAGACGTATGAGACCAAACCCAATGTGGCTTCGGTAATGTACGCCGAGCAGGAATCGGGATTGTTGGCGGGATACGCGGCAATAATGGACGGCTACAGAAATATCGGCTTCATGGGCGGTATGGCTGTTCCCGCTGTTAAAGCGTTCGGTTACGGCTTTTTGCAGGGTGCTGACTATGCTGCCAAGCAGATAGGACTTGCCGACACAATTTCCGCGACCTACCACTACACGGGTGACTTTGCCGAAACGCCTACCAACAAGAACACCGCGGCAACCATGTACAACAGCGGAGTGCAGATTATCTTCGCTTGCGGCGGAAGCGTGGGCAAATCGGTTATGGCGGCTGCTGCCGAAACCCAGAACGGCAAAGTAATCGGCGTCGACGTCGACCAAAGATACGACAGCGCCACGGTAGTGACCAGTGCGACCAAGGGTCTCGCGGCCTCTGTTCAGGCGGTTCTTGCGTCCATTTACAATGGCTCGTTTGAGACCACCTACGGCGGAAAGACGACCTACTTCAACGCGAAAAACGGCGGTATCGGTCTCCCTACAATGGTAATCGGGGACCCCAATGCGAACGCTTTTGACAGATTTACAAGCTTCACCGTGGAGATGTACAACGGAGTTTACGCAAAGCTCGTAAACGGTGAAATCAGCGTAAAGCGTGAAATCGAAATCGCCGCCGAAACAGGTGTGGCTACGGTAGAGGAGATCGAATCTCAGCTCGAACTCACCAAAGTAAGAGTATCGCTTGTCGCGACTCCCGAAGCCAACCAGTAACCTTTTTTTAAAAGGGCAGTACTGCCCTTTTTTACATAGGAAGGTGATTAGCTTTGGAAGAAAACATCATTGAGATGCTAAACATAACCAAGGTATTTCCCGGGATCGTCGCAAACGACGACATTACGCTTCAGCTCAGGCGTGGAGAAATTCACGCCCTGCTCGGCGAAAACGGCGCGGGAAAATCGACGCTTATGAGCGTTCTTTTCGGGCTGTACCAGGCCGAAAATGGTGAAATACGTAAAGACGGCAAAAAGGTAAGGATAAACAATCCCAACGACGCAAACGCACTCGGAATAGGCATGGTGCACCAGCATTTCAAACTCGTCGGAGTCTTTACCGTCCTTGAAAACATAATCCTTGGCGTGGAGCCGGCCAAGGTCGGGTTTCTCAACAGGAGAGAAGCTCGCAAAAAGGCTATAGAACTTATGAACAGGTACGGACTTAAAGTCGACCTCGACGCCATGACCGAGGACATCACCGTGGGCATGCAGCAGAGAGTGGAAATACTCAAAATGCTGTATCGTGAAAACGATATACTCATCTTTGACGAACCTACCGCCGTTCTTACTCCCCAAGAAATAAAAGAGCTCCTTCAGATAATGAGAAATCTCAAAAACGAGGGAAAATCCATTCTGTTTATAACCCACAAACTCAACGAAATAATGGAAGTAGCCGACCGCTGTACGGTTTTGCGCAAAGGTAAAAGCGTAGGGACGGTGGTAGTAGCGAAAACCACGAAAGAAGAGCTATCGCGAATGATGGTGGGACGCGATGTCGATTTTACCGTACGTAAAGCCGAAAAAGATACCGCGGAAGAAATACTCAAAGTGGAAAACCTCTCGGTAGAGTCCCATCTTCACAGAAACTACGCGGTTAAGAACGTGTCTTTCGACGTAAAAGGCGGCGAGATAGTCTGTATAGCGGGCGTGGACGGAAACGGCCAGAGCGAGCTTATTTACGCCTTGACCGGACTTGAAAAAGTTGCCCGGAATTCCGCTGCTTACGACAGACACGAAAGAAAGCAAAAACTGACAGAAGACCTCAAGGGAAAGAAATTCGGCGAAAAATTTTTGCTGTATTTCGGTTATGCGCGTGAAAATATAGCCGATAACGCGAGAAACTTTTCCAAAAAGTTTTCGGCATCGGCAAAGAGAATAACGCGCCGCGCCAAGGCTGTGTTTATGCGCAAAAACGAAAATAACGAAACAGACAGCGTTTACGGTCGGATTATGCTTTGCGGCAAAGATATTACCCGTTCGAGGATACGAACAAGGAGCAAGACAGGGCTTAGTCATATCCCCGAGGACAGACACAAGCACGGGCTTATCCTCGACTACAGCCTCGAGCAGAACCTCGTACTACAGAGATATTGGGAAAAGGAATTCCAATCGGCAGGCTTTATCAGGGAAAACAACGTCAGAAACTACGCAAACAAGCTTATCGACGTATTCGACATCCGTAGCGGACAAGGTACCGAAACCATAATGCGCAGCATGTCGGGCGGCAATCAGCAAAAAGCTATTATTGCGCGCGAAGTCGACAAGAATTTCAGGCTTCTTATTGCCGTTCAGCCCACGAGAGGACTTGACATAGGTGCGATCGAGTATATTCACAAACAGCTTGTAAAACAGAGAGACGAAGGGAAAGCCGTCTTGCTTGTGTCGTTTGAACTTGACGAAGTCATGAATCTCGCCGACAGAATTCTCGTAATGCACGGCGGAGAGATCGTGGGAGAGTTCAGACCCAAGGAGACCACCGTGGAAGAGCTCGGTCTCTATATGGCGGGAGCGAAAAGGGAGCCGCGGCAATGAAAAACCGAAACCTTAAATTTTTTAATAAAGACAACTTTAAGACGATGTTTAAAAGTAAGGGCATGAACAACTTTTATTCTGCCCTCATCGCCATAGCGTGCGGTCTTCTTGTCGGGCTTATCGTCATGCTCTTTATTAACCCGCTCCAGGCTTTTGCAGGTCTGGGGAACGTCATTGCAGGGGGATTTTCGGGCGGAACAGAGGGCATAGCCAACGTTTTTTATTACGCTACGCCCATAATTATGACAGGTCTTTCGGTGGGGTTTGCTTTCAGAACGGGACTTTTCAACATCGGGGCGACGGGACAGTACACTATGGGTATGTATTTTGCGCTCTATGCTGCGTTCATGTGGCAGAACGTAATCCCGGGGAAACTCCTTTGGGTGGTATGCGTCCTTATGGGTCTGATCGGCGGCGCGCTGTGGGGAATTATACCCGGTCTTTTCAAAGCCTATCTGAACGTAAACGAGGTCATAACGTCGATTATGTTCAACTATATAGGCATGTACCTTGTCGACATGTTGATAAAGAATAACGGCGCCATGTTCACCGCGACTCAGCAGCGCACCAAAATACCGCCGATTAACAGTAACATTCCCAAAATGGGGCTAAACCATATCTTCCCCAATACCAACATAAACGGCGGCATAATTATCGCGATAATCGCGGCGATTATCTTGTGGGTTATCCTCAACAAAACTACGTTCGGATACGAACTTAAGGCGTGCGGGTTTAACAAAGAGGCCGCAAAGTACGCGGGTATGAACGCTCGGCAGAAAATCGTCGTTTCCATGATGATAGCCGGAAGCATGGCGGGACTTGGCGGCACGCTTATGATCCTTGCCGGAAACAGCAACATTTACGAGCCTATAAACCAGCTTGCCGCAAACGGCTTTACAGGTATCCCTGTGGCTCTGCTCGGCATGAGCAATCCTCTTGCCATAGTTCTCGCGGGACTTTTTGTATCCCACCTGCAAAGGGGCGGATTCTATATACAGCTTCTAAACTTCAGCCCCGAAATCATCGATATAATAATCGGCGTTATCATCTATTTCAGCGCGTTTGCCCTTATTGTTAAAAACCTTCTCGCCAAGCTCACCGCGAAGAACAAGGGCAAACCCAAAAAGCAAAAATCCAAAAAACTTTCGGCACAAACTGCCGGGGAGCAATAACTTATGGCAACATTCTATTTTGTGGTACAGCGCACACTGCCCGTCGCCATACCGCTTTTGCTGGTGGCGCTGGGCGGTATGTTTTCGGAAAGAAGCGGAATTATCAACATTGCCCTCGAAGGCTTGATGATCGTGGGCGGCTTTGTGGGGATTTTCTTTATAAACACCCTTCAGCAGACGGGAGCCGCTTTGAGCGGACAGGGACTTTTGATTGTTGCAATGATAATTTCGGGATTAGTTGGCGGAATATATTCCCTTATGCTGGCGTTTGCGTCTGTCAACATGAAAGCCGACCAGACAATTGTCGGCACCGCGCTCAATATGATAGCACCCGCGCTTGTAATATTTATTGCGAGAACGCTCTATTCTGTCCGAAATATACCCTTTGTCAATGAGTTTTTCATAAGGGAAGTCCCGGGACTGTCTAAGATACCTTTTATCGGCGATATGTTCTTCAAAGACGTATACGCCACGGTTTATATAGGGGTACTGGTGCTTATCATTTCATCGCTTGTCCTGTACAAAACGCGTTTCGGACTGCGCCTGCGCTCCTGCGGCGAGCATCCGCAGGCGGCGGACTCCGTGGGTATAAATGTTTACAAAATCAGATATTCAGGAGTAGTTATTTCGGGTGTTTTGGGCGGAATAGGCGGGCTTTTCTTTGTAATTGCGACTTCGGCGATGTTTTCGGGCAATGTCGCGGGTTATGGATTTTTAGCTCTCGCCGTCATGATATTCGGACAGTGGAAACCGGGCAGGATATTTCTTGCGGCGCTGTTCTTCGCACTCATGGGCACGATATCTTCGGCTTACGCGCTCGTGCCATTTCTCGCAAGGCTCAATATCCGCGGCGACATCTACAAAATGGTGCCTTATATCGTCACTATGATAGTGCTTGCCTTCACTTCCAGGAAGTCGAGAGCACCCAAAGCAGAGGGTATACCTTACGACAAGGGCTCAAGATAAATTGTGCGTGAGCAATGACCAATAATGTTATATAATGTAATAAATGACTGATGGAGGGGCACTTTTATGAGAATGTACGACATCATAAGAAACAAGCGCGACGGCAAAAAGCTTTCCAAAGAGGAAATAGACTTTTTCATAGAAGGAGCGACAAGCGGATTCATCCCCGATTATCAGATTTCGGCGCTTTTGATGGCGATATTCATAAACGGAATGGACAGAGAGGAAACTCTCAATCTTACCATGGCGATAGCCCGTTCGGGGGAAACCGTTGACCTCTCCGGAATAGACGGCATAAAAGCCGACAAGCACTCCACAGGCGGCGTGGGCGATAAGACGTCGTTGATAGTCGCGCCTATTGTCGCATCATTTGGTGTAAAGGTCGCAAAAATGAGCGGCCGCGGCCTCGGGCATACGGGCGGCACGATAGACAAGCTTGAATCCATCGAAGGTTACAGGACAAGCGTGTCCGAAAATGAGTTTATCGAAATAGCAAATAAAACAGGTTGCAGCATAATAGGACAATCTGCCAATCTTGCGCCCGCCGACAAAAAGCTGTATGCCCTTCGTGACGTCACGGCGACGGTGGACTGCCTGCCGCTTATAGTTTCCAGCATCATGGGAAAGAAGCTCGCCGTGGGAGCCGATGTCATTGTGCTCGATGTAAAGACAGGCAGCGGCGCGTTCTTAAAGACTTTGGACGAGACGGTAAAACTTGCAGAAGCCATGGTGGCGGTGGGTAAGGACGCAGGAAAGAGAATTACGGGGCTGATTACAGATATGGACATACCGCTGGGGTACGCCGTCGGAAACTCCCTAGAAGTTATCGAAGCGATAGAAACGCTTAAAGGAAACGGTCCCGCCGACCTTGTCGAGGTGTGCGTCGCGCTAAGCGCCGAAATGCTATATCTCGCCGATTTGGGTACCCAAAGCGATTGTTACGGTATGGCAAATCAGGCATTACAGAACGGATCGGCATACAACAAATTTATCGAAATGGTCGAGACGCACGGCGGCACTATCGAGTGCGTCAAAGATACGTCATTATTCAGACGCGCCCGTTTTGAGAAAGAGGTTTTGTCAACGGAAGACGGCTACATCGGGAGCATGGACACCGAAAAGTTGGGCGTTGCATCACTGCTTCTCGGCGCGGGCAGACTTAAAAAAGAAGACCCGATCAACCACGCCGCGGGGATTATTCTCAAAAAGAAAACAGGGGATTATGTTAAGAGAGAAGAGGCGATCGCCATGCTTTACGCAGACGATGAAACGCTCTTTGAAAGCGCGGAGAGAGAACTTAACGCCGCCATAAAATACTCCGCCGAAAAGCCCGTAAAGCGTGACCTAATCTTAGGCAGAATAAGCTCTCGGTGAGGTTATTCGGCTTTTCCGGTCAGCGCAAGTAATTCCTCAGGCTCGGCAATCTGCATATTCTTGCTATAGACGCAAGCCGTTTCACGTCCGATAATTTTGCATAAACTTTCGATAAGTACCGACGAAAAATCCTTGTTTACCTTTCGCCTTGTGCCTGCCTTGAACAGAGATACGGGACTTACTATGTTTGTCACAAGTACCGAAAAATTGACAATGCGCAATACAAACTGCATTATGCCGCGGTTTTTAATGGAATTTATTTTGTTGAATACGCCCATCGTCATATAAACGGCGGACAGCTTGAGGTAACGCACAAAGGACAGATTTGTCGCCGCAAATGTATCGTCAAGCCTTACGGTAACGCGCTTTACGAGTTCAAAAACGTCGTTTACGCTAAGCTCGAGCAAGGGCTCGGGGCTATCGGGATAGAACACCGCCGCGACTTCCTTTATCAGATGCTTTATATCGTTTGGCTCTTCAAGCTTGAGTGTACGCTTCTTGCGGAAGACTATTCTGCTGTTTTTCCTGCGAATTTCCTGCAATTTTAGATAATACTTGCTTGTCTCCTCGATTTTCTCGTCGATAACAAGCCTTTTTTCTTCCTCGATTTTTTCATAATCTTCGTTGGTTCTCGCGCTGATTTTTCCCATGACTTTTCTCGCGAGGGACGACAGCGCCGCCGTTAACCCCACGCCTATACCAACGATAAAAGAGAGAGTGTAGAGCAGATAATGAAGCCAAATCATTTCCTGAAAAGTCATTTGCCTTCCTCCGTCTGTACGTCTGCGATCTCGGCGTGTTTCGAACCGCCATAAATCTTGTCTATCTCCATGCCCGTCTCCACAATGAGCTCTCTGAGCTTTGAGTTCAGGAAAGAGGCGAATATCTTATTGGGCAGGGCTTTTACGCTTGCCCCCACCTTGCCGAAGAACGATTTTTTCTCCTGTTCTTCAACAACGGGTTTTGCAGTGAGGTTTTCGATCAGGGACTTGATTGTGGAGATTTTGATTTCTCGCCAGTCATAACTTATGGTGTCCTTTTTGCTCTTATTGTGCACATAAACGCCCGCCTTGAAGGCATTTTTGACAAGAAAATTATCGTCAAGAAAACGTTTTAACTGCCTGTTTATTCTGTCGGCAATATTGTCGGCAAGTTTTATAATAGCATCGGCTGACACCTCAAATATGGGATAATCGGAGTCGGGATAATAGGCTTTTGATATGTTGGTGAGCATGTTCAAAAATGCTTTTTTGAAGCCTTCCAGTTTTTCGCTTGTCGAAGCGTTGCCGTATTCGGCATCGTATGCGGTTACCGAGGGGATAATTATGTCGTCGTATATCTCCGCTTTTTCGACTTCCCTGGCGGTTTTCTTCGCTTTATACTTCTTTTTGGTCGCGGCAGCGTAGATTGTGCGCAACAAAAAATAGCCAAAGGCTATCCCCAGCAAAAAGAGTCCGATTATTATCAGATAATTGATCAGAAGCTGCGGCGCTTGATTTGCAATCGGTTCCACAACTTCGTTTATGTCCATTTCAAGCATTTCCTATTATCTTCTACCGTCCTTCCAAGTACATTGTAACATATTTTTGAGCGGCGATGATGACATTTTATGCCATTGGCGTCAGACCGTATAAAATCGCAAGCTGCCGCTATACTAATAGTAAACTAATATGGAGGTACTTTATGGCTAACAAAACTATCAAACCTGGCACGCAGGTTGAAAGCGACACCAAGTTATACGTTAAGGACGCTAAGGGCAAGACTCTCAGCGAAATCAACGTTCCTGCCGGACACAGAGTTCCGCCTACAAGAGTAGAAGAAGCGGAATCTTATTCCACGAAGAAGTAAGTTCAGGAATTAGGGGTAAAACCCGGGGAGCAAATCCCCGGGTTTTATCTTTATTTACATAAAATGAGGTTTTTCTCAAAAATGTCAGACCGATGTATTATACTTTTTCTACGTGCTCATCATTTGTTCATATTCCTTAGACTTGGGTTCGAAATTTCAGGCGTCCCCTGAAATGTTTACATTTGGGAGCTCTCAACGGGAGTTCTTCTCGAAACATCGTCAAGTTTTTTGGTGGAGTCATTTTAATAACATTTTTTATCTTCTCTGCATTTAATGAAAATGAGTACAGAAGTAAGCCGTTCCTCTTAACGGACGAAGCGGAGGAAACTCGATGAACAACATAAGCATTACGATATTGGGTGTAGCCATTATATTTGTAGCAACGACGCTGGGTTCGGCAGTCGTTTTTCTGTTTAAAAAGGGTATTAACGCGAAATACAACTCCATTATTCTCGGGTTTGCATCGGGCGTCATGGTCGCGGCTTCGGTTTGGAGTCTCATTATCCCTTCGGTGGAGAGGTTGGAGGAACTGGGCAAAAACAAACTTATTCCCGTATGCACAGGGATTTTCCTCGGTTTTGTTTTCATTGTCATACTTGACAGATTGATACCATACCTAAAGCGTAAAAATCCTGTAGCCGAAGAAAAATACAAAATTTACAACCTCTTTTGCGCCGTCACCTTGCACAATATACCCGAAGGACTTGCGGTGGGTCTCGCCTTCGGCGCAGCGATAATCACAAATCATACAGCGGCTTACTATTCCGCTCTTGCTTTGGCCGTCGGCATAGCCGTTCAGAATATTCCCGAAGGAACGGCTCTGAGCCTGCCTTTGCGAGATGTACTCGGCAGTAAAGGCAAGGCCTTTTTCTGGGGAGTCTTGAGCGGCGCGGTTGAACCGATCGCCGCCGTAGTCGGTATATTCCTTGCCATGCGCCTTGAGAGTGTCATGCCTTGGTTCTTGTCCTTTGCCGCGGGCGCCATGCTCTTTGTCGTCGCCGAAGACCTCATTCCCGACGCCAAAGCTCACTCCACCAAACAGCTTGGCACCTTAGGTTTCATCCTCGGTTTCATTATAATGATGGCACTTGATATTGCGCTGGGCTGACATCATTTTATTAAAAAATAGTTTCTCAGAAAAAGCATTTCCTCACTTGTCCGAAAACGCGTACATAACGCATCGCGACAAATATTTACAAATTTTTCCATAAATGATATACTGATTCTGATGTCAGGGGGATACGATTATGATAAAGGATTATCTTGCTCACAAAGATGGTTTAAGAGAACAAACACTAAAGGAGCATTCCGAAAATACGGCGTTATTATGTCAAAAAAACGCAAGTTATTTACATCCCCAAATAGCTTATAATACGGGACTTGCACATGATATAGGTAAATTACAAAGTGATTTTCAAGACAAACTGAATGGCAAAAACATTAGTGTTGATCACTCTACAGTCGGCGCAAAGTTTGTTTTTGAGCTTAATCCTAAAAACCCTATAAATCAAATGATAGCCTATGCTGTTGCCGGGCATCACGCAGGATTGCCTAACGGTGGCTTGCCGACGGACAACGGAACATCTTCTTTAGTGTCAAGATTAAAAAAACAATTTCCTGATATCAGGGATAGATTAAAGGATTTTTGTAAAATAGAAATTCCAAATGCAATTCCGGATTTTCGTGAAAATGCTTCTTATACCTATCCGATGTATATTCGAATGCTGGCGTCAACTTTGGTTGACTCAGATTTCATTGACACCGAGAATTTCATGTCAGGCATTAAGAACAGAGGCTTTAATGTGGATTTTTCTGATTTGCTCGACAAATTGAATAAGCATTTGTCAAGATTCGATGATTCAAGTAAAATAGCAGCGTCTCGGCAGAGATTATCGGATCAGGTTTATCGAAAGGCGGATAATGATAATTCGGTTTTTCTTCTTGATATGCCGACAGGGAGCGGTAAGACATTGACGTCAATGCGTTTTGCTTTGGCCCGAGCGATAAAAAAGAATAAAAAGCGCATCATTTATGTAATACCATATACGAGTATCATCGAGCAAAACGCAAGAGTTTTTAAGGATATTTTCGGCGAAGATATAGTTATCGAACACCATTCGAATTTTGATCCAGAAAGATTTGATCCTTATGATATGGAAAAATACGAGTTATCGACCGAAAATTGGGATGCGCCGATTATAGTTACTACCAATGTGCAGTTTTTCGAATCAGTTTATTCCAATAAGCCTTCAAAACTGCGTAAGTTGCACAATATTCAAGATAGTATCGTATGTTTTGACGAAGCTCAGGTGATGCCTTTAAAATTATTCCGTCCGTGCATGGAAGCAATTTCGGTATTAAGTACAAAATTCGGTGTGGATGTTGTATTAATGTCAGCCACAATGCCTGACTTTTTGAAATACTGCCCATCTCTGAAAAAATGTGAAGACTTGATAACTGATAAAACAGATTACGGTTTGTTTAAAAGATGTGAGATAAATGATCTCGGATATCTGGCATCAGATGATTTAGTTTTGAGCCTTGACTTCTCGAAATCGAATCTTATCATTGTGAATTCAAAAAAGGAGGCCAGACTGATCTATGATAAACTGCCTAAAGGCAATAAAGTTCATTTGTCAACTTTTCAGACTCCTTATGACAGACAGATAATCATTAGGGAAATAAGAGAGGCATTGATTAATGAACAGGCCATTACCGCAGTGTCCACTTCGTTGATTGAAGCAGGTGTCGATCTTGATTTCGATTTCGTTTATCGCGAAATCAACGGCCTTGATTCGATAATGCAGGCCGCAGGCAGGTGCAACAGAGAGGGCAAAAAAAACCATTGTGCAACTTACATTTTTAAAATTGAGGAAACAGATAAGATAAAAGATAAAGATACCAGGTTGAAAATATCCATTACTGAGACGTTGCTTCACAAATACTCCAATTTTTACTGTGCTGAAGCAGTAAGGGAGTACTTCGATAAATTGTATATCTTACAGAATGATACCCTTAATAGTATGGATTTTGCCGAATATGTAAAATGCATGATTTGGAAAAATGAATTCGGCGATGTCCCTTTTGTAAGTATTGCTTTTGCCGATTATGCCGAAAGGTTTAAATATATAGAAGACGGAACAATGGATATAGTTATCGCAATTACGGAAGAAGCCTTACAGCTTATGGAAAAAGCACAATATTCTCTCACAAGGAATTTACGCAGAAAGCTTCAGAAATTTACCGTTTCAGTTCATAAAAACATATTTGACGCTCTACACAAAAGTGGAGCGATAAATTGCACGGAGGAAGGAGTTTTGTATATTTCGAATGAAATATTTTACGATAAAGAAAAAGGAATCATATATAACGATAACGATAAAGAAAACTTTTATATTGTGTAGGAGGTGCCATGTTCGGGATAAAAATCTTAGTGAAAGGGGATTATGCTTGTTTTACAAGACCAGAGATGAAAGTCGAAAGGGTCAGTTATGATGTGCCGACGCCATCAGCAATGAGAGGACTGATAGAGAGTATTTATTGGAAACCTGGCATACAATGGATAATTGACAAAATTCATGTCATCAATCCAATTAATTTTATCAATATTAGACGTAATGAAGTCAAAAGCAAATTGTCTTACCGTGATGTAAAAAGGCAAATGGAAGACGATACAGTGGACATAAGTATATATCGCGGCGGTGATAATATAAATCAGCGTGCTTCACTAATATTGAAAGATGTCGTTTATGGATTAGAGGCGCATTTTGAAATGACCGGAGCAGAGGGTTCCGATGCCGATAAACATTATGCCATCGCTACACGCCGTATAAAAAACGGTCAATATGTAAAAGTGCCTGTTCTTGGTTGTCGTGAATTCCCGGCTTCAGTCGAATGGGTTGAAGGATTTCCCGAAAGCAGAATTAAAGGCAGAATCGATCTGGGATATATGTTGTATGATATGAAGTTCAACGAATCCAACAACGTAAAACAGTATTCCGATTGCGCAACGCCAATATGGTATCGACCTATTATGGAAGACGGAATTATTGATGTTAAAAAATACTTTGAAGAAACGGGGGTAAATAAATGATTATAGCGGCTTTGGACAGATACTATGATTGTTTGGCAAATATGGAAAACAGCCCGTTGATTCCTGACGGTTACAGCAAAGTTAATATTTCGTATTCTATTTGCCTTACTGAAAGCGGAGAACTAAAAGGGCTGATACCTCGTTTTAAGAAAATTATTGAAAAAAACAAAGAGAAAGAAGTTCCGCTGGAAGAGGTTTTCCCTGAAAGGTTGGAGATTAGCGCGACAAAAGCAAATTTTTTGGAGCATCGCGCGAAATATATATTCGGGTTCAATGTCGACAAAAAAAACAATTGTTTTGTGATTGACAAAAACGCCGAGGAATCGTTTATAAGCTTTGTCGAAGCGACCGAAATCTTTAATGAAATAGATAGCCCGTTGGCAAAAGCGATATACGGTTTTTCGCAAAAATGGAAGCCCGCCGAAGAAATCAATAATCCCATATTGATTGGAAACATTAAAGAATTTTTAAATGCAAAATTTACGTATTGTCTTGACAGTGATGTCACCTCTTTTGCTCATCGAGACAAAGCAATACTTGAAAAATGGGAAGAAATCAATTCCAATCAATCATCAGAACATTCCATGGGATACTGTACCGTCATTGGTGAATACCTTCCTATAGCTAAAATCCATAAAAATCTGAAAGGCATCCCGGGCGCAATGGCAAGCGGAGCGAATATTGTCTGCTGCAAGGAAGATTCCAGTCATTCGTATGGGCAACAATCCGGTTATGTCGCCAGCATCAGCGAAAAAGTAATGAAGCGTTATACAGCGGCATTCAATTATCTTGCAAGTTCAAAAAAGAATAAATACAAGTTAGGTGATATGACTCTGCTTTTCTGGGCCGAAACGCCTGACAGGGCTGATGATTATGCGGAAGTTTTTGCGTTTTTTAATGGTTTTACATATAACGACAACAACGCGGTATCAGAAAATCTCAAAAATTGCATGGAAGCATTTGCGCAAGGGAAATTACCTGATATTGATGCCATTGGGCTTGATTCCAATACTAAATTTTATATCCTTGGACTTAAGCCCAATGCAAGCAGGTTAAGCATAAAGCTCTTTTATTATAACAGTTTTGGCAAAATCATGGAGAATGTCAAAGACCATCTGGAAGGGATAAGATTGTATGAAAATCAAAAGAATGTTCCGAAAATATATCAAATAATGTCTGAGACAGTTTCCCCAAAATCCAACGATGAGCCTAATCCTGCATTGGAAAGTCAATTAATTACCAGCGTGGTAAAAGGCTCTATGTACCCTGACAGCCTTATTGCAAATCTGATTATTCGTATCAAAACAGATCAGGATTCAGAAAACAATCCATTTATAAAGATAAATGATGCCCGAGTGGGCGCGATAAAAGGATATCTTAACAGAAAACAAAAAACTAGTAAAAAAGGAGAACTGATCACTATGGCGTTGAACACAGAAAGTAAAGACAGAGCATATCTCTGCGGCCGACTGTTCGCTTTGCTGGAAGCATTACAGAAGAATGCCGTTGGAGATGTTAATTCGGGGATCAAGTCAAGATTTTTTGGCTCGGCTTGCTCTACACCGGCGATGGTTTTACCGAGACTCATTAGACTGAGTCAAAACCATATTAACAAACTGGAAAATCATCTATTTTGGGAAATTGAGATTTCCGGAATAATCGATGCGATTGAAGGAGATTTTCCCAAAACCCTTTCCATTGAGGAGCAGGGCAGATTTATTTTGGGCTATTATCAGCAAAACAAATATATTTATACAAAAAAGGAGAAATAATTATGAACGCTATTAAAAACAGATACGAATTTGCATTTTTCTTTGATGTTGAAAATGGAAATCCCAACGGCGATCCCGATGCCGGCAATATGCCGAGAGTTGATGTTGAATCCAATCTGGGAATAGTAACCGATGTTTGCCTTAAGAGGAAAATACGCAATTATGTGGAAATAGTCAAGGCAGGTCAATCCAAGTATAATATTCTTGTGAAGAATGACGATTCCCTTAACAGCAAATTTACAAAGGCATACGTGGAAAAAGGCCTGCCTACGGGTGAAAAAGGGAAAAACAAAAACAATGTTGCCATCGCTCGAGATTATATGTGCGAGAATTTTTTTGACGTAAGAACTTTCGGATTTGTAATGAATACCGGAGACGATCCTTGTGGTATAGTAAGAGGTCCCGTGCAATTGAATTTTGCAAGAAGCGTTGAACCCATTTTCCCTCAGGAAATTACTATTACAAGAATGGCAATCACAAAAGACGAGGATATGAAAACAAAAGATAATGAAATGGGCAAGAAGAGTTTTGTTCCGTATGCTTTATATAGAGGTGAAGGCTATATATCTGCGCTTTTGGCGGAAAAAACAGGATTCGATGAAGAGGACCTTGATTTGCTATTTGAAGCGCTTAATAATATGTTTGAGCATGACCATAGCGCGGCCAGAGGAAAGATGTGCCTGAGAAAACTGATCATATTCAAACACGAATCCAAACTTGGAAACGCTCCTTCGAACAAGCTTTTCGATATGATCAAAGTAAATAAGATCGGCAATAGCGTTGCCAGAAATTATGCTGATTATGCGATAAGCGTGGAAGGGGAAGTCCCTGACGGTGTTGAGATTTTCGAAAAGTAATGTATTATATCGCGTTGAGAACTTTGCAACAATATCTTTATTGTGCCAAGCGTTGGGGTTTGATCGAACTGAATTGCGAATGGGAAGAAAACTCATTTGTGGTAATGGGTAATCTATTACATAAAAATGTTGACAATCCTTTTCTTCAGACTTCTGATGGCAACAAAAAGATAGAGCGTGCAGTTCCGGTATTTAATCATCAGCTCAAGCTGGTCGGCAAAGTGGACCAGCTTGAGTTCGTCCATTCGCAGGGTGGATCTTATGTTGAAAAATATAAGGATAAATATAAAGTAACTATTGTTGAATATAAGAATTCAAAGCCTTCGAAATCAGATTATCATCTTGAGGATGCAGTTCAGATTTATGCACAAAAATTATGTGTCGATGAAATGTTTTCCTGCGATTGTTCCGCATGCATTTACTATGGGGATACGAAAAGAAGAATTAAAATCGAATTTTCAGATGAGATAAAAGAGAGTTTTGATCATGCATATAATCAAATCCTGCATGCGATAGAAAGCAATATTATTCCGAGTATAAGAGAAAACCAATACTGCGGAGGTTGTTCTCTGAGAGATTTATGCATTCCCAAAGCATATATGATTGAAAAAAAATATAAAGATTTCATATTAAAAGCCAATGAGAAAAATACTTAATACTCTTTATGTTACAAATGAATCAGCATATTTATCGGTGGACGGCGAGAACATCGTAGTGTCTGTTACAGGACAAAAAGATTTTCGCTTGCCATTATGCAACATCGAAGAAGTGGTCTGCTTCAATTATATGGGTTGCAGTCCGAAATTGATGGGGAAATGTGTTGAAAATAAGATATCCATATCCTTTGTTACACCAAACGGAAAATTTCTTGCGCGAATCATCGGAGAAACGAAGGGCAATGTTTTTACAAGGATCAATCAGATAGATATTATCAGAGATTCAATCTGTAAATTGCATTTAATTCAAAACAGCCTAGCGGCAAAATTTGTAAACACTAAATTTTTGCTGTCAAGGTCTTTACGAGACTATCCCGAGATAAATGATGATGGCCAGGTTGGAAGTATTATTGAGAAGATTAACAATGCCGTAAAATCCATTTACAATATTACAGACGAGAATGTATTAAGAGGTATAGAGGGTGATATTGCAAAAGATTATTTCGCAATTTTCGGAAGATTGATAAGAAATAACGAATTCAGTTTTAATGGAAGAAGCAAACGCCCTCCATTGGATGAGATAAATGCAGTCCTTTCGCTTTTGTATACTTTACAGGCAAATTCCATTACCTCAGCGTTGGAAACAGCAGGCATTGATCCATATATAGGCTTTTTCCATACTCAAAGACCCGGCAGAGCTTCTTTGTCTCTGGATATTCTGGAAGAATTCAGAGCTACTATAGACAGATTTGTAATTTCAATTTTTAATTTAAAACAAGTTAACAGGAAAGATTTCGAGAAAAAAGCTGGCGGGGCGGTATTGCTAAACAACGATGGGAGACATAAGGTTATAAAATTATGGCAGGAAAAGAAGAAAGAAATCATAATACAGCCATTTATAAATGAAAAAATCCATTTAGGCTTATTGCCTTATATGCAAGCTTCATTATTGGGAAAATATATTAGAAAGGAAATAGCGGAATATCCGCCCTATATTAACAAATAATGTTAGTCTTAATAACATATGATATGCAGACAATAGATAAAAAAGGTCGCAGTCGTTTGCGTTGGGTAGCTAAAGAATGTCAAAATTACGGACAACGTGTTCAAAATTCTGTTTTTGAGATAAACACTGATTATGCAAATATTTTAATATTGAAAGACAAGCTTCTTAATATTATTGATAAAGATAAAGACAGTATAAGAATATACTATTTGGGAAATCATTGGGAGAAAAAAGTAGAGCATTTTGGTGTAAAAGAGTCATATAATCCTGAAGGGCTTCTGCTGATATAAATTGCGAACCCGAAGGAAAAGCAAGAAACCTGACAGGTTCGCGAATATAATAAACACAAACAAATACGACATAAATTAATCAAATTACAAGAAAAACAAACTTAATATTAAAATTCAAAGTTATTATTAAAATAAACATTTTAAGACAATTAATGAAAAAGATGTTATAATTAATTAAAGTTTTCTAGATTTTGTAGTACATTTAAGAGTCGCACCCCGCGCGGGTGCGTGGATTGAAAT
>DAOSYK010000025.1:0-21437 GCA_035381305.1 Clostridia bacterium
GGTCAATTGATACTTTCCGCCAAAGGGCATGAGCACGGTGCCCGCGCCGATCGTCGAGTCAAACCTCTCGGACAAACCTTTCTTTGAGCAGACGTTCAATTCGCCGGCCAGCTTTCTGTATTCATTTTCAAAATCCCTGTCAACGGGCTTTGAAAACTCCTTATAGTCCTCGACAATGACATTTACGTGCTTTTCGGCGCCGTTGGAATTCAGAAATTCCCTGTCGATGTCGACTATGTTTTTGCCGTTCCACTTCATGACAAGCCGCGCTTCGTCCTTGACGCGCGCAACAATGGTCGCCTCGAGGTTTTCGCTCTCGGCAATTTCTATAAATCTCCCGGCGTTTTCACTCGACACGGCTACCGCCATTCTCTCCTGCGACTCGCTTATCGCAAGCTCGGTGCCGTCAAGCCCTTCGTACTTTTTGGGCACGGCGTTTAAATCAATCTCCAATCCGTCGGCGATTTCGCCTATCGCCACCGATACGCCGCCCGCGCCGAAGTCGTTGCACCTCTTTATAAGACGCGATGCTTCCTTGTTTCTGAACAGCCTCTGAAGCTTCCTCTCCTCGGGCGCATTGCCTTTCTGCACTTCGGCGCCGCAAGTTTCGAGGGATTCGAGCGTGTGCGACTTGGAGGAGCCTGTCGCTCCGCCGCAACCGTCCCGTCCCGTCCTGCCGCCAAGTAAAATTATGACGTCTCCCGATTCGGGCTTTTCCCTTATCACGTTTTCCGCGGGCGCCGCGCCGATCACCGAGCCGATTTCCATGCGCTTTGCGACATACCCGTCATGGTAAATTTCGTCTACCAGCCCCGTGGCAATTCCTATCTGATTGCCGTATGAGCTGTATCCTGCCGCCGCTGTCGAGCAGATTTTTCTCTGCGGGAGTTTTCCCGCGGGAGTTTCTTCCACAGGCAACAAGGGATTTCCCGCGCCCGTAACTCTCATCGCAGCATAGACATACGCCCTGCCGCTAAGCGGGTCTCTTATCGCTCCGCCAATACACGTAGCCGCGCCGCCGAAAGGCTCGATTTCGGTGGGGTGGTTGTGGGTTTCGTTCTTGAAAAGGAGCAGCCAGTCTTCCTCTTTGCCGTCGACGTTTACCTTTATCTTTACCGTGCAGGCGTTGATCTCCTCGGACTCGTCGAGCTTGTCGAGTTTTCCCTGTTTCTTAAGCACTTTTGCCATTATCGTGGCGACGTCCATCAGGTTGACGGGCTTTGTCCTGTTGAGGTACTCCCTCGACCTTATATAGTCCTTGTAGGTCTCCTCGATGAGCTTGTTTTCAAACGTCACGCCGTCTATTGTCGTAAGGAAGGTCGTGTGTCTGCAGTGGTCGGACCAGTATGTATCTATCACCCTTATTTCGGTGATAGTGGGGTCCCTGTTTTCCTTAATGAAATAGGTTTGACAAAACTTAATGTCGTCAAGGTCCATGGCAAGGGCGAATTTCTTTATAAACTCGGCAAGCCCGTTTTCGTCAAGGCTCGTAAATCCCGTAAGCTTTTCAACTTCTGTCGGAATGTCGTATTTCGTCTTGAGGGTCAAAAACTCCTCGAGAGACGCTTCGCGCATTTCGACGGGGTTGATAAGGTATTTTTTTATCTCTTCGATTTCTTTCTCATTCAGCTCGCCGTAAAGGGCGTAAATCTTGGCGGTTCTTACCAACGGACGGTCTTTTTGCGAAACTATCTGAATGCACTGCGCGCAGGAATCGGCTCTCTGGTCAAACTGCCCCGGGAGATACTCGGCGGCGATAATTACGCACTCACCGAGGTCGGGTTTGTCATAGACGTTGTCGAGCTGCGGCTCGGAAAACACCGTCTTTTTGCAGTACTCAAAAAGCTCGGCGTCGATGTTCTCTACGTCATACCTCTTGATAATGCGCAGTGTATCGAGCGATTTTATCCCAAGGAAATTGACAATATCGTTTTTTACCGATACGCTTTCGTGGTCAAGTCCTTCTTTTTTCTCAACGTATATCCTGTAAACCATCATTACCTCTTTGCCATAAGCGCACGCCTGCCGATGTCTTTACGGCAATAGGCGTTTTCAAAGTTGATTTTTTCTGCTTCCCTGTACGCACTTTCCACGGCTTTTTCAAGAGAGTCGGCGACCGTTGTTACGCCCAGCACCCTGCCGCCCGAAGTGACGAGTCTCCCGTTTTCAAGCTTTGCTCCCGCGACGAAAACTTCGGCGTTAACACTATCGGGAATTGTTATCTCAAACCCTTTTTCATAATGAGCGGGATAGCCTTTTGACGCCATTATGACACAGCACGCGCTCTTGTCGGAAAACTTAACTTCGACCTTGTCGAGCGTTTCGTTTGTGACCGCCTGCATTATCTCAAAAAGGTCGCTTTCAAGCAACGGCAGAACGACCTGTGTTTCGGGGTCGCCGAATCTGCAATTGTATTCGATTACTTTCGGCCCGTTTTCCGTTATCATAAGCCCGAAAAAGAGACACCCCGAAAATTTTCTCCCCTCTTTTTCCATAGCGCGTATGGTCGGGACGAAGATTTTTTCCATACACTCTGCCGCCACCTCTTCGGTGTAATAGGGATTGGGCGCGACGGTCCCCATGCCGCCCGTATTGAGTCCCGTATCGCCGTCCAGAGCTCTCTTGTGGTCCATCGCCGACACCATGGGTACAACGGTCTTGCCGTCGGTAAAGGCGAGCACCGAAACCTCGGGACCTGTCAGAAATTCCTCAATGACGACCTTATTCCCGCTGTCGCCGAAGACTTTGTTCTTCATCATGTCGATTACGGCGTCTTTGGCTTCCTCGCGTGTGTTGGCGATTATTACGCCCTTTCCGAGTGCCAGCCCGTCGGCTTTAACGACAATTGGCACAGGAAGGGTTTCTATATATTCAAGCGCCTTGTCGGCGTTGTCAAATGTCTCATACTTTGCGGTGGGGATATTGTATTTTTTCATAAGCTCTTTAGAAAAAGCCTTACTCCCCTCAATAGCCGCCGCCGATTTTGCCGGCCCAAAGCAGGGTATGCCCTTTTCATTGAGAGCGTCCACCATTCCGAGCACAAGCGGATCGTCGGGCGTCACCACGGCGTACTCGATGCCGTTCCTTACGGCGAAGTCAACAACCTCGTCTATGTTTTTCGCGTCAATCGGCACGCATTTTGCGTCAGCGGCAATGCCGCCGTTTCCGGGTAAGGCAAAAATCCCGGTGATCTTCTTACTTTCTTTAAGCTTTTTGATTATGGCGTGTTCTCTTCCTCCGCCGCCTATTACCATTATCTTCATTTCACGCCTCATCAGTGGTGGAAAAGTCTCATTCCTGTGAACGCCAGCACCATGCCGTACTTGTCGCAGGCCTCGATTACCGCGTCGTCTCTGACCGATCCGCCGGGTTCGGCAACATAGCTTACGCCGCTCTTTTTGCCTCGCTCGATGTTATCGCTGAACGGGAAAAACGCGTCGCTCGCCAGCGTCACACCGGTAATGTTTGACAGGAATTCCTTCTTCTCCTCTCTTGTAAACGGCTCGGGACGGACGCTGAAATTGTCGCGCCAAACACTTTCGCCGATTACGTCCTCGTCGTCGTCGGATAGGTAAATGTCGATTACGTTGTTCTTTTCGGGTCTGGAAACTCCGTCGGCAAACTTAAGGTCAAGCACCTTGTCGGACTGCCGTAAGTGCCAAAGGTCGGCTTTGGAAGCCGCGAGGCGCACGCAGTGAATTCTCGACTGCTGACCTGCGCCCACGCCGATAGCCTGCCCGTCGTACGCAAAGCACACCGAGTTGGACTGGGTGTACTTAAGCGTTATCATGGCGATTATCATGTCCTTAACCGCGCTTTCGGGAAGGTCTTTGTTTTTGGAAACTATATTTGTAAAAAGGGTTTTATCGATTTTGAAATTATTGCGGTTCTGTTCAAAAGTAATTCCGAATACCTGCTTTCTTTCAAGAAATTCGGGCTCATAGTCGGGGTCAATCTTAATGACGTTGTACGCGCCCTTTCTCTTTTCTTTGAGGATACCGAGCGCTTTCGGTGTGTATCCCGGGGCAATCACTCCGTCGGAAACTTCCCTGGAAATTATCCTCGCCGTCACTTCGTCACACACGTCGCTGAGCGCAATAAAGTCGCCGAAGGAGCTCATGCGGTCGGTTCCCCTCGCGCGGGCGTATGCGCATGCCAACGGGGAGTCGTCCAGCCCCTCGATGTCGTCTACAAAGCATGCTTTCTTTAACCGTTCGTCAAGGGGTTTTCCCGTAGCCGCGGCAGTTGGGCTGACGTGCTTGAAGCTGGTCGCGCAAACTTCGTTAAGAGCTTCCTTTACTTCTCTTACCAGCTGCCAGCTGTTGAACGCGTCCAGAAAGTTAATGTACCCCGGCCTGCCGTTGAGAATCTCAATGGGCAGCTCGCCGGTTTCCATATAGATCCTTGCCGGTTTCTGATTGGGGTTGCACCCGTATTTCAGTTCGAATTCCCTCATAATTTTCCTCACTTATTCTTGTTGTAAAGCCTGCTTTCGCTCCGCCCTGTCTCAAGGTCGGTGTATCTTACGTAAAGGGATACTTTGTTGTCGGCATTCAGCGCGTTCCATATCCCGTCGGCAAATTCTCTTATGCTGTCGGGCACGGAAACCGCCACAGGCTCCCCCTCAAAGGACGGAATGGGATTTCCGTCATGCTTGTAGGTGTGGATAAAGTGCCCTGTGCCGTTTTGCGGCTCGTAATTATAGAAAAGCCTGTCGCAACGCTTTGTCGCGATGTCGCCCATTTTGAGAATACTCAATTTATAGTCAAACGTCTTGTCGCCGTTAAAGTTGAGTATGCCGCTAATCCTGGGCGTATAGTTGGGCGCGTCGGGCTCAAACTCACGCGTTGTAAGAGCTTGTTCGAAAGTTCCGTCATTTTCGAGATAGGAGTAAATCGTGTCGGTCTGATCGCCGTTTGTCACAATGACGTGCTTTCCGAGCAACCTTACGGGGGAATAAATAATAAGACGCGGGTCGGAAACCTTGCTCGCGTCAAAAGGATAAATCGTCACCTCACTGCTGTTCTCCACGAAAACGCGGTTGCGGCTGTTGTCGCTCCTGCCCATAATAAAATAGGCAAAAACGGCTTTTTTGCCGTCTGCGCTCTTGCCGATTACTATACCGCGTCCGGGATAGGAATTCTCTTTGAGTAAACTTGCTATGTCAGCTTTCATTTTACACGTTCTCCTTAAGTATCTTTTTTGCGACAAGCTCCACGGCCTTGGGTAAAATGACCCACTCCGCTTTTTTCATAACTCTTTTCTGCAACGCGGAAGGCGTGTCCTTGGGAAGTACAGGCACGGCCTTTTGCATTATTATCTTTCCGCCGTCGGGTATCTCGTTTACAAAGTGCACGGTTGCGCCCGTCAGCTTTACGCCGTAGTTTATCGCCGCCTCGTGCACCTTCAAGCCGTAATACCCTTTTCCGCAAAAAGACGGGATAAGTGACGGGTGGACGTTTATTATCCTGTCGGCAAATCTCTTTGTAAAGTTTTCCGACAGTATCTGCATAAAACCCGCAAGGACTATAAGCTCCACGCCGTATTCCTCGAGTATCTCGATCGCTTTTTCTTCAAAGTTTGGGCTTCCGTTTATGTCGTTTTGGATAACGTAATACGGTATATTGCTGTTTTTGGCGCGCTCGAGAGCAAAGACGCCGGCCTTGTTGGAAATGACCACGGCTATCTTCGCGCTGTTTATTATTCTGTTCTTTACGGCGTCAATGAGCGCCTGAAGATTGGTTCCGCCGCCCGACACAAATACCGCTACGTTTATTCTTTCTTCGACTTTCTTCATTCCCGACTATCCTTTTATAACGATGCCTTCATCGCCGTTTATTATTTCGCCGATTACGTAGGCGTCCTCTCCGTTTTCGCGAAGTATCAGTAAAGCGGCATCCGCATCTTCCTTATCGACGACTATCGCCATGCCCACGCCCATATTAAAGGTGTTAAACATATCCCTTTCGGAGATGTTGCCGACCTTTTGTATATAGTCGAATATCGGCAGAACTCTGACCGCGCTCTTTTCGATTTTTGCGCACAGCCCATCGGGTATGCTCCTCGGAATGTTCTCGTAAAATCCGCCGCCCGTGATATGGGATATGCCTTTTACCTTAACTTCTTCAAGCAGTTTAAGGACGGGCTTGACATATATCTTTGTTGGAGTAAGAAGCGTCTCGCCCAAGGAGCCGCCAAGTTCGGCTATCGGCGACTTCAGGTCGCATTTTTCCACGTCGAAGACCTTTCTTACCAAAGAAAAACCGTTGGAGTGAACTCCGCTTGAGGGGAGCGCGATAATCACGTCGCTTTCGCGCATGGTCTTGTTGTCGAGGATTTTTTCCTTGTCAACTATACCTACCGCAAAGCCCGCGAGGTCGTATTCGTCGACAGGGTAAAAACCGGGCATCTCGGCAGTTTCTCCGCCGATAAGCGCGCAGCCCGACATAACGCAGCCGTCCGCCACACCCTTGACTATCTCGGCTACCTTTTCGGGATAATTCTTGCCCACCGCGACATAGTCGAGGAAGAACAAGGGCTTTGCTCCGCAGCAGATTACGTCGTTTACGCACATGGCCACGCAGTCAATGCCTATTGTGTCGTGCTTGCCGAGGAGAAACGCAAGCTTCAGTTTCGTTCCCACTCCGTCGGTGCCGCTCACCAAGACAGGGTTCTTTATGCCCGTAAGGTCAAGCCCGAACAGTCCGCCGAAACCGCCTATATCGGATATGACGTTTTCGTTCATGGTTTTGGCTATGTGCTTTTTCATGAGGCGCACCGCTTCATAACCTGCGGTGATGTCGACGCCCGCTTCCCTGTAGCTGTCGCTGAAAGATTTCATTGGTTAGTTTCTCCTATTCTGAAGTCATACTTTTTCTTACGCTGAGTCGCGTATATCTCGGTGGGGTAAATGCCGTCAAAGCACGCCAGGCAGTAGTTTGCGCATCCTTCGGGGCAGGCTAAGCGACGGGCATTGTCAATGCTCAAAAACGCCAGCGAGTCAACTCCGATGATTTTCGCCATCTCCTCGATGGTGTGATTGCACGCAAGGAGCACCTCTCTCGAGGCGATGTCGGTGCCGTAATAACAGGGGTTGAGGAAAGTGGGAGAGGCAAGGCGCATATGAATTCCGGTTGCTCCCGCGTCGCGAAGTAATTTTACTATCTTCTTTCCTGTAGTTCCGCGCACTATTGAGTCGTCGATGAGGATAACCCTCTTGCCTTTAACGGTGCTGGAGACGGGGTTGAGCTTGATTTTGACAAGCGTCTCCCTGTCCGACTGCTTGGGCGCGATAAACGTGCGTCCTATGTACTTATTTTTTATAAGCCCCACTCCGTAAGGAATGCCCGACTGTCTGGAGTAGCCTATCGCCGCGTCAATACCCGAATCGGGCACGCCGATGACTACGTCGGCTTCCACCGGGTGTTCGGTCGCGAGAAACGCTCCCGCTCTCAATCTTGCTTCGTGCACCGAAACGCCGTCGATTATGGAATCGGGACGGGCAAAATAGATGTACTCAAATACACAAAGCGAGGGTGTGCGCTTGTTGCAGTGGTCGGTTATGCTCCTGATTCCTTCCTTCTCAAAGACGACGATTTCTCCCGGTTTAAGGTCGCGGATATATTTTGCTCCCGCGCTGTCGAGCGCGCAGCTCTCCGAGGCGATCACGTAAGTGCCGTCCTCGGTTTCACCGTAGCAAAGGGGTCTTATTCCGTTTTCGTCACGGGCGGCGACAAGCTTTGTCGCGGTCATTACCGCCAATGAATACGCGCCCTTTATGATGTGCATAGCGTTGTTTAGCGCGTCCTCAATGGAAGCTGTCTTTATCCTTTCAAGCGTGAGAATGTTGGCGATAATTTCGGCGTCGCTCGTGGAGTGGAAAATGTGTCCTTCCAGTTCCAGCTTTTCGCGGAGTTCGACATAATTTGTCAAGCTCCCGTTGTTGGCGAGTGCCATTCTGCCTTTAATGTGATTTACGACAATGGGCTGGGCGTTGGTCCTTCCCTTTTCGTCGGCGGTGCCATATCTGACGTGGCCTATCGCGATGTTGCCCTGTCCCAGACTTTCCAGCACTTCGGGCGTGAAGACGTCGTTGACTATACCCGCGTCCTTGTAGGAAGCGAAGAGGCCGTTGTCATTTACGACAATGCCGCAACTCTCCTGTCCCCTGTGCTGAAGGGCAAACAGTCCGTAATAAACCGAACGGGCTATATCGTAGGTGCTTTTGGAAAATATTCCGAAAACCCCGCATTCTTCCCTTATTTCGCTCATGTATCCTCCCCTTAATACTCTCAGCTGAAAAACAGCTCGGACAGCGTCATGGGCTGAATGTATTCGCCGTCCTTGTATACTCTCATATTGCCCGAGGCGATTTCGTCGATGAGTATAACTTCGTCGCCGTTGTAGCCGAACTCGAACTTGATGTCATAAAGGTCAAGTCCCTTCTCTTTCAGGTTTTCGGCGACGATGGCGGTAATTTTCCGGGTCATCTCCTTTACGCGGTCGTACTGCTCGGGAGTCATGACGTTGAGCACGGCCAGTCCGTCTTTAGTTACAAGGGGGTCGCCCTTTGCGTCATCCTTAAAGGTCATTTCGACATAGTAAGGAAGAGGCGCGCCCTCTTCGACATACATGCCATACCTACGATAGAAGCTGCCCACAGCTCTTAAGCGGCAAATAACTTCAAGCCCTTTGCCGAAAGGTTTCGCAGGGAGTACTTCCATGGTATCGTTATCAAAATCGGCGCTGACATAGTGGGTCCTAACGCCTGCCTCGTTTAGTTTTTCAAAGAAAAATACCGACATTCTCAAGTTGATGTTGCCCACGCCTTCGATTGTAAGCCCGACGGTGTTTGCGCCCGGATCGAAAACGCCGTTTTCACCCGTTACGTCGTCTTTGAACTTGAGAAGATAGTTGCCGCTGTCAAGCGCGTAAACGTTTTTGGTTTTTCCTGTGTAAATCAGCTTCATAAATTTCTCCTTATTGGTTAAAAAAGTAAATATCAGTTATATTTCTTGCTTATTTCTGCGTCTTTTTCCAGCACTTTATTTGTAGCCGCGGCGCGGTACGCAATGAGCTTGTCACGTAAAACCTCGTCGCTTATCGCCAGCATCTCTATTGCAAGCAGGGCGGCGTTCTGCGCGCCGTCAATAGCAACTGTGGCCACGGGAATGCCGGCGGGCATCTGGACTGTGGACAAAAGAGCGTCCAACCCGTCGAGCGTCGTGCTTTTTACGGGAATGCCGATTACGGGAAGCACGGTGGCGGCAGCTATGGCACCTGCGAGGTGGGCGGCTTTTCCCGCGGCGGCAATTATCGCGCCGAAACCGTTGTTTATAGCGTTTTCGGTAAAACTCTTTACTTCTTCGGGCGTTCTGTGCGCCGAAAGGACGCGCACCTCAACGGGTACGGCAAACTCTTTGAGTGTGGAAACGGCTTTTTCGACTATCGGCAAATCGCTGTCGCTGCCCATTATTACGGCTACTTTCTTCATAAACAAAGCTCCTTGATACGTTTTTTTCAAATAAAAAAGGGCAGCATCATGCTATGATAACATAGTGATTACTGCCCAGACGGTCGACATCATACAGCTTTCCGCTCCCATGTGGTACTCCACTATCCGTCAGTTGCAGAAAGCCTATCAGGATACTTTTATCGTACAACACTTCAACCTTATACGTCAACTGAAATCAGCCTCTCTTCGCGCACTTTTGAAAAACAAAATTTCGGGTACAACAACTTTAGTTGTTGCCGCTGTAGTTCTTGGCTTTTGTCTCGCAATAAATGCAGCGGTAGACCCTGTTTTCGGGGTCGGTAAGTTTGAAGATGTGGGTAAGTTCCTGCTCGGTGGCCGTTATGCACCTCGGGTTCTGGCACTTTAAGACGTTTTTGACGACGGAAGGAAGCTCAAGGTGTGTACGTTTTATAAGCTTGCCGTCGCGGATGATGTTTACGGTAATGCCGGGGTCGACTATGGCTAGGACATTAAAGTCGATGTCTATTATCTGGTCAATCTTAAGCACGTCCTTTTTGCCCATTTTTACGCTGTCGGCATTCTTTATTATCGCGACCGAGCACTCAAGTTCGCCCAGATTCAGGATATTGTAAAGCTCCATAGCGTTGCCCGCCTTGATGTGGTCTAATACTATTCCGTCCTTAATCGGATTAATTACCATACTATTTCACCTCCAGAAGCTTCATAATGAGCGCCATGCGGATATATTTGCCGTTTTCGGCCTGCTTAAAATAGCAGGCACGCGGGTCTTTGTCGACCTCGACCGAGATTTCGTTGACCCTCGGAAGGGGGTGCATTACGCAAAGGTCCTTTTTTGCCGTATCGAGTTTCGGCAATGTCAATACATAGCTGTCTTTCAGTCGGACATAGTCGGTCTCGTTGAAAAACCTCTCCCTCTGCACGCGCGTCATATAAAGGATATCAAGTTCGGGCATGACCGACATAAGGTCGGCCGTCTCGACGTATCCCGCCTCGCATTTATCGAGAACTTCGTGCTTGATGTAGTCGGGGACCTTGAGTTCGGACGGGGAAATCAGCACAAACTTGACGTTTTTGTACCTTGCGAGAGCAAGGATGAGGGAATGGACGGTGCGACCGAATTTCAGGTCGCCGCAAAGTCCGACCGTCAGGTTGTCAAACCCGCCCTTTTCTCTGTATATCGTAAACAGGTCGGTCAAGGTCTGAGTGGGGTGGTTGTGCCCGCCGTCGCCCGCGTTGATTATCGGCACGGTCGAATTCATCGCTCCGACAAGCGGCGCGCCCTCTTTTGGATGGCGCATGGCGATAATGTCGGCATAATAGCTTACCACCTTGACGGTATCGGCTACGCTCTCGCCTTTGGTTGCCGAGCTGGAATTGCTTTCCGAAAAGCCCAACACGTGCCCTCCCAGTTCGTACATCGCCGCCTCAAAACTTAATCTTGTCCTCGTCGACGGCTCAAAAAACAATGTCGCAAGCTTCTTTCCCCTGCACTTTTCGCTGTATGCGGCGGGGTTTTTCATTATGTCGTCGGCGGTGTAGATAAGCTGTTCGATTTCCCTGACGTCAAGGTCTGTTATGCTGATAAGATTTCTCATTGATTCTCCTCCATCCAGCTTGTATCGGAAGGATTGTCGCGGAATTTCTTGAGCCGCGCAATGTCTTTTTCCTTAATATACCCCGTCGCCGCCGCCACCTCGAGCACGGTGTCAAAGTCGGTTAAACTGATGTTTTTGACTTTGTTTGCCGCGAGATTGTCAAGCCCTTTTTTCATCCCGTATGTAAATATGCTGACCACTCCCAGCACCTCTGCTCCCGCCGCTCGTAAGACGTTTACGACCTCGATGACGCTGCCTGCTGTGGAGATAAGGTCCTCGACGACGACCACCTTTTGTCCTTTTTCGAGCCTTCCTTCAATCTGATTTTTTCTGCCGTGGTCTTTATTTCCCGAGCGCACATATCCCATAGGTAATCCGAGTATATGTCCCGTTATCGCGGCGTGGGCTATGCCTGCCGTGCTGGTGCCCATAAGCACTTCGCAAGTCGTGTATTGGGTTTTTACAAGTTCTGCCAGGCCTTCCTCAACGGAGGTGCGCACCTTGGGCGCGGTGAGAGTAAGGCGGTTGTCGCAATAAATCGGACTGAGTATTCCGCTCGCCCAGGTAAAGGGTTTGTCGGGGCTTAAAAACACAGCTTTAATATCAAGTAAATTTTTTGCGATTTCTCTTTTCATTTTTTTCTCCCTTTTATCCAAGAAATTCTTTTATACATCTAAGGTACGCCGCAACAGGGTCGGCGGCTTTTGTTATGGGTCTTCCTACCACTATATAGTCGGAATTGGCTCTCGCGAACTCGGGGTCGGCAACTCTTACTTGGTCGCCCTTGTCCCCGTCGGCAAACCTGATTCCCGGTGTTACGGTAAGAAACTCCCTTCCGCACACGTATTTTACTTTTTCGGCCTCCAGGGGCGAGCAGACCACTCCGTCAAGTCCCGCTTCTTTGGAGTTTAACGCATAGCGCATTACCGTTTCCTCTATCTCGGGGCTTACAAGTAGCTCCTCGCGCAAAACTTCGGTGCTTATCGATGTCAGCAGAGTCACCGCGATAATCAGCGGACGGGTGCCGTCCTTTCTCGTAAGTCCTTCGACGGCGTGTTTCATCATTTCCTTGCCGCCCGTAGCGTGGACGTTACAGATGTCGACATCGAGGGAAGAGAGCACGCTCATCGCTTTTTTGACGGTATTGGGGATATCGTGGAGTTTGAGGTCAAGGAAGATCTTGTGTCCTCTTGCTTTCAGTTCTCTCACCATATCCGAGCCCGTGGCGTAATAAAGTTCCATACCGATTTTCAAAAACGGACGGTGTTTGCCGAATTTTTCAAGAAAATTGAACAGTTCTTTCCTGCTGTTGAAATCGCACGCGATAATTACGTCTTTCATTAATGCGCTCCTCCGATAATTTCCGATAATGTATTAATGTCGTATTCTGCCATGACTGCAGGCAATTCTTCAATAATCTCTTTCATTGCAAAAGGATTAACAAGGTTTGCGCTGCCTACCTGCACGCAGGACGCCCCCGCCAGCATCATTTCAATTACGTCCCTCGCCGATGAAACTCCGCCGATGCCGACAACGGGAATTTTCACCGCGTCATACACCTGATACACCGCCCTGACGGCGACCGGGAAAACAGCTTTTCCCGAAAATCCGCCCATCTTGTTGGCGATAACGGGCTTGCGGCACCTGAGGTCAATTCTCATGCCGAGCAACGTATTGATAAGGCTTATTCCGTCTGCGCCTTCGGCTTCGCACACCTTGGCAATCTCCGCGATATCGGTGACATTGGGGGTAAGTTTTACCATTAAAGGCTTTTTTGCGACCTTTTTGACCGCGCTTACTACCTTTCCGACCTCAACGGGGCTGGTACCGAAGTTTATTCCGCCCGCGTGGAGATTGGGACAGCTGACGTTAAGCTCTATTATTCCTATATCCTCGCACTCGCCGGCTTTTTCCACGGAATAGACAAATTCGTCCACCGAAAAGCCGCCGATATTGGCGATAATGAGGTTTTCAAAGCACTTTTTAAGGCGCGGTATCTCTTCGGAAATCACCTTGTCTATCCCCGGGTTTTGAAGCCCGACAGAATTTATAAGCCCGCCGTAGCACTCGGCGATTCTCGGCGTGGGGTTTCCGAAGCGGGAATTTTTGGTCGTTCCTTTTATGGAAATTCCGCCCAGCACGTTTATGTCGTAATATTCGGCAAACTCGTACCCGTAGCCGAAAGTGCCGCTTGCGGCGATAATAGGATTTTTAAGGGTAATACCGCACAGCTTTACTCTTGTGTCTGCCATAAAAGCTCCTCTTTGTAAAACACAGGCCCTTCCTTGCATACTCGCTTTGCGCCGCCTTTTGTCATTATGCTGCATCCCATGCACGCGCCGAATCCGCAGCCCATTCTCTCTTCGAGGCTGAGTTGCCCGTCTGTTTCGGTATTATTATATACCGCCTTAAGCATCGGAAGCGGTCCGCATGCGTAAAAATAGTCGTATCCGCTCTCGATAAGCTCGGTGACAAAGCCTTTATGCCCGGCGGTTCCGTCCAAAGTCGCGAGCACGACAGGGATATTCCGGCTCTCAAATTCCTTGACGAGTATCGCTTCTTGCGAAGTATTAAAACCGAGTAAAACTTTGGGCTTTTTGCCGTCGGCAGCAAGTTTCTTCGCAAGCGCGAAAAGAGGCGGCGCGCCCACACCCCCGCCAATAATCAGGGGGGTTTCGCATTTTACCGAGGTGTCAAAGCCGTTTCCAAGCCCTATAAGGCAGTCAAGGTATGCGCCCGAGGGCGTTTTTGCCAGCATCGCGGTGCCTTCGCCCATTATTTTGTAAATTATCGTTATTGTCCTGTCGTCAAAGTCGCATATCGAAATTGGGCGCCTTAAATAAAAACCGTCCACGGTGATATTGATAAACTGCCCCGCTTTTATCGAAACTTTTTCACATTCAAGCACCATGCGGAAAAATTTCGGTGCGATTTCGGTATTTTCTGTGACACGGCAATTTTGTTTTATCATTTCCTCACCTATGCGTCGATTGTGGCGACAGAGAGGGTGATTTCTTCGAGCACGTCAAGAAGAGCCCTTACCGTATCGAGGCTTGTGAACATCGTCACGCCGTTTTCCACCGCGCAGCGCCTTATGGCAAAGCCGTCGGAGTACCCTTGCATGTCGGCGTCGTACTCGCGGGTGTTTATTACATAGCTTATATGCCCTTCCCTTATGGAGTCGAGTATCTCGTTGCTCCCCTCGCTTATCTTCTTCTTAATGCGCGTCCTGATGCCGTTTCTGATGAGATATTCGGCAGTGCCTTTTGTCGCCTCGATGTTGAAGCCGAGCGCGTAAAACCTCTTGGCAAGCTCCAGCGCTTCCGCCTTATCGTTGTCCGATACCGTGAGGAACACCGTGCCGTAATTCAGCACCTTCATACCGCCCGCCTGGAGCGCCTTATATAACGCTCTTGTAAACTTTTTGTCGTATCCTATCGCCTCGCCCGTAGATTTCATTTCGGGGGAGAGGTAGGCGTCGATTCCGTAGAGCTTGGCAAAGGAGAATACGGGCACCTTGACGTACCACTTTTCCTTTTCGGGCGCGATTCCGTCGTAAAGTCCCTGGTCTTTGAGAGATTTTCCGAGGATAACAAGCGTCGCGATGTCCGCAAGGGAATAGCCTGTCGCCTTGGAGATAAACGGCACGGTGCGCGACGAGCGGGGATTTACCTCGATTACAAACACCTTTTCGTCCTTATCGACTATAAACTGGATGTTATAAATGCCGATTATGCCGAGCCCCAAGCCCAGGCGCTTTGTATAGTTTGCTATGGTCTTTTTGACCTGGTCGGAAACGCTGAAGGTCGGGTATACGCTTATGCTGTCGCCCGAGTGAATACCCGTCTTTTCGATAAGTTCCATAATGCCGGGGATAAATACGTCTTTCCCGTCACATATAGCGTCCACTTCAAGTTCTTTTCCTATTATGTACTTGTCGACAAGCACAGGGTGCTCTTCGTCAATGGAAACGGCGGTCTTGAGGTACTTAATCAGCGCCGAGGGCGTGTTTACTATCTGCATCGCCCTGCCGCCCAAAACATAGCTGGGTCTGACGATTACGGGATAGCCTTCCTCTTCGGCGGCTTGAAGTCCCTGCTCGACGGTGGTGACGCCCCTGCCTTTGGGCTGAGGAATGTCAAGTTCTTCCATTATCTTTTCAAAGGCGTCGCGGTTTTCTGCCTTTTCTATCGCCACAAAGTCCGTCCCTATGATTTTTACGCCCCGCTTCATAAGAGGTTCGGCAAGGTTTATCGCTGTCTGTCCGCCAAGTGTTGCTATGACGCCTTCGGGCTTTTCAAGCTCGATTACGTTGCAGACGTCTTCCACGGTAAGCGGCTCAAAGTAGAGTTTGTCGCTCGTTGTGTAGTCGGTGGAGACTGTCTCGGGGTTGTTGTTTATTATTATCGCCTCGTAGCCGTTTTGTCTTATGGTGTTTACGGCGTGGACTGTAGAGTAATCGAATTCCACTCCCTGCCCTATCCTTATGGGACCCGCACCGAGGACGATTATCTTCTTCCTGTTTGTGACCTTGGACTCGTTTTCTTCCTCGTATGTGGAGTAGTAGAACGGTATTGTGCTGAAAAATTCGCCCGCCACCGTATCAATCATCTTATATACGGGCATGATCTTCTGCTGTCTTCTGAGGTCGAAAACCTCGGTTTCCTTGACGTTCCACAGTTTTGCGATATACTTGTCGGAAAAGCCTATGCGCTTGGCGTCGTAGAGTATTTTGACGTCGTTGGGCTTTGCGGCAATTTTTCCTTCCATTTCCACAATTCGTTTGAACTTCTCGAGGAACAGCATATCGATTTTTGTGATGTCATAAATAACCTCGAGAGCGGTGTTGAGCCGCAGTAACCGGCAGATTGCATAATAGATGTCGGCGGGATAGCTCTTGATATAGTCAAGAAGTTCTTCCCTGGTCATGTCGTCAAACTTGGGCATATAAAAATGTACCGTGCCGTTTTCCAACGAGCGCGCCGCCTTAAGAAGGCACTCCTCGATCGTCCTTCCTATGCTCATGACTTCGCCTGTCGCCTTCATCTGCGTTGAAAGGTTATTGGGACAGGTGGGGAATTTGTCAAAGGGGAACCTCGCCATCTTGGCGACTATGTAGTCAAGGTTGGGCTCGGTGCTGGCGAGAGATGTTTCCAGCTTGATTTCGTCAAGCGTCAAACCGACCGCTATCTTTGCCGAAACTCGGGCGATTGGATAGCCGCTCGCTTTGGACGCAAGCGCCGAGGAGCGGGAAACTCTGGGATTAAGTTCGATTATGTAGTACTCGAGAGACTGCGGATCGAGCGCGAACTGCACGTTGCACCCGCCTTCTATCTTAAGTTCTCTTATCAGGCGCAACGCCGAGTCGCAGAGCATGTTGAATTCCTTGGTCGTGAGAGTCTGCACGGGCGCGACGACCAGCGAGTCGCCCGTATGCACGCCCACGGGGTCGACGTTTTCCATGCTGCAGATGATTATCGCGGTGTCGTTTGAGTCGCGCATGACTTCAAATTCGATTTCCTTGAAGCCCTTTATGCTCTTTTCCACGAGCGCCTGATGCACGGGGGAAACCGCAAGGGCGTTTTCCATAATCTCGACCAGTTCTGCCTCGTTGTTGGCAAACCCGCCGCCCGTTCCGCCCAGGGTAAACGCGGGGCGCACAACGACGGGGTATGTAATTCTGTTTGCCGCCTCGATCGCTTCCTCAATGGAATAGGTTATCATCGAAGGCACTGTGGGCTCGCCGAGTTTTATGCACATTTCTTTAAACATCTGTCTGTCCTCGGCCCTCTCTATACACTTGCTGTTGGTGCCTAGAAGCTGGACGTTGCACTCTTTGAGAACGCCCTTTTTCTCCAGCTGCATGGCAAGGTTAAGTCCCGTCTGACCGCCCATGCCGGGGATAATCGCGTCGGGTCTTTCGGTACGGATTATCTTGGCGACATACTCGAGCGTCAACGGCTCCATATAAACTTTGTCGGCAATCTTTGTGTCGGTCATTATCGTGGCGGGATTGGAGTTGACCAGAATTACCTGATAGCCCTCTTCCTTGAGCGCAAGGCAGGCCTGCGTACCCGCGTAGTCGAACTCCGCCGCCTGTCCGATGACAATGGGACCCGACCCTATGACCATGATTTTCTTTATATCAGTTCTCTTAGGCATTTTCCACCTCTTTCATAAGTCTTATGAATTCATCGTAAAAGTTGATGTTCTCGCCGGCGGCTTCAAGCACGGGCTGAAACTCCACGCCCACTACCTTATCCTCTTCCGACATAATACCCTCTATCGTGCCGTCAAGGAGATTGACGTGAGAGATAGTCAGCCCGGTGTTTTTCAGCGACTCGCGGTCGATTGTGAAACTGTGGCTCTGATTGGTCGTCTCGATTTTGCCGTTCATAAGGTTTTTCACAGGGTGATTGAAACCGTGGTGACCGGGCTTCATGGGCACTGTCTTTGCGCCGTAAGCTACCGCGATTATCTGGCAGCCGAGACCCGTTCCGCCCAAAGGATACTGCCCGATGAGATTTCTGACCTTCTCGACGACCATTTCCGCGTCTTCCGCGCGTCCCGGTCCGTTTGTTATGTAAATGCCGTCGGGGTTAATAAACTTAATCTCATCGACGGTTATTGTCCAAGGCACGATTGTCACGTTGCAGCTTCTTACATTTAACGCTCTCATCTCGCTCTTTTTTAGACCGCAGTCTATCGCAAGCACGTTGAATCTGTGCTTTGACGTCCTTGCAAACCACCTCTTGCTCGCCATTTTCTGCGCGATGTTGCGGTCGATATCGGTCTCTTTTATCTTTTTTACCGCTTCTTGGGCAGGGGTGTTTATGTCGGTGATTATCACCTTTCCGAGTCCCTCTTCCCTCAGCTTTTTGAACATCTTTCTGGTGTCCACGCCCTCGATTGCGGGTATCTGGTTTTCTTCGAGGAGTTCGGCAAGGGTCTTGCTGTACCTGAAGTTGCTGGGGCTGTCGTTGTACTCGCGTACGATAAGCCCGCCGATTGACGTCGTCTTTGCCTCGAAGTCCTCGTCGACTATGCCGCAGTTGCCGATAAGAGGATAGGTCATAAGCATTATTTTATTGGTGTAGACGGGATTGCTTATTATCTCCTGATAACCTACCATTGTCGTGTTGAAGACTATCTCGGCGACCTTCTCTGTGTCGGCGCCGAAACCGTATCCGCAAAATTCGGTGCCGTCTTCAAACACTACTTTTCTGTTCATTGTTTTTCCCACACTGTCTTTCCTCCCATGATTGTAAGTATGCATTCCCCAAAGACCTCTCTCCCCTCAAACGGAGTGCTCCGTCCTTTGGAAAGAAAGTCTTGGGGGTCGATTTTGTATTTTTTGTCAAGGTCGAATACCGCAATATCCGCCTTTTGTCCAATTTGTATCTCTTTTGCGCCGATGCCGAACCTCTTTGCGGGATTGACGCCCATAATTTCAATCAGTTTTGCCAAGGTTATCACGCCTTTCTTTACAAGCTCGGTATACAGCACGGAAAACGCCGTCTCCAGTCCCGCAATACCGTTAAGGCTTTTTTCCAGTCCTTTGGACTTTTCCTCTGCCGAGTGGGGCGCGTGATCGGTCGCTATCATGTCAATAGTGCCGTCCTTTATGCCCTCGATAAGCGCAAGTCTGTCTTCCTCGCTCCTTATAGGCGGATTCATCTTGAAGCGTCCGTCTTCCTGTAAGTCCATATCGTTTAAGACAAGGTAGTGGGGCGCGGTCTCGCAGGTTACATTAAGCCCTTCTTCCTTCGCCCGTCTTATAAGCGCGACGCTCTCTTTTGTCGACACGTGACAAACGTGGTATGCGCAAGCGGTTTCTTTTACAAGGGCGAGATCCCTCTCCACCTGTTTATATTCGCTTTCCGAGCTTATCCCCTTGTGATTGTGGAGTTTCGCGTAAACTCCGTCGTGAATATACCCGCCGCCGGTCAAGCTCTCGTCCTCGCAGTGTGCGACGATGATCTTGCCGAGTGCTTTTGCCCTGAGCATGGCTTCCTTCATCGTTTCGAGACTTTGCACACCTTTCCCGTCGTCGGAAAACGCCGCTATATAAGGGCTTATGCTCTCCATTTCGGAAAGTTCGGTCCCTTTCTGCCCTTTTGTGATTGCCCCGTAAGGATATACATTGATAACGGCGTCTTTTTTTATTATGTCGAGCTGAACTTTCAGATTGTCAAAATTATCGGGTACGGGCGAAACGTTGGGCATGGCGCAAACCGAGGTATATCCGCCCCTTGCCGCGGCCTTTGTACCCGTCAGGATAGTTTCCTTATAAAAAAAACCGGGTTCCCGCAAATGCACATGCGCATCTGTAAGACCCGGCGTTACAATACAACCGCTTTCGGGCGAAACATCGCCGCTTCCCGATGGGTAAAACTCCTTAATCAGCCCGTCTGAAACGAATAAGTCGCCTGTTTTAAACGTATTGTTTAAAAACAGCTTCACCCCTTTCAATTTACAGTTCATTTCAGCCGCACCCATTTATTGGATTTTCTTCATTATAGCATTTCACAAAATGCATAGTCAAACGTTACGGGTACGTGTTGACAAATAATTTTATTTAGTCGAAATAGTGTCGCTTTTTACCACAAATTTTCCATTCTTTCGCAAAAAGCGTACATATCTTTGACTTCGAGCACCGTACCGTCGTCGAGAACGGCCGTGCCGTTCCAGTATCCGTGCACCTGATGACAGCTGGTGCCGACAAGCCCGAGCACTTTTATTCCCGTCGCGTTGTCATAAAACGGCGTCATTGTGAAGTTGAACCTTCCGTCTTCCGACTTGAACGCCCACGGCTCCATCCACCTTCCCACAGGCGACATTTCCACGTCGACGGGTCCTATCTTATGGCATTTGCCGTCGTAGAAGACAGCTGTTTCGGTGGCGTTTGACTCGTCGCCGAAGCCCCAGGTAATTTCAAAGCCGAAGAGCTTGCCGTCTATTCGCGTGCAGCCGTTGCCCCAATACCACGTATTCTTATAGGGCCATACGCCTCTGCCCCAGTCCAGCACACCGAAGGAATCTTCTTTGGAAAACTCGAAAACTTCGTCTCCTATGACGGCTTTTCCCGTCGCGGGCATGCAGTTTATTTTGTTGGTGTAGAAAAACCTTCCCTTAAGGTCAAAGGGCGTCGCTATGGTAATGGACTCATGGTTTTCCATGGTCTCGAGGACAAATTCCATTTTGAAAGGCTTGTCGCCCGCGGTATCCTCAAACTGTAAAATGTGCGCCTTGTCGGTGACGTTGATGCCGAGGCACGCTCCGCTCTTTTTGTAGTTGAATGTGTGGGGCTGGTCGCTCTTGTCGGGCAGGCGATAGCGGTTTTTGGTAAAAAGGGAAAGGCTTCCGGCCGAATAAGTCTTGCCCGTTCTCAGATTAATAAGGGTGGCGGTAGCCGCCGCGCCCAGGGAAATATTGGCAAAACATATCTGAACGACAAAACGGTCGTTTCCTATCTGGTAAAAATCCCATTCCTTTATGCGGCAACGGGGAGCTGTTATGGCGTCGCGGTTATAAATAAACAGATTTTTGCGGCACCAGCCCGGTTTTGTTAAATTTCCGTCCTTGTCAAGCAGTAGCGTCGGCTCGGTAATCTCTGTTTGTCTTTGCATTTTACCCTCCTTTTCACAATACAATTATTATATAATGCGCTCTTTTCCCTGTCAATGTCGGAATGGGCGCGCATAGCGGTTTTTACGAAAAGCGCGCAAAAAAATTTGGGGTTTGAAATTTCGTTTTTACCGTGATATAATTACACATAGTGTACTTTTTCAAACAGGAGATAAAACATCGTGAAAGAGAAGAAGCTTCGGGGCAATCCGCGTAAATACCAGAATCTGCCCTATGTAAAAAAATCGCACATGATGGCACTGGGGTTCGGCGACCTCGGCTACAGCCTTGTTTCGGGCACCGTCGCCACCTACATAATGAGCTTCGGCACCATGGTCGTAGGCTTGCCGGGCTACCTTATGGGAATTGCCATAGCCTTAGGCACCATTTTCGACGCCGTTTCCGATCCCATTATAGGATACCTTTCCGACAACACCAAAAACAAACTTTTCGGCAAACGCCACTTGTGGATGCTCATAGGTCTTATAGGCCTTATGGCGACATCGATATTTATATGGTATATCCCCGAAGGTATGTCCAATGCGGGCAAGTTCGTCTGGTTTGCCGTCGGTCTCACCGTTCTTAGGACATTCAACACCTTCTTCTATACTCCCGTTGGCGCGTTCAGCGTCGAGGTCAGCAACGACTACAATGAGAGAACGACCATTCAGGCGTTCCGCTCCATCGGTTACATAATCGGTATGATACTCCCCGTCGTA
>DAOSYK010000026.1:0-19364 GCA_035381305.1 Clostridia bacterium
GCTTTCATAGGCGTAAAGGGAGTTGTGGGTGGCGTTTGCGATAACGGAATTTATTATGTCAGCGTCGGCGGTGATTTCAAGAAAGTGTATTCCGTCAAGGGTTCGGAGCATAATTTTTCGGCCGCTGCGGATGCGTATTTCCAGAATATCGGAAAACGAATACTTGTCGGAAATATTTCGATAAAGGACTTCTCCCAGAAGTTGACGCATAAAAAAACACCCTAAACTATAAATAGTCTAAGGTGTTTATGAATATTACTGGGTTGTTGTTTTACACTCTGGACATGTATGTGCCGTCTCTTGTGTCCACTCTTATCTTGTCGCCTGTGTTGACAAAGAGAGGGACCTGAATTACGAATCCTGTCTCGAGCGTTGCGCTCTTTGTGCCGGGCTGAGCGGTTGCGCCGGGGATACCGGGCTCGCAATCAACTATTTCGAGTTCTACGAAGTTTTCGGGTGAGCAGCTGAAAGCAGAACCCTTGTAGAAAGCCACGTCGCACTTGTCGCCTTCCTTTATGAACTTTAACGCGTCTTCTACTATAGCTTTGTTAAGGGGCACGGAATCGAAAGTTTCTTCATCCATGAAGTAGTAGAGATCGCCGTCGTTGTAGCTGTATACCATCTTTTTGCGGTCTATCTGGGCGAGTTCGAATTTCTCACTGGGATTGAATGTGCGTTCAATAACTCCGCCGGTGATTACGTTTCTGACCTTTGCGCGGACAAATGCGGCGCCTTTACCAGGCTTCACGTGCTGAAAATCGACTGTAACCTGAATGGTGTTGTCCATGACGAAAGTGATGCCTTTTCTGAGGTCGCCTGCTAAAATATAAGACATATTGTTTCCTCCGATTCCGAATAAATAAAGTAAAGTACTAAATAATTATGACGTTTTTTTCGCTTTTTGTCAAGTTGTTGGCGGAGATTTTATCGAAACAGATGATATCTTCTATCCTTATTCCGAAACTGTTTTCAAAATACAGCCCGGGCTCTACGCTCATTATCATATTTTCTTCCATGACGGTATCGCATTTCGGGGAAAAAGACGGGGCTTCGTGAATATCTATGCCCAAAGAGTGACCGAGGGAGTGAAGAAAATACCTGTCAAGACCAACCTTTGCAAAATGCGCTCTGGCGAGATTGTCGCACTCAATGCCCGTCATTCCTGTACGAATGTTTTCAAGAGCGATTTTTTGCGCCTCAAGCACGATATTGTAGGTTTTTATCATTTCGTCGGACGGTTTACCGAAGAATATAGTCCTTGTCATATCGGAGCAGTAATTGTCAAGCTTTGCGCCGAAGTCAAGGGTGATTGCCATGCCTTTTCCGAGCTTAGTATCGGTGGGGTGGGCGTGGGGTTTGGAGGTGTTTTTGCCAAACGCCACTATGTTTTCAAACGCCGCGCCGTCGGCGCCGTTCTTGAAAAGTAACGCCGAAAGAGTGCCGCTAAGTTCCCTTTCGGTTATCCCCTCTTTTATATATCCGAGTAATTCGGAAAAAGTCTTGTCGGTAATTGCCTGCGCCGCCTTTATCATCTCGACTTCTGCGGGCGTCTTTATTGCGCGAAGACCGTTTATCTGAGGGGTGACCGAGATAAATTCTGTTACGCCAAGGGATTTCAGAGTTAGAAACCGGCTGTATTCGAGGCTATCCTCGATGTACAGACGCGTGAGCTTGTTTTTTCTTAAAAAATTGTCGAATTCCTTAATGTCGAGGATTTCGGCGTCGGTTATGCAAGCATTTACTTCCTCAAAGTATCTCGCGTCGGTGAAATAATAAATGCCGCCGTCGAAAAATATGAGGCGGGCATCGGAATTTTTATATCCGCAAAAATAAAACAGATTTGAGGGCGAGGTAATGAGCGCGGCGCCCGAAACATTAATCTTTCGCATACTATTGATTATACCTTTTTGCCGTCGGCTAAGTCAATTACCGCGACCGTTATTTTGTGTGGGGGCGTGAAACAAGCGCGATAACAAAGCCGACGAATATCGCTATGCTTATTCCCATCGCTCCTGCCTGTATTCCGCCTGTCAGCGCGCCGAAAAGACCCTTTTCCTTTACGCCTTCAATCGCTCCGCGGGCTAAATTTGCGCCGAAACCCGTTATCGGGATGGTCGCTCCCGCTTTTGCGAATTGCTTAATAGGCTCAAATAGTCCCACGCTTTCAAGTACAAGCCCAAGAAGCAGGAACACAACAAGAATTCTTGCCGAAGTAAGTTTTGTAAAGTTTATAAGCAGTTGTCCGAGAAGGCAGACAAAGCCGCCGATAACAAATACTTTGAGATAGGTAAGAAATATTTCCATATTACAACACCTCGATATCCACAGCGTGCGCTATTGCGGGAATGGTTTCGCCCTGGAGTGAAGATACTTTAGAGACAAGCGCGCCTGTGGGGATGAAAAGCACTTTCTTGAGCTTTCCGCGCTTTAATTGGGAATAGATATAGGAATTGAAGACAAGATTACAGCAGCATGCGCCGCTTCCGCCCTGCATTACGTCCTGTCCTTCGCGGTTGTAGATAAGAATTCCGCAATCGGTATAGTTGTCGCCGAGGTCGTAGCCTTTGTCTTTGACAAGTTTTTGCAGTATTCTCGAGCCGCTGTGTCCGAGGTCGCCCGTGACGATAAGGTCGTAATAGTCGGGATTTCTGCCCGTATCCTTGAAGTGGGCGACGATTGTATCCATTGCGGCGGGCGCCATTGCCGCGCCCATATCGTTTGCATCGGCAACGCCGTAGTCGACAACACGCCCTAAAGTACCCGCGACAATCTTAATTCTCGATGTGTCGTCCGCGGTAAGCAGCGAGCAGCCCGCGCCTGTGACCGTCCACTGGGAAAGTGGCGTCCTCTGGGAGCCGAGTTCCAACGGATATCGATATTGACGCTCGGCTGTTGAAAAGTGGCTGGTCGTCGAGCAGATAACTTTTTTCATATAGCCTGCGTTTATCATGGTCGAGCCGATAATCAGCGCCTCTCCGAATGTGGCGCACGCGTTGTACAGCCCCATGAAAGGAATGTCAAATTCCCGCATTGTGTAGTTGCATCCTATTATCTCGTCAAGCAGGTCGCCGCAGAACACGCAGTCTATGTCGTCTTCGGTAAGGCGCATTCTGTTGAGCAGGTTTTTTATTACGTAGATGTGCATTTTAATCTCGGCGCGTTCGAAGCTCTTCTGCCCGAGAATGTCATTGCTTAAGATGTTGTGAAAATAGTTTCTGAGAGGGCCTTCACCCTCTTTTGGGCCTGCGATGGTGGCGGTTTCGGCAATACATACGGGTTTTTGAAAGAATATAGTGCGGTTTTTCATCATAGCACCCCGATAAGCCAATAAATAAGCCCCACGACGATTGACGCGCTTATCCCGATGACTATGACGGGACCTGCGATGGTAAACATGTTGTCGCAAACGCCAAGCACCACCCCCTCGGTCTTACGCTCAATGGCGGGGCTGACAATGGAGTTGGCAAAACCCGTAATGGGAACGATCGACCCTGCTCCGCCCCAGTTTCCTATTTTGTCGTATATGCCGAAACCGGTGAGAATGCCGGTTATTATAATGATTATCGTAAGGGTGTAACCCGATACTGTTTTTTCATCATATACGGGGAAAAAGTGACGTATAAGGTCGGATATCCCCTGTCCTATACAGCAGATAATTCCTCCGAGTACGAAAGCCTTTATAAGAGTGTTGAGGTGTTTTGTTCTCGGCGAATTTTTCCTCACAAAATCGAGGTACTCTTTTTTCTCGTTACCTTCCAATTTCATGGCCTATGTCCTCCACTTTTTTGTTCTGAGGATAAAAAATTTCTTCTTTCTCTACAAATTCCTTTCTCATAAAAAAAATCACTTGATAGTATTTTTAACTTTCAAGTGATTTATTATACAAGTTCTTTCCGTATTCGTTCGAGTATCTTGCTCTCCAGTCGGCTTATCTGCACCTGCGAGACCCCAAGTTTTTTGGCTATCTCGCTCTGGGTTTCGTCGCGGAAATACCGTAGGTAAATTATCTTTTTGTCGCGTTCGTCGAAACTCTCGATAATCTGCCTTAAGACGATTTTTTCAATATACTCGTCGTGCGTGCCTTTTGCGCTTATCCTGTCCACAAGGCACAGGCCTTCCTCGTCGTTTTCGGCATATAGCGAGACGGGGTACTTGGAACTGTCCATGATAAAGACAAGTTCGGTAGTGTCAACCTTCAGGTAATCGGCCATTTCCTGTAAGGTCGGTTCTTTGCCGTTATTAGAACGGTAAACTTCGACAAAATTGTTGAGAAGCATGTTCTGCGCTTTTATCGAGCGGCTCACTTTTATTGCGCCGTTGTCGCGGATGTAGCGTTTTATTTCGCCCGCAATCATCGGGACGGCATAAGTGGAAAAACGCACGCCGTAATTGAGGTCAAAATTGTTTACGGCCTTAATAAATCCGAGCCTTCCGAGTTGCATGAGATCGTCATATTCGATCTGCTTGTTCATGTATCGGCGCGCGATGCTCTTAATAAGCGGCATATTGTGCTCCAAAAGTGCGGTTTTGGCTGCATCGTCGCCGCTTTGCGCTTGTTTTAATAATTCAAGGGTTTGTTCCTGACTAAGCATCTAAATTTTTGGTCATGGTCACAGTGGTTCCCGCACCCCATACACTTTCCACTTCGAGGCTGTCCATAAAGCTTTTCATAATCGTGAAGCCCAGCCCGCTGCGCTCGTCCTGCTCGTTTGTTGTGTAGAAATCGCTGAGCGCCTTTTCTATATCAAGTATCCCCTTGCCGTAGTCGATTATACGTATGGTCAGTCGGTCATGTACTATTTCCGCTTCTATCATGATTTCGCCGTCTTTACGCCCGTCGTATGCGTGTACGATGCAGTTTGTAACAGCCTCGGAAACCGAAGTCTTTATGTCGTTGAGAATTTCCAGCGTGGGATTGTTGGGCACGCAGAACGCCGCAACAACGCTTCTCGCAAAACTTTCATTTTCCGCTATCGCTTTAAAGCGCAAGCTCATACTGTTGTTCATAGTTTTTCACCTCGTCTAAATTTGGGGGATAATCTTATATATGCCGCTCACCCGCAGGACCTTGTCTATCTGGATGTTGGGCTTTGTGATGTAAATGGGGATATTGCGGGCTTTGAGCTTCTTGTATCTGCCCATGATAAGTCCTATCCCTGTGCTGTCCATAAAGCTCAGCTTTTCCATGTCGAAAACGACGTTTTTTACGTTTATCCTCTCGAGATAATTGTCGAGGTCGCCCCTAAGCTTTTCGGCGACGCTCTGGTCCAGTTCGCCCTCAAGATAGATGCAGAGATTATTGTTTTTGATTTTGGTTTTTACTACCATAAAATCACCTCCAACGACAAAACATTATAAAGTGATTATTGCCATAAAAAATGAGCTTTAATGTTGTAAAAAAAAATAAATTGTAAAAGAAAAGCCCTTGTCGCATTCGACAAGGGCTGACAGTAAATATTGCGTGAAAAAAATCGGTCTTATTCGGTTCGCAATGCTGTGACCGGGTCTTTCTTCGCCGCTTTGAAAGCAGGGATCAGTCCCGAAATGACGGTAAGCGCGACGCTGACAAGTATGAGGATAAGTCCTTGATATACGGGGAGCGACGCGAGCTGTTTTACCTCGGTGAGCTTGTATATAATAATGTTTATCGGAACCGAGATTATATAGGTGAACACAACGCCTATAAGACCTGCGAGGAGACCGATTATGAACGTTTCGGCATTGAATACCCTCGTTATGTCTATCTTTCTTGCGCCGATTGCGCGTAAAATACCGATTTCTTTTGTCCTCTCAAGTACAGAGACATAGGTAATTATACCTATCATAACGCTTGATACAAGTAAGGAAATGGCGGTAAATGCGATAAGCGCGTAGCTGATATAATTGACCATTTCCGATAGGACGCTGCTGAGCATTTCGGCAATGTCGGTATAAGTCACTATTTGCTCGGAATGGTTTGCGTTCCACGCGTCAAGCACTGCGACAATACTCTCTTTTGCCTTGAAGTCTACAGGGTATATCCGAATGTCGTCGGGGGTGATTATACCGCCGTATTTTCTCAGCTCCGCCTTCCACTGGTCCTGCGCGGTGAGAGACGTGCCGCCCAGTATTATGTCGATGAATTTTGCGCCGGTTTTGGACATCGGACGGGCAAGCGGGTTTTCGTTCATCCACGTGATGAGTTCGGAACTTAAATTCTGCTCCAAAACCCACTCGGTAAGCTCTCTCGTATAGCCTATACCGTTGGAAAGAATGCCCGCTTCAAGCTCGGGACGGAGACGGACTATGCCGACAATAGTCAATGTTTCCGCACTTTCAAAATCCTTGTTGGTCTTTTCGTTAAAATATTCAAAAGTTCTTAATTCCATTGTTTCGGGATTGAGAATGCTTCCCGTGGTCTTTTCATACATAAGGTCGTTGGTGAGGATTTTGAATTGTTTTTCCATCAAATCCGAAAACTCGTATTCGGTAACTTCTTCGTCAACGGTCTTATAGCCGAGGTTTATAAGAGTCTCCTCGCCTATGCGGTTATACTCGTCGACGATAATAACGATTTCGTTTTTGTTTTCGGGAAGTCGGCCGAAAATCGCCTGGTACTGCTTGTCGGTAAACTCCGTGCTGCCCATTTCCACAAAACCGCGAAGAGAATTTCCGCTGTCGTCTCTGATGAGGTTGGAGTAAGTAGCCTCGTCTTTCCTTACACCGTAAATGTTAATCATGTGGCTTGTGCCGTAACGTATGTCATTTACCCACTCTTTTTTTATGTTTTCTTTAATGTAGTTTACATAATTGTCGTCAATGATGTTGGTCTTAATGATATCACTCATGTCACGGGCCTTTTTGACAAAGATTTTCTGAATGGCGGGGAATTTTTCCATTGTTTCCTCGGTGCCCATATAATTCATCGCCTGGTTTATGTCAAAGCCTGTTGTGCTGACCGTTATCGGGTTTGTCGCAAGAGCGTCCACCGTGACAGAGTCTATATAGGCGTTTATTCCGCTGGAAATGGCAAGTATCATGGCAATGCCGATAATACCGATTGAGCCGGCGATTGAAGTAAGTATTGTTCGCGCTTTTTTGGTGTTAAGGTTTTTAAGGCTGAGGGAAAGTGCTGTGAAAAACGACATCGAAGTCTTGTTGCGTTCTCTGCGTTTCTTTACAGGAGTTTCCTCGGTCTTAAGTCTTTCCTGAAAGTCGGGATCGCTTGCGCTGTCGTAAGGTCTGGAGTCTTCGGTAATGAGGCCGTCCACCATTTTGATAAGTCTGGTAGCGTAAGTGTTGGCGATTTCGGCATTGTGTGTGACCATAATAACCAGGCGGTCTTTGGAGATTTCTTTAATTATGTCCATTATCTGACTGCTTGTGGTCGTATCAAGCGCGCCTGTCGGCTCATCGGCAAGAAGGATGTCGGGAGAATTTACGAGCGCTCTCGCTATCGCCACTCTCTGCATCTGTCCTCCCGAAAGCTGATTTGGTTTTTTGCGAATCTGGTCGGCGAGTCCCACTTTCTCGAGGGCGTCGATTGCTCTCTTTCTCCTCTCTTCCTTGGTTATGCCCGACAAGGTCAAGGCAAGCTCGACGTTCTGAATAACGGTCTGGTGGGGAATGAGGTTATAACTCTGGAAGACAAAACCGATTTTTTTGTTGCGGTAGTTGTCCCACTCGTAATCGTTAAAGTCCCTTGTGCTTCTGCCGTTTATGATAAGGTCGCCGCTGGTGTACTGGTCAAGCCCGCCGATAATGTTCATAAGCGTGGTTTTTCCGCAGCCGGAAGGGCCGAGTACAGCGACGAATTCGCTCTGCCTAAATTCCACCGTAAGGCCTTTTAACGCCTGTATCGTCTGGTCTCCGACATAGTAATTTTTCTTGATGTCATTCAGTTTCAGCATAGTGATTTTTCCTTTTAAAGCTATTTAGAATATAATAGCACAATAATAATTTATAGTATACTGTTCGGGTATTAAATTATCCTTAAATATTATGTTATGCCAAAAACTAACCGATTTTAATAAAACTAATGAAATATTGATATTTAAAATAGAATAAGATAGTTTCTGAAAAAGCATCGATGAATATATGATTGAGCAATCCGAAAAGATGGATTATTAGTTCCGGTTTAATCCCCAATTCAGTCCACGAAGACCGTTTATAGAAAATCAAGCAATAATTTTTGGAAATAAAAAAACGCCCAGAATTTGAGCGTTTTTGGTGGAAGGAGGTGGATTCGAACCACCGAAGCCGTCAGACGGCAGATTTACAGTCTGCTCCCTTTAGCCACTCGGGAATCCTTCCATGTTCTTTTGGAGCTGGCTAAAGGAATCGAACCTTCAACCTGCTGATTACAAATCAGCTGCTCTGCCAGTTGAGCTAAGCCAGCATAAGCAAAGCTCAGCGACCTTTACTTATTTGGTGCCTTGGGGCGGAGTTGAACCACCGACACGGGGATTTTCAGTCCCCTGCTCTACCAACTGAGCTACCAAGGCGTTTAGTGGCGATTCGGATGGGGCTCGAACCCACGACCTCAAGCGTGACAGGCTTGCGTTCTGACCAACTGAACTACCGAACCGTATATATTAATTGAAGAAAGGTGCATTTTTGGTGGGCCTTCACGGACTTGAACCGCGGACCAATCGGTTATGAGCCGACCGCTCTGACCAACTGAGCTAAAGGCCCTGATCTTTTGTTTCAGCAAATCATTGGTCGGGGTGAAGAGACTCGAACTCCCGACCCCATGGTCCCAAACCACGTGCGCTACCAAACTGCGCTACACCCCGATATGGACAACCATCTGATCGGCTTTCCCTCGCTGACACTACAATAATATACTATAAAAGATGGTGCTTGTCAACAATTTTTCTTTATCTTCGGAAGGATAAAAAGAGAATTTTTCAGTTGTCCCTGCGTACATCCAGCACCCCTTCAACGGACGACAATTTTTTGATTGCGTCCTCGAGTTCTTCGGGCTTTTTAATCTCCACACCGAAGTTTATTATGGCTATATCCTTGTTCTTTAACACTCTTGCGTTGGCATTTACGATGTTGAGTTTCATCGCGGTAAGGACCGACGCCGCCTGTCCGAGAATGCCGTTTCGGTTGTCGCATTCAATGCGGAGATTGGCAGTGAAGACGCTGTCGTCCCAGTTTGCCCACTTTGCCGGCATCTTGCGCTCGGCTTCCATGTTGCGCATATTGGGGCAGTCCTCTCGGTGGACGATTACGCCCCTTCCCCTTGTAATATATCCGATAATTCTGTCGCCCGGGACGGGATTGCAGCAATGCCCCAGTCTTATCAGGAAGTCGTCGTAGCCGTCGATAAGTATGCCCGAATGTTTGTGTGTGGGTTTGGGACGTGTCGCGCCCTCGCCTTGCGGAAGAGCTTCCACTTCCTGCATCGCCTGGTTTTTCTTGTAGAAATCAATCAGCTTAAAAAGTATCTGATTTGTGGAAATGCCCCCGTAACCTATCGACGCGTACATATCTTCAACCGAGGTGAAGTTGTATCTGTCGATTACCACTTTGAGCCAGTTTGGGTTACTTAAATCGCCATAATTGTATCCCTTATGCTTGGCTTCGCGCTCAAGCATTTCTCTTCCGAGTTTGATATTGTCGTCCTTGGTTACCTTCTTGTAAAAGGCTTTTATCTTGGCTTTGGCGGTGGACGTTATGGCAATCTTTAACCAGTCGCGGGACGGGCCTTTGGACTGATTGCTGGTCAAAACCTCTACGACGTCGCCGTTCTGAAGTTTGGTCGACAACGGAACAATCTTCTTGTTAACTTTCGCGCCCACGCATTTGTCGCCTACCGCCGTGTGCACTCTGTAAGCAAAGTCTATGCAGGTGGAGCCGTCGGGCATGTTGAAAACGTCGCCTTTGGGACTGAACACGTAAATCTCGCCCAAAGACACGTCGTGCTTGAAGGTGTCGACAAACTCACGGGAATCCTTGAGTTCGTTCTGAACTTCCATCATCTCCTTCATCCAGGACAGTCTGACGTCAAGCGTCTTATCCTGTATGCCTTTGCCCTCTTTGTACTTCCAGTGGGCGGCAATACCGTACTCGGCGACTCTGTCCATATCGAAGGTGCGAATCTGTATCTCAAACCGCTCGCCGAATTCGTTTATGACAGTGGTATGTAGGCTCTGGTACATGTTTGGCTTGGGCACGGCGATGTAGTCTTTGAATCGCCCGGGGATAGGTTTCCACAAGGAGTGGACTATGCCGAGAACCGAGTAACAGTCCCTAATGTCTTGAACAATAACGCGCAAGGCTATGAGGTCGTAAATCTGCTCAAAATCCTTGCCCTGCTTTTTCATCTTGTTGTAAATGGAATAAATATGTTTCGGACGTCCCTTTATTTCGTAACCCGAGGATATTACGTCCTTGATTTCGCCGTCAAGCCTCTCGGCTATACGGTTAACAAGCACCATGCGATTGCTTCTCTCGTCGGCAAGGCGGTCCACAAGATAGCGGTAGTCGTCGGGATAGAGGTACTTCATGGAGAGGTCTTCAAGCTCGCACTTTATCCACGATATACCGATTCTGCCGGCAAGCGGCGCATAGATGTCCAGCGTTTCCCTCGCCTTTTTGAGCTGCTTGGGCGGAGGCAGATAGCCTAAGGTGCGCATATTGTGAAGACGATCGGCAAGTTTTATGAGAAGAACTCTGATGTCAACGCTCATCGCAAGGAACAGTTTTCGAATATTCTCCGCCTGCTCCTCTTCTTCGGTGCCTTTGACCGAGATTCGGGTAAGTTTGGTGACGCCTGCGACAAGTTTTTCTATTACCGAGCCGAATTTTGTTCTTATCTCGCTTTCGATAATGGTCGTGTCTTCGATTACATCATGCAGTATGGCGGCGATAACGGTATCTGCATCCATGTTGAGGTCCATAAGAATGTCTGCCACGGCGATAGGATGTGAGATGTAATCCTCGCCCGAGGCTCTCTTCTGTCCTTTGTGGACTTCATACGCAAAGTGCATGGCATTTTCAACCGCAAGGTAATCGCCTTCGTTATAAATGCTCTTTGCTTTCTCCAGAAATTTCTGCATGTAATTTACTCTCTTGAAAGGTAGTTGTACAAGGCCGATTTTGTCAAATCCACCTTGTTATTTATAATGCTAAGTATACCATTAACCGGCGCTTTAATCAATCCCACGTCGATAAAAGTGTAGAACGACGCCAAAAAATCCGCATACTGCTTCATATAGCCGAAACCAACGAGGAATTTGTACAATTCCGCCTCGTCTACATACCTGTAAGACGTGCCAACGGTGCGCAAAATGAAGATATAGTCTTCTCGCAGCTCGTGAACGGTTTTTTTCAGTGTATAAGAAGTTTTTTGTCCTCTTAATTCGACTGTTTTGACTTTAGTGCGCAAATAATTTGCGTATGTCCCGGAAATCTCGTCCAATACGACGATTTTGTTGTAGTAAGCAAAGGGAAAATATTTGTCGGGGCTTAACACAATGCTATCGGAAGAACTAACTTCACCGTTGAATATAAATTTGTTAACATCGATGTTGTCATCGACGAATTTTTTGTATCTTTCGCCATCAAAAGTTATGTAGAGAACCGGTGACGGGTATTTCTTTTCAACCGGTTCGAAGTCGTCGGGTGTGTAGAATTTCGTTACAAAAGTGGCAAGGTATCGCTTTATCAGGACACTTTTTGCAGGTATCTCGCCGTTGGGTATTATTTCTTTTACGAGAAATTTGTTGTACTCTCTGCCGTTGAAGTAATTTCGCTCCGGAGTGTAGACAAGCTTGTGTATATGCCCGTTCAGATATTCAATCTGTGAGTAGCCGTTGAAATAGACCACATCGCCGCGTCTTGTACGCATTTTGACGTGATTGGTGGCGGAAATACGGGAAAAATCACACTCAAACGCATCGTCGACAAAGACTGGACGGGGATTTCCGTATCCATAAGGCTCGAGGCGCAAAAGAGCGTCAAAGAGCTTGTCGTCAATGTCCCGTATCGATAAAAGCGCATCATAACTTATACGCCTTTCCAGCGCGCTTTGACTGTAATTTGCCGCGATAAAGTCATTTGCCGCGCTGAGAAACTCGTTAAGGCGCGAAGGCTCTAAAGCTAAACCTGCCGCCATGGCGTGCCCGCCGAATTTTCTCAGCAAGTGTTGACAATGCGTCAGAACTTCGTGAACGTTGACGCCTGTTATACTTCTTGCAGAGCCTTTATATAAGCCGTCCTCGGTGCGGGTAAAGAGTATTGTCGGCTTGTTGAATTCTTCCACAAGTTTTGCAGCGACTATACCGATTACGCCCTCATTCCAATCGTCTTTTTCCAGAACTATTATGCGGTTTTTGCCAAGGTCATAGCTCTTAAGTAGTTCTCTCGCCTCATCAAGGATGTCGGAATTTAGCTTTTGCCGCTCTTTGTTGTATAGTTCCAGCGCCTCGGATATCATGTTGATTGCCGCAGGGTCGTCCTCGACAAGTAGCTTCAACGAAGATAAAGCGGTGTTAAGCCTGCCCGAGGCGTTAAGGCGGGGTGCGATCTTAAAGCTTATGTCGCTTGTGAAAACTTCTTGAAATCTCAGTCCGGCCGAGAATATTAGCTGTTTTATCCCCTTACGGCACTTGCCGCTCCTTATTTTCTCAATGCCGTGCTTGACGATTATGCGATTGTCACCGAATAAGGGAACTATGTCGGCAACGGTGCTTATTGCACATATATCGAGGTATTTTATCGCCTCTTCTTTGCCGAAAATCGCGTGTACAAGCATAAACGCAACTCCCGCGCCGCAAAGCTGCGTAAGGTCGGGATTAAGGCAGGGATTTACTATAATACAGTCGGGCAAAACTTCGCCGCGCCTGTGATGGTCAGTGACGATTATGTCCATGCCGAGCCGTTTGACATACGCGACTTCCTCGACCGATGTAATCCCAAGGTCGACGGTTATTATAAGGTCGGGATTAAAATCCTTTTTTATGCGCTCTATCGCCTCTTTGTTAAGTCCGTAGCCCTCATCGGCGCGAACGGGGATGTAATAATTTGGGGGAACTTTATTATTTTTGAGAGCAAGATAGAGTATCGCCGCCGCGCCCGTTCCGTCACAGTCGTAGTCTGCGTAGATTAGGATTTTCTCCTCTCTTGCTATCGCTGCCTTGATGCGCTCAACAGCTTCATACATTCCGCAAAAGGAAAACGGGTCGGTAAGGTCGTCAAGGGAGGCGTTTATGAATTTATGTATCTTTTCTTCGGTGTCAATCCCGCGGTTTATAAGGACACGCAAAATCACCTCGTCAAGATTGGTCTTTCCGGCAAGGTTAGTCAGGTTTTGTTGGTCTAAGTCGGGTTTTCTCGGTTCCAGATACATAGTAAATGAAAAAGCCCGACAAAAGGCGGGCTTTTTGGTGTTTTGTATTACGCTTTTTTGGTTTTTAGTCTTGCGGTACCGCCCTTGTTTTTGAACTTCTTGTTAGTTCTCGCGACCTTAAGCTTGGCGCCGAGGTCCTTAAGTCCGCCCCAAAGCGGGCATGTAAGGAATACCGAGGAGTAGAAGCCTGCGATAAGACCAAAGGTTATGGGCAAAGCGAAGTTCCTTATGCTGGCAACGCCGAGCGCCGCGATCAGCACAACGGTAATGAGCGTGGTAAGCGTGGTGTAAAGAGTTCGGGTCATTGTCGCAAAAATGGACTGATTAACTATTAGTCCGAGGTCATAACGCTGACCCGAGGTCTTATAAGGCTTGATGTTGCTTCTTATCTTGTCGAAAATAACGATTGTGTTGTTAATCGAGTAGCCTACTATTGTGATTATTGCGGCGACGATGGTGGAGCTTATTTCGATGTAGAAAATATTTGTAAGCGCCAACATTATTACTACGTCGTGAGTAAGGGCGATAACCGCAGCAAGACCGCTGTAGAAGTCGAATCTTATTATGATATAGATAAGGATTATCGCAAGAGATACGGCAATGGAAATAAGGGCGGCGCGAAGGAGTCTTAAGCTTGCCGAGTTACCAATGACAGTGGCTGTGGAGTTTGCAGATACGCTTTCGCCGTATTCTGCCTTTACTCTTGCCGCGATGTCGCTGATTATCTCGGTGTTGAGGGCGTTCATTTCCTCCACCTTCTGGTCTACGCTGTAGTCGATAGACTCGCCGTTTACGGTGGCGACGTTTACGTATTTAATGATAATTGCGCTGTCACCGCTGGACTGAGCGACGGATATCTTAAAGCCCTTGGCGTTGAGCGCGTCCTCTATTATGCCGATGTTCTTGTTGTAGTTTGCGCCCGAGTTCATGTTTTCGGCGCCCTTGAATTCCACAGTGAGCATAGTGCCGCCCTTGAAGTCTACGCCGATGTTGGCAAAACTTCCGCGGTAGGTGAACTGATAAATAAGTCCGCAGACTATCATTATGAGCAGTATTGCAAGAGGCGCGATGGCAAACAGTCTGCCGTTGTTGTAAATATCGATTTTCTTAAATCTGTTCAAGATGTTTTTAAAACTGAATTTCTTCGCCATGATTACGCCTCCTTGACCTTAAGGCCGTAAAACTTCTCATTTTCGTCGTCAAACGCAAGGAAGCTGCTTACCAGAAGTCTGGTAAGAATGAGCGAAGAAAACAGTGAAAGCACAATACCTATAAATAGCGTAAGCGCAAAGCTCTTTATCGCTGTGGAACCTACGGCAAGCATTACTATGGCGCCGAGGATAGTCGTGATGTTGGAGTCAAGTATTGTGACAAGGGACTTCTTAAATCCCGAGTATATTGAGCTGTTGAGGAGTTTGTTGCCGAGCAGTTTGTCTTCCTTTATCTGCTCGAAGATAATGACGTTTGCGTCAACTGCCATACCTATGCTTAAGATAACGCCCGCGATACCTGTCAAGGTGAGCTGTACCCACGGTACAACGGCGAGGAACAACACAAGCAGTTCTACATAAGCGAGGAGTGCGATAGACGCCGCAAGTCCGAGTCCTTTGTAAACAAGGACCAGAAAAATAACGATCACGGCAACGCCGATAGCGGCGGCGATTATGGCTTTGGTGAGAGCTTCGCTTCCCAAGGTGGGGGAAATGGTCTCGCTTCTTAACAGGGTGAGTCTGACGGTGCTGATACCCGCGCGTATGCGAATGGCATATTCGTTGGCCTGGTCGTAGGTGTAATTACCTTCGATTACGCAGTTTCCGTCGGTAATGACCGCATTAACCTTGGGGCTTATTACGAGCTTGTCGTCTATATAAATCGAGATAGTCTTGTTAAGGTTTTCTTCGGTGGCTTTTGCGAAAGCCTTTTTGCCGAGTTCGTTGAACTCAAGCTTAATTACGTATGCGCCTTCGCTTACGGCGACATAGGCGTCCTTGAGGTGCTCGCTGCCGCGGATAAGCACGTTTCCGCTTTCGTCCTTAAACTCGAGCGTTGCGCTTTGTCCGAGGAGTTTCATAAGTTCGGCGGTGTCTTCGATGTCGGGCACTTCGACCCTTATCTGGTTTTCGCCGAGTTTGGTTACGTCGGATTCGGAATAACCTTTGCTGTAGAGCAGTTCTTCAAGGTTGGCGATGGCGCCGTCTATGTCGGAAGAGGTCACCTCTCCGCCGTTCTGCAGTCTGGCGGAATACTCTGCGTACATACCGCCTTTAAGGTCCAGACCAAGTCTAATCGCTTTGCTTATCCAATAAAAATCATAATCGGAATTGCCTATCTGAAAAGAATCCTGTCCGTTGAGCGGGAACATGAACAACCCGAGGGTGACCATGATAACGCCGATAAGGACAAGGACAACAATCGCTTTAGTTTTACTCACCTAAAAGTGCCTCCTGAATATATGTAATGCCATACTTAAAAATCGGCGGCATTATATATATATTATATATATTACCGATTAAAAGTCAAGACAAAATTGCATGCCCCGTCATTATTTTTGAGCCTTGTCATAAATATTTGTCGCCCATAATACACTTTTAACGGTGGAGGAATTATGAAAAAAAGGATAGTTGAGAAACAAGACATTTTCGATCTTCTCCGCGGCACTATAGTCGCGGTCATCGTCAGCCTCGTGCTGGTGCTTATTTTTGCCCTTATAGTTAACCTCGTCGACGTGAGCGAAAAGGTGATAATCCCCGTAAATCAGGCGATAAAGATAATAAGCATTTTTATCGGGTGTTTCATCGGAATCCGCAACAGACATCAAGGTATCGTTAAAGGCGGACTTATCGGACTATTGTACACCTTTTTGTCGATATTCATTTTCGGGATAATCTCCAAAGAAGTCAGCTTTAAACTCATAAACCTTGTGGATGTCGCTTTCGGAATTGTCGCAGGGATAGTATCGGGAATATTGAGCGTAAATTTCAGAAAGTCATAAAGTCAGAAAACTATAAAATAAAGCCCTGCGAAAAGCAATTTCGCGGGGCTTTTTTTGTAAATTTCTTTTTTTAATTACATCCTGGTGCGGATAGCGTTTTTGATGACTGTGACGTTTACGGGGTTTTCTTCGGTGCCGATGTTGATTATATACTTGTCATTGGGCGCGTCAATCTCGGTAATAACTCCGACAAATCCGCCTATAGTCATAATCTTGTCGCCTACCGAAAGGGAGTTGAACATTTCAGCCATTTTCTTCTTTTGCTTCCTCTGGGGGATAATAGTCATGACTATCATAAGCACAAAGAAAACAGCAAGGATAGCTATCATTATCCAGGTGGAACCGCCGCCGGCGGCAGGTGCTGTCTCTAACAATAAATTTATCATATCTTGTCTCCTATAGCTTTTATATTCTTTATGATACACCAGTCGGGCATATTTTACAAGTATTTTTTGGGAATAAATTACTTTACATCACAATTCGTAATTTTCTATGAATTTATCCCTGAAATCAAGCAATCTATCCTCGATTATTGCCTGTTTAATTCCGTTTACCAGCCTGTGCAAAAACCTGATATTGTGGACCGAAAGCAACCTTCCGCCGAAGATTTCGTCGGTCTTAATAAGGTGCCTTACGTAGGCTCTTGTGTAGTTGCGGCAGCAGTAGCAGTCACAGCCTTCCTCGATGGGCGAAAAGTCCTCTTTGTATTCGGCGTTGCGGATAGTAATCATGCCTTTTGCGGTCATCGCCGTACCGTTTCGGGCAATACGAGTGGGCAAAACGCAGTCGAACATGTCAATTCCGCGGACAACCCCCTCCGCTATGCAGTCGGCACTGCCAACACCCATAAGGTAACGAGGCATATTTTCGGGATAGTAGTCGCGAAGCACTTCCAGCATTCTGTACATTACGGGTTTTGGCTCTCCTACAGACAAGCCGCCCACTGCTATGCCGCACTTTGCGTAAGGAACGGTTCTTTTTACGCTCTCAATGCGAAGGTCCTCGTATACGTTGCCCTGTATAATCGGGAAGAGTATCTGATTGGGATTGTCGGCGACTTTTGTGCACCTCTCCAGCCAATAAAGCGTCCTCTCCATGGCGTCGCGGCTTGAGTCGTGTCCGCAGTCGGGAGATGTGCACTCGTCAAACGCCATCATTATGTCGCTTCCGAGCGCTTTTTGTATCTCGATACTCTTTTCTGGAGTCATGAAGTGCTTGCTTCCGTCTATGAAGCTGTCAAACATCACGCCTTCATCGGTTATTTTTCGCAATTTTGACAGAGAAAATACCTGGAACCCGCCGCTGTCGGTTAATATAGGTCTGTCCCAGTTCATAAATTTGTGCAAGCCGCCCGCTTTTTTGATAAGTTCGTGACCCGGGCGAAGGTAGAGGTGGTAGGTGTTGCTTAAAATTATCTGCGAGCCGAGTTCTTTGACTTCCTCGGGGCTTAAGGACTTGACAGTCGCCATTGTGCCCACGGGCATAAAAACGGGCGTTTCAATGACGCCGTGGGGCGTGGTAAGCCTGCCTATTCTCGCGCCCGATTGTTTGCAAATCTTTAGGACTTCGTACTTGAACATTGTCTGCTCCTATAGTATCAGCATGGCGTCGCCGAAGCTGAAAAATCTGTATCTGTTTTTTACTGCATGCTCGTAAAGAGAGAGCACTTTTTCACGCGTTAAAAACGCGCTTACCAGCATGATTAGCGTGCTTTCGGGCAGGTGGAAATTGGTAACAAGACCTTTTACCACCTTAAACTTATATCCCGGGTAAATGAATATACCCGTATTGCCTTTGCTTGCCTTGATGCGTCCTGTTTCGTCGGCGGCAGACTCGAGAGTTCTGACGCTGGTAGTACCGATGGCAATTATCCTCCTTCCATCGTCGATTGCCTTGTTTATCCTTTCGGCGGCAGACGCTCCAATTTCGTAATACTCCTCGTGCATGTGGTGGTCGGCAATGTTGTCTTCCTTGACGGGGCGGAATGTACCCAGTCCCACGTGAAGGAGGACTTCCACAATCTCCACGCCTTTATTCTTTAATTCTTCCAGCAGTTCGGGCGTGAAATGGAGTCCGGCCGTGGGCGCGGCAGAGGAGCCTTCCACTTTTGCGAAAACAGTCTGGTACCTCTCCTTGTCGGCGAGTTTTTCTGTAATATACGGCGGAAGAGGAACTTCGCCCGCTCTGTCAAGTATGTCCTCAAACACGCCTTCAAATTCAAAAGAGACTATTCTGACGCCGTTGTCGATTATGTTTTCAATGGTAAGAGAAAGTACCTGATTGACCACAAGGCGGGAGCCGATTTTTACCTTCCTTGCCGGTTTTGCAAGCGCTTCCCAGCGTTTCAGGTCAAGACGTTTTAGCAGGAAAATCTCAAATTTGCGCCCCTTCTCGTCATAGGCGTAAAGGCGGGCGTTTATAACACGCGTATTGTTAACGACGAGGACATCGCCTTTTTGGAGTATGTTTTTAATATCGCGGAAGATGAGATCCTCGGTTTTGTCCGCTTCTTTGTTGTAATACAAAAGACGGGAGGAATCCCTTGGATAAACGGGCGTCTGTGCAATCAGCTCAGGCGGAAGGTCATAATAAAAATCGCTTTTCAGCATCAGTTATTTTCGTCCTTGGTAAAATAATCGTCAAGTCCGCCGTAAATTATTCCGAGGTGCTTGTATGCAAGGGGTGTGCACACTCTGCCGCGCGGAGTGCGGGAGATAAAACCGAGCTGTAATAGGTACGGCTCATAAACGTCCTCGATAGTAACGGGGTCCTCGCCCGTTATTGCCGCAAGAGTTTCCAGTCCCACAGGTCCGCCGTTGAACTTTTCAATCATGCTGCGGAGAATATTGAGGTCGATGTTGTCAAGTCCAAGCTCGTCAATCTCAAGACTTTTTAACGCTTTTTGAGCAATTTCCAGCGTGATTTTTGCGGAGTTTTCAAACTGGGCGTAGTCGCGCACTCTCTTTAACAGCCTGTTTGCAATTCTCGGGGTGCCGCGGCTTCTGCGGGCAATTTCCATGCTCGCGACGGGGT
>DAOSYK010000027.1:0-18259 GCA_035381305.1 Clostridia bacterium
GTATGCTCGGCCATTCTTCCGCCCGTCAGTTCCATAACCTTATCAAACGGCACTTCCTTGGTGGAGTTTATAGTATAATACACTCCGTTTTCTTCCATTTTCTTGAGAAAATTTTCGTTGCTGTCTACGACAATCGGTATAAGCTGGAAGTACATCGCAAGCTGCGCCATTATGTTGCAGAGCGCGTTGCTGCCGATTATTGTGATATAGTCGCCCTTGCAGACCCGGAAAGAGTTTATCGTCTCCATGGCGACGGCTATCTTTACCGCGAAAATCGCCTCTTCCTCGTGAACATCGTCCGGAAAAGGCGTGATTTTGTCTATGGGAAGATAGGCAAAGTCGGCAAACAGTCCGTCAAGCTCATTTCCGCAGATTTTTACCCTTCCCGGCATATCGAGGCGGTCGTTAATTTCGGTTTCGTAGGGGTTGATTATTACCTTTGTGCCCCTCTTGAGTCCGTATTCGTTGCGGTCGTCGCTGACAACGCCTATCGCGACGCTGCCGATTGTGTGTGGATAATCCGCCTTTACCGTGCCCTTGAAAAGGGTAAGGTCGCAGTACGTCAGCATGACCTGGCTTATCTTTACTTTGACAAGACTTGGGTCCTTCGGCGCCTCCGCCTCTTCGGCAATAATGGTATTGTTACCCGTTACTTTATAAATTTTCATACGTCTCCTCCTGCAAAATTGTGCAGCGGTCTATAATACATTATATCGGTTTTGCGATTGCTACGAAACGGCAACGTCAAACGAGAGGGTTTCGATAAGCTCGCTTAAAGCTTCAAAAACGCTTTCGGCAACATACACTGTGCAATCGGTTTGTCCGTCCAATTGGGTTAATAATATTCCGACTTCTTCGGCATTTTCACTCAGAATGTAAATTTTTTCAAGGCTCGGGCACCCTTCAAACGCGCTCTCCCCTATCTCTTTTACCGTGTCGGGGATTGCCACCTCGGTCAGCGTCAACACTCCGAAAAACGCGAACGGGGCTATTTTTGTTACGCCCGCAAGGGTAAAAGCGTTTATCTCCGTTACATTTCCGTTTCTGGCATATACAGAGCCGAATGCTATCGCAATATCGCAGAGCACAGCAAGTCCGGGATGGTTTTCCAGCCACGCGGAATTCCCAAACGCAAATTCCATAACGCTCTCAAGTTTTGAGTGGTCGGAGATTGTTATGTCGGAAAGGCTTTCGCACCCGTAGAACGCGCCTGTTCCGATTGTCCTAACGCTGTCGGGAATGACGAATGAGGCAAGGCTTTCGCAGTGCTCAAACGCATAGTCGCCAATAGATTCAAGATTGCTTCCGGCTTCAAATGTTACGCCCGCAAGGTTAATGCAGCCGCTGAAGGCCTCGTTCCCTATGCTGGTGACGGTAAACGGGATAATAACGCTGGTTATTTCCGTATTATTTCTGAAAGCTCCGGCTCTTATTGCGGTTACGGTATATGCGCTTCCCCCTTTGGTTATCTCTCCGGGTATGTACAATACTCCCCTCGCCCCGCCCGAGGAAATAATCTCGGCGGTCATGGTCTCCTCGTCGAGCACATAGTCGGACGGTGAGAAAATGGTGGGATAGGAATAAATACTGGCAGAGTACGAGCTCAGTCTGTCGGTCAGCGCAAGATACATCTCGCTGGAAATAAACACGCCCACATTACTGCCGATATTTCCATTGTCACGGTCTGCCGAAAGCGTTGTAAGCATCGCGTCAAGCGCTCCGCTGTCGTCTGTCGCAAAGAACAGCATTACAAGGCTTGTGCATGGCATAAACGCGAGAGACGGAATGGTTTCGGCACTGCTCGATACGTTGACCGTGGTAAGTCTTTCGGGATTGGGTACGTAATGCGCCGGCGCAAGGTCGATTATGGTAATCTCAATAAGATTTACACAGCCGCTAAACGCGTTTTCGCCTATAGTCTCAATGTTTTCAGCTTTAAAAGATACAAGGTTCAGACAGTTTGCGAATGCGTTTTCGCCAAGGTATGTAAGAAGATCGAAGTTGCAGTTCTCAAATACCGCCTTAGAGCAGTTGTTGAACGCGTTTTCGCCGACATATTCGATATGGTCGGGAATGTCGATCGCCTCAAGGTTACTGCACCCGTTGAAGGTGTTGTCGCCGATTGTGACAACAGACATGGGAATATTTGTTTCGATAAGGCTTACACAGCCGTCGAAAATGCCTTCCCAAGAGGTGTTCTGAACTGTCTCGGGGAAAATGACCCTGCGAAGCTTTATGTCGCCTGCAAAAACGTTTATGCCCACGCTCTCAAGTTCCGAACCGCTGAAGATGAGTAAGTTGGTAAGTCCCGTACATCCCGCAAAGGCATAGTCTCCTATTTCTGTCACTTCGGCGGGTATGGTGATCGATACAAGATTTGCGTTTGTGCAGCCGTAGAATGCATAATTGCCGATAGCGGTGACGTTTGACATTTCCACGAGTTGCAAGCTTGTCAGATTGCGGAACTGATTGTCAATTATCCTGCCGCCGCGGATATACACTGAGGCGAGGTTGGCGGGATAGTCGCTGATAAACAGGTCCTCAACGGTAATTCCGTTATACAAAGTGAGGCTTGTTAGGTTTCTGTTGTTTTGCAGCAGACCGTAAACAAGGCAGTAATCTTCTTCGTCATACAGACTGACGCCTGCGGGAAGCGTAAACTCTCTCAAATCACAGTTTGCAAAGACATACTTTCCGAGGTCGGTGAGACTGCCGTTAAGCGTAACTCTTGTAAGGAGCGTGTTACCGTAAAACGCCTCGTCGTCTATCTTTACAAGGTTGGACGGGAAAATCAGGTTAAGTCCACTGCCGCCCAAGGTGGTAATTCCGTAAAACGCGGCTTTGCCTATTGTAAGCGGCCTTGCGCCCGCCATAAATATGAGCGAAGTAAGACGGGTATTTGCAAAAGCATAATCCCCTATTTCGGTCACGGTGGCAGGAATCTGCACACTCTGAAGCACGGTGTCCTTAAACGCGTAGGCGCCTATAAATTCGAGCGAACTTACCACAGGGATGTTTAACGTCGCAAGGTGCGGGCAATTTCTGAAGACGCCCATGCGGTTGTCTTCGGGGTCTTCCAGCGCGCCTATTTCGGTAAGGCTGGACGGAACGGTTACCGAATTGAGCATAGCGCAGTCGGCAAAAGCCTCGTCGTAAATTTTTGTTATGCCGTCGCCGAGGATAAGCGTTGTAATACTGCCAAGGCCGTTGAATCTGCCTTTTCTTATTACTGTTGTATCGTCGGCAAGAAGTGTGAGCTTAATAAAGGCCGAGGGGAAATAATATTCGTCCTCATCCCTTGTCACAGAGTAGGAATTTGCGTAAGACGACGTTCCGAACAGGGGGTGAAGGTCGTTGCTTAAACCTATTCTCATTTCGTTGAGATTATAGCAGCCGCTCAGCATATCTGCGCCCAGACTTTCGCACTGTACCGGAATATCTATTTTGCGTAAATTTATGCAGTTTCTGAACGCATGTCGCCCGATAGTCGTAATGGTAGAGGGAAGAATAATTTCCACAAGCGATGTATTGCCTTCGAACGCGTTGGGCGCAATTATTGTGACACCCGTAAAGTCTTCGGGAATAAGCGCCGTTCTGCCGCCCGTGCTTATGTAGTCGGTGCCAAAGCCAATGGCTATTTTTCCGAGTTTGGCTACTCCTGTGTATTCCTTGAGCCACTTTGTGCCTTCAAAAGCGCCTTTACCTATCTTTGTAAGGCCGTTTGTCTGGGCTATTGCGACATTGGACAATTTATCCAATCCGTAAAAAGCGTATTCGCCGATCTCGGCAACCGACGCGGGGAGGACGATATTTACCATATCCTTGCGGCCCGAAAACGCGTAGCTTGCTATCTTCGACACACTCATCATGCTTACCGTAAAGACGGGCGACGTTATTTGCGATACGTCGGTCAGCTTAAACGCGTAGCTTTCAATTGTCGTAAAATTGCCCGAAAGCGTAACGCTTTTGACGTAATAAGCGTCCAATAACGCGTTTTCCGCCATAACGCCGCTCACTATTCCCTCTCCGCCGGGATTGGCGACAACAAGCACGCTGACAAGAGATTTGGGCAGGAAATAGCTCTGTTCGCCGTCGTTTATTTCGTAACTGTTTTCAAAGGTAGTTGTTCCAAACAGCTTATAAAGCTGTCCGTTGGAAATCATCGTGACGCTCTGTAATGCGCGGCAATTTATAAAGACGTATCTGCCCATGGTCTGAAGCCTGGGCGCGGTAAACCCGGTGAGCAGTAAGCAGTTTGCGAAAGCTCTGTCGCCGACGTATACGACGTTGTTTCCGTCGGGGAAGGAGAAGACCGCGTTGGTCATATTCTGGAATGCGCAGGCGCCTATTGTCGTAACGGTTGCGGGAATGGCAAGCGCATCGATCGTCGTTATTCCGCTGAAGGCGTATTCCCCTATCGTCGTCGCTCCGCCTAAAACGACTTCCTCGAGGGAATTGCAGTTTGTAAAGGCGTAGTCGCCGATTGTTTTCAAGTTGAATCCGCCCGCAAATTCGGTCAAAGAAACGCAGTTTTCAAAGGCGTATGCGCCGATTGTTTCAATATTGTTCTGGTCGGGGAAAATGAGGTTTGTAAGCGACGAACAGCCGCTGAAGGCTCTCGTTCCGATATAGGTTACCGTTCCGGGAATGCTTATTGTCTCTATAGCGGGAGAACTGAACGCGTTATTGCCTATTCCTGTGACAAATACGACATTGTCCTCTGAATCAGTATATTTATAAGGAATTACCACGTCGGTATCCGACCCTGTGTATCCCGTCACCATGCCGTCGGCAAAGGTGAAATGGGCGGCGTTGCTGGTCTTGAGCCAACGCGCGTAAAGGGTGCGGTTTTCTTCAAAAACGATGGGGAATTCCGCCTTTTGCGTAAAATGTTCGTCAAAATACCAGCCGTAAAAGTCATAGCCGGTTCTCTGACCCACTGCGATTGACGCCACTTCATCGTCAACGTCAAAAGTGAGCACGCTGTCGGTAGAATAAGAGTTAATCAACGTAACCGTGATGTAGTAGTAAGCGTAAACGGTAAAATCGCTCTTTATGTTGGTAAATATAGGGGTGGATCCGTCCTCGTTTGTCCATCTTGCCGAAAGGTCGCGACCCGAAGACGGCAAGACGGGTACGTTCTGCAAATTTCCGCCGTACTCGGTAATGCGGGTTGCGAAAAGGTCATTGCCGTTCATAAAGCTGATTGTGCACCTTATGGGCGTATATAATGCGGTAACGGTTATGTCCTGGGAAATGTTTGTGAAATTGTTGTAATTCCATGTCCCCTCAAACCCTTCTTTTTCGGGAACGGCGGGGATAATGGACGGCGTGGAGTTCTTCTTGACAGAAATTGTGGAAAATACCCTGTTATCCACCATAAAGGTGATTGAGCACTGGGCGCTTGTGTAAATGGCGTCAACTCTGAGGTCGGCGTTAAGTTCGGAATAGTCGGTTACGCTCCAGACGCCCGTCATACCTTCCTTGTCGGGGACTTCGGGCTCTTCATCCAGACTTCCGCCCTTTTTTACCCAATAGGACTCATAAGGCGTCCCGTCTACGTAAAATGAAATTTTTACGTAAGCGGACTCGCTTGTAGCGCAGGATGTTAAAACAAATACCAGCGCCAATATCGCTATTATCAATATTACGAGCTTTTTCGTACGCATTATTACTCCATAAATATACAAATGTATTATAGTACATAAATACAATATTTGCAAGTACAATTTTGTCCCGCGCAAGGCATACACTTTACTATGGCAATAGTGTTCGCCGCGGTTTTAATCGTCTCGGTTTTGGCATTGATTTTTACTGATCCATCGCTTGTTATGACAAGCCTGATCGGCGGAGCGAAAAAGAGCGTCGACCTTTCGGTGACGATGTTCTGCATATACGCCCTATGGCTGAGCGTACTCAACATCTGGCACGAGCTTAAGTTTGACACCTTTCTCGGTATGAAGATGAAGAAACTGCTCTATAAAATCTTTCCGAATGAGTCGGACGTGAGCTATAACTACCTTTCCGTCAACTTAAGCGCAAATCTGCTCGGCATGGGAAGCGCGGCAACCCCCGCGGGGATAAGTGCCGTACAGAATATGGAACAGCGCAAAAACAGGATAATGCTGGTGGTAATTAATTCTACTTCGATTCAGCTTATTCCGACCACAATTCTCGCAATGCGAGGTGCGCAAAATGCGTCAACCGACATAATTTTGCCAAGTATTATCTGCACCGTTTTCAGCACAATAATCGGAATAATCCTCGTAAAGGTTTTCGTGAAATGATATACATTGTGCCCGCGGTTTTGCTGATTACCTTTATCGCCGCTGCTATAAAACGGGTAAAAATTTACGACAGCTTTATCGTTGGGATAAGGGAAAGTCTCACACTTGTCATCAATCTTCTTCCCTATTTGGCAAGCATTTTCATGCTGATAGAGATCTTCCGCGCAAGCGGCTTAAGCCAGAAGCTGACAAATATTCTTGCGCTTCCTTTTTATTATTTAGGTATCCCGAAAGAGCTTATTGAGTTGCTCATACTCCGCCCTTTGAGCGGAACAGGGAGTCTTGCACTTGTCGAAACGATATTCACGGATTACGGGGTTGACAGCTATGTCGCAAGGTGCGCCAGCGTCATCATGGCAAGCAATGACACTATCTTTTACGTTACCGCGGTGTACTTCAGCGCGTCGGCAGATAAGAGAAGCGGCTCCGCCGTGATCATATCGGTAGCCGCTTCGTTCTTGGGTGCAATACTTGCCTGTATATTGTGTCGTTTTATGTAAAAAAATTACAAATCTATACTTAATTTATAGACGGTATTTTTGCTTATATCATACTTTTTCGCCGTATCGCTTATCGCCTGTTTTTTGTCAATTCCCTGTGAAATGAGATGAGTAAGTTCTGCCTTTATTTCCTCGTCGCTTGCCTCAGTTATCACTTTTTCTTTGCCGCAGACGATTATGACATACTCGCCTTTCGGGTTGTCGACATAGTCAACGCCCAAAACACCCATAGTCACTCCCTCGTACATCTTAGTTATTTCTTTGACAAGATAGACATCTCTTTTCCCAAACGCTTCGGCCAAATACTTCAAAGTCTCGTTTAAATCATGGGGCGCGCAGTAAAATATCAGCTTTGCGGAAGAATTTTTGTATTCTTCGAGGAGATTGTCCCTGTCCTTTTTCTTTTCAGGCAAAAAACCGATAAAGGTATAAGGCTGTTCCACTCCAGCAAGCGCAGTTGCGGTTACAAACGCGCACGCGCCGGGAATTACCGTATAAGGCACGCCCTGCAACATAGCCTCACGCACAAGATATATTCCGGGGTCACTTATACCCGGCATGCCGGCATCACTTACCACGGCTACATTTTTACCTTCCGATAAAATCGAAAGTATTTTTTCTGCGCCCTCCCTTTCCTTTCCTTTGTAGTAGCTGATAAGGGGCTTTTTAATCTCAAAATGGGTAAGCAGTCCGAGTGTACGTCTTGTATCCTCGCACGCAACGACGTCGGCGCATTTGAGTACGTCAAGCGCGCGCAAGGTTATGTCCCCGAGATTGCCTATCGGTGTTGCCACAAGGTATAGTTTACCGCTCATTTATTGTAAATTCTCCTTGAAAAGTCGGTGTATGAGCCGTCCTCGTTGTAAACAACGATGGGCTTGGGTATGTCAAGTGAGGGTTTTCCGCCCTTCTTTCCTTCCACGATAAACGTATCGATATCTTTTGTCCCTTTGGGCTGGATGAAGTATATTTTCTTCGGTTCAATGGAGTATTTCCGCATATAACAGATGACATCGACCAGTCTGCGCGCCTTGTTTATCATATAAAACTGCCCGCCAAACCTCAAAAGCTTGGACGCGCATTCTATTACTTCCTCGCATTTTACCGCAATCTCGGTTCTGCAAATGTCGATTTCCCCGGGATTGTCCTTGTCTACGGCTTTTTCATAAGGGGGATTGGAAACGACGACGTCAAAACCTGTGCCTATTTCTTTGGCAATACCCTGCATGGGCTTTTCTATTATGGAAACTATGTCGACGAGATTGTTATATTCTACGCTTCTTTTTGCCATATCGGCAAGCCTTGACTGAATTTCTATTCCGAAAACACGTGACGGCTGAAACTTTTTAGCAATTAAAATGGCTATTATTCCGCTGCCTGTGCCGAGGTCTACGACCTTGTCGCCTTTTGCCACCTTCGCGAGATTGGCAACGAGCACGCTGTCGCTTGTAAAGCAATAACCGTCGGGATTTTGTATAATTTTCAGCCCTTTATACTCGAGATCGTCAAGCCTTTCGTTTTCACGCAACATTTAAAATTTTCTCCGTTTTTCAATTATATAAAAATTTTTACTGAATGTCAAAAAAAATACCTTCAGGAGTAGACCTTGCTTTGATTTTGGAGTATAATAAAAAATAATATAAATTTCCGGAGGAAAGGATATGCCATTAGTAACAAGTAAAGAAATGTTTGCAAAGGCGTATGCCGGCGGCTATGCCATCGGCGCGTTCAACGTGAATAATATGGAAATTATCCAGGGCGTTGTGGAAGCCGCTAAGGAAGAAAAGGCTCCCCTTATTCTTCAGGTTTCTGCCGGCGCAAGAAAATACGCAAATACCGTTTATCTCAAGAAAATGGTAGAAGCTGCCGTCGAAGAAAGCGGACTTCCCATCGTTCTTCACCTTGACCACGGCGATTCTTTCGAGCTCTGCAAGGATTGCATTGACAACGGCTTCACCTCCGTTATGATTGACGCATCCCACCACAGCATCGAAGAGAATATCCGTATCACCAAAAACGTAGTAGAATACGCTCACGACCACGGCGTTGTCGTTGAGGCCGAACTCGGAAGACTCGCAGGCATCGAAGACGCGGTAAATGTCAGCGAAAAAGACTCCAGATACACCGATCCCGACGAAGTTGAGGAATTTGTTACCCGCACCAATGTTGACTCCCTGGCCATTGCTATCGGAACAAGCCACGGCGCGTTCAAGTTCACAGGCGAAGCCAAGCTCAGATTCGACATTCTCGAAGAAGTAGGCAAACGTCTCCCCAACTTCCCCATCGTTCTCCACGGCGCAAGCAGCGTTCCGCAGTATCTCGTCGAGCAGATAAACGCTTACGGCGGAAATATGCCCGGAGCTAAAGGCGTTCCCGAAGATATGCTCAGGAAAGCCGCTTCCATGGCAGTTTGCAAGATAAACATCGACAGCGACCTTCGCATGGCGGTCACCGCGACAATCAGAAAATACTTTACGGAGAATCCCAGCCACTTCGACCCCCGTCAGTACCTCGGACCCGCTCGTCAGGCAGTCAAAGAGATCGTAAAGCACAAGATCGTCAACGTACTCGGTTGCAACAACAAGATCTAATTTTTGTTTCGAAACGATTTATAACATCAAAAAAAGCGCGGCAGCAAACCGCGCTTTTTATTTTTATTTGATCTGCTCTACTTAAGCGTATGCCCCTGCTGTTTTAACTTCTGCAGTTTTGCCATATAGGCCTCCAGCATATCGAAGAAGTCCCTGTTCGTCTTGGTCTTGATAAGGCAGTTGATAAGGTTTTCGGTGGCTTCGTTGCTGTCGCCCGTACTTAGCATCTTTCGCATAATCCATATACCCTGGAGCTCGGACTGGTCAAGAAGCAATTCTTCCCTTCTCGTTCCGCTGCGGTTGAGGTCTATCGCGGGGAATATGCGCTTCTCCTGGAGTTTTCTGTCGAGGTGAAGTTCCATATTACCCGTGCCCTTGAATTCCTCGTAAATGACGTCGTCCATCTTGCTGCCTGTATCAACCAGCGCGGTCGCGATTATCGTAAGGCTGCCGCCGTTTTCGATATTGCGCGCAGCACCGAAAAATCTCTTGGGGCTGTGGAGCGCGCCGGGATCGATACCGCCCGAAAGCGTTCTGCCTGTGGGCGCTATGGTAAGGTTGTAGGCCCTGGCAAGCCTTGTCAGGCTGTCCATGAGTATAACGACGTCCTCTCCAAGCTCTACAAGCCTTTTTGCGCGCTCAAGCACAAGCTCTGCGGCCTTGGTGTGGTGCTCGGGCATTTCGTCGAATGTAGAGTATATTACCTCGCCCTTAATCGACCTCTGCATGTCGGTAACTTCCTCAGGACGCTCGTCGATGAGAAGCACGAGGAGATGAACTTTGGGATAGTTGGTGGTAATTGCATTGGCAATTTTCTTCAAAATCGTTGTCTTACCTGCTTTGGGCGGGCTGACAATCATAGCTCTCTGGCCTTTACCTATGGGAGCGACAATGTCGATGGCTCTTATGGCATAATCATTGTTCATTCCGGCTGTTTCCAGTCTGTAGCGCTCGTTGGGATAAATGGGAGTGAGAGAATCGAAATTCTTGCGGCTGTAGGCGCTGTCGGGACTGCGACCGTTGACCTCGAGGACGTTTACTACGCCCGCGGGACGGTTTTCGCAGTTTTTGCGCGCTTCGGCTTTTACCCAGTCGCCCTTTTTCAGACCGCTTTTTTTGATTTTCTGTGCGGAAATATAAGAATCGGCTTCGCTGGAATCATAGTTTTTGGCGCGAAGAAAGCCGTATCCGTCAGGCATTATCTCAAGTACGCCCTCTTTTATTTCAAGAGGATCCTGCCCTTGGCATTGCTGAGGCTCTTCTTCGGTCTCGTCCTCTTTCTTTTTGAAATCGCGTCTGGGGAAACTTCTGTTATTATTATAATTGTTCTGCTGTTCGGGAGCTTTTTTCTTGATTTCGATGTTTTCAACGCTTTCGGTAATCTCTTCAACAGGTGCAACCTGTACGACTTTTTCTTCCACTGCGGGTTTGAAAGCCTCGTTGACGTCGGTTGTCAACCCTTTTAGGATTTCTTCGCCCTGCTGTACCACCGCCCTCACGATAGGCTCTTCAATACCCCCGTCGTTAAACGTCACGGTGTCTTTGGGCGGACGTCCTCTCTTTTTGCCCTCTCTTACGGGTTGGTCTATGCCTTTTCGCATCGCCTCAAGTCTGGCAAGGCATGCCTCGATGAGTTTCTCCTTGCTTAAGCCTGTCGGCGATTCCACCTTGATGTTTCGTGCGAATACTCTCAAAGCGGACATGTTTTTTGCTTCAAGTTCTTTCCTTGTATTGTCCTGATAATCGGCCATGCTCCCTCCGGTATAAAAAGCGAAAGCTAAAATTCAAAAAGAATTTGATTGTGCAAACGGTAAAAGCAGAAAACAGGATAGTCGTTGCCGTCCGTCAACACAATAAGTTTATGCAATACGCATCAGAATTATTTTGGTATCACCCGTCAATAATTCTTCTGTAATATTCAGTTGATTTTCCCCTGATTGTATGATCTGATTTTTGGCAAACTGAGCTATGAAACTGTCTGCCCGATCAATGTCAAATACGCAATACATATTTTTATAATGCATCGGTATTACGATAGAAGGATTAATACGATCGACATACTTTTTCGCTTCTTGGGCGTTTATCGTATAAGTACCGCCAATCGGGATAAGTAAGACGTCGACATGGCCGATTTCTCTTATGATTTCATCGGATACATCCTCTCCGATGTCGCCCATGTGACAGACAGTAAGTCCGTCCGAATGAATCCTTGTAATAAGGGTTTTCCCCCTTAAAGTGCCGCCTTTATTGTCGTGATAACGATAAAAAGCTTCAAACTTAATTTTATTATAACAAAACTCTCCCGCAGTGTCAATGATCTTCTGATAAGTACCCGCCTTGTCGAGGGCGCTGTGGTCCTTGTGGGAGTGGCTCAATATTACTACATCGGTATCGACGCGAGTCATTTCCCTTCCGACATAGCTGCCGTAAGGGTCTGTAAGCACTCGCGTTCCTTCACTGTCTGTTATCAGAAAAGAAGAGTGTCCCAGCCAACTTATGATCATTTCAAAAATTATTTCTTGAGGAGCTCGTTAATTCTTTCCGAACTGCTGAGGAGGTCCGCCACGGACTTGTTCTGGTTGCAGTACGCGATTATATATGATATATATTTACTTAAATCGGCCTCAATATACCAGGGTCTTGATTTTAATTCGGGACAGGTATAGGTGAGATTTGTGCTGAGCACCGCCGTAAACAGTCCGTCCTCATAGGCTTTCTGGAATTTTTCGGTGCCTTCGGTAAAGAGCGCGAAGGTCGCGTTGAGGAAAATATTCTTCGCGCCGTCATTCTTGAGGTGGGTGCAAAGTTTGAGCATGCTATCGCCCGTAGCGATTATGTCGTCGGCGACGATTACGTTTTTGCCCTGTACAGAGCTTCCGATGTATTCGTGGGCGACAATGGGATTACGCCCGTTGACAATTGTCGTATAGTCTCTTCTCTTGTAGAACATACCAAGGTCGACGCCTAACACCGACGCGTAATATATGTTGCGGTTTACCGCGCCTTCGTCGGGCGATACAACCATAAAGTTGTCCTTTGTGAGTTCAAGATCGGGATATTTGTTGCGAAGCGCCTTAAGTATCTGGTATGTGGGAAAGAAGTTGTCAAATCCCATCAGAGGAACGGCGTTCTGTACTCTCGGGTCGTGCGCGTCGAAAGTAATTATTTCGCTGACGCCCATTGAGTAAAGCTCCTGCAGCATCTGCGCGCAGTCGAGGGATTCCCTCGAGTTTCTCTTGTGCTGTCTGCCGCCGTAAAGAATGGGCATTACTACGGTTATTCTCTCGGCTTTGCCGCCTGCGGCGCCGATAATTCTCTTAAGGTCGGCATAGTGGTCGTCGGGGGACATACGGTTAATGCCGCCGATCATGTTGTATGTGCAGTGGTAGTTTCCTACGTCTACGATTATATAAAGGTCGCGTCCTCTGACGCTGTCCTTAATGACGCCCTTTCCGTCACCGGTCGTAAAACGGGGGCATTCGCTTTCAAGAATAAAAGTGTCTTTTTTGATGAAATCCGCTTTTCTTTTGGATAAGTCTCTGTTGTACCAGTTAACCAGATAATTGTCAACCTTGCTTCCCAGCTCCTTCGCACCTTCGAGTACTATAAGTCCCAGTGGAGCAACGGCACTTGGCTCGTCAAAAACCTCTGTAAAAAAAGTAGGCATTCTTTATCTCCCTTCCTCGATTGTTCTTAAATTATATCACGCTTACCGTGTTTTCGCAAACAAAAAGGACACTCATAATTATATTGTGTCCTTATAGTATTGTTATGTCTGAATAAATTCGCAGCCGCATCTGCTGATCTCGTCGTCTTCGTCGGGCTCGCCCGAATCCCCGACAGGTTTGCCCTGGAACTGAGACTTATAGAGGTCGGAGTAGAATCCTCCTTTTGCCATGAGTGACTCATGATTGCCCTGTTCCACGACGTCGCCGTGATTCATTACGAGGATTACCGCGGCACTCTTTATCGTCGAAAGACGGTGAGCGATGACAAAACTCGTCCTTCCTTCCATCATGGCGAGCATGGCGCTCTGAATATATTGTTCCGTCCTTGTGTCGACACTGCTTGTCGCTTCGTCAAGGATTATTATCTTGGGGTCTTTGAGAATGGCTCTTGCGATTGTCAGAAGCTGTTTCTGTCCCTGGCTTATGTTGCTTGCGTCGTCGTTAAGCTCGGTGTCATAGCCTTTTTCCATACTCATGATAAAGTCATGGGCATGAGCTTTCTTGGCGGCCTCCATAATCTCTTCTCTGGTCGCGTCGGCGTTTCCGTAGGCAATATTGTCGGCGACGGTGCCCTTAAACAGCCACGTATCCTGCAGCACCATGCCGTAAAGGCTTCTTAAGTCGTCGCGGTGCATTTCTCTGATATCCACACCGTCAACGAGTATACGGCCTTTGTCGACGTCATAGAAGCGCATCAGGAGGTTAACGAGCGTGGTTTTGCCCGCGCCGGTAGGTCCTACTATCGCTATGCTGTCGGCGGCGTTGACGTGTAGATTCATGTTGGTGATAAGGCATCTGTCCTTGCAATAGCTGAACGCCACATTCTCGAAATCAACCTCTCCCCTGAAGCACGACACATCGCGGTGGGGCTTTTCTTCGGACTGCTCGTCAAGGTCAAGCATCTTGAACACCCTTTCCGCGCTGGCGATAGCCGACTGAATGGTGTTGGCGATGCTGCTGACGTTTTCGATGGGCTGGGCAAACTGCCTTGTGTACTGTATGCACGCCTGTATGTCGCCGATACTGATTATGCCGACACCTGCGCGGTATCCGCCGATAATACAGATTGCGACGTAGCAAAGGTTGTTGACAAGTTTTATACACGGGAGAATTATACCCGCAAGAAACTGCGCCTTTCTGGTAGCTTTGAGAAGCTGTTTGTTTGTCTTTTCGAACACTTCAATGCTGTCTTCCTGGTGGTTGTAAAGCATTACCACCCTGTGCCCGGCGTACATTTCCTCGATATGACCGTTGAGCTTACCGATAAGCTGCTGCTGATTTGCAAACTCTTTCTGGCTCTTTCTTATGATAAGACCGCTGACCGTGAAAAGTATGGGCACACTGCAGATTGTCACCACGCTCAGGAGCCAGTCGAGACGGAACATCATAAAGAGCACGCCGCCCACTGTCATGACGAGGTTAATAATCTGGTTTATGGTGTCCTGTAAGGTAACGGCGACCATTTCGACGTCGTTGGTAAGCCTGGAGAGGATTTCACCGGTGGTCGTCTGGTCGTAATAGGAAAGAGGCACTTTGTCGAGCTTGCACTTTATGTCATAACGCATGCGCCTTACAACGTGCTGAGCCATACTCGCCGCAATAAGACCGCTTATAAACGTAAATATAGCGTTTAAGCAATAAAGGCCGCCTGCGGTAAGACAGATCTGTCCGACATAGTTGAGGTCAACGTCCTTAAAGTACTGGATGCTTTCGACAAGGTGATTTGTGACCTTCTTCAAGATGTCGGGCACCCATACGGCAAACCACGCGCCCACGGCCGCAAGGATTATCATACAGATAATCGCCCACATCTCGGGCTTCATGTATTTTACAAGACGGACTAACGTCTTGCCGAAATTCTCGGCACCTTTGACCTTTTCAATCTTAATGGAGCTTGCGCCGAACGCTCCCGCAATATCCATCTTCCCTACGGAGGATACTTGCTCGGTTTCCACTTTGACTATTTCTTGTTCGTTTTCGTTCATAGTCCGAGTTCCTCCTCGCTCATCTGGCTCAATGCGATATCGCGGTAAACTTGGCAATTCCTGAGAAGATCGGCGTGCTTCCCTTTGCCCACCATACGGCCGTTGTCGAGAACGATTATCTCGTCGGCGTCCATAATAGTGCCTATACGCTGAGCCACGATTAATGTTATGCTTTCTTTGGTGACTTCCTTAAGCGCTTTTCTAAGGCGCGAATCGGTCTTGAAGTCAAGCGCGCTGAAGCTGTCGTCGAATATGTAAATCTCGGGACGGCGAATGATTGCTCTTGCGATAGACAGTCTCTGCTTTTGTCCTCCGCTGAAGTTCTGTCCGCCCTGTTCGACTATGTAGCTTAATCCCCCCTCTTTTTCCCTGACGAAAGTCTCGCTCTGTGCTATTCTCAAAGCGTCCCACATCTCTTCTTCTGTGGCGTCCTCTTTGCCGTAACGCAAGTTATCGGCGATGGTACCCGAGAAAAGAATGCTGCGCTGGGGCACAAAGCCTATCTTGTTGCGGAGTTCTTCCATAGGATATGTGCTGACTTCCTGTCCGTCTATCTTGAGGCTTCCGCCTGTGATATCATAGAAACGCGTGATAAGGTTAATAACGGTGCTCTTGCCGCTTCCGGTGCCGCCCACAATCGCGGTGACTTTGCCTTTCTCGCATCTGAAGTTTATGCCTTCGAGAATGTTGTTCTCGGCTTCTTTGCTGAATTTGAAGGAAACATCGTTAAATTCGATAGTTCCCGTGCCGTCGCTGTTGTTTTGGACGTCGGGCAGATTTTTGACCTCGACTTCGGTGTCAAGCACTTGGAGTATTCTCTCAGCCGAGGCTTGCGCTCTCGGGAAGATAACGACCGCGCTCGCGACAAATACCATTGCCATGGCGATCTGCGTTATGTACTGCGAAACTTCCAGCATGCTGCCTACGTCGCTTATCGTATCGTCTGCCACCTGCTTTGCCGCTCTCCAGAATATGCCTACGGAGGCGCAGTTAAGGCAGATATTGATAAGCGGTACAAGAACGGCTGTGTATCTCTGCAATACAACCGCGGTCTTTGTAACGCTGATGTTGACCTTGTTAAAACGTTCTTTTTCCAGTTCTTGTTTATTGAACGCACGCACAACGCGCACGCCCGTTATTCCCTCGCGAAGGATAAGCGTGAGCTGATCGACTTTTTTCTGAATGACCTTAAACAGCGGCTGGCAGACCTTTGCCGCGACGCCCGCCGCGATGAACAGAATGGGCAGTATGTAGACGAGCACCATAGTCATCGAGATGTTGGCGTTAAACGAGAACCAGAAGCCGCCGATAATGGTAACGGGCGCGCTTAGGGTGGTTCTCATAATTACAAGAAATACGTTCTGAATCTGGTTAATGTCGTTTGTCGAACGGGTGACAAGGCTCGCCGTAGAAAATTTATCAAATTCTACCAAGGAGAACGACTCCACTTTCTTGAACACAAGGCTTCTCAAAACCTGGCTGAAATATGATACTATCTTGCTGCTGAACATCATACCGAGAATCGTGCACAGCGAAGCAAAAAGGGTAAGCCCGAGCATCTTCATGCCTCTGTTGAGGATAAAGGTCATATTCGCGGTCTGAACCGTTATGCCGTCGGGGGTCTTCCACTCTTCGGCGGTTTTATCCTCTTTCTGGCTGAGAGAGGCTGTCGTATTGCCCACTTTGCTGAGCGAAAGGATGTCAAGCAGTTTCTTTATGCCGGTAAGTTCTTTACTGTTTCGGCTTACGGCAAGGTCAATATCCTTCTGGTTCATGCCCAGTTTATTTCTTATCCACTTCTGGCCGTTTTCGTACTTATAAGCGTAGCCGAGCACCTTGTTGCAGAGGATTATCTCATAGTCGGGGAAAGGCGTGTACCTTTCGATTTCCTCGTCGTATGAATATGTAAGAAGGGACTTATCCAGCGCTTCGCCATATGCGTCCACGGGTACTCTTACGACGTTGCCGTCCTTGTCGGTAGTGGTGGGAATGGGCAAAAGATTGCCCTGTCTGCTGTGCTTCATGCAGAGCACGCAGCTTGTAAGAAGCCTCTTTGCGTCCTCATTGTCCCAGACGTTGGACGTATCGTCCTCTTCGCTGTCTTCGTCGTAAAGCGTAAGGAATGTCTTAATGTTTATGGAGCTGGAATTGGCTTTCAAAAGACTGTCATAGTCGATGAGCTTGCTGATGGCAAGGCGCACCGCCGCTTTATCCTCGGGCTCGTAGTCGCGCACATACTCCTCAACTATGATGTTGGGGTCGTTGTACTTTTCGCGGTATTTAGCCTCGATTTTGTACATCTGATAGTCTTTGAGAGAATCCATAAAAGGCAGAAGAATTTCATTAAAGAGTTCTCTGCTGTCCTTTACGGGAATATCCATGAAGTTAAAGTCAATTGCGAAAGAGTTAAAACGTTCGTTCCAGACTGTCTTTAGGTCGGCTGTCGAAAAGCCGTCCTTCATTTCGAAAACGGGTATGGTCTCGCGGTCGAAGCCGTCCATATCCCCGGTAATATCTATTTCTCCAAACGGGTTGAGCATGGTCTCATGCTCGTACATCGGCTCATAATCAAAGAAAATGCCGTCGTTGATTATATCGCTCATCATTCCCGGAAGATACAGCTCCGCCATCGCACCCGAGGCAAGAAGTATCACCGTCAAGATGAATATCTTCAGCATTGGCTTGAGGTTTTTGATTAATCGAGTCATTTAAATTACCGATGTTTCCTTTTGTTTTGTAACGCCCGTCCGCGCGTGTTAACATTTAGTATTATAGTATAAACCATAGGAAATTGCAATAGCTTTTTGGATTAAAAAAATTTACATTAAATCGCTTCAAAAAGCCCGTTTTCCGACATAAAAACAGCGGCGAGATTCTTTTTGCGCCGCTGTATTTTGGGTATCTTTAATCTGATTTTTGGTAACCCTAAGCTATCAGAACAGCTCTTTGCCCGACATTTCGGCAGGCTTGGGTATACCCATGAGCTTGAGCATTGTGGGAGCGATGTCGGCAAGCACGCCGCCGTCTCGCAATGTGATATCCTTGTCGGTAACCGCGATCAGAGGCACGGGATTTGTCGTGTGCGCGGTAAAGGGGCTGCCGTCGTCCTCGTACCTCTTGTCGGCGTTGCCGTGGTCTGCGGTAACCAATGCCTGTCCACCCACCGAG
>DAOSYK010000028.1:0-16304 GCA_035381305.1 Clostridia bacterium
TAATTTCCACCGAGAGCTGCGGACTGGGCGAATTTTCGTTTATTACCATGCGGTAAAGGAGCGATTTGTCGGGATATATGCCAAGTTCTACGTTGGAGAACTCGGCAAGGTCAATCGTTATTTTGTCGAGCACCGAGGCAAAATATACGGAGTTCTGATAAAGTCCGAGATAGGACGGGCTGACCAGTATCTTTCTCAGATTCTCATTGAACATATCCTGCCCGAAGACGGTGCCGCCGTTTACGGTAAGAGCGCTGAAGTCGATTCTGTCGATGTGGGGAGAATCAAACGCGCTTTCGCCTATTGCCGTAATTGCGCTGTCAAGAACAATACTGCCGAGCAGCGCGTCTTTGAACGTATAAGGAGCGATTTGCGTTACGGTACCGGGCACGTCGAAATTCCTCGCGATTTTGGCGGCGGGATAAGCGATCAGTTTTTCCTTGGAAATGTTGTAAAGCACGCCGTCTTCTGTCGTGAAAGACGGGGAGTCAATCGATACCGATATTGAGGTCAGCTGCGTGCAGTTGCGGAAAGCGCCGTCCTCGATATAAGTGATTGTTTCGGGAATGTAAATGGTCTGAAGCATGGCCGCTTCATCGGTATTGAACGCGTCGGCGGCGATACCTGTTATCCTGTAACCCTGGTATTTTGTGGGAATAACGAGTGAAGTGGGCGCTTTAAGCATATCGGTAAGGTAGGAAAGCTCATATCTCGTGATTATGTAGCCGTCGTGTCCTTCCTTGGGATTGCAGACAATGCCCAGAGGTCTCCATGTGGCGTAAAGGCTGGTTTCCACTTCCACTCTGTACGGGAATGTCACTCTGGGGTGGGAGCTGTTTATGGCGTTTTCGCCGTCAACGGGAGTGGTTGTCCATCCGTCAAAGACATAGCCTTCCCTCTCCAGCGTTTTGCCGCTGTTGATGTCGATCTCATTGAGAAGATTTGTGCGTTTGGGTGAAAGTGTAGCGACTGACGCGCCGTTTGTATAAAAATAAACAGTGTTTACTATTGTCGAAGTAACCGCCCTGTAATAATGGTTTTCATTCATTAAAACGCTGGCAATGGGCGTGGTCTGACGGGCATTTCCGAAGTCGGTCCAGTGGCTGAAGTTGTAACCGTCCACGGATATCCAGCTGATTTCGACATCGGTCCCTTCCTCGTACTGCATAACGATTTTGCCGTTGACGATTTCGGGACGCTGGTCGGGGGTAAGAGTTACGCCGTTTACAGCGACTATTTCTCCGCCCTCAACGGTCAGTTCATACTGCCTCTTCGCGGCGGCGCCGAAGTTAATCTGGAATTTCGTAGTGCACTTTTCATAAACGACTGTAATCTGCTGTTGCCCGACTTTGCTGAGCTTTGCCCTGTCGTTTATGGAAATCATTTCGAGAGTTAGGTCGATGGGAGTAACTGTGTCGTCGTTCCAGTAAACGTTGACTTTGATTGCCGACAAATCCACGCTGCCCGCCACCGCGTCGGTGGGTATGGTCGTAGAATCGACCTCTATGCCGATTACAGCGCGGGTAGAATTGCCCGTGTTGCCTCCGTTTGCGCACGCGGCCATGCCGAAAATCAGCAATAAAGCAATTAAAACAACTGATATTTTGCTTAAATGTTTCTTCATCAACGGTTACTCCTGCAAATAAATGCCGACACTACGTGTTATTGTAGCATAATTTTCCGTCGAAAGCAATATATAATTTATATTAATTGAGATATAAATAAAGGCGCGAAAAAACTCACTCGCCGAAAAAACTTCTCTTTTTTTCAGCTATTTCGGGCAGTCTTTCCATATACTCCCTAAACCCTTTGGGATTGGCAAGTCTTTCAATCCGATTGCCGACGAAGTCGACAATCTTACTCATTGCGCCCGCCCCTATACCGTAAATGCTTGACGCTTCTTCCATCATATCAATGTTGTATCTGCACTGGTATCCGTCCAACGTGAAACTGATATTTTCGAGGTTGTCCGCCGTGTTCTTCTGGCGGTACATATAATACGGCTTGTAGCCCGCCTTATAAAGCTCGGCGTGGGCATAATCGGTCATGGCTTTCGCAAGGCCGAATTCTCCCTTCTTCTCTCCTTCCTGGGTCAGCACGGAGCCGCGTTTTAAGCTCAAGGTGTGGACGGTGATATTATGGGGGCGTAATTCAATAGCCCTGTCCACGCTGTTTCTGAAGTCGTCAAGTGTTTCGTCCTGCAGCATGGCTATGAGGTCCATGTTTATGACAAAGCTTTTTTCGCGTGCCGTACGGAAACTTTCATAAACTTGTTCTGTCGTGTGCATTCTGCCTATCCGCTCCAAAGTGGATTGGTTAAAACTTTGGGGATTTATGGAAATTCTGGTGACATTGTTTTTCTTCAAAACGTCGAGAATTTCCGCAGTTATCGTGTCGGGTCTTCCGGCCTCAACGGTAAACTCCACGCCGAAAGTCGAGATATTGTTGAGAATGCGGTCAAGGTTTTCCGCGCCAATACATGTCGGGGTGCCGCCGCCTACATAAATGGAAGTAATTCGCTTGCCGCTTTTTGCAATAAAACTCTTAAATTCGTCTATTTCGCGTATGACATTTTCAACGTATCGCGGAATTTCTTTCTTCACTCTGAAAAGCTCGGTGCTGATAAAGGAGCAATAATTGCATCGGGTAGGACAAAACGGGATGTTAATAAACAATGCTATTGCATCAGGGGCGGTGTTGATTATCCCGTCTTGACTGTTTACGCAATCTCTTATCAGTTTTATGCGGTTTTCCGTCACGCGGAACTCTTCGGCAAGATAAGCTTCGGGCTCAATCGACTTTTCTTTAAGCTCGTAGTAAAGCTTTGTCGGTCTCACTCCCGTAAGACTGCCGTAAGGTAGTTCTACTCCCAGTTTTTGACTCAGAAACTCATAAAGCCGGATTTTCAGAAAACGCTTAGTCAGCCTCTTATATTGCAGAGAATCGCCCATTTCGATGGAGAATTTATCCTCGAAATTTCCCAGACAATTTGAAAAAATCCTTATCTTGAAAAAGCCGTCTTCATAACAAAAATCCCACGACAAAAAATCGGGGGATGTCTCGTCAATTTCCAGATACGGCGCAAAAGCCCTCGGGACGTCCTGCACGTCGTTGAGGTAATTTTCGGCGGGGAATTCCAGTCTTACTCTATACATCATACTTTATTGGATTGTACCGCCTCTCATGCTCGAGAGTTGTATCCTCTTCGTGCCCGCAATGCACGATATAGTCCCCGGGAAGCGCGAAAAGCTTGTTGAGGGACTCCGCCATCTCTTCCATAGAGCCGCCGTAGAAGTGGGTTGCTCCGTAGCACTCATGGAAAAGGGTGTCGCCGCTGAACATATATTGTCCGTTGAGAATATACACAACGCTCCCTTTGCTGTGTCCGGGAGTGTGAATGACCTCAAACTTCATTTCTCCGAAGTCGAGTATTTCCCCGCCTTCGAGCACAACGTCAAAAGAGCACTTCTCCACGAATTTGCCCGTGATGTTTCTGGCGAGATTGTCCTCGTTTGTGAGCATGAACTCATCGTTTTTGTGGATATAGATTTTTAGATTGAACTTGTCTTTCAGTTTTTTAGCTATTGTGATATGGTCAAAGTGTCCGTGAGTGACCAGGAGTGCCTCGACATTGAGGGTGTTGCTCTCGACAAACTTTTCTATCCTGTCGAAGCCGCCGCCCGCGTCGACTATCACGGCTCGGCGGTCGGCATCGCTCCACACAAGGTATGTGTTTGTTTTGAGATACCCTGCGACAAACCTGACAATCCTTACCATTACATCCTCTCCACTATCGCATTAAGGAATTGCTCGGTATTTACAGCCTTGACTTCGCCGTCGCAAAGGGCCGCAAGATCCTTTGTGACAATGCCGTCTTCGATTGTTCCGACCGACGCTTTCTCCAGTCTTTCGGCAAAGTCGACTAAGTCGGCCAAGTTGTCGAGCTGTCCTCTCTTTTTCAGTCCGCCCGTCCATGCGAAAATCGTCGCCATGGGATTGGTGGAAGTATCCTCGCCCTTGAGATATTTGTAGTAGTGACGGGTGACCGTGCCGTGAGCCGCCTCGTACTCGAACTTGCCGTCGGGAGAAACCAAGACCGAAGTCATCATGGCAAGTGAGCCGAAAGCCGTCGCCACCATATCGCTCATGACGTCGCCGTCGTAATTCTTGCACGCCCATATCATACCGCCGTCGCTCCTTACTATTCTCGCAACCGCATCGTCGATAAGGGTATAGAAATATGTTATGCCCGCCGTCTCGAATTTTGCCTTGTACTCGTTGTCGTAAACGGTCTGGAAAATCTCCTTGAAACGCCCGTCGTAAATCTTGCTTATAGTGTCTTTTGTGCTGAACCAAAGGTCGGCTTTGACGTCCAGCGCGTAATTCATGCAGCTGCGCGCAAAGCTGTATATACTTTTGTCGGTATTGTGCATGGTCTGAACGATACCGGGCCCTTTAAAATCGAATATGGTCTTTCTTTCGCCGCCCGGCAGAATTACTTCTGCCTTGCCGCTTTCGGAAACGATAGCCTCTACGCCGCTGTATACGTCGCCATAGGCGTGACGGGCAATAGTAATGGGCTGTGTCCAAGTCGGGATAAGCGCCTTAATGTTTTTGGCGATAATGGGCGCGCGGAAAACTGTGCCGTCCAGTGCGGCGCGGATTGTGCCGTTTGGCGACTTCCACATCGTAGAAAGTTTATACTCTTCCATTCTTTGCACGTTGGGAGTTATCGTCGCACATTTTACGCCCACGCCCAGGCGTTTGATCGCTTCGGCGCTGTCCTTTGTCACCTGGTCTTTGGTGTTTTCCCTGTTTTCAAGACCGAGGTCATAGTATTCGCTCTTTAAATCTACGTACGGTAATATAAGCGTATCCTTTATCATTTTCCACAGGATACGCGTCATCTCATCCCCGTCAATCTCAACGATCGGGGTCTTCATCATTATTTTCGTCATATATTTTTTCTCCCTCAGAAAGGTTTTACATCCTTGTTTTTGTATGTCGTGAACCTGATAAGATAGTTGTTGTCCTCAAACTCGTCGGTGCTGTCCACACAGGTCCAATTGGGCAATTTGTCGAGGTTTTCGTAAAACACCGTCGCGTGCCCGTCGGCGTTCACTTTGGTGACGTACACTGTGTCGCAATAGGGTAGCATAGTCTTATAAAACATCGCCCCGCCGATAATGAAAACGTCGTCGGTCGGGTATTTTTTGAGTTCTTCCTTAAGTTCTTCAAGGCTCTCCGCTGTTATGCAGTCGTCGCGTTTTTCCCCGCCCGGATAAAGCACAATATTGACGCGGTTTTTGAGAGGCTTGCCGCCGGGAAAACTTTTAAGAGTGTTGCTTCCCATGACGACTACTTTGTGCAGGGTTTTTTCCCTGAAAAATTTCATGTCAAGGGGCAGATTGAACAAAAGCTGGTTGTCCCTTCCTATTCCCCAATGGTTGTCAACGGCAACAATAGATTTCATAATTAATTTCTCCCTAAATAGCTACGGGCAAACGTCCGCCCATAATTGTGAAATTGTAATCTTTGAGTTCGAAGTCTTCGATTCTGAAGTCGTAGAAGTTGAGGACATCTTTATTGAAAGAAAATCCGGGCGCATCGTACTGGGGATTTTCGATAATCTTCTCCAGATACGGTATATGCCTGTCGTAAATATGCGCGTCGCTTATTACATGGACAAGTTCCCCCACCTTAAGGCCCGATACGTGCGCAAACATATGCAAGAGCACGGCGTACTGGACGACGTTCCAGTTGTTGGCGACGACCATATCGTTGCTGCGCTGGTTGAGAATGCCGTTAAGCACATCGCCCGAGACGTTAAACGTCATAGAATATGCGCACGGATAGAGATTCATCTCGTGCAGATCCTGAAAGTTGTAGATATTTGTGAGAATGCGGCGGCTTTGGGGATTGTGCTTAAGATCGAAAAGCACCCTGTCCACCTGGTCGAATTCGCCCTCTTTATATTTCGCTTTTTGCGCCAGCTGATAGCCGTAAGCCTTGCCGATTGAGCCTGTTTCGTCCGCCCACGAGTCCCATATGTGACTGTTCAGGTCATTGACATTATTGCTCTTTTTCTGCCATATCCACAGTATCTCGTCGACCGCGGCCTTGAAGTTTATTTTTCTTATTGTGAGAATGGGAAATTCCTTGGACAGATCATATCTGTTTACTATGCCGAATTTCTTGACGGTGTGGGCGGGCGTGCCGTCCTCCCATTTGGGTCTTACCTCGAGGTTTGTGTCCCAGAACCCGTTTTCAAGTATATCCTTGGCGTTCTGAATAAAGACTTTATCGGCGTAGCTCATATACCCTCCCGACGCGCGGCGAACCCGCAACGTGTTGTATTATATTTATTTATAATAATCGCATTATTTGAAATGATTGTCAAGCCGTGAGAGGTGTAAAAATGCATAAACAATTACGTCTTTGGCAATAAACAATAAAGCTTGGCTGTCGGGCTTTGCCGCAATTGATTTTTCAAAACGCGCGGTGTATAATGTTGTTAACGCGACTGTCATACAGGAGAAAATTTTGCAGGAAATCTACAGAACTTATAAAGAGAGATTCATAGAGGTCAGCGGCAAAAACCGCACCCTTTTTACCAAAAACATCGTAAAAAAATACTCTTTCGATATGGCGAACGTCCTCGCCCCTTTCGACTGCGGCTCATTTTACGATTTTGTGTGGCGTAAAGACAGCGAGTTTGTGATTATTAACGACAAAATCGCAAAAAAGATCGCCAAGGCAAACGAGGTGCTGGGTGTTACCGAAGATAAGGTAATGAACGATGTTCTCGGCTCGTTGAAATACTTGAGGCGCGAAGTCAACGAACTTCAGCGCGAGACGGGAAAATACGACCTCTGCGTAGGACTCGGCTACATTTACGGCAGGATAAACAGGGATATCGCAGTGCGCGCTCCCCTCATCCTCGTCCCTGTGACGTTGGAGATATCGAGAAACCTCGCCGTCATCCGCCATATGCCCGAACAACCCGTGTCCCTCAACAAGAGTTTTATCCTCGCATATTGCAAGGAAAACCACATAAGCACGCAAAAGATCGTACAGGAGTTCGACCCTGCGTCCGACCCTGTTTACAGAGATATTTACGACGTTGTCGACAAGCTGAACTCCTGCGGTTTTGACATTAAGAGCGCAAAAAGGAAAAACATCATTCCCTTCGACGCCGAAAAAGAAGTTCAGGACATCGAACTTGAGTACAAAAATATGTCGGTACTGGGACGTTTCCCCATGGCAAACCCCATATACAACGATTATATCGCGATGGAGAAAAATCAGCTTTCCACGCCCAATATCGACCTTCTGCTCACAGGAAAGACCATAAAGGAAAACAGCAAGAAAAACGAGCTTTGCTATACCGTAAACGACCTTGACTACGCTCAGGAAAAGGCGATTGAAAATATCAACAAACAAAACAATATCGTCATCTTCGGCCCTCCCGGAACGGGCAAGTCGCAGACTATCGTCAATCTTATAAGCGACGCCTTAGTAAAAGGCAGGCGAATTCTTGTCGTCAGTCAGAAACAAGCCGCGCTGGAAGTCGTTTTCTCCCGCCTCGGACCCTTAAACCGCAAGGCGATGCTCCTCCCCGACCCCGAAAATCAGAAGGCGCATTTTTTTGAGCGCGTGCTCGCCATGCACCAGAATTCCTTACGAAATAAACCGTCTGCGGATGAAGAAAACTTTTCCCGCATTCAGTCCGACATCGAAAAAGAGCTTGGCATTCTTCAGGTCATAAGCGATACGCTTTTCAGCAAAAATTCCTTTGGCTTAAGTTTGCAGGAAATGTACGCAAAGAGCTATAATTTAAGCGCAAACGGCACCGATTACAGGCTTTATACCGAATTTCTGGCAAGCGAAATTGCAAATATGCCGTATGAAGAACTTTGCGGACATATTAAATATATAAAGGACAAGGCGATAGGAAAACTGTATCTTGACCGCCTTGACCTCGTAGCCAAAAACCCAATGGCGGTACATATCCGTACCGACATTGATATGCACAAACTCAAGGAAGCGCACAGCTTCTTGCGAAAAGAGGTGGAAAACGCCCGATTGCCCTTTGACTTTTCGGCATACCCTCACAGCAGGTACCTTGCCACCTTCTACCTTGAAAAAATCGCAGGCGACAGACCGTCGCTCAAAAAGCTTGCAAAACTGATAACCCGGCTTGAAAACCCCGGACTCGATACGTGGAGAAAGTTCACGATGTTCTTCCCCCTGTTGTGGCTTTTCTTCCCGATTGCCCAACGCGATTATTCCAGAATTAAGTCCGATGTCAACATCGATCTCAACATCGCCCTACACGCCTTTGAGACGTACGAAAAAGAGTTTGAGATACTCCAGGCGGTGCTAACCGAAGAAGGCTTCTCCATGGCGATCGGCAGTATTATTAACGGCAACAACGCGCTCCTTGCAAAGATCATCGAGGCGCTGGAAAACTACATGACCATAAGGGACATGAACAAGACCGTTTTCGCGCTGGACAAAAAGATACTCTATATCCTCGATTTTGCGTCAAGCCGCACAAAGATTACCACCCGCTCCTTCGAGCACATCATCGATATGCTTATCCCCATGCGGATTTACAAGGAGATTATCGCAAACGACGGCTATATTAAAGACAAGCTCTCCAATACCGTTGCTTTTGACAACATAAGAAAGAGGATACTCGAACTTAAGTCCGAGCAGCGCGAGATAGCAAAGAAACTCGCTTACGACAAGTTTACCGAAGAATACCGCAGATATTTCAACAAGTTCGATAAAGAGAGCAAAGATTACGCCTACCAGATAGAAAAACAGCGCAACCTGTGGCCCGTAAGGCAGATGCTGGAGTATTTTGAGGACTACCTCTTACGCCTCTTCCCCTGCTGGCTCCTGCCCCCTCAGGCGGTAAGCACGATTTTCCCGCTCAAAAAGGAGATGTTTGACCTCATTGTTTTCGATGAAGCAAGTCAGATGTTTATAGAAAACGCCCTGCCCTCAATCTACAGGGGCAAAAAGATAGTGGTCGCGGGCGACAACAAGCAGCTTCCGCCCTCTTCGGCATTTATCAGAAGATACCTTGCCGAGGATATCGACATGAATATGGATCTCTCCACGCAAGCCGCACTGGAAGTAACGTCACTATTAGACCTTGCTATGAACAAATATCCCGCGGTGGAACTTGCCTACCACTACAGGAGCGAATATTGCGAACTGATAGATTTCTCCAATCTCGCTTTCTATGACAACAAGCTGCAGATAGCTCCCAACCTCTGCGCCCGGAGCGACGAGCCGCCCATCGAGCGCATAAAGGTAAAAGGCATCTGGCAGAACCGTCACAACCACGAGGAAGCGGTCACCGTGGTAAGGCTTATCAAAACCATACTCAAAAACAGGCAGAATAATGAGACAATCGGCATAGTCACCTTCAACAGCGAGCAGAAAGACCATATCGAAGATATGCTGGACGAGGAAGCCGATAAGAATCCGACCTTCCGCCGTCAGCTTTACGAGGAAAGCAACCGCTTTGAGAACGGAGAAAACCACTCTCTCTTTGTCAAGAACCTCGAAAACGTCCAGGGCGACGAGCGCGACATCATAATATTCAGCGTAGGCTACGCCCGCAACGAAAACGACAAGATATTTGCCCAGTTTGGCTCGCTGTCTGCTGAAGGCGGCGAAAACCGTCTCAACGTTGCAATAACGAGAGCGAGGAAAAAGGTTTATATCGTCACAAGTATAGAGCCCGAAGAACTTACCCAGGTCGACAACAGCAAGAACGCAGGCCCTAGACTTCTCAAAAAGTATCTCCAGTACGCCCGCGCGGTCAGCACAGGCGAAAAGGACGAGGTCAGGAAGATACTGTCGGAGTTTTCCCCTGTCGACAAGCCCGACTCGGCCTTCACTTACGAAGAAGAAATCAAAGAAGTCTTGGAAAGAATGGGCTACACAGTCTGCACCAACCTCGGCAACACCAATTACAAGCTGTCGCTTGGCGTATTTGACAAGGATCTCAACCGCTTTGTTTTGGGAATTGAATGCGACTATCAGGCATACCTCAACAGCAGCGAGGTGCTGGAGCGCGACGTATACCGCATAAAATTCCTGGAAGGCAAGGGCTGGAAGATAATCAGGGTGTGGTCGCGCGACTGGTGGCAGTCGCCCAACAGCGTTCTCGACAAGATAGTGACCGCAATCGAGGACGAGAAAAAGCTTTTGCGCCGAGCTTTAGCCACAAGAACCGCATAAATGAAAAAGCTTCCGAAATTCGGAAGCTTTTCTTATTTTTTGATGCCTGTCTTTAAGCCCGTTTGCTCGAAGTTTTTGAGCACCGTGCTTGTAAAATCGGTGACAAGTTTTCTCTTTTCCTTAAAAGCTTTAATCGCGCTGTCGATAAGATAGCCGATCAGGGTGACGGTGTCGATGCCCTTTGCCTTGAAAAGATAGGTCGACAATGAGCCGGGGATTGTGTTAATCTCGTTTACGTAAAGCTTGTCGTTTTTGTAAAGAAAATCTATGCGCACAACTCCCTTCAGTTCAAACGATGTGTAGATCCGGCGGCACATATCGTGGATTTTGTCGCGCAATTTGTCGCTTATTTTCGCGGGAAGTTCCCTCGAATTGCCGTTGTCCATGTATTTATCGTAAAAATTCAGGTATCCGCTCTTAAATATCGGACGCTCTATCTCGCTGCAGATTATCTCCTCTCCATGTGCGCAAACGGCGCAGTTATACTCCTCAAAGTCGGTAAGAGCCTTTTCTATAAGCAGTTTGTCGTCAAACATCAGCCCGAGTTCCGTCCCTGTCTTAAGTTCCTCGGCGTCGTTCGCGAGTGATATGCCAACGCTTGAACCGAGACAAGCCGGCTTTATTATGACCGGGAAAACCGTATCCTGCAGATACTCGGGAGCCATGCCCTTTTTGAACACCTTATAGGAAAGTACGGGAAAATGGAATTTTTCCAGCAGATACTTTGTGAATACCTTGTCCATGCATACCGCGCTTCCCAGGGCTCCGCACGCGGTGTAAGGTATGCGGGCGATTTCAAAGTAGCCGCTCAGGCTCCCGTTTTCCCCTTCTCCGCCGTGGTTGCACAAAAGCGCGCAGTCAATCATACGACGTTCAAAGGAAAATTTCTTCTTTTTCAATAAACAACCGTTTTGGAAAAAGACTTCGAAAAACTTGTTTTCGTTAAACTCTATGTATGACTTTATGTCGGATAGTTTTTCACCCGTGAAGAATTTTCCGTTTCGCAAATATACGAGAATGACGTTATAATCCCAGCGGATTGCGTTGTATACGCTGAGCGCGGTAATTATGGAAATATCGTGCTCGCAGCTTTCGCCGCCATAGACAAGAGCTATGTTTTTGGGCATAATTCCTCCTAAATCACATCGGGAAGGTCATTTTGTATGAGAAGAGTGTCCCCTTGCTGGAGAATGCTTTTGAAGTTGTCTTTGGCTTCTTTGAGGGTATTGAACAGGTAAACCTGTTTAGAATACCCCGCGCCGTCAAGCCCTTTCCTTATGTCATCGGCGTTTATTCCGCACAATATGACGGCGTCGGCAACTCCCGCAATCATCTGCCCTATCTGCTTATTGGCTTCTTTCTGCTCATTTCCGAGCTCAACAATACCTTGAGTTAAAACAACCTTCCTTGTATCAAAATATCCCAGGCATTCCAGGGAATATTTTATTCCGAGCGAATTGGCGTTATAACTGTCGTCGAGTATATTGATGCCGTTGGCCTTGATAAGCTGCAATCTGTGAGGCACCTGAGGAAGGTTCTTAATCCTTTCCAAAAGGTTTTCGGGACTGACGCCGAGCTCGAGCGCCAGCGCGCTGCAAAGAAGGATGTTAATTATGTTATGTCTCCCAAGTAACTTTGTTTGGCATTCCAAACGCCCGTTTTTGTAATTTATGGCGAACCTGCTGCCCTCACTGTCGGTGACTATGTCGGAGGCATACAGGTCGGCGAAGTTATTAATTTTTATCAGTGCTTTTTTTCCCTTGTACTGCTTGTACATTTTGAGCGTATACTTATCTGTACCGTTAAAGACACACGTCGACTTATCGGTAAGACTTATGGCGAGGTTATACTTTTCCCTGAAGATGTTTTCAATGGTCTTGAAGGTCTCGAGATGCTGATTGGTGATGCCCGTGATTATCCCGTAGTCGGGCTCGACAAGTTGACACAGTTCCGCTATGTCCCCTGTTCTCCTCGCGCCCATTTCGGCTATGAATACCTGGGTGTCGGAAGGCATCTTGTCGACAGTCAGCGCAATACCCATGGGAGTGTTGTAGTTTTTTTCGGTGGCGCATACCTTGAAGTCCCCTTCCAGCAGGTGCGCCAGGATATTTTTACAGCTTGTCTTGCCGTAACTTCCCGTTATTCCTATCCTGATCGGGCTGATCTTGTCGAGCTTTTCCTTGCATTTCGCTATGAAATTCCGATTTTTTTTTACGAAAACGGGGTTTACGAGGCTAAGCGCGCCCACGAGCACAAGGGGCGATATAAGGTAAATCAACGAACAGGTTATAAACAAAGCCCGCGCGTTTGTAACAAAAAGCCCGAGGATAACGACCATCATAATCTGAAGGTAATTTGCGAAAACAAACGTCAGAGACGCGCGATATGTAAACTTTAGTTTTGTCTTATTGCTGTAGTATAAAAAGCCGAATACAAGTGCCGCGACAATGAAAAAGCATGCTGAAAGCGCAAAAACGAGTGCGTCGTATTTTTTTATAAGGGAAAATGCGATTATTGCGGGCAAAAGCGCGGCAAGGCAGCTCGCAAAGTGAATAAGAAAACGGTTGTTTAACGGAAGTTTGTAATTATTGTTCTGGCAAAGCGTGTGGTATCTTAAGGAGGATACCGTTCCGAAAATCATTATTGCCGATAATGTCAGCCAGTGCATGTGTTCCCTCCGATAAATATGATTTCAGAAGCATATAAAATTCGTCGGGTCTGTCGAGGTAGGAATAATGCCCCGCCCCGCGGAATATAATGAGAGCGGGGTTCCCCAGACTTTTATAGAGCTTCTTAGCCATATATATGGGGGTCTCTTTGTCTTTGTCACCCCAGATTAGCAAAACCGGTAAGGTTATTTTCCTCACCAAAAGCGACAGGTCTTCGTTTACGATATTTTTGAATGTCTGGCGCATTGCGCCGTTAAGTTTTCGATAATCGGCACTGCCCGCGGTGTGCGGAACTTCCAAGAGATTGAGGAGTTTATGGCGTAAAACTTTAAGATAGTAGCCTATTTTCCTCCTCGGCTTTATCCCCGCGCTGTCCACGAGTACAACCTTTTCGAGAAGGCGGCTGTATCTTGAAGCAAACTTTATCGCCACTCTCCCGCCAAACGAGTGTCCCACGAGGACGACGTCATGCATTTTGTAGTGCTCGATAAGGTTTAAAACGCTTTCGACGTAATCATTGAGAAAAAGCGGGTACTCGGGATGAGGAGTTTCACCGAAGCCGTAAAAATCGACAACCGTGACTCGGAAATACTTCTCCAGCCTTCTCGCAACGCCGAGAAAGCTGTCGCAGCTTCCGCCCCAGCCATGCAGAAAAATGATGTCTTTACCTTGTCCGAATTGGATATGATTGATTAAAATGACCGCCCCCTACAATACTCTCCAATAGATGCACGCGTTTTCCCTGCCATAATACTCCTTTCGTATTCCGGCAAGTTTAAATGAGTGTTTCTCGTACAGATTTCTTGCGGGTGTGTTGCCTTCCCTGACTTCGAGGGTAATGCTGTTTATGTTAAGTTCTTTTGCTTTTTCTACGATTTTTTCTATGACGATTGAGCCCAATCCGCACCGTCTGAAACTTTGCTTTACGGCTATATTCATAATATGTCCTTCGTCGAGTATCTGTGAAAATCCGCCGTATGCGACAACTTCTCCGTCTTCGCGGACAACTATATAATGCTTGTTTTCCTGGGGAATTTCGTCCATAAAAAGGTTTTCGCTCCAGGCTTCATGCCCAAAGCATTCCTTCTCAAGATCGGCGACCTCTTTGACGTTTTCGTAAGTAAGTTTTTCAAACTCAGGCATCTATTCCCGTTTCCCTTTCGGCGGATGATTTTTTGATATAAAAAGGTTTCGCCTGTGATGTCAATTGATTGCTTTTTATCTTTTCGAGGGTTTTTTCGATTAACAGTTCGGGCACCGCTTGAGTTAGTTCGATTTTATTAACGCTATATTGGGCGATTTCGCTCTCATTTAATGCAAGATACTCGATTTTGTCGCCTGTTTTCACTGCGCAATAATAATTTCCGTGCTTGCAGTCGAGCATAACGATCGCATCTTCTTCTCCCAGCACCTGCTCGAGGCTGGTCACTTCGGCAATCTGCTTTCCGAGAGCCATCGCGAAAGAATTTGTCGTGGCGACGCCCACTCTTATGCCCGTAAACGAGCCGGGGCCTGTCACAACTCCAAAATAGTCGATATCGCTTATCTTAAGTCCGTTTTGCGACAAAATGTTGTCTATGTGAGTAAGCAGGACGCAATTGTGCTTTTTGCTGCCCTCTTCGCTGACAAAGGTGAATTTCTCCCCGCCTTTAACAAGCCCTATCGCTATTTTTTCGCCCGATGTATCGAGGCATAAGACATTCATTGCAATTCTCCGATAGTTATTTTTCTCGAATTTTTCCCCTCTTTTTCGATTTTTACCTTAATGACGTTTTTGAGGTTGTCGAATTTGTTCCACTCTATGACGCACACGCCGTCGGGGTCGTTGAAGTTTTCTTCCAACCCGAGTTCGCCAACCTCTGCGCTGTTTTCCAGCCTGTACATGTCATAGTGGTATAACTTGAGCTTTCCGTCGTACTCTTTCATAATCGTAAACGTCGGGCTGTTTACAAGGTCCTCACTTATTCCGAGCGCAATCGCAAGCCCTTTTGTAAACGTCGTTTTCCCGGCGCCCAGATCACCTTCAAGCACTATCATTTCGCCGCCTTGAAGGGTTTTTGCCAGCGTTTTTGCCAAAAAATACGTATCACTGACGCTGTGGGAGCGGAACTCAGAATTTCGAACGTTACATTCGTTTATCTTCGTTATCTTAGTCCCTTCCCAATGCAACAGACGGCTCAGCCTCTTGTAAAGAAGGAAGGTAAGCGCCGCTACAAGAGCGCCGCGCAGGATATTGAACGGTACAATTCCCAATAAGAGGTAGTATACGTAGAAGTTTTCGGCGTTTATCTTGGGATAAAGCGCGCTCAGCATATTTATCAGTATCTGAAAATCGCCGTTGAAAAAGAATCGCGTATAAAACGGAATGGACACAAAGCGGTTTATGATAACGGCCGCGAGCACAAACGTAAAAAACCCGACCGAAAGTCCGATCAGCGCGTGCTTTTTGTCCTTTTTCTTATAGTAAATTATCGACGCGGGCAAAACCATGGCTATACCGATGATTATATCGGTAAGCTCACCCACAAAGTTTGTGGAACTGAACGGGAACTTGATCAGACACTTTAATACAATGACAAGACAGCCGCTAAAAGGTCCCATGGAGAAGCCCGCAAGGAGCGCGGGAAGTTCGGACAACTGAAAGTCGAGAAAGGACGGAAACATGAACGGCAGACTGAATTTGCCATAAAAATACAACAAAAACGAAGTCCCCGTCAGAATGGCGAGTTTTGCCAAATACGATGCTGAAAACGTAAGGATTTTGTTTGTTTTGTTCATTTTCTTCTCTCCTTTTGGGCATAAAAAATACCCATAAAAGGGCATCAGAAGAGATATATATGCTATATTCTTCCATCCGGACTATACCGTCGGTCTGGGAGTTTCACCCAATCTGCGGGTTCCCGCTCGCGGACTATACCGCCGGTCGTGGAGTTTCACCAACGCCCTGAATATTTACAGTATATTAGCATTTTATGCGGTTGTCAAACGTTCTCGCGACAGTGATATTAGAAATTGTCGGCCTCGGGCGCGCAGTGGGCGTGAATGGGTCCGAGCACACAAAAAGCGTCGGCGGTTTTCCAACCTTTTCTGAAACCGTTGTTAACCGCGCGCATCCTAAAGTACAGGAGCATACCCCTGAGGTTTTCCTGCCATTCGGGAGTGTCGGGAAACTGACTCTTGAAAAGCTTTATAGCCTCGATCTGTTTTGTCACAAAGCCCGTGGTCTTGACATACTGATTGGGACGGTTTGTAAAATAGTAGGCTATGCCTTTTACCTTTGCGCTTGTCAAGCCGCGTTCTGCCATCATGTTGGCGCATCCGGAAATAATAAATGCGTTGGACGCCGCTTCTCCCACGTTGAGGTGGTCGAGA
>DAOSYK010000029.1:0-13881 GCA_035381305.1 Clostridia bacterium
AATTTTTTTGACTTCTTCTCGCTTTAAACCTTTCCGTTCAGTTGTTAAGGTACATACGTCGGTATTTCGACGCTATTATATAGTAATACAACTTAATTGATCTGTCAACTGATTTTTATTGATTTTAACCGTAAAAAGCTCTATTACCGTATATTTATATGATAGTTTTTACACAATTTGTTTTTCTTAACCGCACATTTTTAATTTTGCTCCGAAATATCCGTTCTGCAAACAAAAAAGAGCGGAAATCCGCTCTTTTTCTGTAAATATAATATTCCTTTGGGGCAAAAATTATCTCTTGCTGAACTGAGGAGCTCTTCTTGCCTTGTGGAGACCGTATTTCTTTCTTTCTTTCATTCTGGGGTCCCTGGTAAGGAATCCGGCTTTCTTCAAAGCGGGTTTTAAGGATGCGTCCGCTTCGCAGAGCGCTCTCGCCACACCGTGCCTTACGGCTCCCGCCTGGCCCGAAAGACCGCCGCCGTAAACATTTACGAAAATATCATACTTTCCTACGGAATCGGTAAGGACAAGCGCCTGATTAGCAACATATCTCTGCGCGTCGAGGCAGAAATACTCTTCCATGGGCTTGCTGTTTACGATAAATCCTTTATCTCCGCCGGGCACAAGTCTTACTCTTGCGATGGCTTTCTTTCTTCTTCCCACTCCCCAGAACTGGATCTTCTTTACTACTTTCTTAGCTGTCATGTTTCACCTCTACTTAAGAATGAACTCTTTGGGCTGCTGGGCCTGCTGTTTGTGCTCGGCGCCCTTGTATACGAACAGCTTCTTTATCATCTGTCTTCCGAGGCTGTTCTTGGGAAGCATTCCTTTTACCGCCTTGATTACGGCAAAATCGCTCTTTTCCCTGAGTAACTTATCATATCTGATTTCCTTAAGTCCGCCGACGTATCCTGTGTGATAGCGGTAGAATTTCTGCTCGGGCTTCTTTCCCGTAAGCTCTACTTTGTCGGTGTTTATGACTATTACATAGTCGCCCGTATCCACGTTGGGCGTGAATGTGGGCTTATTCTTTCCTCTTAAAATTGCGGCTACCTGAGAAGCTAATCTTCCGAGGGGTACATCGGTGGCATCCACAACATACCAGTCTCTTTTTACTTCTTCAGGTTTTGCCATATATGATTTCATGGTAAAAACCTCCGATTATTTAAAATTTAGATAATGCGCTTTCCGTGTTGCGGGGCTAACATCACCACTTTTTCGCATTAATAGCTTTATAATCATATAACAGGCAATTTTTTTTGTCAACAGCTTTTGAGCCTTTTTCAAATTTTTCAGCTATTTTTTATGGCTTTTATTATTGAATTATGGTTTGGCGTGTGATATAATAATTGCACTATGGAAAAAGCTATAAACATATGGAATGAGGTTAAAAAAGAACTCAGCAACAAGCTCTCTGCCACTGCTTATCTCGTGTGGATAAACAGCATTGAGGCAATTACCATAAAAGACGGCGAACTGGTTCTTTGTGCTCCCAGCAAAAACAGCCGCGACACTGTGGTTAAAAACTACATGGAGGACATAAAATTCTGCCTCAATATTTTAGGCTACAGCTTTACATCTATTTTGGTAATTACCGAAGACGAAAAGCAATTTTTCGTAACAGAAGAGGAAGACGACACTCTTGCCCTTTTAAAGGAAGCAAAAAAGGAAAAACCGGTAAATCCCTTTGTCTCCAAGTACACATTTGACAATTTTGTCGTAGGCGACAGCAATCGTCTTGCTTTTGCAAGCGCAAAGGCCGTTGCCGAAAATCCCGGACTTAACGACAACCTTTTAAGCCTGAATCCTCTTTACATTTACGGCGGCGTGGGACTTGGCAAAACTCACCTCCTTCACTCAATAGGAAATTATCTTGCCGAAAACAATCCTTCGGTAAAGGTAATTTACGTCCCCACCGAAACTCTTACAAACGAATATTTTGCTTCTTTGAGCAAATATTCCTCCGATAAGGACGCATACCGCAATTTCCGCGAAAAATACACTTCCTGCGATGTTCTTATGATCGACGACGTGCAATTTTTACAGAGAAAGGGCGGATTACAGGATATAATATTCCATATTTTCAACGCGTTATACATGAACGGCAAGCAGATAGTACTTTCCAGCGACCGTTCTCCGCGCGAGATTAACGATATCGAAGACAGGCTGCGCACCCGCTTTGAAGGCGGTCTTATGACAGACATCGATACTCCGAATATCGAAACGCGTATTGCCATCATAATTAAGAAGCTTGAAAAGGAAAAAGTAACGTTAAGCGACGACATTATCTACTTCCTTGCCGAAAAGATTAATACAAACATCAGAGAACTTGAGGGATCTTTATTAAAAGTAATTATGTATTCCCAGCTGATTAACAAAGTTCCCACTCTTGAAATAGCAAAGGAAGCATTGAAGGTGGACACTATCGAAAACGGTTCCAATATCGACAGCAACAAAATCATCGAGGCTGTCTGCCAGTACTTCCGAATCAGTCAGAACGAAATAGTGGGTAAAAAGAGGACAAAGGAAATTGCCGAAGCAAGAATGATCGCAATTTACCTTATAAGAGAACTTCTCGACCTTCCCCTTGTCACCATAGGTCAGATATTCGGCGGAAGGGACCACTCCACCATAATTTATTCACACGAAAAAATAAGCCAGTCTCTGAACAATACAAAGGTTGGCATTCAGATTAAAGACATAAGAAGCATGCTGAAAATTTAGTAATTGTTGACAACTTAAAATATGTCGATAACTTGTTGATACTTTTCAACATCTTATTTACAAAAAAACTGCTTGATTTTTGAAAGATACTCAAAAATTACGGTAATAAAAACAGCTTATAAAACCTTATCAACATATCCACGCCGCTAATTATTATTGTAATTGTAAAAATAATAAAATATAAAAACAGGGAGGACGCTATGAAGTTTTATTGCAACGGAATGGACTTATCAAACGCCACTAATATAGTGAGCAAGGCTCTCGCCGTAAATAAGAATATACCTATACTTGAAGGAATAAAGATCTATGCAAAAGGAGATAAGGTCGTATTCAGCGCTTATAATCAGGAACTTTATATAGAAAAAGAAATAAAGGCCGAGATTTTAATAGAGGGAGAAACCGTGGTAAACGGAAAACTCTTCAACGAGTATGCCAACAAGCTTGCCGGTCTCGACAAAGTTGAGATAGAAAAAGGAGACAACAACAAGATAAGCATTCTCTTTGAAAACAGCGAAGCCGAAATTACCTATTATGATATAGAAAATTTTCCGTCGCTCGGAGAATACAACGAAAACGTAAGTATTAAGATCAAGGAATGTGAATTTAAGGAACTCATTGAGAGAGTAATATTTTGCGCAAGTTTAAATGATACAAGACTTCTTCTTAAGAGCTGCAACATGGAAGTCATTGACAACTATATTGAAGCAGTTTGCCTTGATGGCTACAGAGTGGCAATATCCAGAAAGGATATAAGCAACAAAAAGGGAGAGCTTAAGTTTATAATGCTTGCCAAACTCCTTGCCGATATAAGTAAGATTTTAAATGACAGCGAAGATGAAATAACCATAAGCAGAGTAAATAATATGGTGGTAATTGATATGGGTTACACCAGAATAAGAACTACCATCGTGGAAGGAGAGTTCTATAACTACCGCAACAATCTTCCCCAGGAAGTGGGAAACACTATTATAGTAAACAGGGAAGAACTTGAAAACTGTTTAAGCCGTGTAAATATAATAAGTAAAGATCTTGCCTTTAACAGAATAACGATAACCGTTGAGGACAACAAGTTAACTATCTTTGCCGAAAGTGAGAAAGGAAAGGTAAACGAGACCATTATCTGCAAAGCCGATGGAGAAAAGATAAGAATAGGTCTTAACAGCAAATACCTCATGGACGCCATTTTAAGAATAAAAGAAGATTATCTTAAGATTGAGATAGAGCGTCCAATAAAGCCCATTCTCGTAAGGAAAATTGAGGGAGACGACTATAAATGCGTCATACTGCCTTTGAGACTTATCGGCTGATAAGGCAATCGGGTAAAATATGTCGGAAATAAATTCAAATACCGGAATCATTATAAAAGATGATATTTACTACCAAATAAAAAATGGTGAAATATCATTTTTTTATAAAGAATCTTTGTTGTTTAAACACAACAAGAACAATCCGGTCATAAGTGTTGTCATGGCCAAAGGAGAAGCCGAAAAGGAAGTTCCTTTGGTCAATTATGACATAAAAAAACTCAATGTAAACGAATACGACATAGAATTTTACTATCAAGTCTATAAGATTAAGACTCATTTAAAGCTGGAAAACAGCATTTTAAGAGTAAAAGTCTACAATTTAAACAACTATTACGGTTTTAAAGTAAGCATAAGAAACAGCGCCGGAAAGATAAGAGGCTTCGGCTTTAATTCAGAAGAAATTCACATGGGAAAGGAAATAGTCCCCGCGACGTGGAAAAATGAAGAATTTGACGACAAGATTCTCGCGTTTACCAAGGAAAAGAAGTATTTTCTGTGCGTGGAAGGTTGCTACGAGTGGAAAGCGCGCGCAGGAAGCCTCATTGACCTGTATTTTAGAAGAACAAGATTTATTGAAATAAAGACTGATTTTTGCAGAGAATGCGAAGATTTACGTTCCACTCTCCCCTCTTTCAATGAAAATATCTTTGAAAGAAAGGGAATAATTATAAAAACCGATCTAAACTCTTTAAACAGTTTCTCTTTTATTGAAAAAACACTGGGAGATAAAGTTTCGGCGGTAATTATCACCGATTCGACGATAGACTTCTGGGAACTTATTAAGATTCGCGAAAAGCTGAAAAGCCGGGATATAAAGCTATTGAGAAAGGTTACACCCAAAATCTCCGACAAGGACGACTATTTCAGAGAATTTGACGCAGATGATTTTGTAAAGAGCGAAAACGGCAAATTGTTAGTAGAAAGAGGAAAAGAAAACTTCTTTTATTTTGACCTTTCCAAAAAGGATACCTGCCGCAAGGTAAAAAACTATATAAGAAGGATAATGGGTACCAATATAGACGGACTTTTATCGGCGGAAAAGGATAACAAGCTGCTTGAAAGAGATGAATATAAGGAGATAATGAATATATCAAGCTGCGCCTGGCAGTCCATACTCTATACATCCAGCCTTGAGTACCTCACGCCAAAAACGCTGATATTTGATAACCTATGCCCCTCCACTTATATGTACGGTTTTTATTTGATTGACAGCAAAAAGATGCTGACATTAAATTATAAGAAATATTTTGAAAATCTCGAGAACAGCGGAATTTTCAATACGGCAATTTGTTTTAACCTTTTTGAAGGATTTATCTACAAAAGGTTAAAAAACAAACTGCAAGGAAAATATAATATAGTTTACACACAATGAGCAAAGCTATATTTTTGGCAAAAACTGTTAAAAACGGCAAAAAATATACATACAAAACAGAACAAAAAAGTTTAACGTGAAATTTAAACCATGTTCCACGTGGAACAATTTTACGGAAAACGAAAATCAAAAATCACAGAATTCACTGAGAAAACCGTTCATAAAAAAATAGTAAATTTTTCCTGTTTTTGACATATTCGCATTTATTCCCGCTCAAATCAAAAAGTTTTCAAACCGTTTGACAAGGCAAGTGGTTTATTATATAATAACTTAGCCTGTATTTATTTATAAATACGGGAAAAACAGGAATAATTACTTATAAAAGAGAGGACATAAAAGATGAAAAGGACTTATCAACCCAAAAAGAGACAGAGAAGCAAAGTTCACGGATTCAGAGCCAGAATGGCTACCAAGAGCGGCCGCAACGTGCTCAGGAGAAGAAGAAATAAGCAGAGAGCCAAACTCAGCGCGTAAATTTTATGCAGAAAGTTTATCGTCTGACGCTGAACGGGAGCTTCAGGTACATCTACCGCAACGGAACAAGCGTCGCCTCAAAGCTCCTCGTTCTCTACAAAGTGCCCGCCCACAACCTTAAAGTGGGAATATCGGTGGGTAAAAAGGTAGGCAACAGCGTCACGCGAAGCAAGGTTAAGCGGAGAATAAGGGAAAACTTCCGCCTGTTGATACCCAGAATCAGCGACAAATACAACTACGTCGTGTTGGCGAAAAACGCTTGCGCCGAAGCCGATTTTTACGAGATAAAATCCGACCTTATAAGCGTTCTTGAAAAAAGCGGCGTATATAAGGAAAATGATTAAGGCAGTTTGCCGAAAGGCCATATTTTTTTATAAAAGGCACTTGTCGCCGTCCATCGGCAGAGAGTGCATATACACGCCGACGTGCTCGATGTACACGCTCGACGCGATAGAAAAGTACGGCGCACTAAGAGGGATTTTTATGGGTATTTTGCGAATTTTACGCTGCAATCCCTTTGCAAAAGGGGGCTTTGACCCCGTCAAAGAAAATCTGAGAGGAAGTGCGAAATGGACTTTATGACACTGTTGGGCGCCAACGCCATCAGCGATGGAATAGGCAAACTAATATACGATATCCTGTATAAGTGGATAGCGGGCTGGAGCGACACCTGGTCTTTGGTGGGCGCATTCAGCGTGACGGTTATCATGTTTACCCTGTTCCTTAAGGTGGTGGTTTTTCCGCTGGATGTGTGGCAGAAGATTCTTGCGAGAAAAAATGCAAGGATAATGGAAGTCATGAAGCCCGAGCTCGACAAAGTCACCAAGCAGTGCGGAGCCAATAAGGAACTTCTCATGCAGAAGCAGCGCGCAATATACAAAAAATATAAGTACAGCGCGTTTGCGGGCTGTCTTCCCATGATTTTATCGCTTGTAATATTCTTCATAGTTTTCGGCGGCTTTAACAGCGCGGTCGCCAAGCACAACCTCACCATGTACCAGAATATGGAGACCGTCTACGACTCGGCTTACACCCAAGTCTTTGACGACTATGTGGAGCAGGGTGTGTTACGTGAAACCATAAACGAGCAGTACGGAATAAAGGAATACGAGGTAGTCAGCGGCGACAAGACCAAGGCCGAGATCAAGGCGGAGGCCGTCTCTGCCGCCGAAAAGGCGGTGCTTGACAGTTACAAGCCCGAGTCGTTCTTCCTTACCAAAAACATCTTCGTAAGCGACACATGGAAGAGCCCCATTCCCGACGCCGCCGCGTTCAATTCGACAAGCCGCGGAATTATCGACGTCGACGCCGGAAAATACAACACGGTTATGAAACCGTTGATGGAGCATTACAAAGGCAAGTGGAACGGATATCTTTTGCTGCCCGTGTTCGCGTTTGTAATCAACATTCTCAGCGCAAAACTCAACAAGATGCCCGACCAGCCCGTCATGCCGGGACAGTCGGAAGAACAGATAAAAGCGCAAAAGTCGCAGGCGAAAATCATGCAGTACATGATGCCCATCATGATGCTTGTTTTTGCGATTTTCTATTCGTCGGCGTTTACGCTTTACATGGTGATAAACTCACTTATCACCACAATTTTCAACTGGGTTTTCAATATCGTCGCCAAGCGGAAAGACGCCATTGAAAAGGACAGATTGATGAGCATAACGGTAAAATGAGGTAAAAATGAAAAACGAATTCAAAGGAAACTCGGTGGAAGAAGCCATACAGTCGGGGCTTGACACACTCGGAATCAGCAGAGACGACGCCGAAATTTCGGTGGTAAGGGAGGGCGGAGTATTCTCCAAGGCGGCAGTTGTCGTAACTCCCAAGGAAAAAGAAGAAGTAAAAAAGAGCGCGGGGCTTGAGTATCTTGAAGAACTTATGAAGCGCATGAATATCGCCGTAAAAGTGGAAGAAAAGGTAAAAGAAGACGAGATCCTTTTCTTTATCAACGGCGAAAACGCCAATAAGGCAATTGGCAGAAGGGGCGACACCCTTGACGCCATTCAGTACCTTGTCGGGCAGTATATTAATAAGGATAAGCCGTCCGCCGAGCACGTAAGAGTGACGGTTGACGCCGATTTTTACAGGGAAAAACGCAAGAAAACCCTCATCGCGCTGGCAAGAAGACTTGCAAGGGATGCAAGCCGCAACCACAAGGAGATAAGCCTTGAGCCCATGAACTCCTACGAGAGGAGAATAATCCACTTTGCCCTTATCGACAACGAGTTTGCGACCACCAGGAGCGAAGGCGAGGGCAAGGACAGGCATATCGTCATTACTCCCAAAAACGGCATCTCCTACGAGAAGACCGATTTCAGGAAAAGAGGCCCCTCAAAGACCAGGAGTTTCGGCCAGAAGAAGAAATTTTTCTGAGATGGATACCATTGTCGCCATTGCAACGTCCTTAGCTTCCAGCGCCGGAATAAACATAATTAGAATCAGCGGCGAGGACAGTTTAAGGATAGCAAGGGAAATTTTTCAAAATAAGAATATAAAAGACGGCGTTTTTGAGCCTAATTATATGTATTTGGGCACGATAAATGCCGAACAATTTTCCGAAAAGGCGTTTTGTGTTTATTTCAAAGCGCCTAAATCATATACGGGAGAGGACGTCGCGGAGCTTCACTGTCACGGCGGAATAGGGATAGCAAAGGCCGTAGCCCGTCTTGTGCGCGAGCACGGCGCGCGCCCCGCCCGGCCCGGAGAATTCACCAAACGCGCTTTTTTGAATAACAAACTCAACCTTGTGGAAGCCGAAGGCATTCTCGAGATGATAAACGCGTCGTCCGAGGCCGAAATGCGCAACGCCTACCGCTTACTTAGCGGCGAAATTTCCAAGGAGATTTCCCGCATAGAAAGTCTAATCGTGGAGACAATCGCCATGCTGGAAGCCAAGCTCGACTACCCCGAAGAGCTTGAGGAAGATACAAAGCCCGCATCTTACGAAAATCTCCTCAAGATAAAGTCACAGCTTGAAAAGCACGTGGAAAACGCCAATAAACTCAAAAACGTCCGCCACGGCATTAACATAGCCATAGTAGGCGCGCCCAACGCGGGCAAAAGCAGCCTTTTAAACGCCCTTATACGCGAGGATAGAGCGATAGTGACCGACATTGCGGGAACCACCCGCGACGTAATATCTGAAAGCGTGGAATATAAGGGAATCAAACTCAATTTTCTCGACACCGCGGGCATTCGCGAGAGCAAAAACGTCATCGAAGAGATGGGTATTGAACGCTCGAAAAAGGCGATAAACGGCGCAGATATAGTCATTTTTGTAAAAGACCTTAGCGTTATCGAAAGCGAAGAAGAAAATGAGATAAAAAAGCTTTTGGAAGGAAAGACGGTCATTGAGGTCGGCAACAAGCTCGACATTAAGACCGCCCAAAAGAGCGGCCTTGAGATAAGCGTAAAAGAGAACATCAACACCGACAAAATTTTTGACCTTATACTCGAAAAGGTCAACGCCGAAAGCGTTTTCGGACAGCCCGTACTGACCAACGAAAGGCAGATTTTCGCGCTGGAAGAGTGCTTAAACAGGGTAAACGATGCGATAAATATCTATTTCGTTATGCCTTCCGAGTGCGTGCTCGTCGATCTTCATGACGCGGCAATAAGCTTGGCGCAAATAACGGGCAAGGACGTTACCGAAAGCGTGGTAGACCAGGTATTTTCGGCGTTTTGCGTGGGGAAGTGAACATGAGATGCGTTGTACAAAGGATAGGAAGAGGAAAGGTATTCGTCAACAATGAGGTGGTCGGCGAAATCAAAAAGGGCTTGCTGGTCCTTTGCGGTTTTACCGAAACAGACACCGAAGAAAAGGTCGATTGGGTTGCCAACAGGATAGCCAATCTGCGCATTTTTCCCGACGAAAACGGCAGGCTCAACAAATCCCTTATAAGTATAGGCGGCGCTGCGCTCGTTGTCAGCAACTTCACGCTATACGGCGACTGCTCCAATGGCTACAGACCCAGTTTTTCGCTGTCGGCGCCAAGGGAGATAAGCGAGCCTTTATATAATTATTTTGTCAAGAAACTTGCCGAAAAAGTGCCTGTATCGACGGGGCGTTTCGGCGAACACATGGAGATGGATTTATTCAGCGACGGACCGATCACCGTCATAGTGGAGAAATGAGCGATAAATTTTTTGAGGCTGTGGTTATAGGCGCAGGACACGCGGGGATAGAAGCGGCAATGGCTCTTGCGAAAAAGGGGCACGATACCCTTCTTATTACCATGAGCCTTCATTCCATAGGCTTTATGGCGTGCAACCCGAATATCGGCGGCACCGCAAAAGGGCACCTCGTAAAAGAGATTGACGCAATGGGCGGAGTTATGGGCGCGGTTGCCGATATGGCGACCATTCAGACAAGGATGCTAAACGCATCCGGCGGTCCGGCCGTCCATTCGCTCAGAAACCAGGTAGACAAGTCAAAATACCACGGCATAATGAAGCACAAGCTGGAGACCCAGCCCAACCTCACTCTGCTTGAAGGCGAGGTGGTAAAAATCCTGCATGAGGACGGAAGGGTGACGGGCGTTGTCAGCGCCCTCGGACAGGTATTCAAGACAAATGCGATAGTGCTCTGCACGGGAGTGTATTTATCGAGCGAAATAATAATCGGCGACTACGTGAAAACCAGCGGGCCCGCAGGCTTTCAGGGCGCAAACGAGCTGACAAACAGCCTTATCGAAATGGGTCTTCCCATAAGGCGCTTCAAGACCGGAACGCCGCCCAGGGTATTGAAGAACAGCCTCGACTTTTCAAAAATGGAAGTGCAGACGGGCGACGCCGACATCTACCCGTTCAGCGAGGACACCGATTTTGCCGTAAACAACTCTCAACTTTGTTATCTCACTTACACCAATGAAAAAACCCATAAGATAATTCTCGACAACCTCGACCGCAGCCCCCTCTACAACGGCACGATAAAGAGCGCGGGTCCGAGGTATTGCCCCTCGGTGGAGACCAAAATCGTGCGATTCAAGGACAAGGAGCGACACCAGATCTTCATTGAGCCCGAAGGCGAGGATACCGACGAAATGTACGTACAAGGGCTTTCCACGTCCATGCCGTATGACATTCAGGAACAGATGGTACACAGCATAAAAGGCCTGGAAAACGCCAAAATCATGCGTTATGGGTATGCGATAGAGTACGACCTTTTAGACTCCCTTGCTCTGCTTCCCACGCTGAACGTCAAGGGCTGCAAAGGGCTTTATGCGGCGGGGCAGGTAAACGGCTCCTCGGGGTACGAGGAAGCGGCGGCGCAAGGGCTTGTGGCAGGGATTAACGCGGCGCTTTACCTCGAAGGTAAAGAGGAGATAGTCTTGAGCCGTGACAACGCTTATATCGGCGTGCTTATCGACGACCTTGTGACCAAAGGGACGGAAGAGCCTTACCGAATGATGACTTCGCGCGCCGAGTACAGGCTTCGTTTACGTCAGGACAACGCCGACGAAAGGCTGACAGAATTAGGCTATAATATCGGGCTTGTGACCGAGGAGAGACACAACAAATTTCTCGCTAAAATGCAGAAGAAAGAGGAGCTGAAAAAACAGCTCGAAAAGCACTATTCCCCCGCGCAGTGCATGGCAGTGTTTGAGGCAAAAGGCGAGCCGCTCCCCAAGGGCGGAATAAGCGGAAAAGAGATTTTACGCCGTAACGATCTTGACTACAAAGACCTTATGGAAATTGACGCCGTGTTTTCCGCGACAGACGCGTTTTTACTGTGGCAGATCGAGATAGAGATAAAATACGAAGGGTATCTTGAAAAGCAGGACAAGGCGATAAAGGAAATGCGGAAGATGGAAACAAGGGCACTTAACCCGGACATCGACTACGACAAAATTGAGTCATTGAGGGTGGAAGCGAGGCAGAAACTGAATGCGGTAAAACCCATCACCCTCGCCCAGGCATCGAGGATAAGCGGGGTCAATCCCGCCGACATCCTGGCTCTTATGGTATGGCTTCAGAAAGGCGGAAAAAATGAGAATTAAAGAGCTGTTTTTACAGGAAGGCATTGCGCTTGACGAAAATCAGGAAAGGCTTTTTGAGCAGTACAGGAGTCTTCTCCTTGAGTACAACGAGAAATTCAATTTGACGGCTATTACCGACGAGGACGAGATAATCGTAAAACACTTTATCGACAGCGCAAAAGGGTTAAAATTCTTTCACGACAACGCCCTGGTGGTCGACATCGGCAGCGGCGCGGGATTTCCCGCAATACCGCTGAAAATACTAAATCCCACATTGCGTTTTACATTACTCGACGCCGTAAACAAGCGGGTAAATTTCCTCAACGTCGTGACCGAAAAACTTAATTTAAAGGAAGTAGAGTGCCTTCACGAACGCGCCGAGGAGCACGTTGTTAAAGCCCGCGCAAAATACGATTTTGCCGTGGCGCGAGCGGTGGCGGGACTACCCACGCTCTTGGAGTATTCCTTACCCCTTCTTAAGGCGGGCGGGAAGTTTATAGCCTACAAGGGAGAAACCCCCGAAGAGGAAATAAGCGCGGCAAGAGTTGCGCTGGAAGTTCTGGGCGGCAAGGCAATTACGGTGGAAAAATTCAAGTTAATGGGCGAACACAACCGCAGTTTTATTGTGGTTGAAAAGGTCAAAGAAACGCCCGTTAAGTACCCGCGCGGACAGAACAAACCCAAAAATAACCCGCTGTAATATTTACAAAAAAAACATTGTGTGCTAATATGGTTGTATCGGAGTTGCCGAGGATACCAAGTTAAAATATTTTACCTTAAGGAGAAAATATGGCAAAGAGGGTAAGCAGGGGAATAAGCCAGTTGCTGGCCAATGTCGAAGATGTAAGGGAGATAGCCAAAGCCGAGGACAAAATCCTCATGGTGCCGGTAGGCAAAGTTTATCCAAATCCCAATCAGCCCAGAAAAAGTTTCAACGAAGAAAGTTTAAAAGAACTCGCCGACAGCATTTTAGAGCACGGCATAATTCAGCCCCTTGTCGTCAAGAAAGACAGGTCGGGATATATGATAATTGCGGGCGAAAGAAGGTACCGCGCGGCAAAGATTGCCAATTTAGCCGAAATTCCCGTAATCGTCCGGGATATGGACGATAAGAAGATAAGAGAGACCAGCCTTATCGAAAACCTGCAACGCGAGGACTTAAACGCCATCGAGCAGGCCGAAGCGATAAGAGAGCTTATGGACAGCTACAGCCTTACACAGGAAGAGATAGCCGCCCGGCTCGGGAAAGCGCGCCCCAGCATAGCCAATACGCTGCGCCTGCTTTCCCTTACCGACATAGTTCAGCAGATGGTGAGAGAGAATATCCTGAGCGCAGGACACGCGAGAGCGCTTGTTTCCATAACCAACCCCGCCGACCAGACCGATATGGCGAAAAAGGCCGTAATCGAAGGCTGGAGCGTCAGAGAAATGGAAAAGAGGGTGAAATACTATTTGAATCCCGAAACCGCGCCCAAAAAGCTCTCGGAAACCGTCAGGGAGAAACTCAGCCTTGAAATGCGCGCCTTTGTCGACGACATGACGAGAGTTTTTGCCACAAAGGTAAAACTTATGGGCAACGAGAGCAAGGGCAGAATCACCATTGACTACTACTCCAACGAGGACCTTCAGAGGATTTACGAAGTAATCAACACCCTTAAGAAATAATCAGCACCGAAAATCAAGTAAAAGCCCGCGATGCCGCGGGCTTTTTTGTTTTCAGAGAAGAAAAACAGCCAAAAACAATTACGGAAAAATATGAAAAAATGCAGTTTTCGACACAAAAACAAATACCATATTGACATTTCCGCGCGCGCGTGTTAATATGTACTTATAATATTGTTTATACTAATAAAGGGAGTGAAAGCAAATGAGCGACAAAATCGAAAAAAGGTACGACCAGGACGCCATACAGGTTCTCGAAGGACTCGAGCCTGTTCGTATGCGCCCCGGCATGTATATAGGCAGCACCGACTCAAAAGGGCTTCATCACCTCGTCACCGAAGTGGTGGACAACTCC
>DAOSYK010000029.1:13891-16073 GCA_035381305.1 Clostridia bacterium
AGCGCTCGCCGGTTACTGCACCCACATCGAAGTGTACATTCAGCCCGACGGCAGCGTGAAGGTGCGTGACAACGGCCGCGGCATTCCCACCGGCATAATAGAAAAGGAAGGAAAGTCGGCGGTGGAAGTCGTGCTTACCAAGCTTCACGCGGGCGGCAAGTTCGGCGGAGGCGGCTATAAGATAAGCGGCGGACTGCACGGCGTTGGCGTATCGGTCGTCAACGCGCTCAGCACCTACCTCGAAGCCACTATAAGACAGGATGGGAAGGTATACTGGATGAGATTTGAAAGAGGCGCGGCAGTTGAGCCTCTCAAAGTCATCGGCGAAACCGATGAGACGGGTACCGAGATTGTGTTCTATCCCGATGCCGAGATATTCGAAACGACAGTATTCAATTACGAGCAGATGAAGTCAAGGCTCCGCGAGCTTGCCTACCTCAACAAGGGGCTGAGGATTACCATATCGGACCAGAGGGAAGGGCAGCAGCAGGAAGAGACCTTCCATTACGAGGGCGGCATTATTCACTTTGTCGACCAGCTCAACAAGGGCAAAGAGACGGTTCTGCCCAAAGTAATTTATATTGAAGAAAAGGTAAACGGCTGTGAAGTCGAGGTCGCCGTTCAGTACAACTCAGGCTTCAACGAAACTATTTACGCCTATGCCAACAACATAAACACCGAAGAAGGCGGCTCGCACCTCGACGGCTTCAAAAACGGTCTTACAAGGGCGGTAAACGAGTACGGCGTAAAGCTTAAGGTCTTAAAGGAAAACGAAAAGCTTTCGGGCGAAGACGTCAGGGAAGGAATTACCGCGGTAATAAGCGTAAAACTCCCCAATCCCCAGTTTGAAGGCCAGACCAAGACAAAGCTCGGAAACAGCGAAATGCGCACCCTCGTTAACAAAGTAGTTTACGAAAAGATGTGCGAATTCTGCGAGGAAAATCCCAAGATAGCAAAAGACCTCATTTCCAAGAGCATCCTTGCGCAGAGAGCGAGAGAGGCGGCGAGAATAGCCAGGGAAAACTTCCGCCGCAAAGGCGTTTTTGAAGGCACGTCCCTTCCCGGCAAACTTGCCGATTGCACCGACACAAACCCAGAACACTGCGAAATCTATCTTGTCGAGGGCGACAGCGCCGGCGGCACGGCGAAGATGGGCAGAGACAGGCATTTCCAGGCTATACTGCCGTTAAAAGGTAAAATTCTCAACGTTGAAAAAGCGAGACTCCATAAGATCCTCGACAACGACGAAATAAAGGCCATGATAAAGGCGTTCGGTTGCGGCTATATGGAAGAATTCGACATCTCCAAACTCCGCTATGACAGAATCATCTGCATGACCGATGCCGACGTCGACGGAAGCCACATAAGAATACTTCTTCTCACCTTCTTCTTCCGCTTTATGCGCCCGTTGCTCGAGCAGGGACACATATACAGCGCCCTTCCCCCGCTTTACAAAGTCACCAAAGGCAAGTGTGAGAAATACTGCTACTCAGATAAGGAGCTCCAGGACGCTCTCGCCGAAATGGGTAAGTGCGAAATCCAGAGATACAAAGGCTTGGGCGAAATGAACGCTCAGCAGCTCTATGAGACAACTATGAATCCCGAAACCCGAACACTGAAGCGTTTCACCATGGAAGACGCGGTGGCGGCCGACGAGATATTCACCATCCTCATGGGAGAGACTCCCGAGCTCAGGCGCGCGTTTATTGAGCAGAACGCCACGCTTGTCAAAGAGCTGGATATTTAAGGAGGGAATTATGGCTGACAACAAACACAAAGAGATAGACTTAAAGAACATAAAGGAAATACTTTCCCGCACCAGAATACTCCCCGTAAACGTAAACGAGGAAATGGGAAGGTCATTTATAGCATACGCCATGGCGGTCAACGTCAGCCGTGCGATTCCCGACGTGAGGGACGGGCTGAAACCCGTTCACAGAAGGATTCTGTACGCGATGTACGACCTCAACAACACCTATGACAAGCCCACCAAGAAGTGCGCGAGAATAGTCGGTGAAGTTTTGGGTAAATACCACCCCCACGGCGACTCCAGCGTGTACGACGCCCTTGTCAGATTGGCGCAGGACTTTTCCATAAACGTGCCGCTTATTCACGGTCAGGGCAACTTCGGTACCGTGGACGGCGACCCGCCCGCAGCGCAGAGGTACACCGAGGCAAAACT
>DAOSYK010000030.1:0-12527 GCA_035381305.1 Clostridia bacterium
ATGCTGCTGGCCAGGCGATTGCAAACCGCATGACCGCTCAGATTAAAGGCATGAACCAGGCTGCGCGTAACGCCAACGACGGTATCTCCATGGCGCAGACTGCTGAAGGTTCTCTGAACGAAATCAACAACAACCTGAGCTACATCTATAAGAACGGCCAGAAAGTGCTGCTCGGCTCGCCCGAAGCGGTAGAGATAATCACTCCTTATTCCGACGACGTCAACGCGCCTCTTATGGAGAGACTGGGTCTTGCGACCGACATCCACGTCGTATACGCGAGCGGATACGAAGAAGTCGCTTCTTTGGGTGAAAACGCCAAGGTAAGAAGAACCATTGTCGCTCTCCCCAATGCGTCCCTCGCCGCAGGATACGAACTTACCAGTGTGACGGTAATCGAAGGCAAGGACTTCAGCTATGTCATTCCTTATATGGATTATAAGGCCGACAAGGATTATACGGTCTATGCCGTTATCGGCAAACTCGGCTACACCAAGCTCGAGATGGACGAACTCGTCACCGAGATGCTGTTCGACAATCTCAGCAGGCAGTACACCGAGAGCAGAGCGATAACCAAGGCTTACGATATGCTCTACGACAGCCTTACCAAGTATGAGAAGTCGCTCTTAAAGAACACCCTTGCCCAGAACAGGAACGACAAGGTAAGAGCGTGGAACGCATGGTACAACCGCTTTGCCGACGAGGAGAGCATTTACTACAGTCCCGCGGACGTAGTAAGACTCGACCTCTTGCTTGCCAATGCGAAGCTCACCTATCTCAACATAAGCTACAACGAGGCAAAGACCCTCGCTTACCGTGAATTTGTCGATGACAACACCGTCACCGTGACCAATCCCACCGTGAGAGTGGCGCTTACCTCGATAACTAAGGTTTACGACGAAATCGTCGCCGCAAATCCCGAACTTTCGGTTGACGCGTTGCAGAGGATGACCTTTGACGCGTGGTACAACAACTACACCCGCAAGAACTGCGAGATAGTGCGCAGAGTGGAAGGCAGGGTTGCGACCGGCGCCGAAACGGTCACCATTTCCAGGACCGGCGGCGTGCTCAACGAGCTCAGCGATTACGCCAACATCTGGTACACCAACCGTACCGCCACAATAAACACCCCCGTAACGTGGGTCATCAAGGCTCTCGGCACCGACATTTCCGACAGCTATGACGGCACGCTCCTCAACTCCGACATCATCTTAAGAGACGAGCTCCTCGGCAATCAGCTGATAAGGGGCGTAGGCATACAGGTAAGCCAGGTCATCATCGCGGGTATAAGAATCGGCAACGACTCGCCCATATCGATAAACGCATACGATGAGAGCACGATAGACTACTTCCTCAACTACAACTACTACAACTGCGACTTCTCGGGTAACACCAACGCGTTCTATATAGCAATCATGCTCCAGAACGCGGGCGGCAGCGTACTCGAAATACCCGTGGGCGCGGCGGGCTTCGACTCGGCGGTCTGGGAACTTGCGACTACCAGCGCAGAGTATACCGGCGACCACGACACCAACCTCGAAAGACGCAATAAAGTCAAGTGGAGTTATGTCTATGACACAAACGGCAACGGCGATTACACCGACGACGGTCTGACCTATCACAACAATGGCGCCGCAGGCAGCCACAAGATAAGAATCACCGTCCAGAATAAGGGTTATGATACCAATCCCAACTGGAGATACGACGTTATAGTCGACCTCACCCAAGTCAACAAGTTCAGCGGCGGCAGTTATCCCGTCACCAACATACAGGCCAACGCCACGATAACCAATGTCAGCATCAGCGACGACAACATCGCGATAACCAAAGACGCTACCTACAACGGTCCCGAGACAAGGTACATCCTTGCCATAGACCCGTCCAAGGTTGACCTCACCCAGGCGATAACCTTCAACGTAACGTTCGCCAACGGCTCGACGATGCTCCTCGAAGGCCGTGTCGACCTGCCCGAAGGCAACACCGAGTTCTACAACAAGGCGACCTACACGCTCGCCAACGGACTTGTGTTCGGCACCAAGTACAACACCATTCAGAAGTTTGACGTTGTGCTCCGCAACACGGCGATAAGAGAGTTTACGAGCATTTCCAGCATAGTCTACCGCAACAGCGACGGCGACGTCATCGACTTCGACAACGATTATCTGTGCGGCGCATACCACGACCTCGAGTCCTTCCTGCCCGTAACGGCGACAATCACCGGTATCAGGAACAAGAACCTCGACACCGAGACCCTGCCCGTAACGTTCAGGGATATCGAAAGATACGACGAAAACGGACTCACCGAGGACGGACGCAGACCCACGGCGGTCGCCTACATCGGCGACAAGACCTTCGGATATGTGTTGAGAGTGGTAAATCTCAGGATCTATCCCGAACAGGTACTTGAAATAGAGTCGGTAGTTCTCAAGAACGGCAGCGAGATCGACTTCGAAGACGCAAGGAACGTCACCATCGATCCTTACGGCGCGCAGAACGTCAGCTGGCTGGAGCAGAACTACACCAGGGCTAAGATCCGCACTCAGACCGTAACCGAAGGCGGCGACACCGTCATAAGAACCGTTGAAGTCAGCCTGAAACTCAGGATGAGCGACATCAACCTCACCGATTACTCCAATCCCGACGGCAACAATTTCCACACCAAGACTTATGTCGTCAACTACGGTATCGGCAACACGGTCAGAAACGGCAAAGACGGCAGCTTCGATATAAGGATCGGCGGCACAATCAACGTAACGCTCGTCGACTCCAACATAACCAGCCTATCCATCTACAGGCAGGGCGAGCTTATCAGTGAGACCGATCCCACCGAGTCCTTCGACCTCGAAGGCACGATTTACAGTCCGATAGATTTCTACTCCTCCGAGTATCAGTACAAGATAACCTATGCGGGCGGCACGAGAGAGGTAATTACGGGCGCCAACATCGAGTGGAGAAATCTCGAAAACGTCCGCTACGACATACCCGGCGTGTATACGGTATACGCGGTAATCAAGGCGGGCAGCATTTTCCAGATTATTGACGTAAGAGTCAAGGTCAAGAGCGCCGTTGCCACCGACATAGTGATAATACCCGGCATGGAAGGCGTGGAATACTCCTACCTCAACGTCAATCCCATTGACAACACCCTGTTGAATCTCGCAATCGAACCTTATGACGGATTTGTGAAACTTCCCGACAGAGTGCTTGTAAAGATTCACGGCGACACCGAAGACGTTTCCACTCAGGAAGTTTATATCGACTGGGAGTACGGCGACATCTTAAGGAATATGACAATCGCGGGCGGCGTCTATACAAGAGCCAACAACAAAGCCGCCAAGGCCACCGTCTACGTCCTCAGGGACAGCTATGACGAAGAAGGCAATCTCATAAGGGACAACAACGGAAACATAGTCAAGGAGAGGACGGGTGTCCAGACCCTTGAAGTGGACGTCATAGTCAAGGACCGCAGCATAAGACGCTACGAAGTCAGCTACGACGGCATCAACTATATCGCCCTTGAAGACCTTGTATACAGCCCGCAGTACAACAGCTACAACTATACAAACGAGCTGCTCCTCAATCCTTACACTCTCCAGAACCCGCTCATCTCCGACCCGAGGTTCAATACCAAGGCGTGGAGCTACAGCGAGAACTTCTCCGAGTATATCCACAAGTACAGATATCTCGATGAAAAGAGGGTTGAGGTTAAGGGCACGCTGACCTCCGTCACCTCCAAGGACAACAAGATAACTTACTACGAGAACGGCAAAGTTATTATAGTCGGCGTCTGGAACGCAAGGACGACGTCTTACGACTACTTCGAAAAGGACGGCAAGACTCCCGCAGCAGACCTCAGAAAGATCAACGGCATTTACGCGTCCGAGTACAACTTTGCTTACTTCACCCACGTGAGAGTAGCCTGCAACGGCACCGACAATAACGGCAACCCGTACTTCAGATACTACACTCTGGGCGAAGAAAACTATAACATCTATGACACCGACCGCAAGACCAAGACCTTGACGACCGACCTCTACAAGGGCAGAAACATTACCCTCGAGCTTACCGTCGGCGAAGAGTACACCGGCACCGACAGAAACAGCCTGACCTGCGCGTCTGACGCCCGCGTCCTCGTCGTAGCTCCCATGAAGAGCACTGCAGAAGGCGACTTTGAAAACAACATCCGCGTCAGGATCCTCGATATGACTTATGACACCGGTCTTGACAAGAACATCTACTATGTCGACGTGTACGGAATTATAGACGGCTTTGACACAAAGGTCGAGTACCCCGTAAACGGTCTTCTCAACAGGGAAATCCTCGGTAAGGACAGCGCAAGGTACTACAGAACCGACTTAGGTTCCAGAACCGAAATAGTCAAATACACATTCAACAACATCTATTATGACAACACCCACATCAACAATATCTTCTTTGAGATATTGAGTATGTCGGGCAGCGGCGAGAACTTCTCTGTGGAGCTCAAAGAACTCAAGCGTTCGGGCGGCAAGATAGGCTACTCGGGCGGCGTGGGCAAACTTGTGGTCACCTTCGGTAACGACAACGAAAACTTTGCCGCAGGCATCCAGCAGTTCAGCATACCGGTCTGCTACGTCGACAGAACGATTGAAGACATAGTGTTCGACAATAGCAACGCGCCCAACTTCACTACGTTTGTCAACAGCGGCAACGAGCTTGTCAAGGGCTTTGTCTTTGACCCGTTCCTGCCCTACAACAACTCCAAAGACGGCTTCGGCACTAACGAACAGGGCTACCTCAAAAACGGCCAGTACGGTATAGTGGTCAAGTTCCGCGCGACAGATTACGACGTCCTTACAGGCAACCACATCACCCGCATCGAAAAGGGCGTCCAGTACATCTACTACGACCTCGAGAACGACCAGTCGGGCTCGACCAAATTCGGACTTACCTTCAACGACGCCAAGGTCAGCATGACCTACAAGGGCGGTTACTATACGGCTGACGCCGTAATGGGCAGCGGCACTGCCAGACAGAGCATAACCTATCCCGTACTCGTCCAGTCCAGAAGAGTGGACAAGACAAGAGCTGTATCGGGCTTCTCCTCCAACGTGTTCCAGTCCGATCCGTCCACCTTCAGGATCAAGGTCTACGACTATATCAACGAGGTCAACATCAACACCGCGCTGGTCAGAGACATCTTCGCCGTGCCCACGACGGTATTCCAGGTATACTTTGAGGGCTTTGAAGATCCGTTCACCTATACCTTGGGCAGCTATGCCGAAAACAACGGCGCGTTTGTCCTCTCCGACGAAGAGTCCGAGCTTACTATGACCTTCAGAATGGATACCACCCAGAGCATAAGCTATAAGGGCGGCAAGCTGAGATTCTACCTGACAATACCCGGCTACGGCATGGGCGCAAAGGGTCAGCAGAAGGCAGAAGTATTGTTTGACCTTGCCGAGCAGTACGTGCTCTTTGTGAATCCCGCCGCCGACAACGGCACCGAATACAGGGGCGCGAGCGAATACGACCTCGGCGTAAGCCTGATTTCCTATCTCAGCGAAGGTCTCTCGGGCGACGCCTATGACAGACTTGAAGAGGCTATCACGTATCACCCGCACGAAAACCTCTACTATATCACCAATCCTTACTACTTCATCCTGCAGGACGGCATAAGGATGCCCGACCGCGTGTACGCGTACGTTGCCGACAGGGCGACCTACAACGCCTACAACGAGATTCTGGCAAACGAAGGAAGTTCTGCGCAAGCCGCGGTTGCCGCGCTCATCAACTCCAGGCTCGCCCAGGATCCCGAGTCGGTCAAGAAGTATCTTGTCAACTCGCTGTGGTCGGGCGGCAGCATGGGCAGAGTGACCGTCTACTACAACGACACCTACCGCTCGACATCCTTCACGATGCCCATTGACGACCAGGTGTACAGAATGAAGTTTAAGGTTGACCCGTGGATATTCCGTACCGACGGACCCATTGACGCCTTCACATCCACCAATTCCTACGGACCCGACGACGTCATACTGCTGCCCACGACCAGCGGCGTCAAGCGCGTAGACCCGAAGGGTATTGTGTATACCAATTACCTCAACGTCGTCTACAACACCGACGGTTCCAGCCCGCTCTACGACGAGTACGGCAACCGCGTCTATGACGACGAAGGCAACGCGATGTTCGACGGCAATCCCGTATTTGACCAGTACTACAGCTACGTGCTGCACTTCGGTAAGTACAACTCCCACGGTGAAGAGATACTCATCACCGTCAGCAATATCGACGGCGGCGGCACCTACAGAAACAACTACAACAAGTGGTACTTCGGCGCCATCAAATTCGGCCAGCCCAACCAGTACGCAACTATGACGCTGGGCGGAAAGGGCGGACAGACCATAAGATGGAAGTTCACATCCACCAGCACCAGGAAGTGGATAAATACAAACATTCCCGACGTCGTCAGCGAACTTTCGGGCGTGGAGTTCTCGCTCCCGAGAAATCTTGTCCAGGTGTTCAACACTGTGGGCGGCCGCAACATCCAGACCACGGCGTCCACCGACTACATCCCCGTGCAGTACTACAACCTGCGCTCGGCAAGCTTTGACACAATAGGTAAGTTCGGCATCAACGTCGACTCTTCGGAATATGAGTTCAAGATGAACCAGACGACCTACAGCGGCGTCCAGAACATGGACTACGGCAAGATTACCGTCGACGACAGCGAGGTGCAGGTCCTAAACGACCAGCAGATTGCGCTGATTGACTGGACAATTCTCGGACGACGCGCATATCCCGCATACAGCGTAGACGTGGGCGGAACGATAATTCTCAACGGCATGGGCACGACGACCAAGACCAATGTCTCGCCGCCTTCCGACGGATTAATCAACGGCCTGCTTGTACAGCGCTTCAAGGGTCTCACCGAGGCGTATATCTCCGACGGCATGAGCAGCACCTTCAACCTCTACGCGCCCAACACCAACGAGACCAGCAACGACTTCAACATCGGCTATGTCAACTCGGGCAAGAGCGTACTGCCCAGCTACGATTATCCGACCACAAGGTGGGGCACGGGAAGCTCGTACAATGTAACGGTTGACACAACCGCGGGTCATTCCTACCAGACAATACTGCCTATCGTCAACGTCGTTCAGGGCGCGAAATTCGAAATCCACAACCTTCCCATCCTCGGTCTCAACTACGTATTCGGCAACTTCATGAAGCCGCCGCTCGTTGACGCCACATACTATCTCGGCGGAGGCATAACGGGCACATACCTGCCGTGGTACAGGGCCGACGCATACCTCATTACCAGCGACGACTTCTCCATTAACAACGGCACCCTCGTTGGCAACAAGAGGAAGTTGAGCGACACAGGCAACGACTTCATGTACATCGACACCTGCGCTGAGGACGGCACCAGATACCTCATCACCTGTACCTTCGAGCTGCCTGTGGTAACCGAAAGGAATGCCGAAACCTTGCGTAACGCCGCCGACAACGGCACGGGCGCGTCGCTCGCGAAGACCAACGTACTGTTCACAGTCCACATCGTGATAAGAATAGTAGAATCGTTATAAAACACTGACAGCCCCGAAACGGGGCTGTCTTTTTTTTTGGAGCAAAAAACGCCGGAATTTCGGGCGTTTTCTTTATCTTTTACCATTCAGATGAATGCAGGAAGCCTGCGGCAAAATGCAAGGCGTGAAAACGTAAACAGCATATCGCTCTTATGACGATAAGAGAATTATTGTTGCAGACAGCAAGAAGGTGTGCAAAAGATAGACGGCACAAGGAAGAGCGATAAATGCGCAGGAGCATTTTTTTTGCGCGGTGCTTTGATGAGATAATGAGCAGACCCTCTGATGTAGTGAACAACTCTCGGACGATACAACTTAGCATTGAAGAGACGAGGGGCGGGGTGAATTATTATATGATGGTATTTACGCGGAAGTCATAAAAAATGTTAAAACGGATCTAGACAGAACAATAAAAAAGCCCGATTTATTCGGGCTTTTTGTCATCGGGTGGAGGATTGTTTTCCTTATCCTTATTGATACTCGCGAGGTATTCTTCCACGGCTTTGCGGGCGATCTCCTCTTCCAGTTTTTTGCGCCTTTCTTCCTCGCTTTCCTTTTCTTTATCTTTGTCGGTCTGTTTTGCGGTCAGCACAATGCGGAAAATAAAGGGCAGGAGAATGAGCACAACAGGTATTCCTATAAGGACAAACCCGCCTGCCTTTGTGCTGACGAAATTGTATATAGCGCTGATGAAATTGACCTTTCTTACCATTACCGCGCTGACTTTGGTTATCGGAATGGGGTCGTCGGCTCTCGAGTTATTGTCACCCTTGGTTATCAGCATCCATTGACCCAGTTCGTCGTCGTAATATATGACGTCGTCCTTGTCGTCGCCCTTGATTACCCTGTGAGTTATGGGCGCGTCGTTGCTTCCGATTTTGCCGGTGTAAGTGATGATATCGCCTTCGCGTACCATACTCCTGACATATTCGACGTCGGAGTTGTCCTCAATCACTTTGCTCAATATCATATCTTTTGGCTCCAAAGTCGGCTTCATACTGCCCGTAAGCACAAAATAAAAGCGGTATCCGAACAGATTCGGCGAATTACCGCTTGTAAGCTGGACAAGGAGATATACTCCCGACATGCTCTCCTGGAGCATAGGACAAAATGCGGTCGATATTAACGGACTCAGCTACGTCGCTGGACAGAATAAGACCCTTAGAGCAACCGTAAATAACGCAGTTTATGCCTTGGGCGACACTTTAGGGGGCACAAAGACCGCAAGCTATATATATTTCGGTTTCTGTACTTGCGGTATCGAAGCGCCCAGCCGTCAACAAGCAGGTTTTCAGCAGCATCAGTGCCTGCTGGATAACAATAGCCAGTTCCGTACAGTAGGTCCCGAAAACGCCGGTAAATACTGGCTTGTAATGACGATTACGGGCGGAGATTCCCAAAACTATGAATTCGTTGACGAAGGCTACGCCGATCCGACGCACTTTACCACGCAGAACGGCAACACCTATCTGACTTGGTACAACAATCCGTCCAACCTCGCCATCACTACACCGCTGCCCGCTGACGCCGACAATAACTTTATTCTCAACTTCAACGTCGCGAGAAGCCCGCAGGGATTCATTTCCGACAATCCGACCGAAGTTTCGCTCACCTTTACGGGCGCATACTTCTTAACGAGCACCGGACTTCCCACCGTCCAGCAGGGTATTGACGTAAGGGTGCAGATTAACGGCGTTGAGTACACTTACAACGCATACAACAGCGCTACCGCCGCAATTATCAGGAATGCGGGCGTGTACGAGCTTTATTTCTACGAAGCGAGCGCCTCGGGCAATACCACAATTTCCTGTAACCTGTTCAGCAGCGACGCGGTGCTTGAAGCCAACATCCTCCTCACTGTGCACAAAGCCACTATAAATATTGAGGCGGACGAAGTTACCATCGACGGCGCAGCCGCGTTCTGGCAAAAGGTCTACGACAAGACAACAGACTTCACGACCTACACGACGGGAGCAAGCGACATACTGCCCAACACAAGCGTGACGATAAAGGCCGACTACGACAGCTATAATGCGGGCAACAGATATCTTACGTTTATCCTTTCGGGAGCCGATGCGGGCAACTATAAGTTCGCCTTTGCCGCCGACGGAACCGACCTCGTTGAAGAGGACGACTATTTCGTCTCGGGCAACAGCTATACCATTTCCTCCGCGATTGCAAAGATTGCCCCGAGAACAATTGAGGTAGCGGGCGACACCAATAAGCTTTACGACGGCACCGACACAATAAGCAATATTAATGTGGCAAGCGCCAACATCCTTCCCGGCGACGTAGTCACGGTGTCGGGAGTTTACGCGCAGAGCGACGTTGGCACCGACATACCGATTATTCTCACTTCCAGCAATCCCAACTACAAGATCTCCACAAGCATTGCCACAAAAGGCAGCATTCTTCCGAGAGACCTTACGATAACCTGGACTGACAACCACTCCGAATACACCTATAACTCAGGTCTGCAGGGCATTTCGGTCACCGTTTCGGGCTGGATTCAGGGCTTTGAGGAGACTTTGACCTACACGGCAAGGAAATCCTATACGCAAAACGGCACCTTCGCATCCAACATGACGTTCACGGCCAAGAACGCAGGCGAATATGAAGTAATTCTCTCCCTCACACAGGGTGATAATTCCAACTACTCAATCACTTCGGCAACAACGCTTGGCGCGTGGACAATAGAGAAGAAAGAAGTAGCTATCGTATGGACGACCGACGACCTCGGGAATACAGAAATCGGCGGCATACTCGTCAGCACCTGGACAGGCTTTACTACGGTCTACTGCAACGTAGAGAGAAGCGTGTCCGCGTCGCTGTTCTTCGGCGCGGCCACTGCCATTGACGGGCTTGTGTATACGGGCGACGAACTCGGCCTTGAGGTAATCAACAACATATATACCAACGCGGGCACATATACCGCGATGGTAATAGCATTGACAGGCGCAGACGCGGCCAACTACACACTCCCCGAAGACACCGAGAAGGAGTGGGAGATAGCTAAGGCCAATATCACAAACATCCAGCTCCTGCCCGAAACGAGCTATGTATATACCGGCAACGCGCAGGGTATCGAGGTAACGGCATACGTAACCCAGCACGGCGCGCCCGTAACCGTTGTATACTCGGGCGGTACGACAAAGACTCTGGAAGCTCTCAACGGCTTCAACGCCATAGTCAACGCGGGCACCGCGTACATTACGGCTGTAGTTACCAACGAGAACTACAATACGCTTACGATAGAGAACGTAACCTTAACAATCAACAAGGCTACGATAACCAATATCACAATGCAGGACAGGACGTTCACATACGACAGAACGTACAAGAGCATATCGGTAAGCGACACCTTCACTCAGCTCAACGAAGACATGAGCGACTATCTCAGCTACACAATCGAGAAGGACGGCGTAAGCAATCCGGGCAACAGCGCAATGAACGCCGGCGTCTACAGAGTAACGGCCGAGATACAGCAGGCAAACTACAATACGTTTACGTTAACAAGGACTCTTACGATAACGCCCAAAGAGCTTACATTAACGTGGGTAAGCTTCAACTACACAGGCGTATACAACAAGACGGCTCAGGGTCTCACGCTTACCGTCACGGGCATAGTCTTAGGCGACGTGGTAGAGCTCACATTGACCGACAACGGCACAGCCAGGACGTTGGCGAACACCGCAATAACGACTGAAGCTTCGGGCACATACACCAAGACCGACGCCAGCAACAGCGAGTACTATGTAACGGTAACGGCGCTTGACAACACCAACTATGCGCTCCCCGGCAACCTCACAGGCACCTGGAACATAGCAAGAGCGGTTATCACAATTACAGGCTGGGCTTACACCAACGCCAAGGTAAGCGGAGAGAATTACGACGAGGCAACTCTTGTATACAACAAGAGCGCATACACATTAGTGCCCACGGTATCGGGCGTAATCTCAGGCGACGATATCGAACTGATACTGTCGGGCAACGTTGAAACCAACGCAAACTCCAGCGCAGGCATTAACTACACGGCAACCGCGGGTCTTGACATGAACGTGTATACCAACTACACGATGGAAGAGACAAGTAAGTCCTGGCACATCTGGCCCAAGGACGTAACCGCCGCATGGAACGGAGTATACAGCTTTGTGTACAACGCCCAGGAGAAGACAGTCAACGCCGAGATAGGCGGAGTGGAGGAGGGCGACGACGTTACCTTTATCTACACGGGCAACAAGGGCACGATCGTAGGCAGCTACCTTGCCGAGATAACGGGCGTAACCAACGCCAACTACACAATCGGAAATATCGTCAACAAGTCCAAGGCCTGGGAGATAACCAAGGCCGACATCTCGGGTATCACGTTCGGCAACGCGGTATACACCTATGACGGAACGACAAGGACGCTCACGGTAAGCGGCAATGTAACGTCATACGGCGATGAAGTGGAAGTAGTGTACAACTACAACACCGACGGCACAAGCACCTATCCGTTAAGCGGCAACGGCGGAAGGAACGCCAATGTCTACTACATCAAGGCGACGTTAACAAACAGCAACTACTTTGACTTAGCGTTAACGGCAGTACTTACCATAGAGAAGAGAGCGATAACGGTAACTTGGGATGTATTGAATCCCGTATACACATATATCCGCGGCACAACGCAGGGCGTGACGGCAACGATAGCCAACATAGTGGCGGGGGACGTCATAACGGTCGAAGGCAAGAACGGCACAGCCAATGTAAACGCAAGCAATACAGAAGGCACAACGAGCTACACAGTCTTCTTCGGCAATGTCAACGCCAATGTAAATCCGTATCAGGCGAGCATAGAGAACGTACTCGAAGCTAACGGCAACTACCGTCTGCCCGAGGAAGGCCTTACCGACAGCTACACGATCAACAAGAAAGAAGTAGCTATCGTATGGACGACCGACGACCTCGGGAATACAGAAATCG
>DAOSYK010000030.1:12627-14894 GCA_035381305.1 Clostridia bacterium
GCTGTTCTTCGGCGCGGCCACTGCCATTGACGGGCTTGTGTATACGGGCGACGAAGTTGACGTCGACCTTATCAATAACAAGTACACCTATGTGGGCACTTATATAGCCGTTGCGATTGGGCTCAAGGGTACAGACGCGGGTAACTACGAAATCTCTTCTCTCGAAGTCACAAAAGAGTGGAGAATAACCAAGGCCATAATTACCAACATAACGCTCGAAAATGCCACATACGTTTATGACGCCAACACCCACAGCATCGAGGTCAACACAATCTACACCCAGTTCAACGACCCGATGACGGTTTATTATGCAGGCGTTTCCAACGGTTACGGAAAGAGCTATATAGAGACCAACTCCGCAATTCACGCCGGCGTTTATACGATAACCGCGGCAATCGACGAGACCGAAAACTACGAGGCGTGGTCGGCAACGGCAACCCTTACTATCAGGACGCGCGACATCGCCAACATCACAATCTCCGACCTTGACAGCGTTTACAACGGGCAGGCGCACAGCATTACCGTCAACACGACCATTACAGGTCTCGGCGAAGAAGTCGTACCCTATTACACCATTACCGACAGCAATAACAACACGCTGGACGGTAATTCGGCAATTGACGCGGGTATTTACACGATAACGGCGATAATTTCGCCCGAAAACGTCATTAACGCCGACTACAGCGAGCTTATCCTGACGGCGATACTTTATATTGATAAGGCGACAATAACCTTTGACGAGATTATCGTATCGGGCGAAGGCACGTTCACTTATAAAGCCGACTACTACTTAATCAGCGTCACGCTCTACAACAATTCCACCGCCGACGTAACGCAATACGGCGATCCCATTATCGCAAACTACGAGGGCGGCACCAATGCGGCAAAGAACGGCGCGAAAGACGTAGGCACTTACTCCATAGTCTTTACTGCGACTTCGACCGGCAACTACTATGAATACGTTTCGCCGAGAATGACGCTTGTAATCGAGCCTAAGCAGATTGTGCTGTCCTGGCCCGAAGTTTCCCACACTTATGACGCCGAAGCGCACGACGACATGATTATGCCCGTGCTCCTTGGCGGCGCTGCGGCGGCCGATGACGGACGCTTCTACACAATCGACGATATCCACGTCCAGATCTTCATACTGGGCACCGGAACGGGCGAAGCGGCTACGGGCAATACCGTGTTCAGAAATGCGGGAAGCTACACCGTGACGGCGGCGATTGACAATACAAACTACGTCCTTACAAACGACATTAATTACTATTATATAGAAAAAGCGATGATAAGCGGCTGGCAACTCAACGATTATACAGTTGAATACAACAGCGCGATTTGGTATATCGGCGTAAGCAACTCTGACGCTATCGTTCAGGTCGCTGTGCCCAGCGTTGCGCTCCTCGGAAGCGACATCGGCGTAGTCACCTATATGTACAATACAATCGACCTCGAAAGCCCCTTCACGACGGCATTCAACGGCGTCAAGTACGCGGGCGTTTACTATATCGAGGCGACAATAAGCGAGTCGAGCGGCAACTATACGACGCTTACCGATACAGCGACGCTTACCATTACTCCCACCAACCTTACAGGCTTTACCGTCAACAACGTCAACGTCACGTTTAACGGCGCGGTGCACAAGGTTGAGGTGCAGGTAGTCGGCTCGCAATACGTAAACGGCAGATACTACACGCAGTATAACGAGGAAGTCACGCTTGTCTATGAGATCAGCGCCGACGGCGGCAACACCTACGCGTCCGGAAACAGCGCAACAAACGTCAACATAGTGGGCGGTCAGGTATCTTCTTACAGGGTGAGAGTAACCTTCAACATTCTCGACGCCATGGCTCAGGACAGCTATACATCGCTTATCCAGAACGCCGACCTCAACATCGCTCAAGCCAACCTCTCGGGTCTTACCATGGAGGACGATATAAGAGTTTATGACGGCAGGTCACACAGCCTTACCCTCAACACTCCTTCCACGCCCGAAGGCGGATACCCCGTTTACAATGTTTCGGACGGCACGCTTACGGTAATCCTTTCGGCTTATCATAACGTCGTGGACGGCGTTGCGCGCGGCGACACCTTCACAATCAATCAGTCGGGCGGCGGCGCGGCGGTCAATGCGGGTGTTTACACCTACACAATCGGTCTCGAGGCAAGCGGAAGCACAATCGCAACCAACTATGTGCCCTTCGTCGGCTTGTCGGCTGACCTCGTGATCGAGCGAGCGGTGATTTCCACCGAGACACTCTACTTTG
>DAOSYK010000031.1:0-13961 GCA_035381305.1 Clostridia bacterium
TTCTCGTCTTTTCTTTTTTGAAAAGATATTATGCAGTTGTCAAGGTGCAAAATTTTGCCTGACTACAGTCAGACGTTGGTAGGCTGAAGTGGACTCGAACCACCGACCTCGCGCTTATCAGGCGCGTGCTCTAACCTGCTGAGCTATCAGCCTACGATATTGTTCTTTCGGGAGTGGTGGAGATAAACGGGATCGAACCGTTGACCCCCTGCTTGCAAGGCAGGTGCTCTCCCAGCTGAGCTATACCCCCACGAGATCCTTCCGGAATGCTTGTATATAATAACATTAAAGTTTCACATTGTCAATAATTTGCAATTGCTTTTTAAAAACTTTTTGACCAATAAACCGACTAAAGCGACAAATATCGGTTTGGTCGGGCAATTAAGTATTATATCACATATAATAAAAACAAAAGCGATCGGGGAGCCCTTATTGACCGTATTATATTTCTATGGTATCCTTATTTAACAATAAGAGGTAATTTATGATTTTCGAGCTTACCAAAAACCTATATGCTCTGGGCGGAGACTCTGCCCTGAGGGAAGAAAATCTCATAACTTTCTGCATCCTCGACTTTGTGAAGGACGGCATACTTGTTTCGGGCGAAAACGGCCGCCTTGCCGCACAGATAATTTACAAAAAAGGCAATGTCGAAGTGGCTATTGCCGACGGTCCGTCATACACAATAAACTCCCGTTACGAAATAAGCCCCGTCAAGGTTTGTGAGGCAGAAATGGGCGAAATTTCCGATGCCGAAAAACGCCGCGTCGACAACAATACCTACTTCTGCTTCGGAAATCCCTCCCTTTTCCGCTATGACCTGTTCATGGAAACAGCGGGACAGAAGCCCGAGGTTATCGCCGAGGTCATTCCCCACCCCTGGAAAGAGGAGAACTTTAAAGTAAGGATAAACGAGAACGCTAATGTGTTAAAATCCTTATCGTTCTGCCTCGCCTACGCCTTTATGACAATGAAAAACCGCAAATAAAAAACGCCCGTTGCCGGGGCGTTTTCCTTATAAAACTTTAAAACAGCAATTTCTTAAACGCTTCGTAATAAATCTCCGCCGCCTTGTCGAACTCGTCGAGGTCGATATACTCGTCGACGCAGTGAATGCCCGCCTTGCTTCCCGGGAAGCAGGGTCCGAAAGCAACGCCGAGCGGCAGCACTCTCGCGTACGTCCCGCCGCCGATCGCAATCGGTTGGGCTTCGGTCTTCATAACTTTGTTGTATGCATTAAGCAATGTCTTTACCAGCGTATGGTCTTTGGGAACATAAAGGGGCAGGTGGAAAAATCCCTGTTCGACTTTACAGGGCGCGGCTTCGTTAAGAATTGCGGTAATCTGCTCTTTGGTGTAACTTATGGGGTGACGAACGTCGAGTTCGTATACGACTTCTTCGCCGACCACCTTAACCGTACCGAGGTTGAGCGAAAGTTTTCCGCTCTCATTGTCCTCGAGATTGAGCTTGACGTTTTTGCCGTTGTTGTCGGAAAAGGCAAAACGCATGTCGGCGAAAATCTTTTCAAAGCTGAGCGCGCCGAGAATCTTAAGGATAGCGTTGTCTCCCTCTTCGGGATGGCTGCCGTGAGCCGATTTGCCTTTGGCTTCAAGCTTAATTGTGTCACCGTTTAATGTGCACGAACACTCTTTATTCGCTTTGATATTCTCAAGAATTCCGGGGGTATTCTTTACCACGGCATAGGCATAGTCGGGCACCATATTGGCTCTCGCGCCGCCGCCCATATCAATAAGAAAATCGGGCTTTGGGTGCCTTAACTTGTGGTATACGATACCCTTTTCGCAATTTATCACCGGAAAATCACTGTCGGGCGAAATGCCGAGCACGGGCATTTCCTCGGTCTTTGCGTACCTTTCCATGCATTCCCAGCCGCTCTCCTCGTCGCAACCCAGGATAAAGCGTATACGTCTTGTGGGCGTTCTTCCTTCCGATAAAAGGCGCATCACGGCAAAAAGCGCGCAGATAAAGGGACCTTTGTCGTCCAGCGCGCCGCGGGCGTAGATTTTGTTGTCGTGGAGTTCGGCTCCGAAGGGCGGGTAGGTCCACTCGCCGCTTACCGGCACAACGTCAAGGTGGCAGAGTATGCCGAAAAGTTCCCCTTTTCCGACTTCGCCCCAGCCGCAATAGCCCTCGACGTTTTTTACTTCAAAGCCCAGGCTCTTGAGAAGGTCAAGCGAATAGTCGAGACAGGCGGCGACGTCTTTTCCAAAGGGCGCGCCTACGCTTTTCTCTCCTTCCACGCTGGGAACCCTGAGGATATCGGTAAGCCACTTTATGGCGTTTTCGCGGTTTATTGTCATAATGCACCCCAAAAAAATTTCATTATTGTTATTTTATTATACACTTAACAAAAAAAGTATGCTACAATTATGCTGCATTTAACACTTAACCGAGTACGGGAGGTCTTTTATGACGGTGAGAACACGTTTTGCGCCCAGTCCCACGGGCTTTATGCATATAGGAAACTTGAGAACGGCGCTTTACGCCTACCTTTACGCAAAGCACAACGGGGGCAAATTCTTACTCCGCATAGAGGACACCGACCAGGAGAGATTTGTCGAGGGCGCGATTGACGTAATTTACTCAACCCTCAGAAAATCGGGCATAATCCACGACGAAGGACCCGATGTGGGCGGCGATTTCGGACCCTATATCCAGAGCGAACGCAAAGAGATTTATAAGGAATACGCAAAGAAGCTCGTTGAGCTTGGCGGCGCATACTACTGCTTCTGCGACAAAGAGAGGCTGGCGAGCCTTTCCGACGAAAACGGCGTAAAAAAATACGACAAGCACTGTCTGCACCTAAGTAAAGAAGAGATTGCGGAAAGATTAAAGGCGGGCGTTCCTTACGTTATCCGCCAGAACATACCTTCCAATGGAATGACCGTCTACGAGGACATGGTTTTCGGCGAAATCCGCGTCCCCTGCGAGGACCTCGAAGACGGCATACTGTTAAAGAGCGACGGCATGCCCACCTATAACTTTGCCAACGTCATCGATGACCACCTGATGGGAATAACCCACGTCATGCGCGGAACGGAGTACCTATCCAGCACGCCCAAGTACAACCTTTTATATGAGGCATACGGCTGGGAAAAGCCGCATTATATCCACCTGCCGCCCATAATGAAGGACGCCCAGAGAAAGCTGAGCAAGAGATACGGCGACGCAAACTTCGAGGACTTCGTCGAAAAGGGCTTTTTGCCCGAGGCGATAGTAAACTACATTGCCCTGCTCGGCTGGTCGCCCAAGGACAACGACGAGAAGATGACAATGGAAAAGCTCGTCGAACTCTTCGACGTGGACGGCATTTCCAAATCAAGTTCCATCTTCGACGAAACCAAAATGCGCTGGCTCAACGCCCGGTATATCAAAGAACTGGACTTCGAGACGTTTACCCGCCTTGCCAAACCCTTCTATGACAAGAGCGTCATTGCCGACCGCTACGACTACGACAGGTTTTCGGTCCTTCTGCAAAGCAGAATCGAAACGCTGGGCGACATTGTCGAAATGGTAAAATTCATCGACGATTTCACAGACTACGACCTTGCCCTCTTCGAGCATAAGAAATTAAAGACGGACAAGGAGATTGCGCGCGTTGCGATAAAAGAAGCTCTAAATGTGATCGAAAACCTGGACGACTTCTCGACGCTTGCAGATGCGCTCAACGCAAAATGCGAGGAAATCGGGTTTAAGCGCGGACAGATGCTGTTTACTTTGAGGGTGGCGGTATCGGGTCTTGCAGTGACGCCCGGGGGTGCGGTGGAGATTGCCGAAATCCTCGGAAAAGAGGAGACGATAAGAAGGCTGAAGTTCAGTCTCGGCCTCATTGAAAGGACCTGAAACAGCATTTCTTTACAAAATAATTTGTCCAAACAGTTGCATTTTGCGAAAAATAATATATTATATAATAAGTAAGTCGGGGTGTAGCGCAGTTTGGTAGCGCGTATGGTTCGGGACCATAAGGTCGCAAGTTCAAATCTTGTCACTCCGACCAAAAAAGGCTTGCAAAAGCCTTTTTTTTATTGAAAAATAAAAGCGCGGGAAGTTTTCCCGCGCTTTGCTTTTTTGCTGATTCTGAATTAAATCTCGTCGGTCTTTTCCAGCGTCTTGATAAATGTCTCGCTCTTTGCGATCTCGAGTATCTCGTTGTCGGAAAAGCTCTTGTTGGTCATGAGCTCGATTTCGGCAAAAAGTTCGCCGTTGACGTTGGTCGTCTTGAACTTAAGGAACTTGTTGGCGCTGAAGACGTACTTTATCCTGTCCACTGTGCCCTCGTCCACTATCGTCACCGTCAGCCTGAGAATGGTGACTATTCTGCCTCTTGTAAGGCGTAAGGGGCGATGGAGTATGACCTGAAGAAGTATCATCATGAGAGTGACGGCAGCGGCAATAATGGGCATTCCCGCGCCTGCAGCCATACCGATACCGGCGGTTGCCCAGATGCCTGCGGCTGTGGTAAGGCCATGGAGCTGGTCACGACGATAGAAAATCATGCCTGCGCCAAGGAAGCCTACGCCCGTAACCACCTGCGCCGCCAGCCTTGCGCCGTCGTAGCTCTTGCCCATGCCCCACTCGGCAAGGTCGATAAAGCCGTATTTCGATACTATCATCATAAGCGCCGCCGCGATGGCGACTATGGTATGAGTCCTTATTCCCGCTTCCTTGGAGCGGGTCTTTCTTTCAAAGCCTATGGCAAAACCGCAGACCAGTGCGACAAGGACACGAATGACCCAGTCCAACAGATTTTCACTGAAATATTTTATCTCGAGCGATGTAAAAACCACTCCCGCTATCATTTGCCCCTCCTCAAGGATAAATGTTTTTTGTTTTATTAGGCTATGATACCATATTTATAGAATTTGTCAATATCCTTACGTTATTTTACAGAAAAATTAAGAAAAACGTCCCATTTAACCCGCTTTTGACGATTGTCAAAAACCTTTTTTTAGTGTTATACTATTGCCATGAAGAAAAAGACCGCCGTAATTATTTTGCTAATATTGCTTTGCACCGTTCTCTTCGGGTGCGGCGGTAAAAACACGCCTGATTTAGATCCTGCCGACACGCTGGAAAAAGGCGTAAACGCCCTGCTTGAAAACGACATCATAAGCATTGACGCCACCGTAACCGTGGACGGCAAAACCACCGACAGAATAGTGGGCGCCATCGACCGCAACATGAAGCAAGGGAAGATCTCGGTAAACGGCCTTGACCACTACTATTTCGGTCAGCTTATTTTTGTCGCCGAAGGCTCGGGAATCAAGGTCGGCGGTAAGGCGGGCTTTGACGCATTTTTGAGGATGACGGGTGCAAATCTCGTAAATTCCTTCCAGTTCAAAAAAGACAACTTCCATTCAGTCGTCGAAAATGAGGGCGTAATACTCGCCGACTTTGTGGGAAACGGCTCGGCGTATTCCTTTCCCAATACCGGCAAGGCGTTTTCGGGCGGCACGCTCAGCGCGTTTTTCAACGATGGAGTGGTTACAAAGACGGTGTTTTCCTCGTACTTTGAGGAAAATCTGATTATAAAATCATACACCGCGGTGGTTAAATACGCCCCGGTGGAAAAAGCGTGGGAAACAACTCCCGCAATAATCCCCTCCTCCGACCCGATCTACGCCGAATACCTGTTGAAAAAGCTTTCGGCGCTGTATCCCAATAAGACGTTGAAGCTTGCCAGCAGCGGCTATGACACCTTAGCGAAAATGGAAGACGTTCCCGACAAACCCAACTTGATGTCCACGGTCTTTGCGGCAAAAGGCGGAAGTCTTTATACGGTAACGATAACCTATAAAAATGCCGAGAGAATTTACGGAATAAACGGCTCCGTCCGCACCATCGACATCTGCTTTGACGCCGAATACACCGTGGCTTATCTGTTTATTAACAGCGGAAATAAGTATGTTTTATCCTAAATTGATGAAAATCTGAGGTCCTTTCCTTTCAAAGAAATTACTGCGGAATTCCTTTTGTCCATAAGGCGGGAAAAGATCCTCTGCCCGTATTTTTCCTCAAGATCCCGTTGTGACAAATTGGTGGTGATCAGCGTCTTTTTCCCCAACCTTTCTACGATCAATTCGTAAAAATAAGGCAGGGTGACATTGTTGTAGAGCGGCTCCACGCCGAGGTCGTCGATGACCAACGCGTCGCATGCGTTTATTTCTCTCAGAACTTCCTCTTTCTGTTCAAGGGGAGCGCAATGGTAATTCAAAAACAGCTTGTTGAGTTTTATCGCGTTTAAAAATAAGACTTCGCCGCCGCCTTCAAGGCTGTCACGCAATGCGGCTTTTGCGAGGTATGTCTTGCCTATCCCCGTTTCGCCCATAAGTAAAAACAAGGATAATTCTCCTTCGTTTTCCACAAATTTTCTGGTGAGGAACCGGGCGCATTTTTCAAATAGGCCGCTCATTTCGCAATAGACCGAGAAGTCGATTTTGTCTAAAGCGGGCGAATTCTCAAGTTCGGTGTTTTCCTCTATGTTGAGGCGCTTTCTCTCATTTTCAAGACAGACGCATCTCTTTCCCTCAACGTATCCCGTATCGCCGCACATTTTGCAGTAATAACGGGGTTTTAAGTCTTCTTTATTGTATCCGAGCTTTTTTAATAACTCGTCTCGTTGATTGTTTATCCTCTCGATTTCGACGCGAAGTCCGGACACATCGAGTCCGTACACTTCCCTTCTCGCAAGTTCAAAGTCCAGCCCTCCAAGGGTGTTTTCTATGGACGCAAACTCTTTATCTTCAAGCAGTTTACGCCTTGTTTCTTCGGCTTTGTTTATTGCGTTTTCCCGCCTTGCGCGGATTATTTCCAGCGCTCTTTCGAGATTATTCATTTGTCCACTCCTCAAAGTCGATAAGCACGTTTCTTATTTCCTCATCGGTATATTGCCTCTGACTGTAATTGTCTTTGTCTTTCTTTGCCTTTTCGGGCGCGGAAAGCTCTTTTACGGCGCCTTCGAGCGTCGTGATGTTTTTGGCATGGAGCGTACCGAGTGCGCGGTTTATGTTCTGCATGGGGAACGGGCTGTTCTTATAGATGGATGCGACGTACAAAATGACCTCCTCGTCCATTTCCCACTCCTGCCAGGTCTTGTAGTTTGCCCTGTCCTTGGCGGTAATAACGCCGAAATAGTTGCACTCCTCAAAGACCTTTCTTATCTTGTCGTCAACCGCTATCTGCGCGGCGATGTGTCCGTCGATTGCGCTTTCGGTAAGCAGGCCCATTTTGTAGAATACGTTTACAAGCTGGCTCATGCCGTCATACGTCCTTATACCGCGCATAAGGCAGAATTTCGCTATCTTGACAAGCGCTTTCGGCTCAAAGCCGGTGTTGAGCCAATTGGTTACGTATGTTTCAATAATTACCTCGACATCGCCGTAATGGAGACCGAGGTTTTTGTTTATGTCCACGGTAAGATTGTAAATTTCTTCCCTCTCTTTTGTGTATTTTGCCACTTCCTCGGCGCTGAAGGCTTTTGCTCGGGAAAGCTCCTCAATGTACTTGTCCAGCTTCTCCATGCCGCCGCGGCGTTTCATGGCTTTTGCGGCTACCAGAACGGCGTCAAGCTTGTAGTTTAACCGCCTTGTCCAGTTCAGGTACATCTGCCTGTCGTCGAGGTCGGGCGCGCGCTTAATTCCCAGCGTCTTGAAAATTTCGCGGATGTCTTCGGCGTTATTTTCCAGTTCCTTTATGTGGTCGTCTATCTGTTTTTCGGTCAGCAAGCCCAGTTTTATCCAGTTGTTTGCAACCGCCAGTATGTATGGCGTGGAGACCGCTCCGCCTTTAAGGTCTGCGCAGTACTGCATGACAAGGAGCATGGCGTTTGGCTCCATGCCGCTCAGTTCAATAAGCTCCATAAACGCGTTGTACTCGTTGTTGTTGAGAATTCTCGCAGGAAACAGTCTTTCCACTTCCTCGACAAAGGTCTTGTACTTTTCGGCGTTGACTTTGATAACGGGCGAAGTGGGACGCTTTACCGAAAGGTAGCTTATTGACGGCGGATTGGTTTTGGAGACCGAAATAAGACCCTTTTTCTCCCAGAACCTGAAGCCTTCCATTATCCTCTCTTCGCTTACCTGCAGGCTTAACGCCATCTTCTCGAGGTTGTTTTCACCGTCTTCCCTGTTATTTGCAAGAGCCAGTCCGAAAAGGTAAATTTTAACGTCCACAGGGTCGGCCGAGGGCAGATACCCCAGCAAAAACACGTTGTCAATGGGCGTGTAACCCTCTTTTATGTATTCGCTTCCCAATCTCACAAACGCCATATATCCTCAAAAAATTATGGTTTTATATATTGCAAAACCATTGTTATTGATTGTATAATGATATAAGTATAGCACAACTTTTCGGTTTGCTTATTATATCATAACAGCGCCGCTATTGAAAGCACTTTTTCGATTTACTTTCGGGCGCACAATATGTAGTATACCGCCGCGAAGCATATACTACATTTACAAAAAAGCCACACCTTGGCCGTAAAAACGGAGGAAATGAATGAAAGCGCAAAACTTGACCGCGGAAAGGATTAACGGAAGTGACTTCAACCTGGATTTTTCCCTTGACGAAATATCCGAAGAAGCAGCAAATAAGCTGCCTGAGCTACTTTCGCTTGCCCTTTACGGCGACGAAAACGTGACCGAAGGTTCTGTCGCTTTTTCCTTTGAATTGTCGGGCGACGAATACGTCATAAAGAGAGATTTTGACAACGAAACGCTCGTCCTTCAGAAAAACTGTGAAGAAATAGCCGACGCGCAAAAGTATATTGACGAACTATTAGGCGACAAGGAGATCTTTATCTCCTCGTTTATTGTCCTGGAAGACAATGCCGACGAAATTCTCGCCGACCCCGCGGCTTATATCGTAAAAACGCTTGCCGATTATGGCATCGATACCGACGAAATCAACGCGAAAATCAAGACTTGCGCCGACGAAATAAGCGCAATTCACGCTAATCTCTCCTATCTTTCCTGCATGAAGATCAAAGACTCCGACGAAAACAACATCGAAGCGGAGATAGACGACATCGAAAAAGACCTTTACGAAATCGACAGGCAGATTGTCTTAGCCGAAGACGCGCTTGAAAACAAAAAAGAGCTTGATGAACTGAGAAATCAACTCACCGCCGACGACGACGCCGGAAAAGCGGCGGCGGTAACCGAGATACGCGAAAACCTCGAAAAGGCGCGCCAGGATCTTTTCAGCGCCGAAAGCGAAGTTGCGCGCCTTGCCGAAGAACGCGCCGCGGCCGAAAACAAGGTGAAGGAACTTAACGAGAGCTTTAAGGCATTCGCTTTAGAAGGTTTTGCCGATCCCGACAACGAAATAAGTGCAAAACTCGCCGCATACTACGCCGAATATGACAAGAAAGCCGAAGCGCTTTCCGAAAAACAGGCTGCCCTTGCCGCCGAGTATGAGGAAACCTGCGCCCTTCTCGAAGAAGCCCGAAAGACCCTTGAGAGCGCGAAGCTCCCTTCTGCGATAAGAAAAGCGGTGAGAGACGGACTTGTGCTCGAGACCCGCTCGGGCGATAACAAGACGCTTCTCGAGAGGCTGGACGTAGAAATCAACCAGACCAACGCGAGAATTGCGGCATTGAAAGAAAAAATAGCCCGCGACGAGGCTGCCCTTCTCGACGCGAGATCGAAGAGCGCCGAAATTCTCGGCAAGGAAGCGACTTACCAACAGCTTTACGCCGAACTCAACAGCAACGAAAAGGAAAAGCAGACGCTTTACCGCAATCAGATAATCATTGCCAACACCGAGAGAGAAATCAACGCCATCGACAACAAAATTTACGAAAACGAAGAGGCGCAGCGCAGCTACATCGAAGACCGAAACGCCCTCGAAAACGCCAAGGCGACCCTTCTCGGGTACATGAAAAAGCTGGATGACAGGTTTAAAGCTATTGAAGAAAAGCTTGTCACGGTCAGCGCGCAGAAAAAGTATTATGACACAATAGACGCGACGTCGTTCGGCGACAAGTGCCCCGTCTGCAAAAACCACATAATGGAAAAAGCCGACTTCTCCAAAGAGGGCGCGCTGATTGAAAAAGCCTACAAAGACCTCATCGAAGAGAAGAAAAAGGCTCTTAGAATTAAGCAGGAATACGACGAGAGACTGGACAAGATAAACTTGCGCCTCGGCGAATTTAACAACCGCATCAATACGTCGGAAACCTACCTCGACAGTCTGAGGGAGACCAAGGCTGCAAAACTCGAACTTATCGAAAAACTGCTCGAGGCAAGCAACGTAAGAAGTTTTGCGTCTTTAAGCGCGGCGCTTGACGTTGCAATTAAGCGCGTTGCGATTAACACCAACGAGCTTATCGAGGCAGGACTTTTTGCAAAAATCGAAGAATATGTGAATAACGGCACCCAGGACGCCCGCGAGGAAGTCAGATACCTCGAGGAGACTGTCTTGCCCGCAGCAACGTCCCTTAAGCAGATGCTGGAAGAGGAGAACGCAAACGTCGACAAGGACCTTAACGAAGCTATCGCAACTATTGGCATGGCGCCTTTTGAAAAGTCGGAAGATATCACCGCCGCAGAAATGCAGGAAGACGAATTAAACAAGAAACTCGACGAGCTTGCCGCAAAGAAAGCCCGGCTTGCCGAACAGATTTCCCAATGCGAAAAGGAGATCATCTCCATCGTCAGCAGGGATAACACAATTATCGTCAACAAAGACGGCGCAGACCTCACTTATACCGCGCTTTATGCCGAGCTCATCAAGGAACAGTTTGCCGCATTAACCGAGGAGATTAAACAGGCAGAGGAAGTTAAACTCGGGCTTGACACCCAGTACGAAGTCAATCTCAACCTTGTCGCTTCCCTCAAAGCCGAGGAAGAAAAGCTCTCTTCCGAAATCGAGGCTCTTTGCGACAACGAAGCAATAAGCCGCAGAATAAAAGCGCTTGAAGAAAGAATGGAGGAAGCAAAAGCTTATCTTGAGGCATATAACGAAAATCTTTCGGCGCGCCAGAAGCTTAAAGAGCTTCTCGCCGAAAAGAGAGATTCCCTCGCCTCTGTGCTCGCGGACAAGGCAAAGAACGACTATATCGCCGAAAATATCGCCGCTCTCAATGAAAGACTGGAGAGCGTCAAGAGCTCTTACTCAAAATTCACCGCGGCAGGCGACAACAACTTCGACGAAATTATAGCTTCCGCCGTCAAACAGCTGGAAAATGTCCCCGAAAACGCTCCCGGCGGCAAGGCTCTGGCGCTGTTAAGCCTTGAAAAGGCCATTGCCGAGTTTATCAAAGAATGGGATAAGAAGACTATGCCGCGACTGTTTATAGTTTACGCTCCTGCCGAATGCGAGATCGCGATGAAAATAAAAGAAACCGCCGCGTATATCGACTGGGCAGTCCTGTTTGCATAAAAAAGTATGACCAAAGAAAAAACCAACGTTCACGAGGGGCACAGGGAACGGGTCAAAAGCGCTGTATTGGCCAATGGGCTCGAATCCATGCAGCCCCACCAGGTATTGGAGTACCTGTTGTTTTTCGCGATACCCCTGAAGGATACCAACGAGCTTGCGCACGAACTTATCGACCGCTTCGGCTCTCTTTCGAGCGTGCTTGACGCCAATTACAACGACCTTATTAAAGTAAAGGGCATGACTAAAAATGCGGCGCTGTTTTTACATACCCTACCCGATGTTTTCAGCATATACGAGAGAATAAAAAACAATCCGAGGCAGATTCTCAACATAAACAGTTCCATTCCCTATCTGCGTTCCCTTGTGAACTCCAAGAGCGACGAACACCTGTATATGGTTATGCTGGACGCGAAAAACGGAATAATCCGCACCGAGCGTCTTGCGTCGGGCAGTACCTCAGTCGCCCTTTCCTCAAAAGAAATCATACGCATCGCCCTGCTCCATCAGGCTAAGAGCGTAATTTTGTGCCACAACCACCCATCTGACAACGTGACCCCTTCCGACGCCGACATAAACAGCACTGCAAGCATACGCCAGACCCTTGCGGCGCTGGACATAAAGCTTATCGACCACATAATAATAGCAAAAAATTCGGCTTACAGCTTTTTCTTAAAAGCCTTCATAAACGAACAAGCCTGAAAACTATATCCTTGTATTGTATTTTTTCATTTCCCTTCTTATCCTTTTATAATCGGGAAACTCTTTAGAAAGGAGCGCATAAAACCTCGGCGAGTGGTTTTGCTCTTTTATATGGCAAAGTTCGTGGAAAATGACCATTCTTATGCTTTCGATATCGGCTTGAAGCAGCTTGAGATTGAGCGTAATAAGCCGCTTTTGTTTATTGTAAAGCCCCCAGCTGACCATTGAGCGCACCGCGAGTTTTGGCTTTGGCAGAAATTCGGGATGATTAATAAGATATTCCTCAATAATGTTATTAAATAACTTATAAGCAACAGCCCGCTTGCTTTCAAAAAAAGCCTGTCGGGAGACGCCCGCTTCTTCCATTGTGATTTTCTCACCGAGGTAATATAATACCCCTTCCTCTATGTTCTCCGCTGTTTGCGCAAGCTTTGTCTTGATCCAGTCCATGTGGTCGATGATAAAACGCTCGGTCCTTGCCTGGCCGTAATTTACGGGCACGCTGACCGCCACCCGTCCCGACGGGTAAACCCTGAGATAACAGCGGCGAATCCTTTTTTCGCTCACCTCTATTTCCACGCCGTCCTTTTTTACTTTATATTTATCCATTATCCGACCTGATTTTTTATTTCAGTATACCCCGACGACATTTTTTTTGCAAGAAAAAGAAAAAATTTTTTATCTTCACTATTCTCCTAAAGGAGAATAGTGGTCTCGGGCGTTTTGGGCCTTCGACATTTTTGTTCAAAAATATTTATAATTTTTGTTCAAAATATATTTACAATTATCGGTTGGTCTGTTATTATGAGAACAGAATATTTTATTTTTCAACGATAAAGGAGTATTTATGAGAAAATTCAACATTATTATGTGCGAAAGCAATTCTTCCCTTATGAGCAGCGCAAACGCATTCTTCGCAGAAGACAATTTCTTCACGTTTTTCCCGTGTACTCGTTATGCAGACTTTGCAGAACAGTACGCGCATGAAACCGATGCCGTAATAGTCGATACGGATTTTCCCAATGTGAAAGAACTTCTACAAATCCTTTATCCCGGAACAAAAATAATTTTCACCTCGGCCAGGCTCCAGGAAGAGCTCCCCTCTTACATTGCCGAATGTCCTGCCGATTACAGCTTTTACAAACCCTATTCATTTTCCGATTTACGCAACAAGCTTTTATCCCTTTTAAACGCCGGTGCGGCGCAATTCAGACTCTATCAGAACAAGAACATCGACGAAAGGCTCAGCAATATCTTCATAAGAGCGGGCATCCCCCCGCACATCAAAGGTTATCAGTTCCTTCGCGAGGCGGTAAAGCTCTCGGTAAGTTACCCCGACATGATAAACTGCATCACAAAGAAGCTTTATCCCACCGTCGCCGCCGCTTTCAACACCAGCCCCAGCAAGGTTGAGCGCGCCATCCGCCACGCGATCGAAGTCGCCTGGAACCGCGGCAAGATCGAAAACATCAATTCCATTTTCGGCATAAAGATCTACAATAAGGGCGAAAAACCCACCAACGGCGAGCTTATTGCTTTGGTCGCCGATAAGATTATGATAGAAAGCAACAGCTATAATTGATATAACCCAATTAAGACCAGTCCTTCCCTTTTATCTTGGGGCTCATCCCCCTCAACAAGACGCCGTCATAGCGTTATCCGGTCGCTTATGGCGGCGTCTTTTTGATAATATCCATCTTATGCACTTTTTTGTAAAACCATATTTTATTTTTGCGCTTTACAAATCATCATATTTATGTTAAAATAGCTTACGCTGACGGGCAATTAACTCAGCTGGTAGAGTGTCTTCTTGACGTGGAGAAAGTCAGGGGTTCGAGTCCCTTATTGCCCACCATAGA
>DAOSYK010000032.1:0-12501 GCA_035381305.1 Clostridia bacterium
TGAAAACTTTGTTACTAATCTTTCAAATAGTTTTGTTGTCATGAGAAACGCCTTCCTATTTTAATTATGCTTTGGTCTATTATACTATTTTTCAAACTAATTGTCAATATGGTTTCCAAAAATAATCGTCTAATTTGTCCAATTTAGACGAATTATCCGCATTTTGCAGTCTTTTTAGTCTTTATAGACAAAATAATGTACGCAATATCTCCACCATTTTTCTATTCAAATTCATTGGCACACGAAAGGTATCAGGTGGTTTCACTTTTTGTCTTATTGTCAAAGGGGTGGTTTCATAAAAAAAATAGCCACCCAAACAGGTGGTTTCAAATTGTATCAAAACTTACAGTCTTTGCCAAGCAAATCCTAAATCGAACACCTAAATTCGGTTTAGGATTTTTTCTTGTCTAAAATACGGCATTCCACTCTAAAACAAACATTTTCGAGAGCTTTTTGCGCCTTTGACGGGGGTTCGAATAAAAGCGGTAAAATCCTGCCCGAGAGGTAGTGATTCGAACCCTCGCCAAGATTTGGAATAGCTGTTTTTGCATATCAGACAGAAAGCACAATCGTAAACTTGCGGTATCTTAATAAGATATACCTACAATTGACTTTGATAAAAAATTATGTTAAAATAAATATAATTTTATGTTAAATGGAGTTTAAGTATGACTTATCCTGAAAAAATCAAAGCCGTTCGAGAATCGTTGTTGGTTACTCAAGAAGAATTGGCTGTCGAACTCGGAGTAACCCCCATTACCGTTTGCAGATGGGAAACCGGAAAAGTCGAGCCGAGTATGAAAGCAAAAAAGGCGATTCGTGATTTATGTGAACGAAAAGGCTTGGCAATAGGCGACAATAAGAATGGCTAATACAAAAGAACAGATATCTCGCAATATGAAGCATAATAAAAGTAAAGATACAAAGCCGGAGTTATTGCTTCGTAAGGAATTATGGAAACGAGGATTACGATATCGCAAAAATTACAAAGAACTTTGCGGCAAACCGGATATAGTTTTTGTTAAAGCAAAGATAGCAGTATTCGTAGACGGTAAAATGTGGCACGGATATGATTGGGAACATCAAAAAAACGATTTTAAAAGCAACCGCGATTTTTGGATTCCCAAAATAGAAAGAAATATCAAGCGCGACAAAACGGTAACTCAAGAATTAAAGGCACAAGGATGGCAAGTGATTCGATTCTGGGATTTTGAAATTAAGAAAGACGTTGTTGCTTGCGCTAATAAGATTGAGCAAACGTACAGGGAAATGACAAAGCTATGAAACAAAAAATACAGAAGTACAAATCAATAGACTTATTTGCCGGAATAGGCGGTATTCGCCTCGGGTTCGATCAAGCCTTCGATAACAGCATAGAAACGGTATTTGTAAGTGAATGGGATGAGTTTGCGCAAAAGACTTATAAAGCGAATTTTCACGATAATTTAGAAATCGCGGGAGATATTACGAAAATCGATGAAAAGAATATTCCCGGTTTCGATATTTGCCTTGCGGGCTTTCCTTGTCAGGCATTTAGTCTTGCGGGGCAGCGTAAAGGTTTTGCCGATGATTATAAAGGAATGTCGCGAGGAACGCTTTTCTTTGATGTGGCTCGTATTTGTTCGGAACACAAGCCGAAAGTGATTTTTTGCGAAAACGTAAAAGGTCTTACGATTCACGATAAAGGTAGAACCTTTAAGATTATAGTTAATACATTGAGGGAAATAGGATATACCGTTTTTTACAAAGTGCTTAATAGCAAAGATTTCGGAGTTCCTCAAAATAGAGAACGTATTTATATCGTAGCTTTTCGCAACGATATCGCTCCGGGAGAATTCATATTCCCCGCTTCTACCGACGATACAAAACGAATTAAAGATATTTTAGAAGAAAAACCGGTTTCAGCACGCTATTATTTAAGTGTTTGCTATTTGGAAACATTAAAGAAACATAAAGCTCGTCACGAAGCCAAAGGAAACGGATTCGGCTACGAGGTACGCTCTTTAGACGACATTGCCGGAGCAATTGTCTGCGGAGGTATGGGAAGAGAACGAAATTTAATAGTCGACAAACGGCAAACGGACCTTACCCCCGTAACTCACATAAAAGGTAAAATAAACGAAGAAGGCATTCGTAAAATGACGCCACGCGAATGGGCTCGTTTGCAAGGTTTTCCTGACAATTATACACTACCTCTTGCAGACGTACACCTTTACAAACAGTTTGGCAACAGCGTAACTGTACCGGTGATTAAGGCGATAGCACTAAAGATAAGGGAGATTTTGGAAAATGGTTGATTCGATAGTCGGTAAGAAAATGAACAAAGGCGAATGGGCAGAACTTTATGTTATGCTCAAATTGCTTGGCGAAGGGAAACTGTATGCCGCCGACAATATGCTTAAAAAGAAGCTCGATACCTATCTCGATGTGATGAAAATAATCAGACAGGAATTCGAAACACAAGTTTTGGAGTATATAGTCGATCAGGAAAAAAGCCTCGTCACGGTAAAACCGCAAGAATCCGACACTATATTGGCTCAGATTCCCATGCAGGAATTTGAAAACAACGCCGTTACTCTTTTTCACGGATTGAAAAAAGTAAAAGGATTGTCGGTCGTTGCTCCCGACTCGGTGTGCGAATTTGCAAAAGTCATTTATGTCAGCAAACCCAAAGCACCTGCGGTAAAGGCATTGAAAAGACAATTTGGCGGCAAAAACGATATTTTCATTGAGGTGCGCGACGGACAAACGGCAATTGTTTCCGTTATGGGATTCTCCATCAAATCGAAATTCGGGCAAAACCCTACGCTTTTCAATGCCGGTTCTTCGTCTCAGTATCTTTTTAAGCTTTCCGGCTGCGATGACTCAAAAATGAATGAGTTTAATTCAATTTCGGACGGAAAAGGCGGACGCGGATGGGGACTTTGTAAAGCTTACCTCTCCTCTCACTCCATTCAAACGGAATTTGCCAAGACGCAATATCCCGTCTATAACGATAATCTTTTTCTTGTAAGAGAATCTATGCCTAAAATTATGGCTTGGTGTGTTTACGACAGGTTGCTGGGCGGAAATACAAAACACGAAGTCAAAGAAACCACAGAACGAATGGCGGCTGAGAATCCTCTCGGTGTAGGCAATTCCGAAATCTATTACGAAAAGGCAATCAAGGATTTTCTTATGGCAGGATTTACCGGAATGACCGCGGGAAGCAAATGGAACGGAAAAGAACAAGTAAACGGAGGCTATATCGTCGTAACCGACGACGGAGACGTAATTTGTTATCATTCTAACGACAGAGAAGCTTTTCGCGATTACTTGTACAGAAATACATATTTCGAATATGTCAGTGCGGATAAATACAATTGGAGTCGTATCGTAAAAATCGACGGCGAATATTATTTGCCGCTGAACATATCGGTACGATTTACTTCTTACACTCGGTGATAAAAGTCTTTGTCTTTTCGCGCGTCAATGCCGTCAATTTGCAAGGACGCCGTCATTTTCTCAAAACTTGTTTTTCCGCTAGCAATAATCGCATTAAGTATATCCTCTTTGCTTTTGAAATGTTTGTATAACGCGCTGTCGCTTATTCCGACCGCTTTTGCTATCTCACGTATACCTACGCCCTCATAACTGGGAGAATATTGATGATAAAATCAAAAAACTTTTTGATGGTCTGAATTAGACGTTTTAATATTATTACCAGTAAAAAAACAGCCATTTTGTGGCTGTTTTTTGATATATATTAATTCATTATATTGTTGCTTCCCCTTCCACAAACTCCTCCACGTATTCCGCGAGGCGAGCGGGGGTGTTTTTGATGTTCTCTTCGAGGGAGAGAGAGTCGTCGGAGACTTGAATTACTTTGTAAATGGGCGGCGGGGTGTGTCCGAGGGCGTTTTTGCCGCAGAAGACGACGAGCTTGGCTAAGAGACCTTTGGTGCGCTCCATGATGCCCGCGATTACTTTGCCCATAATTGAGGTGTTGTCAAAGCGGCCCTCGCCTGTGAATATGTAGTCGCAATCCTTGGCTCTAACCGAGAAATTAATGCTGTCGAGGAAGAAGCCTATGCCGCTCTGAATATCGCCCTTAAGGAAAGCTTTGACGGCGTAACCCATTCCGCCCGCGCTACCGCTGCCGGAGAAGTCGTGCTCAGTGCCTAAGATTTCGGAAGTAAGCTGGGCATATTTTGTCATATTTTCTTCAAGAAGTTCTATGTCGGCGTCATTTGCGCCCTTTTGGCGGGCATAAATGCGGCTGCAACCCTTTTCCCCGAGGAGAGGATTCGTCACGTCGCAAAGCGCCGTAAAGTCCATGCCATCGATGTTCTTATACATTTCGGAAAGATCCATTGTGCGGACTTTGCCGAGAGATTCGCCTGTGGGAACAAATGCAATGCCGTTTTCGTCGTAAAATTTCGCTCCGAGAGCGCACAGCATTCCTGCGCCCGCGTCGTTGGTGGAACTTCCGCCAAGACATAGGTAAACGTGCTTTTTGCCAAGAGTCTTTGCCATTTTGATTTGTTCCCCTACTCCGTAAGTTGTGGTAAAGCGGGGGTTTTTTATCATTGCGTCGGCAAGCCCGGCACACGAGGCTACAGAAATTATCGCGATGTCGTTTGTAACGCCGAATCTGACGGTCTTTATGAAGAAATTGCTGTCGGTCACCTTGCAGGGCATAAAACGGCCGTTGAGTATCCTTACAAGGCACTCTACGCTGTTTTCTCCCCCGTCGCTGATAGGATATGACAAAACCTGGGCGTCAGGAAGTATTTTTTTTATGGCTTTTTCGGCAATAATGCAAAATTCCTCGGAAGAAACCGAGCCCTTAAAACTGTCGGGCACAAGCAAGAATTTCATAGTCTTCAACCCCTCGAAGCAAGATTCTTTTTGGCTTTCTTATATTTTATCACAAAACCTACGAAAAGGCTTATTATTGATATCAGCATGAAAATGGCGAGTACCAGCAGTATCCAGATAGAATACTCGGCAAGGAAGATGTTGAGAATGGTGATAATAAGTCCCGCCGTGAAGTTTCCGAGGATGATCGCAGGCACGCTGTAGCGGTATTTGAGGTCAATAAACGCGGCAATTGCCGTGCCCGTCCATACGCCCGTCATGGGAAGGGGTATGGCGACAAACAGAAAGATACCGATAGCGGTGTTAAGCGCGCGTTTTCTCTTAAGCTGCTCTTCGGTATCGAATTTTTTCTTGTTAATGTCTTCCTGTGCGTCTTTTTCTATCCTTTCCGCTTTTTCTCTGAAGATAAGCTCTACCGCGTCGGCGATTTTCTTAAAGAGTTTCGTTTTCTTAAGAAAATTAAGAATAGGTTTTAACAAAAGCAGCAAGAAGGGACACACAATGAGCGCACTTATGCATGAAACGACAAAAGCCACCCACGGGTTTATCCCGAGATTGGTGGCTACGGTAATCGCTCCCCTCGTTTCCAGCATGGGAATCATCGAGGTTATTATGGTCACGAGATATCTGTTACCGAAAGTGGCTTTAAGCCATTCGACCATTATGTTTGTGATTTCAGCCAAAACTCATTTCTCCTTGCGGTTGTGTTATTTGCCGGGGGTTTCGGCTATCAGCAGACAATTTTTGACGGTAATTGCGTCGGCATAATAGTCGTTAAGCTCAAAGGAGCAGGTTGACGAGCTGAAGTTGTGCCCGCCGCAGGTCTGATAGTACACGCCTTCGGCCTGCTTGGTCTGGTAAACGAATTTCGGAGACGTGATAAGGTAGGTCAGCGTGACATTATAGGTTTCGTTAAACCTGTAGCCTTTTTCGCTTATGTCGCCGTTTGCGTCGATTGTCTTATCGTTGAGGCGGATTACGAAGAAGCCCGTCTCATCGGTCGTCACGCTGAAATTGGCCTTGGTGCCCGAAGAGTTGGTGGCTTTGGGGGCGATGTCGAAATTGACAGTCGCGTTGGCCATTCCTCTGTCTGCGCCGTCGTTTATCAGTCCGTCGTCGTTTTCGTCAAAGTAGATGTATCCGCAGATAAGCGTATAATTGGTCTGATTGCTCTTCTGATAGTTTTCGGAAGAGAAATACTCCAGAATGTACATGGCATAATTGTAAGTGGGCACGCCGTGAACGTTGCTGGAAGCGTTTGTCGTGAATTTCTTCTGGGTGAAGGAAATACCCTTAAGCGCCCTTGTATAAACGGTGGGCGTCCAGGCGCTCACGCCGAATTTCAGGCCGCGCGAGCTTGCCGTGCCGCCGGACGTGTCGTTATTGCTCTGTCTGTCGTTAATTATAGGCCTGGTGGAATTGGGACCCCAGTTTGTATTGGAGTAGGTCGAGCCCGAAGCAAACGGGTCGGTACTGGGATAGCCTATCCTTGTGTCGTCGCTGCCTATTATGCTGTAAAGATACCAGTCGAGCGCAATTCTCTTAAACTTTTTATATCTTTCCGAGAATTTCAAGGAGTAACTCTGCGCTAATTCGAGATAGGCGACTTTTGACTTAATACCGTTAAAAAGGTTTTCTATCGCGGCGCTCTTTCTGTCAACTTCGTAAGCGTAAATCTCGCGGTAAAGTTCAACCTCGCTCTCCACTCCGTGCTCGTCGACAACTGTAGTCTTATAGAGGCTCATTTCCTTGTTTTCTATCATTTCGCAGACCGTACCCACGGCGGTGACTTTGCCGAGCATGGCGTTTATCATGCCCATGGTGCCGTTCTTCGTGTCGATGGTCTTGTCCCACGGAATGTCAAGGTGCATATCCGACATGGAAAGATAGGGGTCGCAAAGCGCAAGTCTACGGGGAAGATATGTGCCCTCGATAAGCTTGTTGCCGTAATATGTCGTAAGAAGGTCGCTTACAGACAGAGCAAGGTTTGCGCCCACGCCGTTTCCGACAAAGCGGATTTCCCTTCCGTTGGCTTTACCTTCCATTTCCTTGAGGTATAATGAAGTTACTATACTGGCAAGACCCTCTTTGGGCACTCTTATGGTTTCGTATGTGCCGTCGTCGTTTCTGTAGCGCATTTTAGGCACGGTATAAAGCTTGCTGGAAATGCTTTCCGCGTCATCGTCGGCAAACCTCTCCCAGTGGAAAACAGCTACGTTATACGACGCAACCGTAAACCAATACTCGCCGAGGTCGTGCTTAAAACCGTTGTTGTTGTAGCCGGGATTGTTTTTGAGAACAACGTAATTTGTGGGATTGGATGTAGCGTTGTACATCGTGTATTCCGACTCGTCGAGATTAATGGAAAAATCGTTTTGGGCGTTGTCGGTCCATTCTCCGGGAAAAACTATAAGGGTGGGTTTTGAAGGACTATAAGTTTTGAGCCACTCGAAAACGAGGTCGCCGTTCTGCCTGATTTCTTTGAGATGTTCCACCTTATCAAGATCGAGTATATCGGTGCCGTCACCTTTTTTAACGCAACCAAAGAGCGACAGCGCACAGATAACGATACCTGCAAGCAGTAATAAAACGACGAATTTTTTTAGCGATTTTCTCATAACGAATGTCCTTTGTTTTTTATTACCTGACCGATTATTTTCCCGTATAAGACTTAGTAATTATATCATATAACTTTGTATGTTTCAACAAAACTTATCTCATTATTTCCCTGTTGTAGACGTATCTCTCCTTCCTCGAGGCGTAAATGGCAAGATATACTGCGGCGTAGATTATTATCGCGGCGGCGGCTGTCACGGGGATATACCACGGGATGGCGGTAAATATGACATATCTGTCGATAAGCAGGGCAAAACTCGGTATCAGCCTGTTTATTATAAGCGAAAGAATAAATCCCGTTATCCCCCCGCCGAAAGCGACAATAAGTCCCTCGCACAGTACGGTAAGAATATAGCTCTTTCTGTCCATACCCACCGACTCGTAAATGCGGAATTCCTGCTTACGGTTGAGGAGCGTGACGATGGTAAGGTTCACAAGTCCCGTCATAGCGACGGCGCTGACGATAAACTGAAGCGCGGTAAGAAGTCCCATTATGCCCTTTATGCCCACGCTGGTGGCGAACGCCCAGTCCTCGTACTCGAGGATATAGCAGTATTGCGTTTCTATCTTGTCCCTTATCTGATAATAGAGGTCTTTCTTCCACACATTTTCTTTGGCGTTTACAAACACCATGCTATCGGCATCGGGCTTCTTGCCGCCGATAAGAAGCGAGGCCTCGGGGATTATCATTACCCTGTCCGTGTTGGTCATGGCGTAATCCATGCCCACGACAGTGAACTTCCCGTCCAGTGTGCCCTTAACCGAATTCTTGTCCCCTGCCGTTATGGTAATTTCCTGCCCTTCGACAAGGTTAAATCGTTGCATGAGGTCGTAGCTTACTATTACGGGCTTTAGTTCTCGGTTAAACCATGCGAGCGTCTGCCCGCTAACCTGTTCGGCTATCCCTTCCACGGCGTCGGTGTTGTCGACTGTGTAAATCATATAGTCCTTGGTTTGGGTATCCGAAAGCCATATACCGGGTAAACTGTAGTAGATAAATGCGTTTTCCACGCCTTTGATTTTGCTCGTAGTTTCCCGCACCGCGGCAAGGTCGCTTCCGTCAATGGACTCGATTACAAAGTCGGCTTCGAACCTCGTATTGTAGGGCGTTACCGCATAAATTATTATGTTAATTATGCTTATTACTATGAACGTAAAGGTTATTATGCTGCCCAGCATTGCCGAGAGCGTTCTTGAGTAGGAATTGCGCTTTATAGATATTCCCGCGATGCGGTGTCTGCCTTTACCCAGTCTGAAGAGATAGGAAATACCTCTTATGATGTAAGGGATGACCAGCACAATCCATACCGCGACAACGACAATAAGCGCAATGGTGATATACAGTGTAAACCTGGGTAGAAGTATCAGCATTATCGAAAATGCGATTAGGAGCACAGTCGCGGTTATGACCGCGTAAATAGGAACGCGCCGAGGGATACGGACATCTCCCGAGGTAAGCTCTCTTATATTCTCCCTTCCCATTCTTATTGCGGGGACAAATGCGCCGGCTACCGAAATAAGGCAACCGAGCACAAAGGAGATGATATAATCTCCTGCGGTAAAGCGCACAGCGTCAGAAAACTGCGGGATCATCATCCTGACGGCAATTCCCATACCGGCTCGTCCCGCTATTAGTCCGAGGACTGCGCCGATAAAACCGTAAAACAGCGCTTCGGAAAGGATAATCAGCGTGGTTTGAAGATTGGTCGCGCCGACCGCCTTGAATATCACCATTTCGTTTAATCTGTTCTTTGTGACGACAAGGTAAGAAGTGAAAAGTATAAACAGCATAAGCGCAATGACAAATACAAGGCTTACGTTTAAGAGAAGTTGGTTGTTTTTTACCACCCTTTCCACTCTTTCGTAGTCGACCGAGGGAGATACCGAAAGACTGTCGTTGTCCATATGCTCATACAGAGCTTTACTTATTGCGTCAATGTCGGCATCCTCGCTTAGTTTTATGTTGGCAAGGTTGAGCATGCCTTTTGCGTTTATCGAGGAATAGTCGATTATGAGGTTGTTTACGGTGGTATTTGCAAAAAATCCTTCGTTTTCAAAGACGTAAGTTATCGTCATCTTCTGATAGCTGTGGTACATGTCGAGGTAGATTTCCACAACCTGCCCTACAATCAGGTCGTTTTCTTCCATAAACGACCTGCCCGCCCATACCGCAGGGTATTGATAGGTAAATTTATGTTCGTCGGCGACTTTCAGCATCTTGGGGTATCTTGCCGCGAGCGTCTTTGTGTCGGCGGCCTCAACTAAAACCGCTTTGCTGGTCTTGTCGTCGGAGTTTTCGTTTTTGAACAGTGCGCCTATCTGAAGGTAGGCGTCGACGTATTCGATGTCTTTATCGTACTCAGTCAAAAACTCGTTGAACTTTGCGCTCGGGAAGACATCGCCGGAGAGGGTAATATCGGTCGCGCTGCCAAGGCGGGAGTCGAGCGCAACGTTGAGGTTGTAAAAAAGGTCGCCGATAGTTAGCGTAACGAAAAACATCGCAGTTACAATGGTCACGGTAATGAGAATTACCGCAAACTGTCCTGCGTTTTTCCTTATGCTTCGTAAAGTATGGGCGATCAGTATGTTCATTCTACTTTTCGGCCAGCACCATTTCCTCTATGATGTTGCCGTCCTTAATCCTTATGATTTTGTTGCCGTAGGACGCGTTGGTCTCGCTGTGGGTTACCTGAACGATAGTTGTGTTAAATTCGCCGTTAATGCGTTTTAAAAGCTCCATTATCTCCTTTGCCGACTTACTGTCGAGGTTGCCCGTGGGCTCGTCGAGGAAGATTATGTCGGGCTGGTAGATAAGTCCGCGCGCAATTGCCACCCTCTGCTGTTCGCCGCCCGATAATGTGCCCGGCATTTTTTTCGCAAGGTCGGTAAGCTTGAGATATTCAAGATAGTACTTCAGTTTCTCGCCGTAGTCTTTTTGCGTCTTTCTCTCCAGCACCATGGGAAGGACGATGTTCTCCTCAACGGTAAGATAGGGCGCGAGGTTGAAGAACTGGAACACAAACCCTATTCGCGTGCGGCGAAGGTGTGCAAGATCCTTTTCCTTTAGTTTTGTTATATCCGTTCCTTCAAGAAGCACTTCCCCTTCGGTAGGCATATCCATACCGCCAAGGATTGTCAGCAGTGTGCTTTTGCCGGAGCCCGATTCGCCCAGGATTGAAACAAAATCCCCTTTGTCTATAGTGAGATTTATGTCTTTAAGGACATAATCAGTCATATTGGTGAAGATTTTTGAGAGGTTTTTTACCTCTAAAATGGTATTTGTCATTGCGCCTCCGTGCTTATGCCGCTAAGGATGTGTCCCATCCAGATGTAGATAAGATTAAATCCGAAGTCGTCCAGCGTCTGGGTAATGCCGTTTATGTTTTTGGCATTGTTAAGCAGCTCATTGTAGTATACTGTATCTGTCATGGACGAAACCTCGTCCAAAGTGAGATTTTTGTCGGCAAAATAATTCATGCTCTGAGCAAACTTGTCAAAATCTGTATTGTATTTCGCCGCAAGAACGGTATCCTCTTCCTCGTCGGTAATGGTAATTCTCATTCTGTAGGCGTCAAAAATAAGCTGTTTGAGAATTGCCGTTACGTCCTCTGTTTCGTTGTCTTCAAGGTATTTTTCTCCGCTCGTCAACGCCGAGGACAGAACCTTTGAAATTTCACATTCAAGGTAAATTAGACAGTCGTTTTTCTCCTTCCCGTCCTTAAGGGAGACATATTTTGTCAGAACGTCAATGTTTTCTCGCTTGACTTCTCTCATGGCATATCCGAAAGTGCCGAAAATGAAAGCTACTTTGCTTGTGATTTTTTCCGAATAATCGTTGAGCGTTTCTGCCTTTTGGTCTGTGCCGGAGTAATTCCATTCAAAGCCCAGTATTTTGGTTATGGTGTCGTTGCCCGCTTTGTCGAGAATGTCGATATAATCGCTTCCGAGTTCGTAAAGCGCGGCTTGCAGCACATTGCTCTGCGCCTTTCGCGAATCGCTTTGCGAAATCTCGTCAAGGGTATTGAGCAGGAAAAACGTGTTGGAAATAAAGGTTATATAGTCGTTTTTGCCCAGCTTGTTCATCGCCTGCTTGTAGGAAGTGGAAGCGTTGGCGAGCATATATTGGTACAGAACGTAAGCAAACTCTTCCTCGTTGAGGGTTGTTTTAACAAAAAAGCTGCGGGAAAACTCGGCGATTTTCTTTACTTTTGCGTTAAGCAGAAGCTCTGCAGCGTCGTCTTCGTCAATGTTTCTGTTTGTTGTGAAAAAATCGACAATGTCCTGGGAAGAGTCGGTTATCGCGTCGGCAATCTTTCCCAGCTTCTCGGCCGGAATGCGCGCTTTACTCATCGCCGAAAGAGTCCTCGAAAGAAGAGTATTTACTTCCGAACCGTCTGCGCTTAATCCGAGCTGTTTGGCAAGATTTACGATTGTCTGTGAAAACTTGAAAGCGTATGCCGCCTTGTCGGCGTCGGTGTAATTTATGGGCGTTGTGTCAATGTAAATATCAAGCTCGGGAGGCTGTTTATTAGCCGATACGGCATCGTAAATTACAATGGCGAATATGCTCACCGCCAATACAATAACGACGCACAAAGCTATGAGGTCTTTTGTTTTTCGGCTCATACAATTTTTCTCTTAGTTTATGAGAAATAATATTTCTCATACCGACCCGACTTTCCGACCGCTAAATGAGGTCGATTATTACCGTGCCCTTTCCCTCTTCCATATCCTTGAAAGCGGCGGCCGCTTCCTGAAGGGGATATCTCGCGTCAATCAGACCTTGGAAATTCAGTATTTTTTGCGCAAGAATGTTTATGGCGGAATCAAATTCCTGAGCGCCGTTGCTGACACCCTTTACTTTGAGCTGTTTGCGGCTTATGAGGCTCAGATCTGCTTCTATTTTGCCGCCGCAGCTGTTTCCGCTGACCACGGTGCAGTCTCCGCCGTCTTTGGCGAGACTGAACAAGAATGTGCTGGGGGCGCCGCTGGTTGCTTCAAATATCGTATGCTCGGCCATGCTTC
>DAOSYK010000033.1:0-12256 GCA_035381305.1 Clostridia bacterium
AAGAGCGCAAAACGCGACAAACTTCTCTTTTCTTTTCCGTTCAATTGGGTACAAAAAACAACACGCCGATAAAGCAATTTATCGGCGTTTTTCATTTTCCGACACATAAAGTGCCGAATTTACACAATTTTTAGCACCTTGTAGCAGATGTTGTTGCCCTTTTTGGATTGGTAGCATAACATACGGGGCTTGTGACGCATGTAACAGAGGCTTGTAGCCAAAAAACAAGGACCTGTAGCAGATGTTACAGACGCTTTCGACAAAGAAAGTGAGCATATTACAATCTTTTTGCCTTTTGTAGCCAATGTTACAGAGGCTTGTAGCCAAAAAACAAGGACTTGCAGCAGATGTTGCAGACACTTTCGACAAAGTAAGCCGCAAGGCTGACAACATTTTCGCGTTTGTAACAAATGTTACAAGGGTTTGAGCAAATGCGGCAAGGATTGTAACATACGTTACAGCCGTTTGTAGCAAATGTTACAAGGGTCAAAAAGAGGTGCAAAATCGGTAGCCTGGTACAAAACGCAATTTAAAAATATACTATAATCGGTAGCTTGGGTACAAACGGCTTGTGCTACGGCTACAAACCGCCGAAAATAATGACAGAACGTTGCGCATAACGGCGAAAAACGGAGTAAAAAAATGTTCCACGTGAAAAACACAAACGCTTGCTGAAATTACGCGATAAATGGTAGAATATGCCTATGAAATATATTGTTGCCGGCGACATTCACGGGAGCGTGTATCACGCCAACTTTCTTGCCGACAGGACAAGGGAGCTCAAACCGCAGAAGGTTATCCTTCTCGGGGACATTTACGGCGCCCATTATAATAAGGATATAGACGCCGCCGTTTTGTCTGCCGAGGTGCCCGTTGTCGCAGTGGAAGGAAATTGCGACTTTCACCTGATGGATATGAGCGCGCTTGACGCCAAGGGTTTGACAATCATCGAAAACATCAACGGGCGCAAGTGGATGTTCGCTCACGGGCATATTTACAACAGGTATTTAATCCCCGAAACGCTGAAGGCGGGCGATGTGTTTGTTTACGGACACACTCACACTTACGGCTTTTACAAGGAGAAAGGCATTTACTTTATAAACGCAGGAAGCGCGGCGCAGCCCAGGGGCGGAACGAAAAACAGTTTTGTTTTTATAAACGGTGAAACAATAGAGATAAGGAATGTGGAGAACGGCTGTCTGATCGACAGTCTCGAATTGAAATAGATGCAGATCACTAAAAAGCAAAATATACTATCCAAATTGATGCTGCTCGGCGCGACTTTGATATGGGGCAGCTCTTTTTTCATTCTCAAGAACAGCGTGGACAATTTTCCCACCTTCTTTGTGCTGGGCGTAAGATTCGCGATGGCGGTGGGGATATTGGCTATCGTGTTTTTCGGGAGAGTGATTACTCTTAACAAAACCACGATTAGAAAAGGTCTGATTTTAGGGGTATTTCTCTCGGCGGCGTACGGGCTGCAAACGCTGGGCTTAAAGTTTTCCACTCCCGCAAAAAACGCCTTTCTGACGTCAACTTATTGCATAATAGTGCCGTTTCTGAGCTGGATTATATTCCGGAAAAAGGCCGATTCATACAACATTATCGCGGCGGTCATGTGCCTCGTGGGGATTGGACTTGTCTCTCTTACAAATGATTTTAGGGTGGGGAAGGGGGAACTTCTGACCCTTCTGAGCAGTCTTTTCTACGCCTTCCAGCTCGTCGCGATATCGCGCTATAGCCGGACCGAGGATATCATTCAGATGCTCATTGTGGAGCTTTTATTCGCAATGCTGGTATTTTTCGCGATGTCGTCAATTGCGGAAACGAAGCATTATCCCATAACGCTTGGGATAAAAGACTTCCTTCCTATATTATATTTAAGCGTATTTGCGACGGTTGGCGCTCAGCTTCTGCAGATGTTCGGGCAAAAGCACACCTCGGCAAACGAAGCGGGGCTTATCCTCTGTCTTGAAGCGGTGTTCGGCACGCTGTTCAGCGTGATATTTTACAAGGAGCAGATTACGCTCAGGCTTTGCCTCGGTTTTGGAATCATCTTCCTTGCCCTCATTATCAGCGAAACCAAGCTGGAATTTATTCGAAAAGGTATAGACAAACTGAGAAAGAAAAGCGATAATAAATAAGGATACACAAGGAGGAATACAGAAGATATGGTCAGACATATGGTATTGTTCAAACTAAAGGAATATACGGCAGAAAACTGCAATAGTCTCAAAGACGTCCTTCTCGCCATGGAAGGAAATGTTCCCACCGTTAAGAGTATTGAGGTGAGGGTAGATCAGCTTCGTTCGGCAAGAAGCTATGACGTGCTTTTGTCGGTGGACGTGGACAGCTGGGAAGCGCTCGATGAATATCAGAGGGACGCCTACCACTGCGAAGTGGTCAAAAAATACGTTCTTTCGGTAACCAACGGCGCGTCTGTCACCATGGACTATGAATTCTGATGAAAAGAATAGCAGCATTACTCCTCGTGCTTGCGCTGTGTTTTGCTTGTTTCGGGTGCGATAAGGGGCGGATAAATGTACCGCCCGACGGACCCGACGGAGAAAGCGAAACAGGCGAGCAAGGGGGCACGGATCTCAATCATCTTATGCCCGTAGCTGTTTTCACAATGGATGGCGGAGCGCAGTTTGAGGTGGAATTATACAAGGAAACCGCACCAAAAACCGTTGAAAACTTCACGAAACTCATCAAAAGCGGCTTTTATGACGGCACTCTCATTCACCGCATTGCATCGGGCAACATTCACATCATTCAGAGCGGCGGGGAATTCTTGGGCGAAGACAATAACCGCTACTCAAAGTACTCAGACGCAATTTTCGGTGAGTTTGCGGTAAACGGGTTTGATAACGGTCTGAGCCACACCGAGGGCGTCATAAGCATGGCGCGTACGAGTGACTTCAATTCGGCTTCCAGCCAGTTTTTCATCTGTTTCGGAGACTCCACCGATCTTGACGGAGACTATGCGGCATTCGGTCGAGTGAGAAAGGGTATGGATGTCATACTCGAAATAAGCGAGACCCCTCGATTGGGCGACGCGCCTCTCGAAAACATCATAATAGAAAAAGTCACATTGAAATACGTGAGCAAATAAAAAAGCAAGGCTACGCCTTGCTTTTATCTTCCAGGAAGCGGTATTGAAGGGGCGTACAGCCCACATGCTTTTTGAACAGCTTGTTGAAATACCCGCAGTCCACATATCCGCATTCGCAGGCGATGCTTACCACGGTGCGGTGGGTGTTGCGCAAGAGGAATTTCGCGTTCTCCAGTCGCAAAGAAATCAGATATTCACTGAAGCCCAACCCGAAAGTCTTTGAGAACAGACGGGAAAAATACGCCGGACTAAGATCGCACAGAGAGCTTAGAAGCTCCAGTTTTATATCCTTATTAAAATGAGCGCGCACGTACTCTACGGCGGGATCGAGCACCCCGGCGGGTGAATGAAAAACCTCGGAGGATTGCAATTTTATGTCGCTCAGCTTAAAATCGGGTTCCCCCCGCTCATTTAACGTAAAAATCGCTATTTTCACACCTTTTTTCAGTGAGTCTATTACCTTTTGAGGACTGGAGAAGACGATTTTCTGCATTTTTACCTCCGAGTAGAAATGTCTCCATGACAAAATAATACCATTTTTGGTCATAAAAGTCCAATGTTTTATGATTGTCGTTATTATATAATAAGGCTACCGACAAAATTTTTTTGAAAAGGAGATTTTTTTCTATGAGAAAAGCTTTTATTTGTCCGTCCAAATATGTACAAGGAGAAAATGAATTATATAACCTCGGTTACTTCGTAAGGTTATATGGCAGAAGCGCTCTGCTCATCGCCCATCCCGACGACGTAGCCCGTGTAAAAAATCAGCTCGACGCCACCGCAGCGAAATTCGGCGTAACGTTTGTTACCTGTGATTTCCACGGTGAGTGCTCCCGTCAGGAAGTCGCACGTCTCCAGGCTCTCGCCAAGGAGAAGAAGTGCTCGGTTATAATCGGTCTCGGCGGCGGAAAGGCGATTGACACAGCTAAGTGCGTCAACGCAGCCAAATCCAGACTTATAATCGTTCCCACCATCGCGGCAACCGACGCGCCCACCAGCCACAGCGCAGTTCTCTACACGCCCGAAGGCGCGTTTGACGACTATGCTTACTTCACCAGCCCCGACGTTGTCCTCATCGACACCGCGGTTATCGCCAAGGCTCCCACCAGATTCCTGGTAAGCGGTATGGGCGACGCGCTCAGCACCTATTTCGAAGCCCGCGCCAACATAGTGACCAACAGGCCCGTAAACGCAGGACTTCCCTGTGGCGCACGCGAGAAGAAATGCGCTCCCGCCGCCGGCACCAAGGCTGCGTTTGAGCTTGCTTCTCTCTGCTATCAGACCCTTCTTGAAGATGGCTACAAGGCCAAACTTGCGTGCGACGCAAACCGCGTAACCCAGGCCCTTGAGAATATAATCGAAGCCAACATCCTTCTCTCCGGTCTCGGATTTGAGAGCGGCGGTCTTGCTGCGGCTCACGCTATCCACGACGGTCTTACCGTTCTTGAAGAGACTCACAAGTACTTCCACGGCGAAAAAGTCGCTTTCGGTACCCTCTGCCAGCTCGTTCTCGAGAACGCTCCGCAGGAAGAGATCGAAGAAGTTATTGACTTCTGCCTCACCGTAGGTCTTCCCATCTGCCTCGAAGACCTCGGCGTGCAAGACATCGGCGACAGGCTTATGGAAGTCGCCAAGAAGGCCTGCATACCCGAAGAGAGCGTACACAATATGCCCTTTGCCGTTACTCCCGACCTCGTTGCCGCTGCCATCATCGCAGCCGATAAGATGGGCAAAGAGTATAAGTCCGGCTGCTGCTGCTAATACCGGTGCGGCCGCTTAACGATTAAGCAATTTTATTCTAAATAACACGACATTTAGCTAAGGAGCTCCCTTAGCTAAATGTTGTAGAAGGAGCAGAGATGAAAAAGATCATTAATACCCCCGAAAGCTTTGTATACGATATGTGCCACGGCCTTGCCAAGGCCCATCCCGAACTCGAGTTTGTGGAAAAATACAAAGTCGTCAAAAAGAAAGAGATAAACAGAGAAAAAGTCACCCTTATCTCGGGCGGCGGTTCGGGCCACGAGCCCGCTCACGCCGGATTTGTGGGAAAAGGAATGCTTGACGCGGCCGTTTGCGGCGACGTTTTCGCTTCTCCCAGCCAAATTCAGGTTTACAACGCCATCAAGCTCACCAAGAGCAATAAGGGCACTTTGCTTATCATCAAAAACTACTCGGGCGACGTCATGAACTTCAACAACGCAGGCGCCCTTGCCGCCGAAGACGGAATACAGGTCGAGGCCGTTTATGTTAACGACGACATCGCCGTTAAGGACAGCCTTTACACAGTAGGCCGCCGCGGTGTTGCGGGCACCATGCTCGTGCACAAGTGCGCAGGCGCTGCCGCCGAGATGGGCAAGAGCCTCGAAGAAGTCAAGGCCGCCGCGCAGAAAGCGATCGACAACGTAAGGAGCTTCGGCTTCGCGTTCTCGTCGTGCACCCCGCCCGCCAAGGGAACCCCGATATTCGCCATCGGCGACGATGAGATGGAATTCGGCGTAGGAATCCACGGCGAGCCCGGAAGAAAGACCGAAAAGATAGACTACTCCGACGGCAAATTCGCCGACAACCTCGCGGGCAGAATCGTCAACGACCTCGTTGAGGACCTCGGACTCAAGAAGGGCGAAGAAATTGTGCTCCTCATAAACGGATTCGGCGCAACTCCCTTGCAGGAACTCTATCTCCTCAACAACTCGGTCAGCAACGTGCTTGACGCCGCCGGAATAGGCATTTACAAGACCATCGTCGGCAACTTTATGACCTCTATCGACATGGCAGGCGCATCGATAACCGTATTGAGACTGGACGCCGAATTAAAGGCCCTCATCGACTATCCCGTGCAGACTCCCGCCATCACCTGGGGCGGAGCCATGGACGAGACCGCAAGCGCGGCAGTTGACGCAATCAACGCCATCGCAAGAGCGCTCAACATCGCTCCCGCGGCTGTCGCAAAGAAAGCCGACACAGCAAAAGCCGTTGAAGACGCGGACGACGCCGACCATGCCATTTACGAAGTAAAAGGCAAACCCGTAGTTGGCGACACAATTAACACCGCCGCGTTTGTCAAGATTATCGAGAAGATGGCAGACGTCATCATCGAGAACGAAGTTCCCTTCTGCGACGCAGACAAGATGGGTGACGGAGACTTCGGAATGAGCATTGCCAAGGGCTTCCGCCAGCTCAAGAAAGACTGGGCGACCCGCAAGAAAGGCAACATCGGCGAATTCTTAAGAAGCTGCTCGGAAATCATCATGGAGTACTGCGGCGGAGCATCGGGCCCCATCTGGGGAAGCGCGTTCCGTTATGCCGGTAAAGCCATGGACGGCAAGGACGCAATCAGCCTTAAGGACCTCGGAGACCTTCTCCAGGCTGCAAATACCGGCGTATACGAAACCGGCAAGAAGAGCTTTGGCAAGGGCGCAGTAGTGGGCGACAAGACGTTGGTTGACGCGCTCAAACCCGCCGCCGACGCAGTGTGCGCGGCAGCCGAAGCAGGAGACGCTCTCCTCGTCGGTATCGACAAGGGCGCGAAGGCCGCCGTTGCAGGCGCAGAAGCCACCAAGACCGTCACCGCGAAGCTCGGCAGAGCGGGCACGGTAGGAGAGAAGTCCATAGGCTACCCCGACGCGGGTGCTTACGGAGTCGGCGTAATCTTTACAGAGCTTGCCAAGTACATCGCGACCCTGTAAAAAGCCGGCAAATAATACGTAAAAAAACGGGAAGAGGATTATCCCCCTTCCCGTTTTTTGTTGAATGATATTATTCGTTGTGCTACAATAAAGTAATAAGGGAGGAGGGAAAAGAAAATGAATACTTTATTTAAAATTTATTGCAGAGTCTATCAGGGCGTCATGAGAGTCGCCACCAATTTCTTGAATTTCAGAGAACCTGAACTTCTGGAAGGTCTCGACGCCGTGCCGAAATGTCTTGCCGACAAAAAGCTCGACAGCGTGCTTATTGTCACCGATGACTTTCTCCACAACAAGGCAAAACTCATAGACGGATTTAAAGAGGGGCTTGAAAAAGCCGGTATACGCTATGCCGTTTACGACAAAGTCGTGCCCAATCCCACCATCGACAACATCGAGGAAGGCTTGGTCCTTTACAAGGAAAACGGATGCAAGGCGATTATCGCCGTAGGCGGCGGCTCGCCAATGGACTGCGCCAAAGGTATAGGCGCAAGAGTTGCAAGACCAAACAAGGCAATTCCGAAGCTTAAGGGCATACTTAAGGTAATGAAGAAACTTCCGCCGTTGTTTGCGGTGCCCACCACCTCGGGAACGGGCAGCGAAGCGACGCTTGCGGCAGTTGTCAGCAATCCCGTAACGCACGAGAAATACCCGATAAACGACCCCGTGCTCATTCCTAAGTACGCGGTTCTCGATCCGCAACTCACGGTAGGTTTACCGCCGTTTATTACTTCGACCACGGGCATGGACGCGCTTACCCATGCAGTGGAAGCTTACATCGGCTCCAGCAATACCAAGAAAACCGCCGATATGGCGAGAAAAGCGACCATTCTTATCTTCGAAAACCTCAAAAAAGCCTATGACGACGGCACCGATATCGAAGCGAGAAAAAACATGCAGCTTGCCGCGTTTTATGCAGGCATTGCCTTTACCAGAGCGTATGTAGGCAATGTCCACGCCATGGCTCACACGTTAGGCGGCTTTTACGGAGCGCCCCACGGCGATGCAAATGCGATTATTCTTCCGTATATCCTTGATTTTTACGGCGAAAAATCGTATGCAAAACTTGCCGAGCTTGCCGACCTCGTAGGCATAAAGGGCGAAACAGTAAACGAGAAGGGCAAAAACTTCATCGAAGCGGTAAAGGGTCTCAACGCTTACATGAAGATACCCGACAACATCAACGAAGTAAAGAAAGTTGCCGAAAAAGGCGGCATTCAGGACAAGGATATCCCGACAATGGCGGCGCGCGCCTTTGCCGAGGCAAATCCCTTGTATCCCGTGCCGATTATCATGAGCAAAGAGGATTTTGTCAGGATGTTCTACAAGATCCAGAAAAAAGAAGCATAAAAAACACGCGAAATCAAAAAACACGCTATACGCCCCGAAAAATCGGGGCGTTTTTTTAACCCCCATAAATGAGCGGCATTTATGGGGGATATTCCGATAGAATTTTCAAAAACCCTTTTTTTGGGGGGACATAGCAGAGAGGGAAATTACGGCAAATCCCGTTCCCTTTTGATGGCAAGAGGAAATACGCAATCATTTATCCGCTATATATATGGGGGGGTGCCCGAATTGCCCTGCGTACATTTTGGGGTATATCATGAGGTTCTCTTGAAAAAAATGTCTTCAAGACATTTCGGGGGTTGCCTTTACTGTCTTGATTTCATCCCATTTTTCTGATAAAATATTTTTGTTCCATAGTTTTTTGGGACTTTACCAAGGAGGCGGCGATGAGAAACAGGAGACAGGGCTATTCTGCACTTATATTGCTTTTGGCGATATTCTGCATTATTTTTGTCTCGGCGTGCAGCAAGGTCAATTTCAAATTGACATTTGTTGTGGACGACGAGGTGTATTATGTAATTGACACGAAAGGAGACGAGGAAATCAAGCTCCCGGACAATCCCGTAAAAGAGGGCTTTGTATTCGACGGCTGGTTCTGGGATAAAGACGCCTGGGAAAAGCCCTTCACCGCAAAATCTCTGCTGGATGCGCCTCTCTCCGCCGATATGAGCGTTTACGCCAAGTGGCTACCGGGGAAAAACAACACCTCGACCTTTCTTGCCACCTTTGTAACCAACGGCGGAACGGCTATAGAAAGTTATAGCACGGCGGTCATCGCCACAGCGCCCGTGACGATCAAAGAACACCACACCTTTGCGGGCTGGTATATCGACATAGCCTTTGCCGAAGGGTCCAAAGTCACTTTCCCGCTTACGCTGAACGGCGACATCACGCTTTACGCAAAATGGACGGCAAACTTCTCGCAAGGGCTGGAATTTACCCTTCAGACGACGACAAATTCCTATTTTGTCAAGACCTACACAGGAAGCGATCAGGTTGTCAATATCCCTTCGACCTTTAACGGACTTCCCGTAGTGGGAATAAACGCCCGCGCTTTTGAGGGCAATCTCAACATCTTTGAAATAAACATCCCCGCGTCAGTTACGAGCATAGCGGGCAGTGCTTTTGCCGACTGTATCGCCCTTGAAAAAGTAATTATCGCGGGCGCTTCGCTCCAGAGCATAGGAAACAACGCCTTTACAGGCTGTGAAAGCCTTGCCGAAATCAATCTTCCCGCCGGAGTGACAACTATCGGGAACAATGCTTTTTCGGGCTGCTCTGCTTTGAAAGAACTTAATTTCGGCGTTGCGCTTACCTCGGTCGGTTCGCAGATACTCAACGGCTGCACAAGCCTCGAAAGGATGACAATCCCCGGCAACAGGACGCTTATAAGCTACTTCGGCACAGGCGCGAACGACGTTCCCGCATCGCTGCAGGAAATCGAGATAGCCGAGGATTCCGCCGCGCTTTGCGAAGATATTTTCAAAAACTGCAACAATATCAAAGACGTTTTCGTGCCGTGGTCGGTAAATGAAATCGGACAGAACGCCTTTACGGGCTGTACCGGCCTCGAAAAACTTACCGTGCCCTATGTCGGCAAGAGTCTGACAGAAAAGAAATTTCTTGCATATCTCTTCGGCGCAAGCTCGTATTCGGGCTCAACGGCGGTCCCGTCAAAACTCATCCGCGTGAGAGTCTTTGGCGGAGAAAACTACCCCTTGCCAGACTATGCGTTTTACGGGCTTAAGGACATAGAGATGGTGGAAATCGACGACGCGTCCGCAATAGGACAATATGCGTTTTACGGCTGTCAGAAAATAACGTCGGTCATTCTGCCCCTCTCTTCCTCGACAATCGGCGCGAGCGCATTCGAAAACTGCAAAAATCTCTACGCCGTCAGTCTGCACGGTCGCCTTACTGCAATCGGCGCCAACGCCTTTAAAAACACCGCTCTGTTTGAACTGACCATTCCCGACAGCGTTACAAGCATCGGAACGGGCGCTTTTGCACAATGCACACATCTGGAAAGCTTAACAATCGGCCGCGGCGTTACCGCAATCGGAAACCGGGGGCTTTCGGGAACCGCTCTTACAAAGATAGAAATACCCGGCTATGTCACCGAAATAGCCTTAAGCGCGTTTGAAAACTGCGAGTGGCTTACCGAAATCGTCATCCCCGGCGGCGTTACGAAAATAGGCAATTACGCCTTCAAAAATTGCACAAATCTCACATCGGCAACGCTTAACGACGGGCTTACCGAAATCGGAACGGGCGCGTTTTCGGGCTGTACAGGCATTGCCCAGACCGAGTTTACCGTGCCCCAAAGCGTTACCCAAATCGGCGAAGGCGCGTTTTCGGGCTGGAAGAACCTCACCAAGATAACCTTGCCGTTTGTGGGCAGAAAAGCAAGCGTATCTGACAACGATCTTGTGATTGAAGGAATGTTTGGCTACATTTTCGGTAAAACCGCTTATAACGGCGGTACCGCGACACTTCAGCAATATTATAAAAACACGAAGCCCGAGTTTGTCGCGACCTATTACATCCCCGCATCTCTTGAAGAAGTCGTAATCACGGGTGGCAGGAACAAAGTCCATGAAGGCGCGTTTATGAACTGTACCAATATAAAGAAAATCACCTTGCCCGACTATATCGAAATGATAAATTACGCTTCTTTTGAAAACTGCACCTCGCTTGTGGAAATCAATATGCCCGAAAGTCTTTTAGTTATCGAGAGAAGGGCGTTTGTAAATTGCTCAAGCCTTACCGAAATCGCACTTCCCGCAGGGTTGGTAACGATAGATGCAGAAGAAACCGATCCTGTCGACGATATATACTATGGACCGTTCTACGGCTGTACAAGCTTAAAGAGCATAACCATTCCATTTACAGGTAAGGCAAATGGGGCGGATGGATTCAAGAGCGTGCTCGGTTATATTTTCGGTTATATAATAACGGCTTATCAGCCTACAGTCCAAGGCGCGACATATCAGTTTGATGACCAATCCAGCAAATACTACCACTATTACATTCCGCAAAGCCTTGAAAATGTAACAGTTATGGGTGATATCGGCAAAAATGCATTTTACAACTGCACAAACATCAAGAGCGTAACCTTGACCGGGAGTGTGACAAAAATCGGCGAAAGCGCGTTCTACAACACGCCCAACATTAAGAGCATAACCGTTCCTTCAAGCGTCACGGTAGTCGGATACGCTGCGACGGGTGGAAATTCGACCTGGTATTGTGAGGCGGCAATCAAACCTCAAGACTGGTATTCTCCTTATAATAATAATAACGCATGGAATTTTTATAATGCCACCGTGGTATGGGGCTGCACCTTGTCGGCCGACAAAACCTATGTCGTCTCCATATCCAAGACAAGCGGAGTCACCTCTCTCCACAATCCTTACAGAGCGGGCTATACCTTCAGCGGCTGGGCAACGGAAGAAAACGGCGAACCCGTCTCCACAACGCCCACAGGAAAACCCCTCTACGCCGTGTGGACAAAGCAAAACTGACCGAAAGACGAAACAACAGCACAAACCAAAAAAGCACACCGCATAGGGTGTGCTTTTTCTTTAACTAAAAATTTAACTATTGCTCCTATGCCTCATATACAACGATATACAAATCATATACGGCGCCGTTAAAGGAATAAATCTTTACCTTCTGCCTTCCCGTTGCAGTGAGGTCAATTCCGTAAAGGAAGCGGAGCGGCGGAACGTCGCAGACGGTCCAGTCGTCGAGGAAGAAACCGGTTATAAGCGCATCGGCTGCGGACACCTGACCTTCGGTACTTACATAAATCTTGTCGTCCTCGGCGGAGAGGTCGCCCGAACATAATGCGAAAATCTGCGGGTTTTCCTTGTCGATGCAGTAAATACTTATAATGCCGGTTTTACCTTTATAGGTAACGGGCGCATCGCAATAACCGTAAATGCGGTCAGGAAGTATAAGGTCATTGTTTGCAATGGCTTCGGCAAGATCTACGCTGTAAGCATATCCGCTGTTTGCCGAAGAAATCTCCCCCCATCCGTTTGCGAGCATGAGAGAGATAGACCCTTCCATTGTGCCGTCCGAATAGATATAGAGCGTGCCT
>DAOSYK010000034.1:0-12227 GCA_035381305.1 Clostridia bacterium
ACTCTGGAAGGATCGCTGTTCGCGCTCATACTTCCTACGATACGGTGCGCGCCCGAGCCGTGAGCCATGGGGCCTCTGGACTGGTTCCATCTCTGGATAACGCCCGTAAAACCTCTGCCTTTGCTCTTTCCGGTAACGGTAACCTTATCTCCAACGTTGAAAACATCGGCGGTGATAACGCTGCCTACCTGGAACTTCGAGCAGTCCTCGAGGCGGAATTCCCTTATGTTCTTCAAGGGCTTTTCGATACCCGCTTTCTTGAAGTGTCCGGCGATGGGCTGGGTCACGTTTCTTTCCTTAGCCTCGCCAAACGCCACCTGAATGGCGGCATAACCTTCCTTCTCGGCGGTCTTTATCTGAGTTACCACGCAGGGGCCCGCTTCCACAACGGTAACCGGCACAAACTGCCCGTCCGCGGTAAATATCTGGCTCATACCCAGTTTCTTGCCTAAGATAGCTTTCTTCATATAAGCCTCCTATCTTATAACTTAATCTGTATATCCACACCGGCGGGTAAGTCGAGCTTCATAAGCGCGTCTACCGTTTTGCTGGTGGAATTATAGATGTCGATGAGTCTCTTGTGTGTCCTCAATTCGAACTGCTCGCGCGAATCCTTATATTTATGGGGAGCGCGCAATATCGTTACGATCTCTTTCTCTGTGGGCAGCGGTATGGGGCCTGAAATGCTTGCGCCCGTACGCTTTACGGCCTCAACGATCTTCATAGCCGAATTATCGATGAGGGTATGGTCATAAGCTTTGAGCTTAATTCTGATCTTTTGACCTGCCATGTTGTTCTTTACCTCCTGTTTTTTACCTAACTTGTTTCACACTTATCCGCGTGTGTCGAGCTATCTTTTAATAAAAGGTGCCTTCACACCTTTCATCTCAGTTAGTGCCCGGCGTCTTGTGCGCCTTGCATAAGTCCGTGGAAACTATCCGCGAAACGGTAACCTCCCACATCTACCCTAATGATAGCTTTTTAAGTTTAACACAAGGAAAAGAAGATGTCAAACAATTTTTTTAATAAATATCGGCGAAATTTTCAAAAAATCGGATAGTATCTGGCATCAACTTCCCCATATGAGGAAATTATATCCGTATTCCGCCTCGGGATACGTATTAAGATACGCGCTGCTGTCGAAAACGCGTATCGTAAGCCCGGCAATAAAGCAGTTTCGGCCCAGGGTAATCACTTCTCTCGCTCTTATCTCGCACCAATCCATCTCCCGACAGCCGTAGAAAGCGTACTCGCCGACATAGGTGACGTTTCCCTTTAAAAGAACGCTTGTAAGGCTTGTGCAGTTTTCAAAGGCGTTTTTCTCGATGCGCTCGGTGTTTTCGGTATTAACCGTAACGAGCTTTGCGCATCCATAGAACATCTTTTCGCCCACGGTTGTGTTATAAAAGTGGACGGCTTCAAGCAGGACGCTCTCGGCAAAAATCTCCTTGCCAAGGGTGCCAACGCCCGCGGGGATGATGATATTGGTTATCGAGCTGTTTCTGAAGGCGTAATCACCGATGCTCGTCACCGAAGACGGGATTTTAAATCCGCTTCCCGCATACTCTCTGAAGGCATTTTGTCCTATAGACGTGATATTATTGCCCGTAAATACTACGGGGCACTTGACGCCTTTGAATGCGTACTCGCCCACACTTTCGACCGCGGAGGGGAGATTTAGCGCGACAAGTTTTGCCGCCCCCGCAAAAGCGTATGCGCCGATACTTGTCACTGAAGACGGGAGCATTATAGCCGTTCCCTGATAGTTATAGAACATTCTTTCGGTTATCGCCGTGATGTTTTCGTTGAGGTTGACAGTCGCCGCCACTCCCGAAAACGCCTCTCGTCCGATACTCGTCACCGTTTCGGGCAGGGTCAGCGTCCCCAGTCTGGAAAGTCCCGCAAAGGCGTAATCGGGCAAAGTCGTTATATTTCCCGAAATCGTCAGCTGCGACAGGAAGTAATTGGAATATGCGTTGTCCCCGGCGTTCTGTCCGATGAGGCGGGTTATTGTGCTCGCAGTGTCGTTTATATCGCTTCCGATAAAGGGCAACGTTATCCTTGTTATATTAAAGCAATACCTGAAGGCGTATTGACCGAGATATTCCATCGTGTTTCCGATTGTGAGAGCGGAGAGCGCGCTGCAACCGTCAAATGCGCTGTCGCCCACTATCATAACATCGTTTGAGTAAGCTATGCTCTTAAGATAGCGGGCGTTTTTAAACGCCTCGGCGGGTACTGTTGTGTCGCCCGTCACCGTGACATATTGAAGATGTGTCGGGAGCTGAGAATTATCAAGTCCGAAAATACTTCCGAACGCGTCGGAAATCCCCGCGCCCGTAAACGGAAGGGTTATCCTCGAAAGGTTGGGAAGAGTTCCGATACTTATTGCCATGTTGGAAATATCGCTCTTGACGAGGGTGTCGGGCAGAATGATTTCGGAGAGGTATGTATTGTCCTTTATCGCATTGCGCTTGATGCCCGTTGTGCCTCTTATTACAGTTAACACCGTATCGGAACCGTGATATTCGGAAAGGCGGGTGCCCTCGTACGAGAAGACCGAGCCGTTATAGATATATACGGTTATGGCTTTGGGCGTGGGAGTGTTGATCAGCTGATAGTTTACGCTGTCGGCGAGCTCAAACGTCACCGTCACAGGGTATTCGCCCCACTCTATGAGAGGCGTTGCCGACTGAACAACAGCGCGAAGCACTCCGCTGTCGGCCTGTCCGCCTATTGTGTAAGAGGGGCTGACTTGTGCACCCGTCCTCTTGATAAACTGTGAGGAAATATCGATAAGGCTCCCGTCCACCGTCGCTTTATCTATCGGAACGGAAACGGAGAAGCCGTAGTTGTTGTAATTCGCGCTGTCGGCGTTGTAAAACGCGGTATAGCCGGGATTGCCCACGGTGGGCACTACATTGGGATTTGCCCATGTCACATGCTGGGCGGGATTGTCGTCCTCGCCGAGGATAACATAATCTGAAAGCTTCTTTGTCGGGGAATATATTCCGCCGATCACATGACAGACGGGCACATCGCTTTCGGTGTAGCTCGCTTTGTTTATGGTGAGCGTCGCCGTCATCGTATAGTCTATACGCGACGAGTTGCGGGTAAAGTAATAGTTTCTTGTGTCGACGATGTTGCCGTTCAGGCGGTAAGAGAACTGCGCCGTCACGCTGTAAACGCCAGCGTTTATCTGTGCGTTGTTTGCGGAATAACCGACTTCCACACCATCGGGCAAAGTCCCCGAAATCTCAAGGCTCCTCGCCGTTTCGGCCTGATAGGTGAACACCCTGTTGAAGAACGTGACATCGCCCAACTCCACTGCAAGGGGATTGACCTTTACGTTTATCGTGATTGCGGGGATGGCAAGGTAATTTGCGACCAGCTCCGACTTCTGGTATACAAATGTCGCGCGTATCTGATAGGTCCCCGCATCGCGCACCGAGTACGGCGTTTCGGTCTCGGCAGTGAAGCCTACGCCGTTTTCGTTCATCGAGTATTTGATCAGCACGTCGTCGTCAAAGCCTTCGGGACGGGTGACCGCATAAACTCTCGAGCCGCCGTCAAACGCGAAGGTCTCGCCTGTAAAGGACACGCCGCTCATATCGTAAGACGCTTTGTTTATCGCATAGGAAAACTCCATGTCGGGCAGGGCGTTGTAATTGGCTTCATACCCCTCCGGCATGGTAAATCTCGCCGCCACCGTGTAGGTGCCCACAGCGATTTTGGTGCTGTTTTCCGAAGTTATCGGCACGTAAGCGCCGTTGACTTTGTAAAAATAAGAATACGTCGCGCCTTCGGAAAATTCCCCGTTGACGCCCGCAGGCAAATCGCCCGCGAGGCAGATATCTCCGCCCTCTCCCGCCGTAATTCCCTCGCCGTCATAGATGTAAGCTGTGGGAACGTCCTTCCACTGAAGGTTGTTTACAAAATCGGCCTTTCTTATCTCGAGCGTCGCCCTGACCTGACTGTCAAAGACGTAATTTTTCCTGTAAATCTCGTCGGCGTCCATGACCGCGACAATCTGATATGTGCCCGAATCTTTAAATGCCACCGTAATGTCGGCTATTCTGTTTGCCTCGCTCACCTCGCCGAGGTAATACGTGACATAAAGCCCCTCGGGGAGGCTCTCGAACGCTATGTGCTGGAAATTGCCGTTATAAGTGGCGGTTTTGTCGGAAAACCCGAGTCTGGAGTAGTTTAGAGCCGCTTTTCTTATTGTCAGCTTTGCGCTGAGAGGCATAATCTCATAATAATACCTCGTGTCGGCGTCAAAATACGCCGTCGCTCTGTACTCGCCTGCGTCGGTGCCCTTGTTGTTTTCGTATCTTACCGAAACAGAATCGGGCAGCTGACCCGAAATAAGCAGGGTCTTTTCGGTGCCGTCATAGTCGTATGCAGCGCTTTCAAACCTTACGCCGCTCATGCTGACGGTCGCTTTGTCGATAGTGAGCACCGCTTTTTCTTTAATATAGGCCACGCTGAAACCGTCGGGCACGTTGACCGATACCGTTATCTCATACTCTCCCGGTTCGGCTGTTCCGAAAAACTCCGCGCCGCCAAGATAATATTTTATTTCGCTTCCCTCGGGGAGATTGGGCGCGATTACGCTTATATTCTTTACCGTCCCGTCGTAAACTTCCTCAATGTCGACGGCTTCCACGCTGACTTCGTTGGGGTTTACCACATAGACAATAAATGACACGGTCTCGCTCTTTGTGGAGACGACGACCTTGCCTTTACCCGGTTTCAGACCCGTCACCTTGTCGCGCTTTAGCTGAAGGACGTCGGCGTTTTCCACCGAGTAGCTTAACTTGCCCTTGCCGTCGTAGGTGATATAGTTGCCGATATAAATAGAGCCGTTTACGGGGATTTGCACTGCCTCATGTTTTGCCGCAAGGTTTCTTATTTCGTCTTTTTCACATGCCGAAAGAACGCTGCAGACAAGCAGCAGAATTGCTATGGCGCATATTAAGCTGACGAACTTATTTCTTCTCATCACGGTTATTATACCATAGCAACACTTAAAACACTATTAAGTAATAATAAGTAAATTATGCCATGAAATTGAGGGAATAGAGGAATTTTCTGAACGCTTCCTGTCCTTCTTCGGTGTTTTTGAAGACGGCGGTGCATTCCAGAATCTTAAAGCAGATTTCCTCGATTTTCCTCAGTATGAGTTTCTGCGCGTTATCGCGGGTGATGTTGTCTTCGTTTTCGGCGACAATCTGGGCGAGCATGCCAAGGTGTTTGCTCAGCCTCGGATTTTCGTTTATTGCCGCAAAGTCGAGGTCGCCCGAGGTAAGGATTTCTATCATCTCCATTATTTCGCTCTTGAGTCTGCCGGGAAGGATAAACAGTCCCATTGCCTCAATAAGTCCTATGCCCTCTTTCTTGATGTTGTGCATATCTTCGGTGGGATGATAGATGCCGTAAGGGTGCTTTTCGTCGGTGCGGTTGTTGCGTAAAATGAGGTCTAAGACGTATTCATCGCCGTCTTTGGACGCAATGGGCGTTATTGTGTTGTGCCTGTCGTCGGTGTAGGCGTAAATTCCCACGCTCTTGTCGGAATAGTCAATCCACTTTTCCAGCACGTGGTCGGCGATTTTCTGTACCTCTTCCTTGTCGGTGCCCCTGACTTCCACAACGCTGTTGTACCAGTCCTTAATGCCCACCTTGACGGAGTCGGTTCTGAAAACCGTTTCTCTCATCGGGCGTGAAAACATCGGCAACACTTTCTTGCCGCCCTGGTAGTGGTCGTGCGAAAGTATGGAGCCGCCCACGATGGGAAGGTCGGCGTTGCTGCCCAAAAAGTAATACGGGAAAATTTCCACAAAGTCCAGAAGCCTTGCAAACGTCGCGGGGCTTATCTTCATGGGTCTGTGCTCTTCACTGAGAGCTATGCAGTGCTCGTCGTAATAGACATAAGGAGAATACTGAAGATACCACTTTTCACCGTTTAAAACAATCGGCACCACGCGAAGGGTCTGCCTTGCGGGATGAGTGAGCGTCCCGGGGAAACCGAGGTTTTCAAGGCACAGTAAGCACTTGGGATATTTTATGCCCTTGAAATTCTTCTCGGCGAGAACTTGTTTCAGGTCTTTTTCGGGCTTGCTTAAATTAATGGTGATGCCCACTCTGCCGTACTTTCCTTCGGTCGTCCAGCAGATGTTTTTCTTTACGTCGCACAGCCTTATGTAGTTACTTGCGATGCTGATATTGTAAAGATAGTCGGTGGCGGCCTTAATCCCGAGGTTGTCCCTGAACTCCTCAAACGTCCTTGCCACCAGTCCGCACGAGGGCGTAACAAACCCCATTATTCTGGTTTCGAACCTGATTTCTTCCCCCGGAGCAATCATGTTCTCGCCAAACGCGTACTCAATAAGTTTATCGAGGACCTCCTTCTGAAAATCCTTTTCTTCCCCCTTTCTCGTCGCGGGCTCCACCTCAAACAGCTCCAGAAGCTGATTGCGGGCGTAAATCGCGTCCTCCCGCCCGAGATCTAATTTTTCTTTCGCATAATAAAGCAAATCCTCTATCAGACCGCTTACATCAATATCGCTCATAATTTACCTCTTTTTTTATGTAATTGTTGCCAAACGAACATGCGTGTGTTACAATTTGTTAATACAGTATACCATTGGGAGCAGATTATGGCAAGAACTTTATCCAAAGAAAATCTCCTTCAGAATTCAAAATTTATGAACTCGGCAACCGCTCTCTACGGCGATGATACCGAGGCTGCCGCCGAAAGGTACTCCTCTTTGACAGAGGGTCTTACAGGCGATATTACCTTCTTCTCCAGTCCGGGCAGAGCCGAACTTGTGGGAAACCACACCGACCACAACCACGGCTTCGTTTTGGCCTCCAGCATCAACCTCGACGTAGTCGCTGCGGTGGTCGGAACAAAGGACAACAAAATAACGGTTAACAGCGCGGGATACCCCGCCTTTACCGTGGACATAGACGACCTCAAAGTCAATCCCGTTTTCTACGGCACCAGCGACGCGCTTGTAAAAGGCGTGGTCAAGGGCTTTATCGACAGAGGCTACAAGGCGGGCGGCTTTATCGCCAACACCCACAGCAATATATTCAAGGGCGCGGGAGTTAGCAGCAGCGCGGCGTTCGAACTGCTTCTTTGCGAAATTCTGAACGTCCTCTATAATGACGGCAAACTCGACTTTGTGGAAAAAGCCATAATCAGCCAATACGCCGAAAACGTCTATTTCGGCAAGCCCAGCGGGCTTATGGACCAGCTGACGATAAGCCACGGCGGAGTATCGTTTATGGACTTTGCGGACCCCAAAATGCCAAAATCGGATACCGCAAACTGGAATTTTGACGACCTGAACATCGTTATCATAAACTGCGGCGGAGACCATTGCAACCTGACCGACGAGTATGCGGCTATACGCAAAGAAATGGGCGAAGTCGCCGCGCACTTTGGAAAGAGCGTCCTTCGCGACGTCGGCAAGGCTGAGTTTATGGCGGGCCTTACCTGCCTTGCAAGATCGGTAAGCGGAAGGGCGATTTTGCGCGCGATACACTTCTTTGACGAAAACGAAAGAGCGTTAAACGCGAAAAAAGCGCTCGACGGTCGTGATAAAAAACGCTTTTTGGAAATAATCAATGAGAGCGGCGACAGCAGCTACAAGCTTTTGCAGAACTGCTATCCCGCGTCAGATACCGAACAGCGAGTTCCCCTCGCGCTCGCCCTTGCAAAGGAATATCCCAAGGTGCTCGCCTCCCGCGTTCACGGCGGCGGCTTTGCGGGAACAATCCTCGCCTTCCTCGAAAAAGAGGACCTTCCGGCATTTGAAGACTATATGAAAAATATGTTCGGCTCGGAAAACGTGTTTGCCGTTTCCATACGCAAAGCGGGAGCCGTCAAGGTGGAGAAATAACTATGCATTGGACAGGAAAGGTTGAATCGGTCGCTTTTACCCTATTCGGCAAGGACGTGATGTGGTACGGCATAATAATTACGTCGGCAATGCTCATCGGACTATTGCTGGTAATACGCCTGTCCAAAAAGATGAAACTGACAAGCGACGACATTCTCGAACTGTTCCTTATCGCGATACCCCTCGCAATTGTGGGCGCGAGACTGGGATATGTACTGTTGCACGCCGACTACTTCTTTGTAAGTCCTTTTGGGTGGGATGAATTTGTCGACATGATAGCGATTTGGGACGGCGGCCTTACCATAATAACGGGCGCGCCGTTCGGAATATTGGGCGGATACCTCTGGGCAAAGAAAAACAAAATCGACTTTTTGTACTTTGCCGACAACGTCGTATTTGTCGTTCTCCTCTCTCAGGCTCTTGGCCGCTGGGGCAACTTTTTCAATCAGGAACTTTACGGCATGCCCGTAACCGACCCCAATCTACAGTATTTCCCCTACGCAGTCTTTATCAGAGCCGAGGGCGCGTGGCATCAGGCGACTTTCTTCTACGAATTTGTAGGTAACCTCCTCGGATTTGCCCTCCTCTTCTTCCTGTCGAGGCATCTCAAGGTCAGAGGCTCGGGGATAGTGGGATACGCCGCCGTTTACGCCGCGATAAGAGCGGTTATGGAATCGATGCGCATAACGAGTCTTGTCAACGGCGTCCGCTACGGAGTGTATGTCGCGTCGGCATTGGCTATTGCTGGAGCGGCTCTGCTTGTCTTCATATCAATACGCCAGAGCAAGAAAGGTCAGGTGTGGTATCCAAAGGGCATACCGCTTTCGGAGTATAAACCCGCCAAGGCTTTGCCCCCAAAGGAAGAAAGCGGCGAAAACAAACCTCAAAAACCCGGTTTCTTTAAAAACATAGGCAAAAAGAAACAGGACAATAAATAACTTTTTTCGGAGATAAAAATGCGAAATCTCACCCTTCTTACCGACTTGTATGAGCTTACCATGATGAATGCCTATCTGGAGACCGACAAGGCCGACACCCTCGCCAATTTCGACGTGTTTTTCCGCCAGAAGGAGCATCTTGAGTTTGCCGTATGCGCGGGACTTGAGCAAGTCATCGAGTATATCAACAACCTGCACTTTGACGAAAGTGACATCGAATACTTGTTAAGCCTGAACCTCTTCGGCGAAAAGTTTTTCAACGCGATAAAGAACTTTAAGTTCACAGGCACCATTCGGGCAATACGCGAAGGAGAAATAGTCTTCCCCAACGAACCGATACTTTCGGTAACCGCGCCCCTCTGGCAAGCCCAGCTTGTGGAAACTGCGATTCTGAACATAATTAACCACCAGACGCTGATTGCCACAAAGTCGATGAAGATATGCCAGGAAGCAAAAGCCGACGTCATGGAATTCGGCTTGCGCCGCGCCCAGGGCCCCGACGCGGGAATATACGGCGCGAGAGCGGCAATCATAGGCGGCTGCGTATCCACAAGCAACGTCCTCACCGCAAAGGACTTCAACGTCAAGGCGGCGGGCACTCACGCCCACAGCTGGGTGATGAGCTTCGACAGCGAGCTGGAAGCCTTCCGCACCTACGCCAAGATATACCCCGACAACATAATGCTCCTGGTCGACACCTACGACACGCTCCACTCAGGCATTCCCAATGCGATAAAGGTCTTCGACGAGGCAAAGGCGCAGGGCTTGAAACCAACGGGCATAAGACTGGACAGCGGCGACCTTGCGTACCTCAGCAAGAAGGCGCGCAAGATGCTCGATGACGCAGGACACGCCGACTGCAAGATCTGCGCAAGCGGCGACATCGACGAATATATCCTCTCCTCTTTGCACCAACAGGGCGCGAAGATAGACATCTACGGCATCGGAACAAAGCTCATTACGAGCGAACTTACCCCCGCATTGGGTGGTGTTTATAAACTGTCGGCTATCTTCGAAAACGGAAAATGGGTACCCAAAATGAAGGTTTCGGATACCGCAGAGAAGATTACCAACCCGGGCATCAAGACGACCTACCGCATTTACGATAAAGATAAAATGGCGTTTGCCGACCTCATCTGCCTTGACGAAGAGAAGTTTGACACATCCAAACCCCTGACCATTTTCCACCCGATAGAAACGTGGAAGCAGACCACTCTCACCGAGTACTCTATGCGCAACCTGATGATAGACGTATTCCGCGACGGCAAGCAGGTCTACAAGTCTCCCACGCTCAGAGAGATTGCCGATTACGCCAAGAAGTGTAAGGCGGAGTTCTGGGAAGAGTACACCCGACTCATCAATCCCCATACCTACAAGGTCGATCTCAGCCGGAAGCTGTATGATATGAAGATTGCGCTGACCATCGAGCACGAAAAGAACAAAGGGAAAGTGCAGTAAAAAGAACAAAAACAAAAAGCGGCGAAATGTTCGCCGCTTTTTTATTCTCTGTCAAGGTCGAATTGTTTTTTGACTATGAGATAAACAAGCCGTTGGGGGATAAGCCTTATTAAGAACGCCGACAACTTATTGGCTATTCCGCTGGCGTATACGGGGGCGCAAGGTCTGCGGGTGCACTTGCGGTAAATCGTCTTGGCAACGCTTTCGGCTTCCATGCCGTTTTGCTCTATTTCGGCAAGCGCCTGCGCCGCTTTAGTCAAGGCCACGCCGTATTCGCCTACGTCTTCCGGCTTATACTCCTTGCGCTTGAAAGTAAAGTGGGTCTTTGTGCCGCCGGGCATAACGCAGATTGCGGTAATTCCAAGCGGTTTCAATTCGTGCCACAGTGCCGCGGTCAGCATATTGAGAGCCGCTTTGGATGCCGAATAAAAGCAGTCGTAAGGAATGGGTGCCACTCCCCCCGTGCTGCCTACTACGCAGGCAGTTCCTCCGCTCTCTTTAAGATAAGGTATGCTCTTTTTCAGAAAGTTGAGATACCCGAAGAAATTTACCTCAAACAGATACCTGTAATCCTGTTCTTGCGCGTATTCAACGGGACTTGCCATGCTGAAGCCTGCCGAATAAATGAATATATCCAGATGGGAAAATTCGGCGGTAAAATAGTTCCACGCGTCTATTACAGAATTTTCGTCGGTCACGTCAAGGCGTATGTTTCTGACTTCGGGAATGGGACAGTCCCTTCTCGACATATTAACTACTTTGTCGCCAGCGTTTACAAATCTCTGCGCGCAGCTAAGCCCTATTCCGCTGCTCGCGCCGATAATAAGCACTACCCTTTCCATCACTCAAGTATTGTCCTTATCCTGGAGTATCTGTCCTTTTCGTAAAGGCTCAATTCCCCTTTTTCGTTCAATGTCCCCAACAGCACGTTTTCAATCTTTATGCCCTGGGCGTTTGCCTGGCTCAAAAGCCATTCCTTGGTCTTGTTCATGGCGTTAAGGTTGTTAGCGAGTATTTTTCCGTCAATAATGACATTGGCAATCAACCCCGTTTTCTGCACGGGAATGTTCATATCGCCTGTGGTAACAGGGCGGTTTTGGGCTTTGGGCAGGACGGTCACCTGTCCGTTGGACTCCATTATCGCGACCTCGATTTCGCTTATGTCAAAATACCCGTTAAAACGTATTTCGCGCAATAGGTCGTTAACGTTGAATTTAACGTGTTTCAAGCCTTTGTAAAGGATTTTTCCGTTGAGGATAAGGAGTGTGGGCGTGCCCGTTATATAGCGGCGTACAAAGGCAGTTTTTCTGTTGAGAAAGTCGAGCAGCCACGCGAAAAACACCAGCACCGCCATCGCCAGCACGCAGTAGTACCACTTTATGTCGGTCTCGATGCAGAGCACCGCCCCCACGCTGCCGATTACGATACTTACGCTGTAGTCAAAGGACGTCATCTGCGCTATATGCTTAACGCCTAAGATAAACGTCATAATGAGCAGCGACAACAGCGTTATTATGCATCGGATTATTATTTCCCAATAGATGTTCATAGGCGAGTACCTCAACAAAGTATCATTCCCATAAGGGTAGGTTTTTATTCTAACATCGGGAGCGCGGGAATAGAATATTATGAATTGAAAAACAGTCATAACCGGGAGGTTGAAATGGCATTGATAAAGAAAACCGCAGTGCTGACAAACAACGGCGCGGAAGGTTACATAACCGTCGTCAGAGTGGGCGACGAAGTGGGCGCAAAAATCGTGGGCGCGTCCTTTGAAAAGGGCATGCTCGCCGCGGTAAAGATAGGCGCGGGTCCCGTGATTTACGCAAAGCTCGACGACGAAAAGACCGAAATAAACATGAACGTAAACTTCAACCACAACGACGAAATAAGCTGTCTTATACTTAAGGGCGAAAACCTT
>DAOSYK010000035.1:0-11789 GCA_035381305.1 Clostridia bacterium
CTCGGCGTAAAGAAAGAGGACAACCAGCTTGCCACGATAAAAAGACTTACCGAAAATTGCATACTCATTCACGCCCAGATTGTATTGGTGGGCGGAGTAAACGACGGCGAAGCGTTAAAGAAGACTCTTCAGGACCTGTGGGACGCCAACGTCGCCACCGTTGCGGTAGTACCCGTGGGGCTTACCTGCCACAGAGAAGGACTGCACCCCATTTCTCCTCTCACAAAAGAGCAGGCGCAAGCCGCAATCGAACTTGTCGAGCAGTTTTACACAGACCACGAGATGTTCTGCTACTGTTCCGACGAGATGTACCAAATCGCGGGAAAAGCCTGCCCCGGCTTCGACTATTACGGCAGCTTTGACCAGATAGAAAACGGCGTGGGACTTACGGCGAAATTCTTCTTTGAGCTTGAAGATGCGCTTACCTACGCGCCCGATGTCGTCCATAAGAAGGTGGGCGTGTTTACAGGCGTGAGCGGACTTCCCGCCATGAAGAGGGTCAAAAAAATCCTGGAAGAAAAGTGGTCGGCGTTGGAGTTTAACATTTATCCCGTGATAAACACGTTCTTTGGCGAGACCGTCACCGTAACAGGCCTTGTCACAGCGACCGACATAATAAAGAGCTACGGCGCAAAGGCATTTGCCGAGGACTTCCTCATCATTCCATCGGTTATGCTCAAAGAGTTTGAAACGGTATTTTTGGACAATAAATCAGTAGACGACCTAAGTCAGGCGCTCAACAAAAAAATCGTCGTCAGCGAAGTTACAGGCGACGGGCTTGTAAGAGTGCTGACCGAGGACGAAGACGAAGTAATCGGAGAAGAATAAAAAATGATTAAGCCTTTGGTTGCGATAGTGGGCAGACCCAACGTGGGCAAGTCCACCTTTTTCAACAAAATAGCAGGCAAGAGAATAAGTATCGTCGAGGACACCCCGGGCGTTACGCGTGACCGCATTTACGCCGACGGCGAGTGGTGCGGCTACACCTTCACCATGGTGGACACAGGCGGTATAGAGCTTAAGTCGGAAGACCAGATGTGGAATCACATTCGCAGGCAGGCGGAGATTGCAGTAGACCTTGCGGACGTAATCTTGTTTATGGCCGACGGAAAGACGGGTATCATGCCCGACGACTACGATATCGCCAATTTCCTCCGTATGTCGGGAAAGCCCGTAATACTTACGGTTAACAAAGTTGACAATCAAAACAACGACAAAGTCTTTGACTTTTACGCACTGAGTTTGGGCGAACCTATACCTATAAGCGCCGAAAACAGCCTCAATCTTGGCGACCTGCTTGACGAGATAGTAAGGCACTTCCCCGAAAGGACGGAGAGCGAAGAGGAAGAAAACGCACTTAAGATTGCCGTGGTCGGAAAGCCCAACGCAGGAAAATCTTCACTTGTAAACCGCATACTCGGTTATGAAAGAGTGATTGTCAGCGACATAGCGGGCACCACGCGCGATGCGATCGATACGCCGTTTGTCCACGATGGGCAAATGTATCGCATAGTCGACACCGCGGGGATACGCAGAAAGAACAAGGTCACCGAAGACGTCGAGTATTATAGCGTAATAAGGGCGATTGACTCGATAAGACGCGCCGATGTCGTCGCTGTAGTTATCGACTCGAGTGAAGACCTTACCGAGCAGGACATAAAGATTTGCGGGCTTGTCCACGAGAGCGGAAAGCCGTCGGTCATCATCATGAACAAGTGGGACGCCGTGGAAAAGGACACTCACACGATTAACCGCTTCAACGCCCGTCTCAAGGAAGAACTTAAGTTTATGGACTACTTCAAGCCGCTGTATATCAGCGCGCTGACAGGTCAGAGGGTTCACCTTGTGCTTAAAACTTTAAAAGAGGCATACGAAAACGCCTGCCGCAGGGTTTCAACGGGTCTTTTGAACGACGTGCTGCAGGACGCTATGAGCGTCAACGAGCCGCCCACAAATAAAGGTAAAAAGCTTAAGGTGTATTATTCCGTCCAGGCGTCGGCAAACCCGCCCACGTTTGTGATATTCGTAAACGACGAGACAATAATGCATTTTTCATACAAGAGATATCTGGAAAACGCGCTCCGCAAAGCCTTTGACTTCAGCGGCACGCCCATAAGAATTAAAGTAAGAAACAAAGAGGAAACGTAAGAAAAGAGGTGGTTTTATGAAAGACAGTTTAAGAGAAATTCTCGATCACGAAAGGGCGCGCTATGAAGAATTTAAGAATCTCAACCTCAAACTGGATATGAGCAGAGGTAAGCCTTCAAAAGAGCAGCTCGATCTATCCAACGGCTTATTCGACTGCCTGACATCGAAGACAAATTTTGTCGGCGCTCAGGACTACCGGAATTACGGACTGCTCGACGGCATACCCGAGGCGAAAAAACTCTTTGCCGAAGTCTGCAATATCAGCGATAAAGAGATTATGGTTTTAGGCAACTCCAGCCTCAACATTATGTACGACAATCTTCAGCGCGCCATGCAGTTTGGCGTTAACGGCGGCGTTCCTTTCAATAAACAGGGCAAACTCAAATGGCTCTGCCCCGTGCCCGGTTATGACAGACATTTTGCGATCACCGAGCTTTTCGGCTTTGAGATGGTAAATATCCCCATGACCGAAGACGGTCCCGACATGGACATGGTGGAAAAGCTGGTTGCCGAAGACGAGAGCGTAAAGGGTATATGGTGCGTTCCGAAATTCTCCAATCCCCAAGGCGTAGTATACAGTGACGAAACGGTAAGACGTTTTGCCGCGCTTAAGCCCAAGGCCAGGGACTTCAGAATTTATTGGGACAACGCCTACATGGTACACGCTTTCCGCGAGGATATCGAACTTCTCAACCTTTTAAACGAAGCCAAGAAGTGCGATAACGCCGACATAGTCTATATGTTCGGCTCCACGTCCAAAATCACTTTCGCGGGCGGCGGCATCAGCTTCTTTATGGCGAGCGAAGCCAACATAAATTACATAAAGAACCTTATGAGCCTTCAGACCATCGGCAACGATAAACTCAACCAGTACGCTCACGTCCTTTTCTTCAAGACCGCCGAAAATATTGTCAGCCACATGGAAAAGCACGCGGCGCTTATGAAGCCGAAATTCGACGCGGTTATGGAAATTCTCAATAAGGAGCTTAACGGCTACGCTACTTGGATTGAGCCCAAGGGCGGTTACTTTGTCAGCGTTGACCTTGCCCCCGGTACGGCAAAACGCACTGTGGAACTTGCCAAAGAAGCGGGCGTTATCTTTACAGGCGCGGGCGCAACCTATCCTTATAAGAAAGACCCCGCCGACAGCAATCTGAGAATTGCTCCCAGCTTCCCGCCCATTAACGAGCTTATTACCGCAATGGAAGTGTTCTGCTGCGCGGCGAAAATTGCCTATTGCGAAAAAAACCTTGCATAAAATAAGCTGATTGCACGTATTTTTTTGACAGGACGAAAAAAGTGGTTTTCGTCCTGTTTTTTATTTCGGGCATATGGCATAATCGGCATTTTTCCCTCATAAATTAAAGTAAAAACTATGATTTGGAGGCAAAAATGCTCGGATATGACATATATGACGACATCGCCCAAAGAACAGGAGGCGATATTTACCTGGGTATTGTAGGCCCCGTCAGAACGGGAAAGTCTACATTTATCAAACGTTTCATGGAGTTATTGGTTCTCGATAAAATAACCGACAAAAACAAGCTCGCGCGCGCTGTTGACGAACTGCCTCAGGCAGGCGACGGCAAGACGATTATGACCACCGAGCCGAAATTCGTGCCCAACGAAGCCATAAACGTCACCTTTGACCGCATGAGTGCCAATGTCCGCCTGATAGACTGTGTGGGCTATGTGGTAGACGACGCTCTCGGACAGAAAGAGGGCGGCAAGTCGCGCCTTGTAAAGACCCCGTGGCACGATGAGGAAGTGACCTTCCAGCAGGCGGCGGAAATCGGCACCGCAAAGGTTATCAAAGACCACTCCACAGTAGGCATTCTGTTAACGACTGACGGCTCAATCACCGAGATCGGGCGTGACAAGTACGTGGCGGCAGAGGAGAGGGTGGTAAGCGAACTAAAACAGTACGGCAAGCCCTTCTGCATTGTGTTAAACTCACGCAATCCCGGCGGCAAAGAAGCCAAAAATCTCAAACAGAACCTGGAAAACAAGTACAAAGTCCCCGTTATCTTGTGCGATGTGCTCAACCTCACCAAGGACACGCTGTATGAGATAATGCACAACATTCTGTTCCAGTTCCCGATCACGGCGATAAAAGTAAACGTGCCCAAGTGGATGCGCTCGTTAGGCTGCGACAACAAGATAATAGCCGGCATAAACGAAGCTCTCCGCAAAAAAGGCGGCGAAGTCACCAAAATGTGCGACTTTGAAAAGCTCCTTGATATGTTTGCCGCGTCGGAATACATCGAGAGCGAAATCGACCTTACCATTGACGCGAGCAGGGGTGTTATCACAATAAGCTGCAAAGCTAAAGAAGGCTTGTACTTCAAAGTTCTGAGCGAGGAGTGCAACAACAACATCGACGACGACTACAAGCTCCTCGCGTTTGTCAAGAAGCTCAGCAAGTCCTACACGGACTACGAGGGCATAAGAAAAGCTATGGAAAACGTCAAGGCCGAGGGCTACGGCGTGGTAAATCCCAACCTTGACGATATGCAGCTTGAAGAGCCCGAGCTTGTCAAAAAAGGCGGTCAGTACGGCGTAAAACTCAAAGCCTCCGCTCCCAGCTATCACATCGTAAGGGTGGACGTCCAGACCGAAATAAGCCCCGTTATCGGCAGCGAGCAGCAGAGCGAGGACCTTGTTAAATACCTTCTCAGCGAGTTCGAAACCAACAAGCAGGGCATCTGGGACACAAATATGTTCGGAAAGAGCCTGAATTCCCTTGTCAAGGAAGACCTCAGCAATAAGATCAGCAATATGCCGCTCGACGCCCGCAACAAACTCCGCAAGACCATATCCCGCATAGTCAACGAAGGCAAGGGCGGGGTACTGTGCATACTCCTCTGATAAACATATCTCCATAAAAAAAGGGACGGCTTTCGGGCCGCTCTTTTTTGCTTGTAAAGACCCTGTAAAAATGGTATACTTTACTATATGAAAACCATACTTGTAAGCTGCAGCGTCAGCGGTGAAGAATTTGAGGGATTTGAAGAGCTTTCGCTCCTTGCGAGAACTGCCGATTATGAGGTTGTGGGTACCCTTACGCAATCAAGAGGGATACCGGACAAAACATATTATATAGGCAAGGGGAAGGCGGAAGAATTGAAAAATCTTATCGCCGAAACGGGCGCCGGGACCGTCATTTTCGACAACGGGCTTACGGGCAGTCAGTTCAATAATCTCGAAGACTTTTTGGGAGTTGACGTCATCGACCGCGCCACACTAATACTTCAGATTTTCGCAAAGCACGCGACCAGCAACGAAGGCAAACTCCAGGTAGATCTTGCCATCAAAAAGCACAATATGCCCCGCGCCATGAACAGAACGCTTACACTCAGCCGTCAGGGCGGCGGAGGAGCGGGAGGAGGCGGCGCACGCCGTGGCGGCGGAGAGCAGATGCTCGAACTTAACCGCCGCACAATTCGCGAAGAGATACGCGACCTTCAGGAAAGACTGGACAAGCTTGCAAATGAGAGGGACCTAAGGCGTAAGAAGAGGAGAGACAACCGCATAAAATCGGTCTGTATCGTGGGCTATACAAACGCGGGCAAGTCGGCGCTCATGAACCGTCTTATAAAAGCCGATGTCCTTGAAGAAGACAAACTGTTCGCCACCCTCGACCCCGTCAGCCGCAAACTTTGGCTGGCGCCAAACAAAGAATTTATCCTCACCGATACCGTAGGCTTTATTTCCCGCCTCCCGCACGAATTTATCGAGGCGTTTAAAAGCACGCTCGAGGAAACAAAATACGCCGACCTTATTCTGCACGTAGTTAACCTCCGGAGCAATAATATTGTCAAAGAATACGATGTGGTCAACGAAGTATTGAAAAGCCTGGGTGCGTCGGACATCCCTGTAATAACTCTTCTGAACAAGCACGACATCGCTCACAGCGACATTATCCCCACGGGCGAAAACGTCATCTTCACAAGCGCAAAAACAGGCGAGGGACTTGACCTTCTCAAAGACAAAATAAGCTATATCCTTTTCGGCGAAAGTATCAGCTGGGAAGAGTAAATATGTAGGTTCCCTCCAAAACGCTCTTGTTATATTTTCAGTGGCGTTTTTTGGCGAATTTTTCTGCTTGATTTTTGTTTATTTTTCGGGTATAATCACTGTGAGATGATAGACGGGGAGCTAGCGGTGCCCTGTGACCCGCAATCCGCTACAGCGGGGTCGAACGCCCACCGAGGTGCGTTTTATGGAAAGCCGATAGAGATAAGGAATGTTGATGTTAAGGTCTCATACAATTCCGTGTTGTGAACCGTGTCAGGGCTTGACCGCAGCAGCACTAAGCAAATTTCGGGATGTGTTATGAGGAAGCTTTAGCGGAGTCACCTGTCTTTATGCCGATTCGGTAGAATGTATCGGAGTGGGTTCATCTTTTTTTTCTGCTCAAAAAAATGTTTTGCTTTTTTAATAAAAATCCCTCAATATCGTGCCATTGACAGTATCATTTTGCATCCTTATCACATTGTACCTTATTTCCGGGATTCCCCCGAAAATGCCCTCGGTATTAGGGGCACCCCCCGAAAATCACAGTTTTTTGGGAAATATATTAAGAATTAATTAAGTTGACAAAGGGTATATTATATTTATATAATTAAATAATGCATTTTGAGGAGTTTAAAATGGAAGTTCTGACAAGAGAGAAAGTCCCCGAAAACCGCAAATGGACTTTAAACGATATTCTTGACGAGAGCGAAATCAAAGACATTTTCGCCGAAGTAAGAAATAATATCCCCGCTTTTGACGCGTTCAGGAAAAATCTCAACAAAGAAAACGCCATAGACTGCCTCAAGCTCGAGTCGAAGCTGGGATTTTTGTGCGAAAAACTCATAGCTTACACTCACATGAAGAGCGACGAGGACAAGTCGTCTACCAAGTATCAGGAGTTGAGCGACCAGGCCGAGCGGCTGTATATTGAGCTTGCCACCGCGACCTCTTTTGTAAATCCCGCTATATCGTCGTTAAAGGTGTCCGATCTGAACGAAATGAGGGCCGACCCAAAGTACGCCGACTTTGACAGGTATCTCGAAAGAATAATCCGCCATAAAAAACACATTCTCAGTGAAAAAGAGGAAAAACTCCTTGCGGGCATTGACTCCTTCGCTGGAGATTTTCAGAACATTTTCTCCTTTTTCGACAACGTCGACATCGACCTCGGGGAAATCGAGGTGAGGGGCAAAAAGGTAAAACTCACCCACGGGACCTACTCTGTTATGCTCCGCGACAGCGACCAAAAGGTCAGAAAGGCAGCGTTCAATTCTTTATACCACGCCTACAAGAGCATGATAAACACCGTCGCCGCGACCTATATCGGCAATGTCAAAAAGACCTGTTTTTACGCCAAAGCGCGCAAATATAAAAACAGCCTTGATATGGCTTTATCGGGCGGAAATATTCCGTTCAGGGTGTACGAAAATCTCATTGCCTGCGTGAAAAAGTACACGCCTGTTATGCACAGATATGTCGCTTTGCGAAAGAAAGCCCTAAACTTACGCAAAATGCACATGTACGATATGTATGTGCCTATAGTCAAGGACATTGATAAGCTGACAGAGTACGACGACGCATACAATATCGTGTTGGAAGGACTTGCGCCGCTGGGCGAAGACTATAGAGAAATACTCCTTAATGCAAAAACCGCCGGTTGGATTGACGTAGAGGAGACCAAAGCAAAGCGAAGCGGGGCATACTCCTGGGGCGTATACGGCACTCATCCGTACGTACTGTTAAACCACAAGGGCACGACAAACGACGTCTTTACCATCGCCCACGAAATGGGTCACGCCATACACAGCTACATGAGCAACAACGCACAGTGCTACGAAAAGGCGAGCTATACCATTTTTGTCGCCGAAATCGCCAGCACCGTCAACGAAGTTCTGCTGATTAAGCACCTTCTCAAGACAGCCGGCGGCAAGGAGAGGGCGTTTTTGCTGAGCTACCATCTCGACATGATAAGAACGACGCTTTTCAGGCAGACGATGTTCGCCGAGTTCGAAAAATTCGCTCATGAGGAGTTTGAGAAGGACGAACCGTTAAGCGCCGAAAAGCTTACCGCGTTCTATCACAAGTTAAACGCCGAGTATTACGGCAAGTCCGTCGTTAACGACGACCTCATCGGATACGAATGGGCGCGCATACCCCATTTCTACAACGATTTTTATGTCTACAAGTACGCCACGGGCATAACCTGCGCAATCAATATCGCAAGTATGATACTAAGTGACCCCTCGGCAGTTGAAAAGTATAAAAAGTTTCTCTCGGCAGGCGGCAGTATGGACAGCCTCGACATAATTAAGATTATGGGCATCGATCTGACCAAAAAAGCACCGTTCGAACTCGCCATGAAGGAATTTGAAAAGGTTTACAGGGAGCTTAAAGCGATTGTGGAGAGCGAAAACAGATGAAAAAATTTGTCCCGATAGCTTTATTGTTAATAGTTGCGTTAACGTGCGTAAAGGTATCGACCGCGCCTGCTTCGGCGGCGGGCGAATCTTTTCCCGATCTTGTCGGCGAGAGCAACGGAGCCGATCTCAAGTACTTTGACGTAAAGCTCACTTACAGAAATTATATCCTCAGCTCTTCCGGCGCGTACAGGGCGATAGAAATAGCTTTCGACAGAAATTTTGCCGCTACGCTTCCGCAAGCGGAGGGGGACGCAACGCCCGATTATCTGGCGGTTTTCGGTCCTTATCTTCAGAATCTCGGCTATAACGTGAAAGTGGACAAAGTCAATTACACGATAAAAGGCGAGAGAAAATTCGACACCCTTACCGACATGTATATTGCGCTGGGTCTGGACGGGTATGAGCCTGACAAAAGCGACTTGCCGACGCAAAAGAGCTTTTACTTTATCGATACCTTCAACAAGCAGAATTCGCCTTTTGCGGGGATTGAAGAGGAAGATAACGTATTGAACGCCATTCTCAAGGAATTTTATAATTTGGGTATAACGCGAGAAAGAATTCTTCTTAACTACACTTACGGCACGCCGTATAAGATAATAAAAACCGACGCCGACCAGACGACTTACTCGGCATCGGAAAGCCTTTACCTTCATTCTTACGACATGAATATGGACATGAGCGGAAGGCAGATCTACCTCGTCCAGCACACGCCCAATCCTGTAGGCTGGTACACGACGGCGATAATCATTGCGGTTGTGGTTATTTCCATACCCGTTGCCATTTTCTTAATAAACAAGAGGAAACACAAGGAGGTTTACCATGGCTGACGCACATAGCGGCGCGCTTGACAAAATCAGGGTTTTCCCCAACAGTTTCGAGGCCGAACAATCCCTTCTTTGCTGTCTTCTTATAGACGGAACATCCGTCGAAGAGGTTTTGCCTGTATTGGAAGCGGACGCTTTTTACAACAAAAAGAATCGCGAAATCTACACGGCGATACAGCAGCTTTACCGCGGGGGCATGGCGGTTGACCTTGTTACAGTCAACGATAAGCTCGAAAAAATGGGCAAAAGCGACAACAATACCCTTACATATCTCACCGAGCTGAATACCTTGCTTCCCTCGGGCGCGAACTTCAGTTATTACGCAAGCATATTGCATCGCGACTATGTGCTCCGCTCTCTAATAACGGCTTGCAATAAGATAACTGAGGAAAGTTACCGCGCAACCGACGAAAACGCAACCTTAAGATACGCCGAAGAACTCATTTACGGCATATCCAAGGAAGTAAGGCAAGGCGGACTTGAACACATCTCCCGCGCCGCGGGCGAACTCATGGAGAGGATAGACACCCTAAGCAAAAACAACGGCAGATTAAGGGGTCTTACCACGGGCTTTAAGATATTCGATTCGGTCACAAACGGACTGCAAAACGGCGACCTTATCATCCTTGCCGCACGTCCCTCGGTCGGTAAAACGGCTTTTGCGTTTAATATCGTCGCAAATACGGTCAGATCGGGCGAGCCGAAGACCATTGCGATATTCTCTTTGGAAATGCCTTCGGTACAGCTTGTGCAGAGACTTGTCTGCAACCTGGGCGACGTCAAAATGACAGATATAAGCAGGGGCGACGTCAAGGGCGAAAATGCCAGAAACATCTGGAAGGTCAATATGACCTTAAGCGACAGCAAAGTCTATGTCGACGACCGTTCGCTCGTTAAGCCCGCCGAAATCCTTTCCCAGTGCAGAAGGCTGCCCAGCATCGCGGGTACAAATAAGCTTGACCTTGTCATTATCGACTACTTACAGCTGATGATGCCCGACAACGACAAGGGCAGGTCGGCGGCAAGCAGGCAGGAAGAAGTCGCTTCGATGTCGAGAATGATGAAGATTATGGCAAAGGAACTCAACTGCCCCGTAATACTGCTCTCCCAGATGTCCCGAAACGTGGAAAACCGTACCGACCGCAAGCCGAAACTCAGTGACCTTCGCGAATCGGGAAGTATCGAGCAGGACGCCGACATCGTCATGTTCCTTTACAGAGAAGTGGAGGACGACAAGGAAAATTCTCCCGTCGTGCTGTCTGTAGCCAAGCACCGTAACGGCGAGCTTAAGGACATCCGCCTTAAGTGGCAGGGCGAATATATGCGATTTGAGGAGTCGGAAGACCAGTCCAAGCCCAGAATTGTCAGAGCGGTCCCCACAAAACCGGCAGGAGAAGAGGAGTCGGACGACTGATAAATCTACGGTTTTGGCGGGGAAATTCGACATAAATCAAACAATAATATCGCCAATAAGTTTGCAATGGCGCAATAAATATGTTATTATAAGTAAACTTGATTATACAAGCAAAAGAAACGTTATTTCGGAGGAACAAACACACATGGAATACTCAATTCAAGAGCTCAGCAAGGCAAAAATCGAAATCGCCTTAAGCGTATCCAAGGAAGAGTGGGCGCAGGCCGTCAACAAGGCTTATGAAAAGACCAAACACCAGTTTGCGGTAGAAGGTTTCAGAAAGGGCAAGGTGCCCATGAACATTATCGTAAAACGCTACGGCATCGAGATTTTCTACGAGGACGCGCTTGATATAGCTCTTAATGAGCATTACGGCAAAATTATAGAAAATGACAAACTCGACGTTATCGGCAGACCCGACGTCGACATAAAGGAAGTCAGCGAAGACGGAATGAAAGCCGTCATCACTACGGCAATCAGACCCTGTTTTACACTCGGACAGTACAAGGGACTTTCCTTCATCAAGCCCGAAATCAACGTGACCAGCGAAGAAATCGAATCGGTCATGAAGAGAGAACAGGAAGCCCGCGGCAGACTGGTTGACAAAGCCGAAGGCGCGCAAGTTACGACGGGCGACATCATCACCCTTGACTACTCGGGCAGCGTGGACGGCGTCAAGTTTGAGGGCGGCACAGCCGAAGACCAGACTCTCGAAATCGGCAGCAACACCTTTATCCCCGGCTTTGAAAGCCAGCTTGTCGGCATGAAAGTCGGCGAGACCAAAAATATCGACGTCACTTTCCCCACCGAGTACACCCCGGAGCTCGCAGGCAAAGCCGCCGTATTTGAAGTCAGCGTAAAAGCCATTAAGAATAAAGAACTCCCCGCCATCGACGACGAGTTTGTAAAAGACATCAGCGACAAGCTCAACACCGTTGATGAGTGGCGCAAAGAGATCGAAACGAC
>DAOSYK010000036.1:0-11324 GCA_035381305.1 Clostridia bacterium
CTATGGGGAGCTCGTTTTGTTTTGGAAGACGGATTTTATTAAATCGTAGGAAAATTGTTCGGAATGATAATTTTCGCCGACGCAATATTGCTTTGCCTGCAGTAAATATTGTATAATAATTATATATACATATTAACAATCCATAAATTTGGGAGTGCCATGAAAAAAGAAGTTTTCAAAAGTTTTGACGGGAAAGAGATTGCTTGTTTTGTTTGGGATGAGGTTAAAAATCCCAAAGGCGTAGTTCAGCTTGTGCACGGTATGACTTCGCATATGAAGCGTTATGCCGACCTTGCGGAAACGCTTAACGCCCACGGCTATATCGCATACGGCGACGATCACAGGCCGCACGGCGAGACGGCGGGGCTTGAAAATCTCGGAAAGGCCGATAAAAACAGCTTTGAAAACAGCGTCCGCGACGAAATGGAAATCACAAAAATGCTGAAAGAGCGGTATAATCTCCCTGTTCAGGTATTCGGGCACAGCTACGGCTCATTTTTGATGCAATCTTACATAACAAAGGACGGAAGTCCGGTTGACGGGCTCATTCTTTCGGGCTCGGCGCACATGGGCGGATTAAAGATCGAAATGGGCAGATTGCTGACGGCTGTTCAGAGATTGCGTTACAAGATGGATGAACCCAACGAAATGCTCTTCAATATGACCTTCAGAGCCAACAATAAGCCGTTTGAAAACGAGGGGATTGCCAATGCGTGGCTCAATCGCGACAAGGAAAAGGTAGCATTATATAACAACGATCCGTATTGCAATTTCATCATGTCCCACGGCTTTTATTATTCTATGATGAGGGGACTGCACTCGGTTTATACCAAAAAGGCAATGGCCAAGATACCCAAAAATCTTCCTATTTTCATAATGAGCGGTTCGCTTGACCCTCTGGGCGGAATGGGAAAGAAGGTGAAAAAGCTTTACAACGCCTATAAGGAACTCGGGCTAAACGTAAAAATGAAAATCTATGAGGATATGCGGCACGAAATAACTTCCGATACCGAGAAGGAAATAGTGCTCGCTGATATGATTGAGTTTTTGGACGGCAATATAAAGTAGGGAGTAGAATTATGGGCAAAAAGATACTGATTGCGGGAGCCGGGCACGGCGGACTTGTCACAGGCGCGTATCTTGCCGAAAAAGGCTTTGATGTCGAGGTTTTTGAGAAGGAAAAAAGGGAAAATCTTGGATATGATTGGCATGACACCATAAAAAATTATACCTTTGCACTTGCGGGGATAAAGGTAAATCCCGAAGATATTGCTTACCGCAAGGACAATATTTTTTATCCGCCGTCCTTAGGGATAGAAGTCATTGTTCCCGAAACGCCCCGTGAGAAAGTTGACCTTGAAGTGGATCGCAAAACGCTTTACGACTATCTCATCGATAATGCCGTATCAAAAGGCGTAAAAATCCATTATGAAAAAAAGGTGAACGGACCACTGATCGTTAACGGCAAAATAGCCGGACTTATCGTGTGCGGAGAGGAGATAAAGGCAGATCTTGTTATTGACGCCGCGGGAATGTATTCTCCTGTGCGCGAGTTACTTCCCGAAAGCTACGGGATAAATTCGGCATTTTCAGAGGGAGACGTTTTTCACGCCTTCCGCGGGTATTTTAACCTTATTGAGGGAGAAAAGATTGTCAATCCCGAACGTTTTAACGTCTATTTCAAGTTCTGCAATCTTCCGGGAATAGCGTGGTTCAAGGTGACCGACGGCATGGCCGACGTGCTTATCGGAAGCGTAGAGCCGCTGGATAAAGACAAAGTGGAAAGTGTCCTTGCCGAATTACGCAAGGCACAGCCTGCTCTCGGAACTACCGTCTTGCGGGGCGGACAGATTAAGGATATACCGCTTAAGTCCACTTTGACGTTGTTTATTGGCGACCACTATGCCGCGGTAGGAGATTCGGCGTCGATGCCGTATCCGCTTAACGGCTCGGGAATTACCAACGCCGTAACCGCCGGCAAATTACTTGCCGAAACGGTCATTGAGGCGGTCGAAAACCGCAAGGAGCTTAACGCCGAAGCGCTTTGGGAGTATCAGAAAAAATACTATAAGGAAATCGGCGCAAAAATGGCAAGCGTTTGCGTTATGAAGAATTGCCTTCTCGGTTACTCGGTCGACGCGCTTAATTTCCTCTTCGAAAGAAAGGTGTTGACCGAAAAAGAACTCGGCGCGGGAACGTCGGATAAAGAACTTAAGTTAAGTTTTTCCGACATCATGGAAAAGTTAAGAAGAGGCTTTTTGCGCCCTGTAAGTCTGTTTAAGCTCGCAGGAGCGGGCGCGACCGCCAGGAAAGCAAAAGCCGCTGCGCTGGATATCCCCGAAAAATACGACATAGCCGTAATCCGCGCGTGGAGAAAGAGGGTGGAAGAGTTTTTGAAATAACTTTTTTGAATAAGAGTAAAACAAAACGGCGCAGTATAGTACTGCGCCGTTTTATATTTGTTATGTATATTTATTTATTCCACAGCTTGTCCTTAGATACGCCGGCGGCGATTTCGACGTCGGCGATCTCTTCGGGGTTAAGCGTAGTTATTTCGCCTGTTTCCCGTAAGTCATTAAGGGCTTTAATCACCGCTTCGAAACGTTTTTTGTTGATCTTGTTGGCGGCGGCAAAGACAAGACAGAAGGCGAGCAATAAAACAGGTATGGCAATGAACATCCATTTTATGCCCACAACCATATCGGAGCGCGCGTATGTCGCGGGATCGAAGTCGGCGACTGTGCTCTTCAGGATATTGTACTCGTTCTGGTCAAACCCGATTGCTTGGAGACCGACGCCCAGGATAAATACCGATATGCCCGACGTGAATTTTCGTAAAAATGTCGTCAGCCCCGAATAGACGCCTTCTCTGCGGCGGGCAGTCACGCATTCGTCGATGTCATAGATGTCTGACAACATTGACCACGTGGCGAGGTTCCCTGCGGCGGCGCCGTAACCAATCAGCGCCGCGAAAATGCAGATAACGATTATCGGAGTTGTCGAATTGATAAACATAAACATCAGCGCGATTACTATCCATACAGGCAAGCCGATATAGAGCGGAAACACTTTACTCTTTCTCTTGGCGATTTCGCCGTTGATTATCATGAAAATCAACTGGCTTACCAGCAATACGCCCATAACGAGAGTGTAATTCTTGTATTGCAGAACAACAATGTCGATGTAGAAGATAAACAGCGCTAAAGTGAGGTCAACTGTTATTTGGAAAAACAGGAATATCCCGAGAAAGTTTCGGTACGGCTTCAGCTTGAACACGCTGAACCATTCTTTGAGCGTGATTTTTTCGATGGCAGGGGGCAATTCTTTTTCTTTTGTCCCCAAAAAAGTGAACAGCCAGCACAGACCGAAAAGTACGCCGAAAACTATCGCCATAACGAGATAGCCGTTTTTCTGTGCGGGTCCTATACTGATGCCGCCCACGCCGTTAATAATGATGCTCGGAATGACGGCGGCAAGGATGCTTGTTCCGCCGCTGAAGCACATTCTGATAGTGGTGTAGGACGTCCTTTCGTTATAGTCGTCGGTCATGTCGGACAGAATGGCGTTGTACGGCACCATGACTATGGTAAAGGCAGTGCCAAAGAACATATAGGCGAAAGTGTAATATACTATTTTCGCCGTAACATTCTGCAATCCGAAGGAATAAAACAGCATGACAAAGGACAAAAATACGGGAACAATGCCTGCAAGGAAATACAGACGCCTGCGGCCGAGTTTGCTGCGGGTTCTGTCAGATAATCTGCCCATAACGGGGTCGGTCACGGCGTCCCATATTTTGCCGATAAGAATTATCAACGTGGCGGCGAGAACGGGTAAGCCCTCGACCAGCACGAGAAAATTCATGTAGAATAAGGAAAAAATAAGAAATGCTCCGCCGCCGTAAATGTCGCCCGAAGCATATCCCAATTTGCTTAAAACTTTGTTTTTCATAACGCCTCCGTCAACGGCCTGACCGCTTCAATCAATTTCTTAATGATAAACTCGGTTTTCTCTTTGGTCATGTGGCTGTTTGCGCCCGACACACCAATAGAGTACAGGTACTTCTTTCCGACTATCGGCACTGCGACGCACCTTATTTCGGGAGTTAGCTCGTTGTCGTCCACGGCATAGCCGTTTTCTCTTATGGCGTTCAGCTCCCTTATGAGCTTTTCCTCGCTGTCAATTGTGTTGGAAGTATATTTTTCATATACTATGCTCTTGAGCATCAGTTCTCTTTCGGCGTCGCCCGCAAACGCAAGCAGACATTTTCCTACGGCCGAAGCATAGAGCGGCTCGCGGTTGCCGATTTTTGCGTTGACAACCAGCCGATTGGATGATTCGGCCTGTTCCAGGATGACGGCGCCGTCATTACTCAGCGCGCAGAGGTGAACCGATTCGCCAAGCTGGCGGCAAAGCGATTCCATAACCGCCTTGATGTTGCCAAGGATGTTCCTGCTTTTGTAATAGTTTGTGGACATCTGGAGTATGGCAGGGCCTATAGTGTACATTCCGCTTTTGCGGTTAATCTCCACCATATCCCTTTGCACAAAGGTTTTTATGATTCGCGAAACCGTGCTCTTGTTCATCCCGAGAGCGTTTGCGATTTCGGTAACCGTGCATGCACGCCGCCCTGAAATAAATTCCAGAACGGCGATACCCTTTTCCAAAGCCTGGCTCATCATCACCTCCCAAGGTAAGTTGCCTCAATGAATTTTTGCAGATCCTCATTTTCACATTTCCCCGTTATCAGATCAGCAAAAGGTTTGTGAGTAAATATTCTCTTTGTTATATCGGCGTCTATATCACGCAAAATTTCTTTCATATCCTTATGGGCTTTTTGAGAAATAGAGTGCAACGTGAGGCGGCTTTGCTTCTGGCTTTCGCTGCGCTCAGCAGGATACCCTTGTCCCTGCGGGTCGACAAACAGCTTTTCAAATACGTACTCGAGATTTTTGTCTCCCGCCCAGCCGAAGCCTTTGTTGAGGGGGAGAGAAATGCAGTTGCCGCCGTTTATCTGGCTGAACAGCCACGCGTCAAGAGGCGATTCGATGAGTCCGCAAAAGACATTGGGATATTGCATAACCGAGATAAGAAATCCTTGTCCCGTGCCGCATCCGCCCACAACCATGTCGACTGCGTTAAGGTTAAGCAAAATCGCCGCCATAAGCCCCGTATGTATATAGGTGAGACCGTTTTCGGGCGGGTCTTTTTCGGTCATGCCGATATTAACAGGTTCATACCCGCATTTTTTGATTGCGCTTATTATATAAGGATTTTTATCCCTTGCGGACACTTCGTTTATTACTGCGATTCTCATAATCTTCTCCTTATTTTTTTCTTCTTGCAAGAAGAATTTTAATAAAGCTCTTTTTCTTCTGAAGGGGCTTGTCCTCATAGGCGTCTATGCATACTTCCTTATTAAGCCGCGCCGACTCTATCGCGGCAAGGGCAAATTGCAACACCTCGCGACCTCTTTCTCCCGACAAAACAGGTTCTCTGTCCTCTTTGATCGCATCGATAAAGTCGTGGGTGGAGTAAATAAAGGAGTCCTGCCAGTCGTGAGGGAAGTCCCAGTATTCGGTTATTTTGCCGTCCTTGTAGAGTACGACGGGCGCGATATCGGAAAGCATTTCGGCGGTGCAACGGGTGAGCCAGATAATGCCGCGGCTGCCCGTTATTTCCATCCTCTCGTCGCAGGTATAATACTTGCTCTTGATGTAGAGGGAATCGGATGAGGTTATGTCCCATACGCCGTATACCTTTTTGTCGCGGTATTTCCACATGACAACTGCGGGGCAGTCCTGACAACACCCGCCAAGTATAGGGGTTTCGTCAATCCACGCCTTGACCTTTTCCACGCTCCCGCCGATATCGAGAAAGAGAGAAAACTTATGGTATCCATCGTCGAACACCACAGGTCCGCCGCCCGCCAACGTGTCGTTAAGGCGCCAGGTCCAGGACAGCGTATTGACCTTCCAGCCAGTTGGCTCAAGCTCGTTTTCGGCATTCGCTCCTTTTGACATTATCTTGCTTGCGGGTATATTGCAGGAGAGAAGACCGCCGTTGTTCATCTTGTACCTTATGCCGACTATCTCGCCGATCTCGCCTTTTGCAATAAGGTCTTTAATGAATAGATAGGGTGGATAGTGAACGAAATTCTCAAAAACCTTGAGTTTTACGTTATTCTTTTTGGCGGCGGCAATCATTTTGTCGCATTCTTCAAGGTTGAGCGCCATAGGCTTTTGCACCGAAACGTGCTTTTTCGCTTCGCATGCCTTAATGGTCATCTCACAATGCAAGTGGTGCGGCACAAGTATCTCCACTCCGGTTACCGTGGGGTCGGCCAATACGTCCTCATAGCTGTCATAAACTACGGGAATATCGTGCTCGGCGGCAAACTTTTCGGCAGTTTGCCTGCTCTTGTCATAGACCCCGTATAACTCGGCGTCATCGCGGTCTTTATAACCTGCGACGTGGAGAGTGGCGATTCTTCCGCACCCAACCAGCACAAATCTCATTTTTTCCATAATTCACCCCTTTATTGGTCGCAGTAAACTGCCTCAGACTGTCTCTTCCTTTATCGATTTTTCATATACCGCGCGCTTTTCGGCAAAATATTCGGGAATGGGCACGTCCCACCAGCCGAATGCCTTTCCGCCGCTGTATGGATATTCTCTTGTCACGTCGATTGTTATCATCGCGGGTTTGTTCCTGACGATGGCGTCGCTAATTGCGGTTTTCAATTCTTCTATCGTCTGCGGCTTATAAGAGTCTATCCCAAAACCTTTTGCAATAGAGTAGAAATCGGGGCTGTAGACCTCTTCGCCGCGCAAAAAGTCGTTGCCGAACGCGTGGTCTTGTCCGAGTACGTCGCTCTGGAGGTCCTTTATTGCCATCCAGCCGCTGTTGTTGGCCATTAAGATGATAACAGGTATATCGTATTGCGCCATAGTGGACAATTCCTGCATTATCATCATAAAGTCTCCGTCGCCGAGCAGGGCGATAACAGGAGATTCGGGCTTTGCGAGCTTTGCGCCCATTGCCGCGGGGATAGCCCAGCCCATGGTGGAAAACCCGCCTGTAGTCAGGTTGCAATAAGGTTTTGCAAAGCAGTACTCCTGGAAGAATTGCGCCTGAGTGTTACCCGAAGAGGTGGAGATAATAGCGTCCTCGGGTAAAATCTCATTTAATGCGCCTACAATCTGGGATATGGTCGGTTTATCGGTCTTTGCGCTTCGCACATCGCCGAGGTAGTTCGCCCAGACGGCGCGCAATACTCTTATTTCTTCAAGATATTCCTTATTAATGTTGTAACCGTTCAGCTGATTTAACAGGGCGTCGACTGTTTTGCCCAAGTCGGCTACTATTCCTACATCGGCAGCGTAGTTTTTGCCGATTTCGGCGGCGTCTATATCTACATGAATAAGCTTTGTGTCGGGGAAGTTGAAACTGATACCCTTGCGGTATGAGCAGGTCGTTTCATCGGCAAAACGTGTACCGATTGCAAGTATTACGTCAGCAGAGCGGCATATATTAAGTCCGATGGGAGTGCCCTTGGAGCCTGTATGGAAACAATACTGTGAATGAGTTTCGGAAACGGCGCCTTTACCGGCGAGGGTTGTAACAATGCCCGCGCCCCATTTTTCGGCCAAAGCGACTATCTTGTCGGCGCACTTTGCTCTCAAAGCTCCGCCGCCCGCAAGGATGACAGGCCTTTTTGCGGTTTTCATAAGCTCTATTGCAGCCGTGAGGCTTTCCTCAGTGGGTGAGGGGAGATCGTATGCCTTCTGTTTGGCTTTTCCCGGTAAATCAATATCAATCGCGGCAGACTGCACATCCATGGGCAAGGTGACCACGCACGGTCCGCTTCTGCCGTTGGTCATGAGGTCAAACGCTCTTTCCATGATTCTGGGAATCTGCCTCACCGTTTCGGCGCGCCAGCTTCTCTTAGCGAGAGGCTCAAGGCTCCTTATAATGTTGCTGTCGGCGTATCTTTCGATTTCCTGAAGTACTCCGACGCCTTTCATATTGGTGTGAGTGTCACCGCAAAGCTGTATAAACGCCGTAGAATCGACATAAGCGGTGGCAAGCCCGATAGAAGTATTAAGTGTGCCGGGGCCAATGGACGAAAAGGACGCGAGAGGCTTTCCCGTAACTCTGAAATATCCGTCGGCAATCGCCGTAGCCGCCTGCTCGTGCTTTACCTGTATGTACTTGATGTTTCCCGCGGCTTCTTCCTTGCCAATTGCGTCAAAAAGTCCCAGCACGCCGTGTCCAGGTATGCCGAGAATGTAAGGAACTCCGTTTCTGACCAATGATTTTACAATAATTTCCCCGCCTGTTAACTTCATTTTTACCTCCGAAAAATATTCTTTCAACTAAAAAATACAAATTATTAACGCATGTGTTTTCAACTTAATTTTATTCTTTATGGACTGATTAATCAATACGAAACGTGAAAAGCTGTTGCATCCTGTGCAACAGTCTTTAGTAAACGTTATATTTTCTGAACTTTTCTTTAGTAAACGTAAATTTTACGGCATGGTCGAAAAACACTATTCCTTTAAAAATTCAAACCTAATTTATATTATTCGATATTAAGCCCGTAATATTATGAATAGGGGGCTATACTTTAGTATAAAAATAGTTGATGTTTATATATATCATTATTATAGATATACGAGAAGCAATTGATTTAACCCGAACTATCACCAAAAAAAGCTTAATTAAATACTTTACAATCGGACGTATGGAGAGTATAATATTTACATCGCAAACGGGCAATTGACTCAGCTGGTAGAGTGCTTCCGTCACATGGAAGAAGTCAGGGGTTCGAGTCCCTTATTGCCCACCATAGACACACGGCGTCAAGGCAGTACTTACGCCGTGTTTTTATTTGCAAAAAAGCCCTGTTTTATCACATGTTTGATAGGGCTTTTTTCTTTTCTATCGAATATTCTTACTTTTGGTTGTTCGTCTATCTTGCACTATACCTTACGGGATTTGAACTTAGTGTATTTCTTACTTTTGGTTTTCCTACTTATTGTTCTGTTGGTGGCAATCTTGATTACCCCGCAAAATCAAGTTTTAATCAAGATTTAAATTCAAGATTATTAAACTTAATTAAACAGTACCCTATAAAATTGACATATTTACCAAGATATACCCTAAAAACATACAGTAAATCAGATGAATACCCAAAAAATTTACATTTGAAATACATAGTAAATTCCCCCATTTTGCATTTTATCTCTCAAATCCAGTATTAATGAATAATAATGTTTTGGAGGGTATAGCTTTTTAACATAACATTTGTGCTACCTTGCGGGTAAAAATATATGTATTACATTGAGATAGGTATCCAATATAGCTTTGCAAAACGGCTTGCTTTCTCGTACGCATTTTCATATTGTTTGGTTGAGTTTTGTATCTTTTGCAATTTGAAATTATTCTTTTTTTGGTGGCATTCTTAATAGTTTGGATAATTTTGCCTGTATGTGAGTAGAAAAAATGCCAGCCAAGAAAATTGAAGCCGTTATTAATTGGTATGATTTGTGATTTTGGGTTTACAATCAGGTTGTTGGAATGTATGACCTCGCAGGCTTTGTTATAGCACTTTGTTGCCGTGTTTTTGTCTTGTACGAAAAGCAGCATGTCGTCCATATAACGGATATAATGCTTGACACGCATATGCTTATGGTCTTTGTACTTATCATTGTCCCAATTATATTTATAATTGTTCAAAACATCGGCTAAAGCATTAAGGTTACCCTTGAGCTTTGCTTCCTCTTTCAATTCTAAAAAGGCTAGTATCTCTTTTTGCGTTTCATGAATAGCGTCTAGTTTTTTTTCAATCGTCATAATAGCTACTGCCATACAAAGCATAGTTGGATCAATTGGAATCTGCTTCATTCTGGCAAGACCACCGCCAACGCCACCATCGGCTGCTTTAAGAGTACCAATAAATTGACCGTCACTTTTACTGGTAAACATAGTCTTTCCCTTTGTATTAACATAGTACAAACCACTTTTTCCGGCACCTCTAGCATAGCTTACAAGCTGTGTCAAGGGTCGAAAAGCTACACCCAATGTAGCCGCTTTCTCGATAGGGAAGCTTTGCGCTTCAGTAATATCAATATTCATTTTTAAAAGTTCTGACGGAGGATAATATTCAACATCCATCATTGCCTGAACAAGTGCATTCTTATTTTTCATTACTTTTTTCTCCTATATTAGGTCTATAACATCGCTTGTAGATTTCCGTGTTTTCTCTGCCAAGGGTGTCAAGGACATTCATTTCTTTTTCAATTCTTTGATATACAAGACTTAATTCCGTCTTAATTCCAATTCCTCCGCCTTGCTCTGCATAAGCTATATCGCAAAACTGTCTGGCTTTTTCATATTCCTCCAAATCGCAATATGCCGCCGCTATCGAAGTATAAAGTGGCACAGAAAACACACTCTTTCCGCATATATCATAAGCCTCTTTGTTTATTCTTATTACTTCTTCGGGCCTTTGCATCTTCCTGTAAAGAGCGGTTATAACAGGAAGTATGTACCGTATTTCTCTTGAATGCTGTTTATGTCTTTCATAATATAATAAGCTTGCCTGTAAAGCTGTATCATAAGCTAAATTTGATTTTGTCTCTTTTATAAACTTTCTTAACTTATCATCGCTATAATCACTATAATCTATTTGGGAATAATACTTCTTTGTAACTTCTTTTAATATGTTTTCAGTTGGAATAATATAGGAATCTTTTTCCACAAAATTACCATCAAAATATAGATAGGTAATTCCGTCATACTCAATTTCTTTCATTCTCCACCTCAATTACTATTAATATTCATATTATATCACATTTGTGGACATAAAGTGTCCCATAAAAGAGACTTTAGGGGTCTTCTTTATTTTTATTAACTAAAATTTCAATTATTGTTATTCCGTCATTATCTTGATTATCTTGAAACTATCTTATTTCATTTAATGACTGTAATTACAAAATGTTATTAGGCAGTCTTAATAATTATGACTGCCTAATATGTTTCAAATTTACTCTGCAAGAACAGTGACTGTATTATCTGTTAAATCCAGAACACATAAGCTTGCTGTGCTTTGAGGTGTAGGAATACTGTTCTTAACTTGCCAAACGTCCAAGAAATATACTTTCTGACCAATTGCGACGGCGCTGGACATATAGAAACTTGTATCACCGTCATCTAAATCAGTAACTAATGTTCCTTGAGGCTCTGAGGATGTCATATCAATTTTGTATAAACCCTTATACTTAGAACCTGCCGCTACATTTCTGTAGTAATAAATA
>DAOSYK010000037.1:0-10528 GCA_035381305.1 Clostridia bacterium
CTATATAAACAAAGGAAGCGTAAACTACACCTATAACGTGGGTGCGATAAGCGGCTCAGATTATACAGGCGGTATTGTCGGCTACACCAACGGCAATAGTTCCACCTATTACAATACGGTAAGTTATGGTTATAACGCCTCGACCGTTGCCTCAACGAGTTCCGGATACGTCGGCGCAGTCATAGGTTACGGCGCAGGCAGCGGCAACACAAGGCAGTACCTCTATTACGATATTTCGGTAATGGAGAGCTTTACCCCGCCGTCGGGAAGATATAAGCCTACCCGCGCTTACGGACCCTCGGTCGATAACAGCCTTGTAAGGTCACTTACCAAGGCGGCGATGATTCAGAGCGGCTTAAGCTCCTACAGTTTCAGCAATACTATCTGGACCTTCTGCGACAACGACGGCAGGTGGGCGTTCTATCCTCAGTTGAAGACCTTCTCAGGATGCTCCAACACAAGAGTTGTAAACGAGTCCAAACTTTACGTAAGAACCATACCGTTTACGGGTGAAGGCACCAAGGCAAGCCCGTATATTCTCTATACATTATCCGATGTACTCATTGTCGCAAATTCCATCAATGCCGAGTACGACGCGTCGGATACATATTATCTTGTTTCGTCCACCGTATCGCAGTTCAATCTTGCGTCCACTCCCGGCTTTATCGGAATAGGCAAAGAGGGCATGCCCTTTAACGGCAATATCGACGGCAACTTCGCAAACTTTGTCATCAACATCAGCGGCGAAGCAAACTGCGTAGGTCTTTTCGGATATATAGGCCCCAAGGGTTCTGTCACCAACTTGTCCGTTTCGGGAAGCGTGACGGGCGGTAATTACGTGGGCGGCGTTGCGGGTATTAATGAAGGACAGCTGACCAATGTCTACAACACGGCCAACGTAAAAGGCGCGTCATATGTCGGCGGCATCGCGGGCAGCAACACAGGCACGATCAGCATCGGCTACAACAGAGGCAATATAGAGGCGAGCGGCGAGTACGCGGGCGGTATCGCGGGACTAAATTCCGGCGCGATAAATGATGTTTACAACGGCGCGCTCGTTCTCGCGGACGATAAGATAGGCGGCGTAGCAGGATACTCCGACGGCGGAACATTCAGCAAGGCATACTATGACTTCACGCTCATTTATTACTTCAGTCCCTCACAGGGCAACAAGCCTTCCCGCGCGGTAAGCAACGTCAGCGACACAAGCACAGTCACGGGCAAGGAGAGCGAACTTATCCGAGGCAAAAACATCCTCGGCGGACTGGGATTTAACACAGCGACTTGGACGGAGACGGCGAGCACGGGACTTTATGACTACTATCCGCAGATAAAGGCTTTTGCCTCCAATATAAACAGCGCGATTGCGCAGCAGTCCAACAGGTCGGTAAGGGTTATCCGCTTTACTGTAGGCAGCGGCACCGCGAGCGACCCCTACATATTAAGACATGAAGACGACATGAAACTCTTGTCCGACGTCAGCTATGAGGAAAACCTCACGGGTATGTATTTCAAGGTTGCCGACGGCGTGACAAAGTTCGACCTCACTGACTCGTCATTGAACTTCCGACCAATAGGCTCGAGCGCGTACAACTTCCGCGGCATATTCGACGGAAACGGCGCCGAATTTGAGCTTAACATAACGAGTAACGCCAACAACTCCGGGCTCTTCAGCTATATCGGCGCGGGCGCGGTGGTAAAGAACCTCACGGTAACCGGCAGGGTGGCGGGCGGCTCCAACTCGGGCGGCGTCGTCGCCAACGCGAGCAGCGCGACCATTGACCGCGTCATCAATAAGGCGGTCGTCACGGGCAACACCAACGTGGGCGGCGTAGCGGGATATATCTACACGTCGCAGTTGCTCAATAGCTACAACTTAGCCGACGTTACCGGCACGGGCAACTGCATCGGCGGCGTCGTGGGATTTGCCAACAACCTTGCCGCAGTTAAATACGTATATAACTTCGGCGTGATTTCGGGTGTATCCCAAGTCGGCGGCGTGGTCGGACGCGTCGAAGCAAAGACCAATATAGCGTTCTGCTACAACACCAACAACGTAAGCGGTACCAGCAACTACGTGGGCGGCCTTGTCGGCAGTCTTGCCAACAGCTACCTTGACAACGGTTACAGCGCGGGCACGGTAAGGGGCATAAGCCAGTCTTACACAGGCGGTATCGTGGGCAGGGGCGACAACAGCGCCGAATCCAACTGCTACTATGACAAGACCATAATCGACGCCGACGTGTATTCCGCTTCCTACAAGCCCATAAGAGCGGTCGCGAACAAACTTGACACCGCAATCCTCAAGGGCACAGAAAAGGGATACATGACAGGCTCGGGCATAATTTACACTCCCGAAAGCGAAGACTCGACGGGACAATTATTAAGGCTTGACAATGACGCATGGGTGCTTAAGTCCAACAACGGCATTGACGCGTATTATCCCCAGCTTAAGGTGTTTGCCGAAAACGAAACGGCGTTAATTAAGAACGATTCGCTTAACTCCGTCCGCTCCTACATTTTCGCAGGAAAAGGCGAAGAAATGGCCCCTTACATCATACTCAACGAAAACGATATGATGAAGCTGTCCGAGCTTGTCTCCTTGGGCAACGCCTTTACGGGAATATATTTCAGCGTAAGGCAGAGCGCGCAGGAATTTGACTTGACTTACTACGAGTATGAACCTGTAGGCACGGCGGGCAAGATCTTTGACGGCTTGTTCAACGGCAACGGCGTCAACTTCCGTATAGAACTCGACACGGGCGACTATGCAGGCTTGTTCGGCTACCTCGGCGAAAACGCCGTGGTTTACAACCTGTCGGTCACGGGTCAGGTGAAAGGCGCAAACAATGTCGGCTCGGTGGCAGGCTACAGCGCGGGCACGGTTTACAACGTATACAGCCTTGCAAAGGTGCAGGGCACCAACAACGCGGGCGGCATACTCGGCTACAATTCGGGCTATTTGCGCAATACCTACTATATTGGCGACGTTTCCGCCGAAATGGATTGCGCCGGCGGACTTGTAGGTTACAACTACATCGGCGAAATCAGCCAGGGTTATGCAGCCGCCAAGATAAGCGCGGGAGAAAACGCCGGCGGCGTGGTCGGCTATCAGAGCGGCACTTATAAACTCAGCTATCTCTTCTATAACAAAACCACAGTGGAAATCCACGACATAGACCCCGCCCTTAAACCCGTTGCGGCAGTAGCCAACGTTGCCGATACCGATAACGTCTGCGGCAGGATACTCCAAAGCATGACGACGGGCACCCTCGGCGCGGGCGAGAGCCAGATGAACCTCGACAAAGACGTGTGGACGCCCTTGGCGCCGTTTGGCTTTGATACATACTATCCCCAGATTAAGTATTTCGCCACCCATTCCATGAGCAAGGTCAAGACCAACTCCAAAAACTCGGTCACCGTAAACAGGTTTACCGAGGGCGACGGCAGCGAAAACAACCCGTACATTATACGCACGAACTTTGACATGAAGGCAATCTCCGACCTCGTCACTTCGGGCAAGATGCTCGAAGGCAATTTCTTCAAAGTAGCAGACGGCGTTACCGAGATTGACCTTACCACAAATGACTTTGTTTATATGCCTATCGGCAACAGCTCCTATTACTTCCAGGGCAATTTCGACGGCAACGGCGCGAGATTTATCGTAAACGTCTCCACAACCTCGGGTTACAACTACGGCTTGTTCGGCTTTACGGGCAACAAGGCAGTAATCAGAAACGTGTCGGTATCGGGAAGCGTGAGCGCCGCAAGGTTTGCCGCGGGTATTGCGGGAAGAAACAGAGGACTTATCGAAAACTGCTACAACCTCGCTTCGGTCAACGTCTCCGAATACTACGCAGGCGGCATAACGGGCTACAATGAGGGCACGATAAGAAATTGCTATAACACAGGCAATGTTAACGCCACAACGTATTACTACGTCGGCGGTATCGCGGGCTATACCGTAAGAAATACCCTTATCGAGTACTGCTACAACCGCGGCGCAATTACTGCGGGCGGATATTACGTCGGCGGCATAGCCGGTTACAGCCAGGGTAAGATAAGCAATACGTATTCGGCAGGTATAGTAAACGGCCTTTCGTCGGGCGGTATCATCGGCGCGACCGACAGCTATGCGACCACCTTCTACAGCTACTATGACACGACGGTAATCACCGTGTACGACGGCACGAGGAAACCCGTAAGATCGATAAGCAACATCGCCGACTCCGAAAACGTCAAGGGCGTGGTAACGTCCCAGATAAGCGGCGACAACCTTTACGGCGTGACGTTTGAGGAAGACCTGTTCCTCTTAAAGCCCAATGACGGGTTTGACGCGTTCTATCCTCAGCTCAAAGTGTTTGTCCAGAGCGGCGTAAACAGAGTTAAAGAAGATTCTCTCAATTCCGTCAGGACCAAGATATTTATCGGCGAAGGCACCGAGTCCAAGCCCTTCGGCATAATAAACGCCGCCGATATGAAAGCGCTTGCCGTGCTCCAGAAGCAGGGCGCAGATACAAACGGCGTATACTTCAAGGTTTACTACTCGAGCACCCTTATGGACCTTTCCTCGGCAGAGATAGCATACTACCCGATAGGCACCCAGACTTACCCGTTTGAGGGCGTATTCCTCGGAAACGGCGCGGTATTCACTATGGGTATTGACAGTCCGTCGTCCTATATAGGCTTGTTTGGATACATCGGCGAAAACGGTACTGTCTCAGACTTCAGGATTAAAGGTTCGGTCACGGGCGGCGAGTTTACCGGAAGCGTTGCGGGCTACAACAAGGGTACAATTAAAAATGTCGGCTCCGCCGCGGACGTAAAAGGATTCCGCAGGGCGGGCGGACTTGTCGGCGTAAACGAAGGCAGAATAGAAAACAGCTATTCCAAAGGCTCGCTTACCGCTACGGGCGAATACTCGGGCGGCGTCGCGGGCGTAAACTCGGGCGTAATTTACGGTACCTACAATTTCGGAAAGGTGAATAGCTCGGTAAACTACGCGGGCGGTCTTACAGGGCAAAACCAGAGCACAGGTAACATCTCCTACAGCTTTAACCACGGCGAAGTGGTTACACAAGGACAGTACGTCGGCGGCATCGCGGGTGTAAACGCGGGTACAATTCAGATAGCGTATAATACAGCAGATGTCAGCGGCAATAAGTACGCGGGCGGTCTTGTGTCCACCAACTCGGGCACAATCAGCAACGCATATCACTCCGGTCAGGTCATGGCTCCGTCCAATTCGGGCGGCATAGCCTCGGCAAATATCGGAACACTCGACAGAGTATATTACAACACATCCGAAACCGACCGTATACTCCCCGACGCGCCGTATCTCAGAATAACGAGCGCGGTTTACGGAATGTCGGACTCCGATACGGTAAAAGGTCTTACCCTCGACCAGATAACGGGACTTGAGGCTATCGGCCCCGACACCATGGACTTTGACATTTCGATCTGGGCGCTCAAAGAAGGATATGACTTTATTTCTTACTTCCCCGAGCTTATCTACTTCCGCAATCACGAAACGGGTACGGTAAGGGACGACTCCCTCATTTCGGTCACCGACAAGAAGTTTGAGGGAAGCGGCACCCAGAGCGACCCGTACCTCATCTATGACGGCTACGATATGAGAACTATCGGCGAGTACGTCGTAAAAGGCAATCTGTTTAAGAATAAGTATTTCAAAGTCGCCCACGATGTAAATGTTATCGACCTGTCTTTCTACGGGCTTAACTTCAAGCCCATAGGCGACGACGAAATGAGATTCGGCGGAATAATCGACGGACAGGGCGTCAACTTCATAGTAGACCTCGACAACGAGGACGAAGACTATCAGGGCATCTTCCATACCCTCGGAAGCACCGCGAAAGTATTCAACTTCTCTGTGTCGGGTATGGTGATAGGCAAGTCCTATCTCGGCGCAGTCGCCGGCCGAAACCTGGGCGCAATCGAAAACGTCACCAACAACGCGACAATTAAGAGCTTCGACGGAAACAACGTCGGCGGTATAACGGGCTTTAACGAAGGCTCGATAAGGTACGCGATTAACTACGCTGCCGTCAACATGAGGGGAACCTACGGCGGCGGTATCGCGGGCGAGAATACGGGCACTATCGGCGACTGCTACAACAAGGGCAACGTCGACGGCGTGACCAACATCGGCGGTATCACGGGCCGCAACTTCAATACGATAATGAGGTGTTACAACACCGCAAACATAACCAGCCAGACCCAGGCGGGCGGCATCGCGGGCGAGAACGACTACGCAATCGAGCAGTCGTTCAACATGGGCAGGGTAAAAGCAACCGTAGCCATCGCCGGCGGTATTACGGGCGCGCAAAGGTCCAAGGGCGACGGCACCACGCCCTCGATAAGCATTGTTTACAATACGGGCGAAGTAATCTCTGCCTCCAACTTCGCGGGCGGCATAATAGGACATCTGCTTAACGGTAATCTTGTAGACGCTTATAACGGCGGCAACGTGAGTGCGGTGACCGAGTCGGGCACGATAATAGGCTATAAGGAAGGCGGAAGCGTTTCCCGCTCCTATTATGACATAAACCGCCTCGCAAACCATACCCCCGCGACGGGAATCAAACCCGTCAGAGCTATCGGCAACATAGCCGACACGGGCACGGTAAAAGGCCTCTACAGAGGACAGATGGCAGGCGCGTACAGTATAGGCACCAAGAACGGGCAGATGAACTTTGCCAACCCCCACAGCTTTACGCCCACACCTTCCAGAGATCAGTGGTCGTTCTATCCCCAGCTCAAGGTCTTTGCGACCAGCACATCGGAGGAAATCAAGTCCGACTCCCTCGAATCGGTAAGAGGGCTCACCTTCATTGTCGGCTCGGGAACCTTCGGCGACCCGTACATAATAAACAACGAGAGCGACATAATCGCCCTTGCCGAAACCGTCAATACGGGCAACACCTATGAAGGCGTTTACTTCAAAGTAGCCGACGGCGTGGTCGAATTCAACTTCTCGGACGACGAGGAAGGCTATCCGTTTACGCCTATCGGCACTCCCGAAAACGCCTTCCGCGGTTACTTCGACGGCAACGGCGCAAACTTCAGAATAAAGCTGATTACGACCAGCAACCACATCGCAGTATTCGGCAACATCGGTCAGGACGGATCGGTTGCTAAGTTCTCGGTATCGGGCGAAATCAGCGGCTACAACTACACCGCGGCAGTTGCGGCAATAAACTCAGGTACCATAAACAACGTCTACAATGCGGCGAAGGTTACGGGCAGAAATTACATCGCGGGTATCGCCGCGCTAAACAACGGTCAAATAACCAACGTATACAACAGCGGCGAAATTAACGGCAACGACTACACCGGAGGTATCGCCGCCTATGTAGACGGATTTATTACCAACAGCTATAACATCGGCGTGGTTTACGGCACGGGCAACGTGGGCACGATTACGGGCTTCCTGAATACAGGGCTTGTACTCCACAGCTACTACGATACGACTATTCTGGGAGCGTACAGAAGTTATTCAAACCGCGTCAAGCCCGAGAGAGCGGTAGGAAATTCCGTCGACAGCGAAACGGTCAAGGGTCTTGCCAAGAAGTTTATGACGGGTACAAACGCCACGGGCACGGACGAATATCAGATGTACTTCGACGACACCAAGAACAATTGGGGCGTGACCTACAACATCGACGGCATGGACAACTATCCGCAGCTGAGGATATTCTCCCGCTCGGTTAACGCCTATACCAAGGCTTTGTCCAAGGCGTCCACCCTGACCACGCTGTACACTGTAAGCTACAACTATAACGGGGCGACCGAAAACAATCAGATTGCGGCGTCCAACGTGCTTTACAAGAAGCATTACGAACTCAACGTGCCCAAGAAGTACGGCTATGTGTTTACGGGCTGGTACTACGTCGACGAAACTTATCAGTACATCAGGTACACCGACGAAAACGGCCTGAGCATAAATGTTTACGGTTTTGAGAAGAACATCGAGCTTATCGCTCAGTGGGAGATAGCTTACCACAAGGTTTACTTTGTGGACGGATACGACAGCGTCGTTTACACCACGACGATAAGGCACGGCGACACCGTATCCCCGCCCGCCGGCATCACCCCCGAAAAAGCTCCCTCGCTGACCAAGGTCTATATCTTTGAGGAATGGGACTTCGACTTTGAGAGCCTGATAGAGGGCGAGACCAGGATTTACGGCCGCTACAACGAGCTTGACCGCTGGTATAAGGTGACTTTCCTCGACGGAAACGGCGACTTCTTTGCCGAAGCGCGCGTCGAGTACGGCGACAAAGTGACTCCGCCCGCGGGCACACCAATTAAGGACTACGACGAAGAAACGGCTTACAAGTTTGCAAGCTGGAACTTTGACTTTGACACACGAATTTATGAAAATCTTAACATTACTCCTCTGTTTGACGAGGTTAACCGCTGGTATACAGTACAGTTTGTAAACTATGACGGAAGCCTCATCGAAGAACAGACGGTTGAGTATTTAAGACCCGCCTTCGAGCCTTCGGTTGCTCCCACTAAGCCTGCCACGGTCGACACCGTTTTCGTGTTCGCAGGCTGGGACAAAGAATTTGAGAAAGTCCAGGAAAACCTGGTTATTACGGCGCAGTATACCGAGGAAGAACGCCTTTATGAAGTAATCTTCCTTGACGGTGACGGCAAGCGCTTCGATACCCAGTACATAGGTTACCGAAAAGCCGCAAATAATCCGGGCGGAATACCGACCAAGGAATACCTCGAGGACAAGGCCTACAGGTTTACGGGCTGGGACAAGACGTTTGACTGCATAACGGAAAACACGACTGTTAAGGCGCTCTTTGAAGAAATCGACCGCTATTATCAGGTGACGTTTGCAAACTATGACGGAACCGAACTTAAGGTGGAAACCGTGGAGTATTTAAGAAGCGCGACTCCGCCCGACACTACCCCCGTAAGGGACTCCGACCCGCAGTACGAGTATACTTTCGCAGGCTGGGACAAGGACTACACGAGAATAGAAGGCGAAATCATCATTTACGCTACCTACACGGCCAGCATCAGATACTATGAAGTCATATTCTTAGACGGCGACGGAAACGTCTTCGACTCCCAGCAGATAGAATACGCCACGAGCGCGGCAGAACCCTTGGGAATACCGAGAAAAGCCGCCCACGACAACGTCGCATACAAGTTTACAGGCTGGGATAAAGACTTTAACAACATAATCGAAGACATTACGATTAATGCGGTGTTTACCCAGATAGACCGCTATTATCAGGTAACGTTTGTAAATCACGATGACAGCGAGATAACTACATACACAGTCGAGTACTTTACCGCTTCGCCCGAACCCCAAAACGTAACCAGAGAGCCGAGCGAACAGTTTATATATACGTTTACAGGCTGGGACAAGGATATCAGTTGCATAACCGAAAGCATAACGGTCAAAGCTCAGTTTGAGCCGTCGTTAAGACCTTTCACAGTCCTATTCCTTGACGGCGACCGGAAAGTGTACGACCGTCAGACAGTGCTTTACGGCGAAAACGCAAGTATCCCCGCGGGCGTGCCCACCAAATCGCCCGACGACAATTATGCCTATAAGTTTGTCAGCTGGGAAGGCACCTACACCAACATCACGGAAGACACGGAGATACAGGCGACGTTTAGCGCCGTCCAGAGATATTATATCGTCACATTCTACGGCTACGACGAGAGCTTTATACTGAAGAGCGAAAAAGTAGAGTACGGCCACAGCGCCAACCCGCCCGAAGTGCCCATCCCCAATCATCCCAACGAGGCGTACGAGTATTACTTCACGGGCTGGAATACAAGCTTCGAGTTTGTGGAGAGCGACCTTGTCGTCAAGGCAAATTACAGCACGAGAATGAAGACCTTCAAGGTCACCTTCGTAAACGGGGACGAGACCACCACCCAGACCGTTAACTATGGCGCGGCGGCGGTTGCGCCCACACCGAAGAAGACGGGCAATGCGAGAGTGACTTACGTCTTTGTAGAGTGGGATACCGACTTCTCCAGCGTCAAGAGCGACCTTGTGGTAACGGCGGTATTCGATGCTATTTACAACATCTTCATCGTCACATTCCTAAACGGCGACAACAGCGTGCTTGAGGAAGTGGAAGTAGGAAGAGGCGAGACAGCGCGTTCCACCCTCACTCCTTACAAGGCGCCGACCGATACCAAGGTCTACCTCTTCGCCGGTTGGGACAGAAGCCTGGAGGACGTCCAGTCAGATATGACGGTAAAGCCCTTGTTCGCCGAAAAAGACCGTTGGTATACAGTCGTATTCAAGGACGCGTTCGACGAGGATTATACCACCCAGACCGTGGAATACGGACGCTCGGCGACCGCGCCTTCAGTGCCGCCCGTTAAGGACAGGACCGACAAGAACGAGTACGAGTTTACCGGTTGGGATACGCCGTTTACCAATGTCACCGAAAACCTTATTATAAGACCTCAATACAATCAGAAACTGCGCTCGTTCACCGTTGTATTCATCGACGGCGACAAC
>DAOSYK010000038.1:0-6814 GCA_035381305.1 Clostridia bacterium
GGGGGTATAGCTCAGTTGGTAGAGCGCTTGAATGGCATTCAAGAGGCCAGCGGTTCGAACCCGCTTATCTCCACCAATCGAAACCTAAAACGAACCGCTTTAAGTGCAAGTCGTTTTAGGTTTTTTCTTTACCTTGTTGGGCTTTGTGCCTGCCGTTTTAAGCCGTTAAAGAGCCGTTATGGATTGTAGTTTCAGATTGCATACAAACGGCGGTTTATGCCGCCGCTCGTTTATTCAAACACCCGCCATAGTGCCAAAACGCAAAAAACACATTTACAGTTTTAATTTATCAACAAGGAATCGCTTGCTATTGTTCGCGTTTTAGAATATAATAGAAACAGAAAATTTCAAGGAGCAAGGATATGCTAAGCTATATTTCAGCTAAAGAAGCGGCGGAGAAATGGAATATTTCACAAAGGCGAGTTGCCATACTTTGTTCAGAGGAACGTATTAAAGGCGCTATGATGGTCGGTAATATGTGGATTATTCCGTCAAATGCCGAGAAACCTATTGATAAAAGAACTGTTCGTTACGAAAAATCAAAAACGATTATTCTTAAACCTTTTGTAAAATGGGTAGGCGGAAAAAGTCAACTTATCGAACAAATCGAAAAATTGCTTCCTACAGACGGCGAAAAAGTTTTAACAAAATATGCAGAACCTATGGTTGGCGGTGGTGCATTGTTTTTCAGCTTACTTTCAAAATACGATTTCGAAGAATTGTATATCAGTGATATAAATGCTGAACTTATAAATGCATATCAAGCCGTAAAAAATGATGTAGATAATTTGATTGCAAAACTTAGCGAAATGCAAATGCTGTTTTTACCTATGGATGAAAACGGCAGAAAATATTTTTACTATAATATCCGCGAGAAATTTAACTCAACAACCTTGACTGCAGAAACCGCAACGGAGAAAGCAGCTCAATTCATTTTCTTGAATAAAACTTGCTTTAACGGGCTTTATCGCGTAAACAGGAAAGGACAATTTAACGTTCCTATGGGGGCGTATAAAAATCCGACTATTTGCGACGAAGAAAATTTGCGTAATATACACGAAGCATTGCAAAACGTTACTATCGTATGCGGCGACTATTCATTGTCAAAATCGTTTATTGATCAAGATACGTTTGTGTATCTCGATCCCCCGTATCGCCCTATTTCTGAAACATCAGCGTTTACTTCCTATAATTCCGACGTATTTGACGACGATGAACAAATTAGGCTTGCAAGATTTATAGACGAAGTAAATTCAAGCGGCGCAAAAATAGTTTTAAGCAATTCCGATCCGAAAAACGTAAACGAAGAAGATAATTTCTTTGACGATTTATATAAAAACTATAAAATAAATCGTGTAGAGGCAAGCCGAGCAATAAACAGTAAAGGCGATAAACGCGGCAAAATAAATGAATTGCTTATTTGCAATTGAGAGGAATATTTATGACTATTCTTGAATTGACAAAGGAAGAAATTAACAAGTACATCGACGAATTGTATGCGTGCTTCCCAACAGGACGTGAATTTGAATTATTTCTAAATTCATTTTTAAATTCTTTGGGTTTCGAAGAAGTTGTTACAACTCAATATATCGGAGATAAAGGGATTGATTTGACTTGTGTAAAGACAGGTCTTGACCTAAATGGAACAGATACCATGAATTATTATGTTCAGGCAAAAAGATATGCCCGAAATAATAAAGTTCAACCTAAAGAAGTCAGAGATTTAAAAGGCACAACTAAACGTGATAAAAACGGGAATATTCTGAATAGCAATTATATCAATGTTTTCATTACAACTTCCACATTTACTAATTCTGCTTTAGCAGAAGCGAGCGATAATCCCAACATGCCAGTTATCACTATAGACGGTACTCAACTCATTCAATATCGCATTGAAAAAGGCATTGGTTTTAATTATAAACCCGTTTTTTCCAAAACAGATATTATTGCATTGACACAAAGCGCGCCAAACAACGATATTCGCATTGAACCAAATTCATCATACTTGGTCGAAAGAGAAATAACTAAAAATGATATAAGGGCAAGGATTCTAATTATCCCTCAAATTATCAAAAACGAATTATCAAAAAATGAAGAAAAATTTAATGTTGTTTTTAATGGCTTTGAAAAACAGCTTAATATCGATAAATCCCGGCGATATTTTGGCGGCATAACAGATTTTTATAAAAAATTTGGGTTGCTAACTAATGATGGGATATTTGTAAACAAAAAAGCAAAATGGCGAATAGACGGAAACAAGATTATTGTTGATTTAGTGTAGGAGTTAAATAAATGAAAAGAGATTTTAATGAATGGCTTAAAACTTTCAAATCGAGCATTTGCGATTATGGCTATTATGTCGACTTCGAAAAGGTTTACGGTAATGTAGAAAGCATAAAAGTTGAATTGAATATACTTAACTCGCTTATCGGGTCGAAAAATATAGAACACGATTTTAATAAACTGATAAACGATTATCCACAAGTGTTGAAGTGTATTCCCATTTTACTTGCCGTTCGCGGTCGTGAAATTTACGTTATTGACGGAGACGGCGAATATCTTTTTAACTTTAACAAACCTAACTACACTACGAAAGAATACATAATGTTTATGCAAAAAACAGGTTTGTTTGATTTAATTGCAAATCACGTTATAAATAATCTTGTCGATTATGTTACGGGCGTTGAAGTTGGACTTGATAGTAACGGACGTAAAAATCGTGGCGGTCATTTAATGGAAAATCTTGTAGAAGATTATCTTATTAAAGCAGGTCTTATTAAAGGCGAGACATATTTTAAGGAAATGAAGCTGTCTGCGATCGAAAGGAAATGGGATATTGATTTATCAGGCATTTCTAATCAAGGTAAAGCTGAAAAACGTTTTGATTTTGTTGTCAAGAAAGGCAAAACAATATATGCAATAGAAACAAATTTTTATACAGGCGGAGGTTCAAAACTTAACGAAACCGCGCGCAGTTACAAAACGATCGCTTTAGAGGCAAAAGAAATTGACGGCTTTGCTTTCGTGTGGTTTACGGACGGAGCTGACGGTTGGAAATCGGCTCGCCACAATTTGGAAGAAACATTTGACGTTTTAGATAATATGTACTGTATCGCCGATTTGGAAAACGGCATAATCGAAAGGTTATTTGATTGATATGGCGAAAGAAATTCCTTTACAACCCGAAAATTTTGAACTGGAGACGAATACGGTATGGGCGTTTCCCGATCGCGGCAAATGGGCAACGCACGACGCCAAATATCGCGGTAATTGGTCGCCTACTTGTTTCATTATCTCATCGTAGGAAAAAACTAATAAACAACCCTCACATTAAATATCTCCCCAATCCCAATCCATATCCTATCGACGACAATGTACCCGTACTCGCGGCTGAAATCGGTTACTGTGCCTTTGTGGCGGTAGTAGCGGCCGTTGTAATAGAAGGTTATTTCGACCGTCTTGTTGCGCTTGATTTGTGATAAAACCGCGGAAAGTTCGGCTTGCTGCTCCTCCGATAGTTCCCGCTTTTCCTCTCGGGTCAACTTCTCTTCCCTCTCCCGCAACGCTTCCTGCAAACCTTTAAGAGCGTCAAAGGGATTAAACTGCGCAGCTCTGTTTGCCCTATTCACCGTTATGTCCTCCTATAAGTTTGTTTCTTATTATCGCCGTCGCGCCGTCCTGAAGGTCCAATGCCCGCAGCATCGCGTTTTTGCCGAACCTGTCCTTGATGTTGAGGACGGCTCTCTCGACTTTCTTTTCCTTTTCCACCGCCTCGAAATTGGTAAAAAGGTCGTAGCCTTCGCAGCCTTCGCCGCAGACGTCAAACCATATCCACAAGCGGCGTATGGGCACATCTTTATGGGTCGTTTCCTCAAATATCCTTTCTATATACTTGCCGACAATGGAGTAAACCGCCGTCGTTTCGGTCATTCGCACGGCGCCGCCTGTCGGCTCGGCAAGGTCCTTGCTGTACCCCACGCCACACCCGACGTGGTTGGTAATGACGTGCTCCCGCATCATACGCTGACACCCGTTGAGCGCCATTTCCATCATCACTACCTTTGCCTTTTCAAAAGAGTAGTCCTCAAACAGGATTTGAGAGTTCGAGAGCGATTTCGTTTGGCTCTTATAATTCTTTATGTCCTCCATCGTGCAGCTCTCACGCCCCCAGGCGTGGTCGATGAGGATTTCGGCGTTTATTCCGAACAGCTTATAGATTAAGTCCTCGGGCGCGTTGGCAATCCCTCTCATATCGAAAATACCGTATCTTGCAAGCCTGTTTGCCGTGCCCTTGGCCACTTGCCAGAAGTCGGTGATGGGGCGGTGATCCCAAAGCTGCTCGCGGTACAGTTCTTCATCGAGATAGCCGATATGGTCGGGGACCTTTTTTGCGGTAATGTCAAGAGCTATCTTTGCAAGATAGAGGTTGGTGCCTATTCCCGCCGTCGCAGGTATATGGAGAGTATCGGCAATCTCGTTTATCAGCTTTTTGGCAAACTGTTTTGCGTCCAGCTTGTACAATCTGAGATAGTCGGTCGCGTCAATAAAGTCCTCGTCTATGGAATATACGTGTATTTCCTCGGGCCTTATATATTTCAGGTAAATTTCGTATATATCGGCGGCGTAGTCGATATATTTTTTCATCCTGGGCTTTGCGACAATGTACTCAATATCTTTGGGTATCTCGAAGATACGGCAGCGGTTTTTAACGCCGAGGGATTTCATCTTGGGAGTAACCGCAAGGCATAACGCGCCCCTGCCCCGCGACTCGTCGGCGACGACAAGGTTGGTCTCAAAAGGATTGAGCCCCCGTTCGGCGCACTCGACCGAAGCAAAGAATGATTTCATGTCTATGCAATAATATGTCCTCTGCTTTGCTTCCATAGGTATTACCGAACATCCTTTATTACCTTTTTAACTACGCCCTGAATGTCCACGCTCGAAAAATACATATCTTCCATTTCGTCGTTTTCGGGGTGCAAACGCACCATATGTTTTTTGTTGTCCTTAAAAAAGCGTTTCAACGTGGCGCATCCGTCAATAAGCGCAACGATTATCTGCCCGTCCTCGGCGGTGTTCTGCTGTCTTACGATGACAAAATCGCCGTCGTCAATATCGGCATTTATCATACTGTCGCCTTTCGCCCTGAGGGCAAAAAAGCTGCCCGCGCCTAAGAATGAGGCCGATATGGTGAGGTATGACCCGATGTTCTGCTCGGCAAGAATGGGCGTGCCGCAGGCGATTTCCCCGACTACGGGAACGCGGCGTATATCGGAAAGGGTCTTGGACATTTTCGCCGTGCAAACCCCGCGCCAGCCTTCTTTGACCGTGACCATGCCCCTTTCTGCCATCTCACGAATATAGCTGCTGACGTTGCTTTTGGTCATATTCATATGGTCGGCGATTTCCTGCATCGTGGGCACGGTATTGGCGGTAAAATACACCTCGTCGATGTATTCCGCTATCCTGTTCATTTTGCTTTCGTCCTTGCTACGCATATTCTACCTCTTTCTATCGTGAACATTTGTTCTCGATAGATATTATATGCAATATTTTCTTAAATGTCAACACGTTTTATCTGCCGTTTAACAGGATAATTCTTCCACTGAGACCAAAGCCGTCTGTTGACTAAACCGATTATTTGCGTTACTGTTAGATGGGCGGGGTGTTGCAAAAATATCAGAATTCGTCACCCGCTTAAAGGGGGTATCGCCATGAAAAAAACTTATACGGTTTTTGCGTTTGTCCTGATCGTTCTGACCATATTGACCCTTGCGGGCTGCGGGAAGAAAGACGTCGTGGTCGACGGTATAAAACTAAGCGATCCGAAGTTTATCGAAAACGAAACTGAGGGTACGGGTTTAAACGGCACATACAAAACAATAAGATTCTCCTGCATTGTGGAAAACACAACGGACACAACGCTCACCTTTGAAGTGGTCTGCAGTTACAGGCGGGGCGACGTATTTACAATGAAGACAGTAACTCACAAAGAGCAGGTCACCCTGGGACCCAAGGAATCAAAATCGATAAGCTACACCACCGATAGAATAGGCGGCGGGATAATAGATAGCAAAAAAATATTTGTCCATAATGTAATAGAAGCGTAATCCGACTGAAACAATAAAGGAATACCGATATGGAGGCAAAAACCGCACTTGTCTAAAATAAAAACCTCCCGAAAGAAATCGGGAGGTTTTTTTGATTTTCGGAACAAAATGCGCTCAGTTAAGATCGATTAGTTTTGCGCGCACTCCGCCGATACCGTTGAGGTCGGCGACCAGTTTCTCAATCTCTTCTCTCTCGCCGCAGGGCTGAAGCAAGATCAACCCGTCGTTTGCGCACGAGGTTTCGCTGACGTCGTGAAGACCTAAGCGGGTCTTAATTATGCAGCCGTTTTTTGTGAGCGTTTCCTGAATTTTTAACGCGTTATCCACACGATTGTCCACTCTGATTCCGATTACGTAATAGCAGGACATTTTCAAAATCCCTCCTCTGCCATATTCTTTCTTTTAACCGTGCTTTCGGAAAAACCGAAAGCCTTTTATATTTTAAATTGTACCTTAATGCAACCGGCAAGTCAATATCGCAAAAGAGGCTGTTTTTCGGCAAATAAATATATTACTCTTCTTCCCGGTTTTGGTTACAGCCCGTCAATGCCAAACAGGTTTTTTCATTTTTGTTCTCGCAATATTACAGTCTCGACAAAAAGGTGCTGTTTATGTACAAATAATAATCTCTTAGTTTTATATACTTACGTACGTACGTTCTATATTTACTGAATTCTGTTAACAAAGGTGTTTCGGTCAGAATA
>DAOSYK010000038.1:6914-9957 GCA_035381305.1 Clostridia bacterium
AATATAGTAGGAAAATTTCCAGGGAGGGAAGTTGTGCGAAAGGTATTACCCGTAATTCTTGTACTGTTGCTGATTGTTACCGCAATGGTTTTTACCGCCTGTGAAAACAAGGGCGACATCATCAAAATCACCTTCGACCTCAAAGACGGAATAAACTTTGAGGAGCTTGAGCTGAAAATAGGCGACCTGCTCGAAGAGCCTGTCCCGCCCGAACGCGAGGGCTACACCTTTAGCGGATGGTTTTACGACGAAGAATGTACAGTTCCGTTCACGTTTGAAAAACTCCCTGAAGAATCCCTGACCATTTACGCAAAATGGGAAATTAAGAAATTTACATACACCTTCTACGACGGAGACGGAACAACGGTGCTCAAGGCCGATACCGTGGACTACGGCTCGGCTATCATCGCTCCCGCCGCTCCCGCAAAAGCCGCCACCGTGCAGTACACCTACACCTTCAGCGGCTGGGACAAGGAAATACCCCGGACGATAAGGTCTGATATCTCTTTTGTGGCGCAGTATACCGCCGCCGTAAACAAATATACCTACACCTTCTACGACGAAGACGGCGATACCGTAATTAAGACCGAAACGGTCGATTACGGTTCGGCAATCACTCCCCCCGCCAATCCCGCAAAACCTTCTACCGAAAGTAACTCATACATCTTTACGGGCTGGGACAAGGAAATTCCCGCGCAAATCACGGGGGATATCTCCTTTGTCGCGAACTTTGAAGAAACCGCCAGACAGTATGTCTACACCTTCCTTGACGATGACGGCAGTGTGATATCGACAAACTCGGGGCTTTACGGCACGTCCATAACAGTTCCCTCCGATCCCGACAAGGACGAAACGGCCGAATACACCTATACATTCAGCCACTGGGATAAGGACATTCCCGCAACGCTTACCGCCGACATAACCTTTACTGCGGTTTACACCAGAACGCCAAGGTCTTATAAGCTGACCTTTGTTACCAACGGCGGCGACCATGTCGACGATATTACCGCGGCTTTCGGCTCTTCGGTAACTGCGCCCGCCTGCACACAGCCTTTTTACGAATTCCAGGGCTGGTTTACCGCGGAAAACGAGGCGTTCGACTTCTCATCCATGCCCGCGCGCAATGTAATACTTTACGCAAAGTGGGAACTTGCCCCCGGATACTGTGAAGTTACGGTAATCGGCGGCGATGGTACCGGCATATATGCTGTCGGCTCTCTTATCGGCCTAAGCGCAACCATTCCCGCAAATCACCTCCTCGATACCTGGAAAGTAAACGGACAGCCTTACTGCAATTTCAACAACTTCTATTACCCTGCCTCCGAAGGCCTCGTCATTGAAGCAACCTACAAGCTTGCGCCCTATACTCCGGCGGTGCCCGTGGAAGATTCTCCTCTTCCCGCTCTGCCCGATTTCCCCGTCGACTACCCCTTAGAGCTGTCGAGGATAAAACCCGGCTACTCCGCCTTATATGTAAGTACTGCCTCGAAATATTACGAACTGTTTGCGCTGTATGCCGACGATACTTTTGTTTATCAGTATGTTTCCAAAAGTCCTGACTCTTTGTATTTCTATATCGAAACGGGCAGGCTGTCCGACGACAGCGTATTTGTCGAATGCAGTATGGAATATAACGACGACAGCCTGTATTATGAACTTTTCGATACGCCCTATTATGGCTACGACAATTACGGCAAAGTGACCATAACCGATTACCTTGCCGAATGCGATTTCTTCTACTGTGTGAATATAAATGTAATTGACATGGAGATTCCGGAAGAAGGCATTCTGCTGTCATACTATAACTATTCTGACCCCATTTACTGGGCTGTCGGAAAGAGCATAGACGACGGCCTTCTCTACGAGATATGCATAACCACTGCTACGCTTATGCGCTTTGATTCGGAGCCCGATTTCGAAGAGTATCCCGGCGCGGATCATTTTATTGGAAACGTTTATATCCTATGGGAAAACTATAATCCGTACAACTCCGGAGAAATCGAAGGCTTTGACAACAGCGAAGCCGGCGAAGGAACCATCGTTTACTACGGTTTCGAAATACCGATTATCTACTTCGATGAGGAAGAACCGCTCGTTACTTACTGGGAAATCTATTATGACATAGACTCTGTCTTTATGTTCCAGCAATACGCGTCCGAGGAGGATGTCCTTGATTGTCTGAATTCGGACGACTCGATAAGGCTGTACATACAGTATTCCGACAGTAACTGGTCCTACGTCGACATAACGATGGACTATATTCAAGGTCTTTCCACGCTTGAAGCGGGCAAATTTACCTTTACCTTAAGAGTAAGGGAAGCCTGGTTCGAAGACTTCGTCTATTATGTAATTCCGGAGGATTCCGATCCCGACGACGTTCTCGACGTTACGTGCGGTACATTTGTGGTCAGTGACGACGGCACGCTTGTTTACGGAGACGCTTATATCTTCTATACCGACGGAAGAATGGGTTATGTCACCGCTGACGACTCCTATGAAGACAGTTACGGCGAGTATGCCGTTGTTCTTTACGCATCTTCATTGATCGCGAGCGGCGACCTTATCATTGACACAACCGGTCTTGTTTTCGGCGAGCATAAATGGACAATTACGGTCTTCGGTCTTACGATACCTGTTGACCTTATCTACAACGACGCCGACAACTTGCAGCTTTATGTGTCCGAAAACTACTACGAGGACGACGACAAAATCCTCATAAATACCGACGGAACGGTATTCCTTTACGAACCGCTCAGCTCGTGGTTTATTCTGTCCGACTACAGCTATTATGGCGGAGAAATCGCCCCGCCCATCAAATACTTTATCGGACTTGACCTCACCGCTCCCGGCAGACAGCAGGTATACCTCTACAACTGCTACGGTCAGATTTATCCCCTTTGGGTCATAGTTTACGAAAATGAAATTCCGCCGAGAGGCTACGAAGTTGTGATGCCCGAAATGTTTGCGGTAGGGACCAATCCCACGGGCATAATTAAGTATTACTCCTCGCCCGACTTCTACAGTGACTCGCCCGTCATGTACA
>DAOSYK010000039.1:0-7597 GCA_035381305.1 Clostridia bacterium
ATTCCAGTTCTTCACATTCGGGGTGAATAGCAGAGGAGTACACTACCAGTTCGGCGTCCCCGATAGCTTCGGGGTGGGAGCCGACGTAGACCTTTACCCCTGCGTCAGACAGTTCGAGCAGCTTTTCGCTGAAAGTGCGGTCGGCGCCCGACACCTTTACGCCGAACTTTACAAGCAGCAACGCAAGCGCGCTCATGCTTATGCCGCCTATACCCAGAAAATGCGCCTTTTTGATCTTGGAGAAATCAAGCATATATGTATACTATGCCGCGAGGGGAAAAAAGGTGTCAAAAATCAGTTGACAATTATAATTGTATTAAATATAATTGATTATGCATTCATAGCAAACTTAGAGGTGACAAAATGAAGGAAAAAATACATCCGAATTACAAAATCGTTGAGGTAAGCTGCGGTTGCGGCGCCAAATTCAAGGTAGGCACAACTAAAAATGTGCAGACACTCAACGTCGAAATATGCTCGCAATGCCATCCCTTCTTTACCGGCAAACAGAAGATAGTGGATACCGGCGGCAGAGTGGAAAGATTCCAGAGAAAGTTTGGATTAGGTCTAAAATAAGTAAGCATACCATACAAAGAATGCAAGTTATTTCGGACTTGCATTTTTTTAATACAAAATATCCGATTTTTAGCGAGGCGCGATGAAGAAAAAGAACTGTTCAAACATCGGAGGGCAGGCCGTTCTGGAAGGGGTGATGATGAAAGGACCTTCTTCTATGGCTACAGCGGTCAGAAACCCTGAGGGCGAAATAGTCATTGAGAGCGAGCGAGTCACTCCGCTCAAAGACAAGCCGCTTATTTATCGCTTGCCCGTTTTCCGCGGAATAATCAGTTTTTTTGCTTCTTTCGTAACAGGAATAAAGATAATAAACCGCTCGGGCGAAGTTTTCGGGGAGCTTGACAAGACAGAGCCTTCAAGGTTCGAAAAGTGGCTCGCCAAGACCTTCAAGACCGACATAATGAACGTGCTTGTCGTCATTGCCGCCATTATGGGCGTAGTTATGGGGATAGGTCTTTTTGTCTTTATCCCGCAGCTCATCACGACGGCGGTATTCAAGCTCGCCAAGTGGGAGTATCAGAGCTTCGGAATGCGCGTCGCCTACAATCTTTTCGCGGGATTTCTGCGAATGTTCATTTTTGTTGGATATATCGCGCTGGTGACCATGGTCAAGGAGATAAAAAGGCTCTTTATGTACCACGGCGCCGAGCACAAGACCATTGCTTGTTTTGAACAGGGTCTGGAACTCACGGTGGAAAACGTCCGCCGTATGCCCACCGAGCACGACAGATGCGGCACGACGTTCACGTTCCTTGTCATGCTGATAAGCATACTGTTCTTTGCGGCGTTTCCCGTAGACTTGCTTGTCAATCAGGGCACAGTGGTAAACTTTATAGTCAGGGTGCTGTCGAGAATAGTAATGATACCGCTTGTCGCAGGTATAAGCTATGAGTTTTTCCGCCTTTTCGCCCGCTACGACAACCTCTTTACACGCATAATGAAAAAGCCCGGCATGTGGCTGCAGAAGCTCACCACCAAAGAGCCGTCCGACGACGGTATGATGGAAGTGGCGATAGCCGCGTTTACAGAAGTTATGAAACTTGAAGAGGACAAGGACAGGCCTTTGAAGAAGTTTGTCACCTATTCCACAGTGGAAAAGACGGTGAAAGAACTTCAGGAAGAACTCAATTCCAAAGACGAAGCCGAGCTTATCGTAATGCATGCGTTAAACGCAAAGACCAAGACCGAGCTTTACGACGGCAGACGGTTGGACAATAAGCAGAGAGACCTTTGCGCAAAAATAGCTTCCCGCCGCAAAAAAAGCGCGCCGCTCCAGTACATTTTGGGCAACGCCTGCTTTTACGGATACGACTTTTACGTGGACGAGAGGGTGCTTATACCCCGCTTTGACACCGAAATACTCGTAGAGAAAGCGATAAGCATTATTAAAGAAAAACCCGCGTCAAAAGTGCTCGACTTATGCACCGGCTCGGGCGCGATAGCGATAAGCGTCGCCAAAAACTGCGAGTGCAAAATAACAGCTACCGACATCAGCAACGAGGCATTGGACGTTGCCAGAATCAACGCCGAAAAAAACGGCGCCGCCGAAAGAATCGACTTCAGGCAGGGCAGCCTTTTCAAACCCGTTAAGGGCGAAAAGTTTGACGTCATACTGTGCAATCCGCCCTATATCCTGTCGGGAGATATACCCACGCTGGACGCGGAAGTGAGAGATTACGAGCCTGCGCTTGCATTGGACGGGGGAGCCGACGGGCTGGACTATTACAGAGATATAGTTAAAAATGCCGACGCATACCTTAACGAAGGCGGATACCTCATATTTGAAGCAGGTATCGGGCAGAGCCGGCTTGTAGCCGACCTTATGAAGGGAAAGTACGATGTTGAATTTGTCCGCGACTACAACGACCCGCCCGTTGAGAGAGTAGTCGTAGCAAAACTTAAATAAATCGGAGAAATTTATGTTTGAACGACTTGCGATAATGAAAAAGCGTTTCGAGGAGCTTAACGACCTTATCGGCCGTTCCGAAATCGTGGCAAGACAGGAGGAGTGGAAAAAGCTTGTCAAAGAGCACGTCGCTTTGTCTCCCGTTATTGACGCATACGACAACTATCTCAAGATCGAAAAAGACATGGAAGACTGCCGTCAGATGATGGCGGACAGCGACAAGGAAATGGCAAGCCTTGCCGAGGCCGAATACTATGAACTCAAAGAGAAATCGGCAGAGGTAGTCAAGGAGCTTAAAGTCTTTCTCCTTCCCAAGGACCCCATGGACGACAAAAACGTCATCGTGGAGATACGCGGAGGGGCGGGCGGAGAAGAAGCCGCGCTCTTTGCCATGGAACTTATGCGCATGTATCACCGCTTTGCCGAGCGTTGCCGCTGGAAAATCGAAGATATGGACATCAACGATACAGAACTGGGCGGCATCAAGGAAGCGGTATTTATGATAAACGGAAACGGCGCGTACAGCAAGATGAAGTACGAGAGCGGCGTCCACAGAGTGCAGAGGGTGCCCGAGACCGAAAGCCAGGGCAGGGTGCACACGTCGACCGTCACAGTCGCGGTGCTTCCCGAAGCCGAAGAAGTGGACTTCGAAATACAGGAAAAAGACTTAAGAGTAGACACCTATCGCTCAAGCGGCGCGGGCGGACAGCACGTAAACAAGACCGAAAGCGCGATAAGAATAACACATATTCCCACAGGTATTGTCGTCGCCTGCCAGGACGAGCGCAGCCAGTTTAAGAACAGGGAAAAGGCAATGCGCCTTCTTAAGAGCAAACTTTACGACTTTTACCAGACCAAGCAGGACGCCGAATACGCCAACTCCAGGCGCGTTCAGGTGGGAACGGGCGACAGAAGCGAAAGGATTCGCACCTACAATTTCCCTCAAGGCAGGGTGACCGACCACAGAATCGGGATGACGATTTACAATATTACCGATTTTATGGACGGCGACATTTTTGAAATGATAGAAGCGCTGGCGCTTGCAGACCAGAACGCCAGATTGAGCGCAATAGAGAATTAAGGAGAAACGACCATGTCAGCTGATAAACACATCTTTACAACGACAAACGAAGTATATTTAAGCGGAAAGACTCACGTCCTCGAAGAGCATAGCTATAACTATCAACTGCAGGACGTGCCCGAACCGCAACTGTTCCGCAACTTCTTCGACTATACGAGCATACCCAAAGTTGCGTTCAACTTCCGCAACGTGCCTTTGAACTGCCCCGAAGAGATATGGATAACCGACACCACCTTCCGCGACGGACAGCAGTCCCGCTCGCCCTACTCGGTGGATCAGATTGTGGAAATCTTCAAAATGCTGCATAGGCTGGGCGGCAAGAAGGGAATAATCAGGCAGAGCGAATTTTTCCTCTACAACGAGAAGGACAGAATGGCCGTCAGGAAATGCCAGGAGCTTGGCTACGAGTTTCCCGAGGTGACCAGCTGGATAAGGGCAAACGAAAAGGACTTCCAGCTTGTCAAGGAAATGGACATCGCCGAAACGGGTATTTTAGTCAGTTGCAGCGACTATCACATCTTCAAGAAGATGAGCATGACCCGCAAGCAGGCGCTCGACAAGTACCTCGGCATAGTTAAAGCCGCATTGGAAGAAGGAATCAGACCGAGATGCCACTTTGAGGACATCACCCGCGCCGACTTCTACGGGTTTGTCGTTCCGTTCGCCAACGAACTTAAAAAACTCATGGACGAGAGCGGCATGCCGATAAAGATAAGGTGCTGCGACACGCTGGGCTATGGCGTTACATACCCGGGTGTAGCCCTTCCCAGAAGCGTCCAGGGCATAATTTACGGCTTGAAGCACTATTCCGAAATCCCCAGCGGACTTCTCGAGTGGCACGGGCACAACGACTTCTATAAAGCCGTCGTAAACGCGACCACCGCGTGGCTCTACGGCGCAAGCGGCGTAAACTGTTCGGTACTCGGCATAGGAGAGAGGACAGGCAACTGTCCGCTGGAAGCCATGGCCGTTGAGTACGCGTCCATACGCGGCACAACCGACGGCATGGACCTTTCGGTCATCACCGAGCTTGCCGAATATTTCGAAAGGGAAATGGGATACAGCATCCCCGCAAATACGCCCTTTGTCGGGAAGAATTTTAACACAACCCGCGCGGGCATCCACGCCGACGGCCTGTTGAAGGACGAGGAGATTTACAACATCTTCGACACCGAGAGCATATTGAAGAGAAAGGCGCAGGTTGCGGTGGATAGCCACAGCGGACTTGCGGGTATAGCATATTGGATAAACGCCTATTTCGGACTTGACTCGGCCAACACCGTCGACAAGAAGCACCCCATTGTCGCCGCCATGAAAGAGCAGGTGGACAAAGAGTACGCCGACGGAAGGCAGACTGTTATGAGCGACTACGAGCTTAAAGAGATTATGAAAGCCATCGACATTGACTTTTACAGAAACCTCAAAGCTCTTGCGGCGGGCCTCAGGAACAAGCAAAAAACCGAATAAAAAACGGTTGGGGATATTGAATGCCGCCGTCCGATATGGTACAATGAAGCTATAATAACCATAAAGGAGACTTTTATGATAAATATTATTTACGGCGCAAAAGGCACAGGCAAAACCAAAAAAATCATCGATCTGGCAAATGAGAACGTTCTCACCCAGAAAGGCGACATTGTGTTTTTAGCGGCGACCAGCCGTTACAGAATGGAAATCACGTCGAGAATACGCTTCATCGACGTCCTCGACATCGGCATCAATTCCAAAGACGGATTGATCGGCTTTGTCAAGGGGCTCATTAACGGTAATTATGATATAGAAACCATATATATTGACGGCGTATACAAAATGATGCGCACTACCATCGATTCCGAAGACATGGCGGAATTCATGATGGCGGTTGACACCCTTTCCTCGCAGGGTATCAAGTTTGTGCTGACCATTTCCTGCGACAAGGAAAATTTACCCGAATTTATCAGAAAATACGTAAAGGACTGATTGATAAGGAGAGATTGATGCAATTTTTTTCCACCCGCGGCGAAGGCCCCGTATCGGGAGCCGAAGCCGTAATTAACGGCATAGCGAGAGACGGCGGACTTTATGCTCCGTCGTCCTTTCCTGTAATAAGCAGAGAAGATATCGACGATATGACCGACCTTACCTACCAGGAGAGAGCGGCATATATCATGAGTCTGTACCTTACAGACTTTAGTTATGAAGAGCTTTTAGAGTACACGACAAAAGCCTACGACAAGTTTGAGGACGCCGACCCCGCGCCCATTACGAAGATTGACGAAAACACCTACGTAATGGAACTTTGGCACGGACCCACGCTTGCATTCAAGGACGTCGCGCTCACCGTGCTTCCCTACCTGCTTACGGGCAGCAAAAAGAAAAAGGGCGACGACACAAAGTCCCTTATTCTCGTTGCGACCAGCGGCGACACGGGAAAAGCCGCGCTCGAAGGCTTCAAAAACGTCGAAGGCACCGAGATTATCGTCTTTTATCCCCGGGCAGGCGTAAGCGACATGCAAAAGCTTCAAATGCAGACTACGAGCGGCGAAAACGTCCACGTTATCGGCATTGACGGCAACTTTGACGACGCCCAAACCGCGGTTAAGACCATTTTCAGCAATAAAGAAATCGTCGCAAAGCTCAGAGAAATGGGTTATGAACTAAGCTCAGCCAACAGCATCAACTTCGGCAGGCTTGTTCCTCAGGTGGTTTACTATGTCTCGGCGTATGTCGACCTCGTGGCAAACGAGGAGATAAAAAACGGCGACGAAATCAACTTTGTCGTCCCGAGCGGCAATTTCGGCAATATGCTCGCGGCATACTACGCAAAGCGCATGGGCATTCCGATTAAGCAGCTCATCGTCGCAAGCAACAAAAACAACGTGCTGACCGAGTTTTTCTCCAGCGGCGTATACGACAGCAACCGCACTTTCCACAAGACCATGAGCCCCAGTATGGATATCCTTGTGAGCAGCAACCTCGAAAGACTGCTCTATGAGATAATGAACAGGGACGCGAATAAGATTAAAGAACTAATGGCAGAGCTTAAAAACAGCGGCTATTACACCATAGAAGAGGATATTCTCAACGACAAATTCTCGGAATTTCTGGGGTATTTTTCCACCGAGGAAGAGACTGTCGAGTGCATTGACAACGTCTTTGACGAATACGGCTATTTGCTCGACCCGCACACGGCGGTGGCAATGAGCGCATACCTCAAGTACCTGAACGAAACCCTCGACGAGGACACGCCGACGGTAGTCGTCAGCACGGCAAACCCCTATAAATTCCCGCAGGATGTCTATAAGGCGGTTAGCCACTACGAGGAAGCCGACGCCCAGAAAGCGGCAAAGAAGCTTGCGATGTTCAGTGCGAGCGAAATTCCTCAGCAGATTAAAGAACTTAAGACAAAAGAGGTCGTCCACAGCAAGGTTATCGCCAAAGAGAACATTGCGGACGCCGTATTCGAAGCCCTCGAAAAGGACGGAGACAAATGATTCAGGACAAGAAAGTAGTATACAGCGCCACCCAGCCCACGGGTTGCATAACGCTGGGCAACTATATCGGCGCGATTAAAAACTGGCTTAAATTAAACGAAGAGTATTTCACTGTTTTCGCTATTGCCGACCTGCACGCTTTGACCATCCGTCAGGTCCCCGCAGATTTCCGCAAAACCGCGTTAAGCTTTTTTGCTCAATATCTCGCCCTCGGACTTAATCCCGAGACCAATATTCTCTACTTTCAGAGCCACGTGCCCCAGCACGCCGAGCTTGCGTGGATACTCAACTGCTTCACGTACGTGGGCGAAGCAAGCCGCATGACCCAGTTCAAGGAGAAGTCAGCCAAGCACGCCGACAACATCAATATGGGACTTATGGATTATCCCGTGCTTATGGCGGCGGACATTCTGCTCTACCGGACCGACCTTGTGCCCGTAGGGATAGACCAGAAGCAGCACCTCGAATTGACAAGAGATTTAGCTATCCGCTTCAACAATCTCTACAGCCCGACCTTTGCCGTGCCCGAACCTTATATCGGCAAGCAGGGCGCAAAGATAT
>DAOSYK010000040.1:0-7245 GCA_035381305.1 Clostridia bacterium
CCGACGTCGCTCCCCGGACAGGTCACCCAGACCTCGCCTTACGGCAGGGACACCAAGACTGTGGGCTTCCCGCTCAAAGTGTGCGAAATGCTCTCGCAGGTTACGGGCGCGACCTACCTTGAAAGGGTGGCGGTTGACACAGTCAAAAACATCCGCAACGCGAAGAAAGCTATATTGAAGGCTTTCCGCACTCAGCTGGAAGGAAAGGGCTTCTCCCTTATCGAAGTACTTTCCACCTGCCCGACAAACTGGGGCATGACTCCTCAGGACGCCCTCAAGTGGCAGCAAGAGAACATGATGCCCTACTATCCTTTGGGCGTATATAAAGACGAAACGGCAAAGGAGGAAAAGTAAGTATGGGAAAAACCACGAAATTTCTCTTTGCGGGCTTCGGCGGACAGGGAATACTGTTTACCGGAAAACTCCTTGCCTACACCGGACTTCTTGCGGGCAAGCAATTAAGCTGGCTGCCTTCCTACGGTCCCGAAATGAGGGGCGGCACGGCAAACTGCAGTGTAATTCTGAGCGACGACCCTATAGGCTCGCCCATCGTCGACAAACCCGACGTTCTCATCGCAATGAACCTGCCCTCTTTTGAGAAGTACGAAAACGTCACGGTATCGGGCGGTATAATAGTATATGACAACTCCCTTATTTCAAAGACCGTTTCGAGAACGGACGTCAAGTCCTTTGCTATCCCCGCGACTCACCTCGCCGTGGAAAACAACCTCGAAGGTCTTGCCAACATGATAATCCTCGGCAAAGTCATAAAGGAACTGGGCGGCATAAGTTATGATCAGATAAAAGAGGCTATGACCAAAGTTGTCCCCGCCAGAAAAGCGGATTTACTCAGTCTTAACCTCAAAGCCGTGGAAATAGGTTATAATTATTGATAGAAAAACTTTTTTGTAAGGAGTGAGATTATGTCTGATCAATTAAAAGATATGGGCGCGCGCCTCACTGCGCTCAGGGAAATTAGGGAATTCACCCCTCAGCAAATGGCGGAAAAGGTGGAGATTAGCGTTGAGGAGTACCTCGCTTACGAAAGGGGCGAAAAGGACTTTTCCTTCAGCTTTCTCAACAACGTCGCAGGTATTCTGGGCGTGGACGTATCGGAAATAATGAGCGGACAAGCTCCGCAGCTTAGCCGCTGCGCGCTGGTCAAGAAAGGCCGCGGTATCCACATCAAGAAGAACAACGCCTACGACTACAAGCACCTTGCTTACACCTTTAAGGACAAGAAGGCCGAACCTTTCCTCGTAACCGTCGCTCCCAACGATAAACCCGTCAACAAAGCCGAGTTCCACGCCCATGAGGGACAGGAATTCAACTATGTCGTTTCAGGCAGGATGGACTTCTATATAGGAGACTTCTTCTACGAACTCGAAAAGGGCGACAGCGTGTACTTTGATTCGGGACTGCCTCACTTTTTCAAGGCAAAAGGCAATAAACCCGCCAAATTTATTGCCATAGTTATGAAGTAAACTAAGGAGAAAGCCTATGGCAATTTATGAAAAATACCTCGGAAGAACAAGAGAATCATTTTACGATCTCACCTTAAACGAAGCAAGAAAGCAGTACAAAATTACCTACCCCGACGACTTCAATTTCGCCTATGACGTAATTGACGTGCTCGGCCGCGAAAAACCCGACAAGGAAGCCCTCTACTACCTCTCCAACGAGAAGGAAGAAAAGCGCTTTTCCTTCAGGGATATGATGCTCTGGAGCAACAAGGTCGCCAACTACCTCACGTCCCTCGGCATTAAGAAAGGCGACAAGGTGCTGCTTGTCTTAAAGCGCAGCTATCTTTTCTGGTTTGTAATGCTGGGTCTTCACAAAATAGGCGCCGTTGCCATTCAGGCAACCCACATGTTAAAGGCCAAGGACTACATCTACCGCTGCAATAAGGCCGATATCAGAGCCGTCATCATTACGGGCGACGAGGACTGCACCGAAAACTTTGACGAAGGCTTCGACAAGTGCCCCACCGTTAAGTACCGTTTTGTCACAAAACACAAGAAAGCCGAAGGCTGGCTTGACATTGAATACGGATTAGACAAGGCGAGCGACGTCTGGGAGAGACCGACGGGAGAGGCAAAGACCTGGGCAAAAGACACCATGATTATGGCGTTTAGCTCGGGCACAACGGGCTATCCCAAGATGATAGTGCATGACTTTACATACTCCTTGGGACACATCTGCACCGGCGTGTTCTGGCACAGGGTAGTGGACGGCGGACTGCACTTCACCGTATCCGATACAGGCTGGCTCAAGTCCCTTTGGGGCAAATTCTACGGCCAGTGGTTCGGTGAAAGCTCGGTGCTTGTATACGACTTTGATAAATTCGACGGAGCCGACATCCTCTCTGTCATCGAAAAGACCAAGGTGACGACGCTTTGCGTGCCGCCTACCATGTACAGAATGATGTTGCTTAACGACATGACCAAGTACGACCTCAGCGCGCTGACTCACTGCTGCGCCGCAGGCGAAGCGTTAAACCCCGAAATATTCAACACGTGGAAAAAGGCGACGGGTCTTGAGATTTACGAAGGCTTCGGGCAGACCGAAACTACGATTTGCCTCGGTACACTCTATCCGTTCATACAGCCCGTTCCGGGATTTATCGGAATGCCTGTTCTTGGGTATGATATCGAGCTTCTCGACGCCGGCGGCAACGTCTGTATGCCCGGCGAATCGGGCGAGATCTGCATTAAAGCGACGTTTGACCACAAGCCCTGCGGACTTTTCAACGGCTACTACGAGGACGAAAACGCCAACAAGAAATCGTGGCGCAACGGCTATTACCATACAGGCGACGAGGCCAACCGCGACGAAAACAACCGCTTCCACTACGTGGGCAGAAACGACGACGTCATCAAGTCCTCGGGCTACCGCATAGGGCCATTCGAGGTCGAGAGCGTGCTCCTTGAGCACCCCGCCGTGCTGGAAGTTGCGGTTACGGGCGTACCCGACCCGATAAGAGGTTTCAACGTCAAGGCGACCATAGTCTTAAGGCAGGGTTACATAGCCAGCGATGAGCTTGCCAAAGAGCTTCAGAACTACGTCAAGAGCGTTACCGCTCCCTACAAATACCCGAGAGTGGTCGAGTTTGTCAAAGAACTCCCCAAGACCTTCAACGGCAAAATCAAGCGAGTGGAGATCCGCGAGCGCGACAAGGATAAGTATTAAGACTTTTAAAAAGTCAAAACAAAAAGCTGCCCGACAAGGCAGCTTTTTTTGTAAAAACGATTTTTTGCAAACTTATTTCCAGTTCTTTATGCTCTCTTCGGAGCGGACTATGGTGCGGTGGGACGGGATTGTCGCAGAGACAAAAGTCACGTCGTCCATATTTTCAAGCGTGCCTTCGAGGAGCGAAACAAACGCGTTCACGAGCTTCATGTCGGCCTCGATATGCCCCGGGAGCTGAATGAGGCTGGTGCGTATAGTCTTTTTTCTGTCGCCTTCAAAGTAGTGTACTTTGAGTTTGCCATTCAGCGTGTTGCCGATAATTTCGCCTTTGGTCAGCGTTATGTGTGTCTCGCGGTAGAATTTATCGGTAAACGCGGTAAGGGTATGGGTTGCGATCCTGTCCCCCGGGAACTTCATAATTAGCGACTGGTGGTCGTTTACGTCGTTGTCGCTGTGATAGACGCACACCCCGTAAGGCCCGTTCTTCAAGGCGTTGTAAACGTCTTCTTTCGTCGAGTTTGCCTTACCCGTCAGAATGCGGTGGGAGTACTTCAGCCACGTTGCCTTGTGGGGCGGCGCGGTTATATAGAGATACTCGGCATTATAAGGACATTCCTTTACGGGGCACCCGTCGGTACAGCGTTTGGGCGCACCCGCGGGAGCGTTCTTTTCGGTAAAGTAGGTAAGCGCGCCGTAGCTTTGCACGTGCTCGGCCTCATCTTCCATGAGCCAGCTTATTATGTCTATGTCGTGGCAGCACTTCGCCATAAGAATGGGCGTGGCGGTTTCCAGCTTATGCCAGTTGCCTCTTACATAGCTGTGGGCAAAGTGGAAGTTGGCAATATTTTCCTGATGGTTTATCGTCATAATCTCGCCAAGCTCGCCGCTTCTGATCAGCTCTTTCATCTTGCTGAAATAGTTGCTGTAGCGGAGCACGTGGCAGACGACGACGTTGAGATTCTTTTCCTTTGCCACCCTTTCAATCTCCTCGCACTCGGCGATGTTGTAGGAGAGGGGTTTTTCCACGAGGATGTGATAACCGAGATTTAACGCCGCCATACAGTTGCGGTAGTGGTCGTTGTCCTGCGTGCAGATGAACACGGCGTCGGCTCTTTTTTCCTTGAAAAACTCGTTTTCGTCGGTAAAGCAGTTTGCGGGGTCGATCCTGTACCTCTTGGCGACTTCCTTTACCTTGACTTCGCTCACGTCGCAAATTGCGACCATTCTGGCGCGTTTGTTGTTGAAAAGACGCACAAAACGCATATAGTTTGTGCCGCGGCTTCCCAAGCCTATTACTGCGATTGTCTTCATAATACCTCCCTGGTTTGTTCGCATAAAATTATAGCACAGCCGTATATAAAAGAAAAGACCAAACTATTGATTTGGTGCAATGTTATGGGGTATACTTAAAATAATAATGAATTGAGGAGTAAATAAATGCCCGAAATACCTGAAAATTTCGACGACAGCGTATTTGTGGAGGATAATGACGGGATAATCACCGTCCGCAACCTCGAAGCCGCCAGCATCCGCGCGAGACTCGAACGTCTGCCTGCGAAAGTATATGAATATTATGAGAAAATAAAAAACGCACTTACGACGTCCGAAAAAGTCTTAAACCGCACCTATGTAGGCAAGGACTGCTTCTTTGTCGACGCCGATACGGTGGCGAAATTCAACGTGGTAGATGACGAACTTCATTTTTACGCCAAAGTCAGCCCCGCCGAGCGGGGCAAATCGGGGCACTACAAGTCCCCCGCCCACAACGTCGACGAGAGCAACGTCTCTACCATGGTCATATTAAAAACCGACGGCGACCTTAGGGCCGCGCTCGACCTTATCTATTGCCTCAAGCAAAAGTACGATTTCTGAAAATTTAAAAAAGGGTATCCAAAAACATCTTTCAAGACACCCAAAAATCGATAATTATATTAGTTTCAACAACTGCAATGGCTCGTTGATTATGGTTTTTGCGCCGAAAGAGACGAGCTCTTCTTTTGTCTTAAAACCCCAGCTGCAGCTGACAAGGTCCACGCCTGCATTGAAAGCGGTTTTCATATCGACGTCGCTGTCGCCTATATAAACGGAGTTCTCTTTCTTAAGCCCCATAATGTCGAGTGCAAGGTACACGCTGTCGGGCGCGGGCTTCTGGGGGAGATTATCCCTCTGTCCGATTATCACTTCAAAGCTGTCGCCGAAAAATCTGTGCACGATGTCCTCGAGTGCCGACTGAATTTTGTTGCTGATTACCGCAAGATGGAACCCTTTATCCTTCAGCTCTTTGACAAGTTCGGGTATTCCTTCATAGGGACGGGTAAAATCGGTGAGGTGCTCCTTGTAATAACCGCGGAAGATTTTTATCGCTTCCTCTCTCACGCCTTTCTTTTCGGGAGGAAGGGCAAGGTCAACCATTACGGGAATACCCATACCGAGACAACCTTTTACTTCGCTGCGGCTCTTTCCGGGCAAGCCTAGCGTCCGCAAAGTGAAATTCAGCGCGGCGGCAAGGTCATCGACCGTATCCACCAGCGTTCCGTCCATGTCAAACAGCACTGCTTTTTTCGGCATATGTATTAAAACCTCGATTTTTCGTAATTGTATTTGATGCTTGTGCCGACCACAACGTCCCCGATTTTTTCGAGTATGAGCCAGTCGTCCATATTGCTTTGGCGGTCAAAGTCCATGGGGAAAATAGCTTCGACGCTGTTAAATTCGACAAGGCACAGACACGACTTGTGCCATCTTTCCTTTTGTTTGTCTGTCAGCACGAGTTTATCGTTATTGCTTTCTATTACATCCGTGATTTCTTCATCGGAAAGCTTGACGTAGCACCTTTAAGAGATTGATATTCATAGCCTAATCTTAAGAATTGAATGGTTGCAGGAAATTTCACTCTTGTGTCCTCATTAAAATGTAACATTATTTATTCTCCTCCAAATCAATATTATTCTCTTTACAAAGCTCAACTATTTTTCTTTTAACTTTAATGGTTGGCTCGTGTTTCCAGTTTCCCATCTATTAATGGACGCAAAAGAAACATTAAGTAAGTCTGCAAATTCTTGTTGAGATAAAATTAGTTTTAGTCTTAATTCCTTCACTAGTCGTTGGTAATCCATAGTTACCTCCTATTATAAATGTTTATATCTACTCAGGATTATAGCACTTTTTTATCAAATTGTCTATAAATTACTCTATAAATAGCATGTTTATATCCTTTTTGTCTCAAATCGTTAAAAAGTATTCAAATCGTTCAAAAGTTGGGTAATCGTTAAAAAGTAGGGTAATCGTTAAATAGTTGATTAGAAAATAAAAAATAGACCTAATAATAGCCTAAAAACTGACTACTACAGGTCTCTACAAAACTGGCGGATAGGAGTTTTTCTCCTTTCTGCTAGCAAAAATAAAAGGTCTGACATTGTATCAAACCTATGCATTCAATATGGCTTTGATTACCTATTTTGATACAATTACGCACCCCAATAAGAAATCACGCACCCTTGATTACAAATCGTGCACCCTTGACTAGAACTACGCACCCTTGATGGTAAATCACGCACCCCTGACTAGAACTACGCACCCTTAAAATGGGTCTCTTTTTAATTAGATAAGAGGCATTAACCCGTTCAATTGCCTTGAGCTTGCGTACTGCTATCTATTACGACCTATAGGTACTTGAATGACGAGCACACGAATACTTAGTGTTACTTCGGAGCATATGAATCTGCTTACATTATATATCAGCAAAATAATATACTTTCCCATAGATAAGTTTCTTTATTCTTCGTCTTCTTCTGCAAATTCATCAGGTAATCCAAAGTAATCACAAAGAACTAAATATGCTGCATACCTTTTGGCTTCTTTTTTTGATGTTGCATAAGCAGTGTGTTTCATTGCCCAGCTTCTAATGTAACAAGTACACTCCCACATCAACGTTCCATCATTCATTAACACTTGTTCTTCTGCTTGATAGTATTCAGGAATTGAGCATCTACCTTTTTCTGCTAGTTCTTTTAAAGTAGTCACTGCATTCTCTAACTGAAACTTTGATGGTCTTGG
>DAOSYK010000041.1:0-6229 GCA_035381305.1 Clostridia bacterium
AGGAGCATCGCGGCAAGTGCGGCAAACGGCGGATACCTTACAGCCGCCACCGACATCGAATACACCTGCAAGAAAAAGCCGTTCAGATACGACGACACGATATATAAGAACCGCGTTCTCGACTGCTACAACAATCCCGACCCCGACTATCCGCTCCGGTACGGTCCCAACATCGCCGACTGGCCCGCTATGCCTTCACTTAAAGAAAACCTCATCATGAAGGTCTGCGCGGTGATAAACGACCCCGTGACCACGACTGACGAGCTTATCCCGAGCGGTGAAACGAGCAGCTACAGGAGTAACCCCTTGCGCCTTGCCGAGTTCACCCTTTCAAGAAAGCGTCCCGACTACGTCGCCAAAGCAAAAGAAGTTAACGCCGATGCCAAAGCAGGCGTTATGGGCGAATATAAGTCGGCCGCCGAAAGACTTAACCTTTCGGGCGAAATCGGTATAGGGAGCGTTATTTACGCGACAAAACCCGGCGACGGAAGCGCGAGAGAGCAGGCGGCAAGTTGTCAGAGGGTCTTAGGGGGAGTCGCAAACATCGCAAGAGAATACGCCACAAAGAGATACCGCAGCAACCTTATTAACTGGGGAATGCTGCCCTTTGTATACGACAACAAGGTACCGCTCGAAGTCGGCGACCTGATTGTTATCTCCAATGCCCCAAACGCGCTTGACGCGTTACGCGCCGACGCAAAAATCGTCCGCGGCGATAAAGTAATGGACATCACCCTTACGCTTGACTCACTGACCGACGAAGAAAAGAAGATAATAAAGGCAGGCTGTCTTATCAACAGGTACAGAGAAGAATGAGAGTAATCGCAGGAAAATACAAGGGTAGAAAGCTGTCAAGCCCTCCGGGCAACTTCATTCGACCCACCACCGACCGCGCCAAAGAAAATCTCTTTAACGTGCTTCAAAACGATGTTGAGGGGGAAGTCTTTGTCGACCTGTTTTGCGGAAGCGGTTCGATAGGAATCGAGGCACTCAGCCGCGGGGCGAAAAAGGTGTATTTCTGCGACAAAAACGGGGACGCGTTAAAATTGACAAAACAAAACCTTAGTTTTGTCCCCGACGCCGATTACGAACTAATCAAGGGCGACTTTACCGACGTATTGAGGAAACTCAAAGTCCGCGGCATTAAAGCCGATTGTATTTTCTGCGATCCGCCTTATGACGAGAAACTTGCCGAAAGCATTCTCGCCAATGTAGAAAATACCGGCATTCTCAATCAGGGAGGCATGGTCATTATCGAGCACCGCTCAACAGACGACGCTATCGCAAGCGGAACGTTCGACCTTGTCGACAGCCGTAAGTACGGCGAAGCGACTATGGCTTTTTATCGTAAGATAAGAAAAATCGCAATAACGGGCACCTTTGACCCGTTTACCGTGGGGCATAAAGACCTTGTGGTAAGGGCGCTGGAAGATTTTGACAAAGTGTACGTCGTCATGCTCGTCAACCCCGACAAGACGCCGAGGTACAGCGTAAAAGAGCGGCTGGAGATGATACGCCTATCCCTCCTCGATTACCGCAAACGCGTTGTCATCGACTACTACGAGGGGCTCACTGTTGACTACCTCGCGAAAAACGGTGTAAAATATATCTTAAGAGGGTTAAGAAGCGAAAACGACCTCGAATACGAAAAGGTTATCGCCGACTATAACTACACCCACGGCGAAGTTAAGACGGTATACATGCCCGCAACGCACGGCGATATAAGCAGTTCTGCCGTGAGGGAAAACCTTGCCGAAAGCAAAGCGGTTAAGGGGCTTGTGGAAGAAAGCATCGAGAACTTACTCTGAGGTAAAAATGGAAGACATCAATCTCTTACTGACTTATATCGAAACCGAAGTAAACGAAGGGAAAAAGAGCTTTCTCGGCAACGGCGTTATCGTTAACGGCGACACAATAATCAACCTTGTAAAACGCCTGCGCGAAGCGGTAAACGCCTTTACGGGCGCCGACATTGTCGCGGGAGCCAACATGAAGGCCCAGCAGATTATTGCCATGGCGGAAGCCAGGCGCGCCGAAATCCTCGACAACGATACGATAATCGCCGACGCTCAGGCTATTGCCGAAAAGATTAAAAGCGAGGCGCTTGAGCAAAGGGCAAAAGCCAATATGGAGTTTAATACAAAGATTTTCAACCTGTTAAGCAAGGTAAACGCCTCACTTCAGGCGGCTTCCGAGCAGATAGAAAGCTCCATGGAGTACGTCAAGGGCAAAATGGAATACTAAACAAGAAAGGCAAGCGGTATCGAAATAACAGCCGAAATCACAGCCTGCGTGAATTTGCCGAGAAGGTAAAACGCAGGCTTTATTTTGCACTTTGAAAGGAAAGTAAGGCTCTGCAAAGTGATGCTAAGCCCGCCAAACGCTATTGAAAACGAACATAAAGGGACTACGAAGCGCATGGACGCGCCGCTTTTACTCATAATCAGACATCCTTTTGTAATTTCCACGAGACTTGAAAAAAAGCCTATACCTAAATTATAATCGAGCGAAAGAAGGGGAAAGAGTTTTGCAAAAAATCTTATCACGCCGAAATCCGATACAACGTCCAGCGCCATACAGAATATCGCGATGTATCCGCCGACTATCGCCACGCTCAGTACGCTGTTTGTAATGCTGTCGCTCATGACGCGGGTATTGTCGACAAGGGGCGGTAGGAGTGGGACGGACGTGTCGTCTTTTTTCTTTCCGCGGTAAAGTAAACCATTCAGAACAGCTCCCGCGTAGTGGCTTGCCAGAATGGCAAATCCCGCGGCCTTGTTGTTCAGCATTATAATCCCCACCGTTCCCACAATAAAGAGAGGGCCGGAGGTCGAAGTGAAAGTGGAGATTTTCCGCGCATCGGCTGCGCTAATTAAGTTTTTCTCGTACAACTCGGCGACGGTTTTGGCACCTACGGGGTACCCGCTCAGCATAGACATAATGAGGGCGTATCCGCCTATCCCGGGAGCGTTGTAGAGTTTTTTTACGGGCTTTCGCATAGCCTTTCCCACGTCGTAGCCGAAATTGAGTTCGCTTAGGATTTTTCCGAAAAACATAAACGGGAACAGCGCGGGCAAAACCTTTACGGCGTAGAGATTGAGACCGTCGGAGACGCTTGTTATGTATTTCTCGGGGTAGATAATCAGCATTACGATGAAAAACGCTGCCGTAAATATCACCACATAGCGGGATTTCATATAAAAAAGTATATTCGCCCGGACGGGGATTAATGCGGGGCGCGGGATTCCCCGCGCCCCGCCCTGCGCGCCCGGCTTCGGGCGCGCAAAAAAGGCTGTCCCCTCGGACAGCCTTTTAATTAACAAGGATGTTATTTGTCAGAACTTCTTTGTCGGGTCGTAAATTGTCACGCCGTTGTCGATAAAGTACTTCTGATGGCGGAAGGCAAAATTGAGCGCAAGATAGAGGCTCTGATAGAGCACCGCCAGCGTGGGAATAAGGAGAATGGGCACAAGTCCCGCCGTGGGTATAAAGGTGGTGGCAATCAAGGTTACCGACACGGTGTTTACCACGGTTATGCAGATAAGATTTTTTGTGAACTGCTTTGCCATAGGCTTCATGCTGCTCTTGAACGCCGAGAATATCTTCTTGCCGTTGTTCTGGCAAATCTCGGGCATCCATTGGCAGACAATGGTCATTCTGAGTGAATATACCGCAATCGCTATGGCAAGGCTTATGGGCAACCCGATGAAGCCTAAGAGCTTAATCAGCTGCACCGCAAGGAACACTATTCCCACCGCGAGCGCAAGGTCGATTATCCCGAAAATTATAGAAGTAATCAGCGTATATAGCAGGCACTGGGGCAGGCAGGACACAAAGGTGTTAAAAAGCCCTTTATCAAAGTTGGTCGTCATCTTGCTGAAAAGCACCATCGCTACGGGCAGTATGGGCAGGACGACAAAGAACCTCACCGCGATAATAATAAGCGAGAGGTTAATCAGCCTCAGCGATACGGTCGCGCTGTGGACGTCCACGTAGTCAAGGAACATCTCAAAGAAGCTCTGCAAGGTCTTTATCGGGTGCTTTACCATGTCGTCGATGACATAGTCAAACTGATCGCGCACGGTGTCGAAATAGCCTTCCAATATGGGGTTGATTATGCTGAAGCTTATTGCAACTGCGATAAGCATTATTATCAATATAAAAAAGAGCAGCTTGTAGACAAGCTTGAAGTTGCACATCAGTATATAGTACGAATTTCTGATCGGCATGATTATCTCCTTTTGTAGGGACTTTGCAGTAAGTCCTCTCTCGGTATTCCCTCCACCTCGCAGAATGTCACAAAGTCCAAAGTCACAAGAACGACTATGCAGAACAGGTATGAGAGGGTGTTGAGAATCCATGTTATGTACCACGCCCTGCCCGCAAAGTATGCGGCTATGCAGAGGCATATAGAAATCAATGCAGGTATCAGTGTGCAGGAAAACGCTTTTTTCTGGAAGGTGCGGGACTTGTAGAACGCCGTGCTCATCGCGCGTATCATGGGAAGTCCGTTAAATGCCATGGTAGGCAGCCAAAGAGTCAATGCGGCGATAACGTATATCCCGCCCGCAATTACCAGCAGCTCCGAGACTATCCCCAGTACCAGACCTGCTATTTTGCTCGGAAGCGAAAACCATAGATAGATAAAGAGGCACCCCACGGTGTGCATTATCAGTATGAGCAAACATACGAAAACAAGCACGGTTAGCGCGGGGAAAAAGTACTCGTTCATGGAGTGGAATATCTTGGGAATGGAGAAATCGTTTACCCTGAAGTGACGGGTGATCATCGCACACATGCTGGCGTAGCAGAAGCCGTAAAGGATAAAAGAGCTGATAAGCGCAATGGGCGCCCAGCGCGCGTGGCTGAAAAGCGTGAGCCACAGCGTGCCATAATTTTTTAACGCGACGGTGCTATAATTTGCAAAAAGCCCCACGAGGTTGCTCGCGGGTAAAAAAAACGCCATAACGGCGCTTGGCAGCAGCGCAAACAAGGCAAATACAAGGAAATGCTTTCCCTTGCCCCGTCTGAAGAGATAATCAAATGTCATCGAGAGATATTTCATATCCACATTATATCAAACACGCCTCTCCAATGCAACAAATAAACTCGGCGATTTTTTTGTTTTCGGCATATGTCGAGCTGTTTGTAGCCAAGGTTACAAAATAGTCCTTTTAGAAAAGTAATGTACTAAAAATAGAACAATTCAACCGAATTTTGTCATTTTTTGACGTAATTTAGCATTGTAAAAAAGCAGCAAGATATGTTAGAATTTGGCTTGATCACAGGACAAAGCAATAAAAATCAAGAAAGGAGGAGAATTATTTTGATTATTAACAAAGTCGTTATTGACAAAGGTGCGATCTTTGACTATGAAGGGATAGTTTGCCACATCCCTCTGGAAGAGAGCAAAATGCGGGCTAATGTCGAAAAGATGATCGACGAGCGCAGGTATTCCGTGTGCGGAGAGGATTTGCGGATAACTTACTACGATGAAGACAGCGATACCGAGCTTATGCTGTTTGTCAAAAAAGGTTATTGCTTTGGACCTATGCAATCTTACATCCTCCAGGGAATTTGCGCCCGGGATGACTACGACGAGGAAATGGAAACCAACGGAATCATAAAAGACTGGCTGGGGGTGATAATAGAATGAACGAAGACAACATTTCCAAGGTCAAAAATCTGCTTATATATTATAAGGATAACGAACTCAAGCAAAAAGTGTTCGGCGAGGACGAGGATCACGTGTTTTTGAAGCACTGTATCGGCTGCCTTGAAAACTATGAGAAGGACCTTATAGTAAGCATAATGGTTGACAAGATATCGATAAGGAGGTATTCAAGGCAAAGCGGGTTCTCGAGAAGTTTCATTGCAAAGGAGCGCGACAGGATAGTTTTTCTCCTTGCAAAATTCTTTGCTCTGAAGGAGAAATGCAAAACCGAAAAGCAGGCTGTATAACAAGGCAAGTCTCTGGCAAAAATTTTATTTTGGCGGGGACGCACAAAACGATTGACAAGCTGAGCGGCATTGAATATAATATGCCTTGCGTCCATTAAGTGATGCCCGCGAATACTGGCCTGACGGAAGAAAAATTTGTAAAAATTAGTCTGAAAATCAGTTGACAGAAACCGCGACTTGTATTACTATATAAGAGCGTCACAAAAAACGCACATGTACCTTAACAACTGAACGGAAAGGTTTAAAGCGAGAAGAAGTCAAAAAAATT
>DAOSYK010000042.1:0-5173 GCA_035381305.1 Clostridia bacterium
CCCATCATGAACCTCGTACTCAATGTCACGCCCTGACTCGGCTTTATCCTCTGATGAAACCACGGGGCGAATGCCCTCAATGAATTCTTCGTAGCCGAACGACTGATGAAACGTCGTAAAAGCAATAAGCCCGTCCTCTTTATACTTTAGGTATCGGGCAAATACCGTGTCATAATCTTCAGCTTTAATGACATTGAGGGGCTTTTCCTCAATGATAGCAACAGCATACTGGACTGAACTATAGGTCTTTCCTGTACCAGGCGTTCCGTAAAGAATGATGTTTTTGGCCATTCTATAATTTCCGTGTTGCCCGTTTGCTGTATTGGTTTGAACAACAGCTCCGTTTGATACAGTTGCTGTCCCTCCGCTTTGCAGAAAACTAAGATAATGCTTTATTCCGCTCTTCAAATCATCCCGCTGGCAAGTCGGATCAATATCGAAAACCTTGTCCATCTTCGTATAATCTCCGGCGCTGGACTGGAAATACCCGCCAAGACCGTTGATGTTAATTTCAGTATCGAGTTCAGCAAAAGCTGTAACAGCGAATATAGGCTTCCCGCTTTTAAGACGCGCTTTTCCGATGGCGGATGAAATTGTATTCGCTGAATTGGCTGAACCACCGTTATCTATATACCATTGTTTAAAGGCAACCCGCTGTTGCTGTTCATCGGTGATTGGAGCCATTGTATCCATACCACTTGCCGCGTTGGAATCCTTTTCTGTCCACGCAGTATACGAAATTTCAGGGAGTGTAAGACCGGGAGTTTGTTCAGATACCTTGGATTTAAGAGCGTCAAGGAATGCAACATATTCATTTCCAGTGCAGTGACCACTCGGTGTATCTACACCATACTTTGCCGAAACATACGCACGGGAATTGCCGTCGAGCGGCATATAGATATTGGGGCGAATCCAGTATAGCCCCATCGTTATATAGGCGAGCCCATTGCCGCTGACGGCAATAGCCTTTTCAAACGCTGACTTGAATTCGCCAGTGAAGTCCTTGGTCTCGGCAGCTTTCATAGCCTGCACAAATAAATCCCAAATCTCGTCCACGCCCGAGAAGAAAGACTTTCTATTATCCAGGACAGGAATACCCGCAAATTGTGTGGGAGCAGGAAGCTTAACATCGAATGCATCAGCGAGCACTTTTGCCAATACGGTACGGTTTGCGTCCTTTGTCCCACGATTCATTACACCAATCACGGAGAAGGGGTCAATCTGGTGATGCCGGGGTTCCCACCAGTCCTCCCGCTCAAAATGGAGATATTTCATCAGCGGCTGTTCTGACGAAACCTTCTTCATAAGCGCAAAGAGGTCGTTTCGCTTGTCGCTGTATGTAAGCAGCTTGTCCGCGAGCGCCTCGTAAAACGGCACCCATTGGTATGCGTTGTCCATGATTGTTACCCTCCCATACTGTTGTTGATTGGCTTATATTTTCGAGAACCGCACATAAACGAGCGGCATCAGTTTTGTAATAGCTATTTATCCTTCGAGCGAACGCCTATTATTTCAACACCAAGTGCCTGTAATACATCATTTCTCTCATCAAGGGAGCAACCTTGAAACATCGAAAGAACGTATTCATATGCGAGGCTCTCCTTATCTTTTCCAAGTGCAAGTTGTGCGAGAGCCAAAAGCTCCTTTGCCTCTGAAACATCCAGATCCAAGCCAAAGCAAGCAGCTATCCCATTTCGCATAGTGACTTTTCCGCCTTTACCCAAACGGCTAACTGTCTGATCGTCCATACCCGAAAGAGCTTTGAACTTATTTTTGCTGAAACCCTTTGCCTCTCGAATCTGTTCCACCCGATCCCAAAAAGTTGTTGCTGGATTTATGGCTTGTTTTGAAGCCATAAACCGCCCGAATTCCTCACGGACGTTCTCAAATGCTTTCTGTTGCGCTTGTTCTCTTGCCTTTGCAGTATCGTAAACTGTGTCATTCTGTACGTTTGGGTAATAGCGTGGTAGTTTCTTATACTCCGTTTCGACTCGCGTAAGAAAGCCAATCATGCTTGCTGGAAGCTTTTCATGATCGCCAGTAACCGAAACAGTATACTCAAATAAAAGCGTACACTCCTGCGGATTCTTCACAGCATAAGGTGTTAACTTGAAAGTCCCGTCATTGTCTCTTCTTATGTACTTTGGATCGTTTATAACAAACGCATTATCCACATAACGGAACATACCGCTTTGCAGTATTTCTCTGAAAGCGTCGTTTCTACTAAATTCGTAAAAAGCCTGTTCAATAGAGATATGCCGCGTTAGCGGACGGCTACTCGTCTTCACGATTAGCGGATGTTCTGAAAAATCCATAATGCAGGGAGCCGTATTGAAGTTGTAAATTATCTCGGCATCCTCTCGGCTCATATAGCCCAAATCGACCATACGGTATTTTGCCGATACTTTGGAAACATGATAAAACTCAGCCAATTCGTCAACTATCTTGGTAAGTACGGCGATTCTGTGCTTCCCGTCCTTGGGAATAGAATGGGAAGCAAAAAGTTCTTGCAGTTTTATCTGAGTCGATTTCTTTGGCATTAAGATTCTCGGGGCGATACCACGTGCCTGTTTTTCCATTCTCTCTTCATCACGAGTAGCATCGTCACCGTCAGAGATTCTGGTTGGACAGCGAAATGCAATGTCGGAGTCAGCCGCTTTTCTACGGAGATTGTTAAAATAATTTCTGTGTATATGCCAATGGACACACTCGTGTGCCATTGTGTTATTGCCCCTACCTTCGTTGTCAATGGTACAATCAACAAGGACAGTACCTTTTTTCACAGAGAACCCGATATAACTTTTTGTACCGGGATCGTAAACATCCACCTCACCATCGAAGAAAGCGATAGTTCCTAAAATATCACCGTTATCAGAAAGCTGTTGGTTTGTATATACCGTTAGAAACATCCGCTTTCGGGCGATATCAAATATTGGCACTGCCATCGGCGTTGTGAGATATTGAGCACAACCATAATGGGTCAAAAAATCGGCCGCAACTTCATCGTAGTTATCCCTGTTTATATTTATAGGGACAAGTGTTTTTTTATCATAAACATACTCCATATGCCCTGTCTCCTTGGCACGTAGTTCTTTTTAAGAGAGATAGGACAGCCGAAGCAGTCCATTCACTTACTTTCTCTCAGCGTTTTGTAGACTTCCTCCATAAACACGTCGGTAATTTTATCTCGTAATTCCTCATTGCCAAGGAGCAAGGTATAAAAATCGACATTTTCATCATATCCTGCAACCAGCGCATCGGATACACTGTCCCTATAGGTGAATTTAAAGTCCTCGAAAGGATTATTCTTCGCACTCACCTTTAGCCGAGAGTCACGGAGGAGAATATCCCGTATCTGCATCGCAGCTTTTGTCCTGACGTTCGTATCACCCTTGCTCCCGTAAATTGTGTTGATTTCTTCAATAATGACCGACAGCATTTTCAGTTGCTCCGCTTCAGGCTGCGCGGGCTGAGGGGCTTTCATTTTTAATTCGGGTTTCGATTCAATGTCTGGGTTCATCATAACCCCTGTTTGCTCCTGCTTAAAACCGCTAACCGTGATTTTATCGGCAATGTCAAAATCGTTTCCACCCTTAATATCCAGTTCTTTCACCAGATATAAAAGGTAGTTATACCGCTTGTGCAATTCAAGGTTCTCATAGCAAGTCGCTTGAATCAGGAAACAATAAGACTTAAGGAAACGCCGAATTGTCGTACGAATAGCGAATTGCTCCTCAATGTTCTTTTTACGAACCTCACGGGCAGCTTTATCGAGCAATGTCCACATACGCTGTTTTTGCTTTGATGTACGTTTAGGCAGATATAATAGGTCGTTAAACTCGTCAATGTCGTTTTCCGTGAGAATGTCATAAAACTCAATTTCCTCCTCCAACTTCCGAATGTCGGACGGAGAAACGGTATCGAACAACTCCGTTTCCTCGTAGAACGGCGCAAACGCTTTGAGTATATCCTCAGCTTTGTTTTTAAAGTCGAGAATAAACGTCCGCTTATCATACGGCGGACAAATGCGGTTCAGGCGGGAGAGGGTCTGCACTGCCGACACTCCTCTCAATTTCTTATCGATATACATCGCTGCGAGCCTTGGCTGGTCAAAGCCTGTTTGGTACTTGTTTGCAACAAGTAGAACCTGATAGGAACTCTTGTCAAACTCATCGCGCAGGCATTCTTCACTAAATCCATTTATACCAGCTTCGGTATATGATTCGCCGTCAATTGTTACTTTGCCGGAAAATGCCACTAAAGCGTGAATGTTGGTATATCCGTTTCTGGCGATATACTTCTCAAATTCCAACTTGTATTTTACTGCGGCGGGGCGCGATGCGGTTACGACCATCGCCTTTGCCGTCCCACCGAGACTGCTTGCGACGTTCTGGCGAAAATGCTCGATGATAATCTCAATCTTCTGTGAAATGTTCGTATCATGCAGGTCAATGAAACGTGCAATTTTACGCTTGGCGGTTATCGACTGAAGTTCGGGGTCATCCTCGATCGCCTTGTTAATCGTAAAGTAGGTTTTCCATGTCACATAGTTGTCGAGGACGTTCAGAATATATCCTTCCTCAATTGCCTGGCGCATAGAATACAAATCAAAGCAAGTCTTCTTGCCCTCATCGTTCAGCGTTCCGAAAAGCTGAATCGTACCGGGTTTTGGTGTAGCGGTGAATGCTATCATCGTAACATTCGGCTGTTTGCCGGATTTTGCCCGCTCGATTTTTATTTTCTCTTCAGTTGAAAGTTCTTCGTCCTCGTCCTCGCCGCTGTCTTCCGGAATATCCGACAGCTTACCGCCTGCCAAGACGTGGGTGACAGCCTGCATAAGGTCACCTTCAGTGGAAGAATGAGCCTCATCAATTAACACGGCAAAAGTCTTGTCTTTCAGCATACCAAGCAGGCTGTTTTCAATGATATAAAAGAATTTATGTACGGTGGTAACGATAATCTTCGTGTTGCCGCGCAGGGCGGCAGCAAGGTCGCTTGAATTACACTTTTCATCCATAACCTTCAGCTGGCCGCTCTTGTGATCGATGCCTTTTATCGCCTCCTGCAATTGCTGGTCAACAATAATGCGGTCGGTGATGACAATAATAGTATTGAAAATGTTTTGGTCGTTTGTATCGTGCAGCGAGGCAAGAATATGCGCAAGCCACGCAAT
>DAOSYK010000043.1:0-3849 GCA_035381305.1 Clostridia bacterium
AATTCCTGCCCTTGCGCGACGAAAGGCTTGTTGTATGCGCCGAAGCTCATCTTGTTGATGAGATTTCCTGTCTTCTTCTCGCCGAAAATCGCTTTCTGAACGCTTGCTATGGCAAGACCTGCGCCGATGAGACCGGACTTGATGAAAGCCGTACCGCTGAGAAGCACGCCCAACAGTTTGTCGGAGTGCATTTCGACATAGCGCTGGGAGAGGAAACTTCCGTAGCTGTGTCCGAGAAGGAGAACATTGAGCTTGTATGTCGCCTTCATGTAATCGATAAGGGTGTCCATGTCTTTGAGCGTCTGATTCCAGCTGTCGCCCTCGGTCAGGCCGTTAACCTTGTCAATCGCGTTGTTCCTGTGTCCCCTGTGCTCGTCGGCAGCAACGATGTAGCCGTGCGAGTTGAGGAATTTCGCAAAGTCGTCGTATCTGTCGGGGTGTTCGGCCATGCCGTGGGAAATCACGACTATGCCCTTGGGATTCTCCACCTTGTCCCAGAGGTCAACGGGGAGCTTCCTGTTGTCAAAGGTATCGAGTAATATTCTTTCCATAATCCACCTCGCTATGTTTGTTAAACTATTATACAACCAAAAGTATATTATATCAACAGGATTTCTGGAATTGGTATCAAAAATATTTTTGCGTCAATATTATATTAAACGGGCGCAAAGCCCACATTGAAACGCGAAATTTCGTAATTTTTACAGATAGGTTACGATTATTTCGCCTCATTTTATAAAACTTATCGGAGAGCAAATATGGCAAAAGTGGTTTTGACGGGCGGCGGCACCGCCGGGCATATCATGCCCAATCTCGCATTACTCAGCGAACTGAGAAAGTATTTTGACACAATTTTTTATATAGGCGGCGACGGCATGGAAAAAGAGCTTGTAAATGCCGAAAACATACCCTTTCACCGCGTGTCGTGCATTAAGTTCGACCGCTCCGATTTAATAAAAAACGTAAAGATTCCTTTTACGCTCGCAAGAGGCATTTCGGAAGCGAAAACGATAATGTCGATTTTGAAGCCCGATGTCGTTTTTTCAAAAGGCGGATACGTCGCTCTTCCTGCCTGCTATGCGGCAAAATCCCTGAAAATTCCCCTCGTTGTGCACGAGTCCGACTTCACTATGGGACTTGCCAATAAGATTACGGCAAAATTTGCCAAAAAAGTACTGACTTCATTTGAAGAAACCGAGGGCGGCGAGTGTGTGGGAAACCCGATAAGGACGGAGATACTCCACGGCGACAAGAAGAATATCGTGCTTTCGCTCGATCTCGACATCGCGAAAAAGACTGTGCTGATTATGGGCGGAAGCATCGGTGCCGAGAGTATAAACGAAGTCGTATATCAGGGCATAAAAGAATTTGCAAAACGCTACAACATAGTCCACATTTCGGGCAAAAGCGGAAAGTTTGACATCAAGCATAAGTATTACAATCAGCTGCGGTTTACCGATAGAATTGCCGACTACTTTGACCTTGCCGACTGCATAGTGTCAAGGGCGGGCGCAAACACTTTATGCGAAGTCGCCTCTCTCGGCAAGCACAGTATTTCCATCCCCCTTCCCAAAGGCAATTCACGAGGAGATCAGCTCGACAACGCTTTGAGCTTTGAAAAACGCGGCATGACCGAAATATTGCTTCAGGAAGACCTTTACGTGGAAAGTTTAATTGCAAAAATCGAAGCAATATGGAATAAAAAACAGCCTATTTTAAATATCGAAAATATTAACAAAAATGTCGTAAAATCGATTGTCGACGCAATGAAATAATTTGCGGTTTTTAATGAAAAATCACTTGTTTTGACGTATTTCACACGCGGGGTTTGCTCTCTGTTATAATACAGAAAAAAGAGAGGTGCATATGAAAACGGCGCTAAAAAAATACATACCGCAAGTCATCGGTCTTCTTCTTATTGTCGGCATCGTTATTACCGTATATTTCGCCTTCTTTGCGGAAAAGCCCGCGGTATACATCCCCGACAACAATCTCATCGACACGTCCTACAAAGACGAGGAACAAAAGACTTCATACATACGTTCCATTCCCAAACAGTCGCAAAGCTCGGAGACTTTTTTGTACTATCAGAGCATAACGGGCGATGGAAACACCTTTTTCAAAAATATTTTCAAGACCGCGTCGGGAAATTACATAGTGTGTGAAAGCGACTGCAAAAACGGCGATATCCAGGGCGAAAAGAGGTGTGTCGGAATAGCCCGCCTCGACGACCTTGCCAACATCTCCCAGGTCTACACAATCCCCTCTCAGCAAAGCAGTTATTACGTAAACGCGCAGATTACTCCCGAAGGAATCGTGGTAATCACCACAAACGCCGCAAAAGAGGTCTATTATGTCAACATCGTGTCTTACGAACTTGACAGCGTGCACACAATTATTATTCAATACGCCGACGAGTGCATTATCCGCCCCGACTCAAATTCTTTCATTATCATTTCGGAATTCCCGGACGAAAACTACATCTACAGATATTCCGACGGCAAGCTCGCCTTTACCGGTATAACCGCAGGAAATGTTGTGGAAGTTTTTGAATTCTCCAAGCACTACACCCTGTTTATAAACACTGCAAACGGGTACACAATCGCCAATGTAAATAAGTCCACCCTCAACGTGACGGGCGAGACATATATAAACGGTTATACCCTTGTTTCGGTAAACCCGATAATTGAGGACGGCGTGCAGAAATTCCTAACGATTGAAACAAACGGCTCCGCTTACGCGCGCAAAATGACAAGGCTGGACAATTCCGAAAGTTCCCTTGTAAAGCTTGGGACTTTCAGCGTAAAAGACGTATGCCGCGGCGATTCTCTCGTCCTCGTGTGCTCGGGACGCCACAACGGGCTTGTTTATCTCTCCTATGACCTTGTATGCGCTTACGGCGAGAGCGGAACAAACTATTGGGTAACGTCGGTAGTCGACAGTAATTACCTCAACGGAACTTACTATTACCTTACCCTCAATGCCGAAAACGAGCTTGTGCTCTTAACCCGCAAAAACGACACCACTACCTCAATCAAAATCGCCGCAAACTGCCAAGGCGGAAGCTTTATTTTCAACGCCAACAATTCCATTATGATAGCGTATCAGACGGTTGTGAACAATGCTAAATGCATTGAAATAATAGGAATAATATAAAATAATCCTCAGGAAAGAAGTCCCCGTTTTGCAGGGCAAAACGGGGTACTTTTATTCTTCAGTATCTGAGGACAGAGAACTGATATATTCCTCTAAGCTTGTAAATATCGGATACAGAGTTTCTTCCGCAAAGCCTGTCGGGTCGTCATCGGTGTAAGCGCTGAGTGATGACGCGGGCTTCCCGTAAGAATCCACCGTGATGAAGAACTGTCTGTCAAGGACGGGGATTGTAAGCGCGGCGGCGGTATAATAAGATGCGTCGCTGCTCATAAATTCCGCTTCCACAGTTAAGCCATTCAATACTACGTCTTCGCTTCCGTCCTTTTCCCTGTAATAGACCGTCGCCTTGAGCGAAATGTTGTCTATATCAATGACAAAATAGTCATACAGCCCGTCATGCTCGGAATTTTCGTTGCAGTAGAGATACAAGGGTTTATTAATGTTTTTAAGTTCGTATCTCGGCATAGAGATGGTGGTCTTCAGCTTTTCTTCCACGACCGAAAGGTCGGTCTTGTCGGAAATACGGGTGTACTCGGTGTATGCGTACTCGAGATCGGTTTCCTGATTTCCGATTTTGTAATGAGTTTCGTTAATCGTATAGCTTAAGGTGTGTTTCTTGACATTAAAGCCCATTGTCGGCTCTTTCCCTGCGCCGGGCTTCTGGTTTTGGAGTTTTACCTCATTGCCCGTTAC
>DAOSYK010000044.1:0-3665 GCA_035381305.1 Clostridia bacterium
CGTGGATTGAAATTTCTATCGTTGTGTTATAGTTAGTTAGGATATAGTCGCACCCCGCGCGGTGCGTGGATTGAAATTGAAGGTTGATATATTTGGGACATTTTCTATATATGTCGCACCCCGCGCGGGTGCGTGGATTGAAATTCAAAAAATGATGTCCGATACCAGCTACCAACGTGGTCGCACCCCGCGCGGGTGCGTGGATTGAAATAACTATATCTGCTACAACAGCGGAAAAATCAGCTCGTTGTCCCCACGTGCGTGGGGGTGTACCCAACAAAGTCTACGACACAGAAACAGCCCAGCGGTTGTCCCCGCGTGCGTGGGGGTGTACCTTAGCGCATCCCATAAACCTTTGACGCCATCAAGTTGTCCCCACGTGCGTGGCGGTGCAACTATTAAAGCTGACATAGCAGATAGTCTTTAGGGTAGTCCCGCCGCGGGGTCTAACCACAAATATATAAAAGCGAGTTTCTAATCATATGAATGATCCATATTGAATTATTACGTCGAATGGGGTATAATATTTCCGAAATTATGAGTTATATAAGGGAAATTATAAAAAGCTCGCAAATGGGATAAATCCCATAAACGGAGAGGTTTTTATCGGATTGTCTAAATTAATTGGATGATGCCGAATTAATAAAAGAATTATATTGAAATATATGAGAAAAATAAACAGTAAAAACACTTTAGTTTTCATAATATGCGCTTTTCTTGCGAGTTGGATAATCTGGGGATTTTGTTTTATCGCTGATGATAAAACGGGCGGGATATTGAGAATTGTGGGAACTTTCGGCCCGTCGGTTAGCGCAATCATTATTTCGCTTGTCAGCAACAAAAAAGAAACAGTCGGTATAATGAAATCGGCTGTAAATGTCAGAATAAAAGCTGTCGACTATCTGCTCATTTTTCTGCTTTTGCCCGCAGTGACCGCAATATCATATCTGATTATGCGTGTGAGCAGGCTGGAAACGCCCGATTTTTCTTATAAGGTGTTGGAGCTACCTGTTGTTTTCCTTTACATTTTCGCTCTCATGGGTCCGTTGGGAGAGGAATTGGGCTGGAGAGGGTTTTTGCTTCCGAAACTACTAAGAAAGCAAAACACGTTGACTGCGGGGATAGTTTTGGGACTGATTTGGACAGTGTGGCACCTTCCGCTCTTTTTTATCAACGGCGCGTTGCAAAACTCTTTTGTCAGGACGTTCGGTTATACAGCAGCTTTTATCGGATATGCGTATTATACCGTGCTTATGTCGATTTTTATATCGATCATTTTTGTTCGGTCGCGTGGAAGTACTTTTGCGGCGCTGATAATCCACACTATGGGCAATATGTCAATAGGGTGCATGCCCGTTGTCTTTTCAAGAACGGGGGCGGCAATTCAACTTTCGCTTATGACAGTCGCCGTCGCCGCACTCGCGATAGCGAACAGAAGGATATTGTTCAAAAAGGGTAAATAATTTCTATCTTGTTTTTCGTCTTTAATTGACTTATAATTAATATATAATATATTTTTTTCAGGAGGCAATATGAAAAAATACAGTGATGTAATTTCCCCTGTCAGACGCGCCGTTCCCACACCCAAAGAAATGGTAAAGGACGGAAAATGCGCTTTCGGAACCTTCGATAAAGAGTTTGAGACAATGGATTTTCTCGGGATTAAGAATCCTACAGCGGCGCCCGACTTTATGAAGAGACTGCGTCTTTCCCTCTGGCAGGCGACCGAAGTCCATATGGACCAGGGTGTGCTCCTCGCGGTTGTGTGCGACATGGGTATTTTCGGTATTACGCTAAACATTTACTATGATAAAATCGAGAAGAAAGTCTACAGCTGGAGCACAAATCTCAAGAGCAAGGATACGATCATCGCGCCCAACCTTTTAAACGGCGCCGAGTCCAAAGGCGAAACACCTTGTTCTCACGTACATTATGTAAACAATTTCCAGGACGGCAAGTGCCATCTTGACGGACATCATACAGACGACACAAACAGCATCGAATACAGCTTCGACCTTGAAAGAATCTCCAAACCCAGCATAGTATCCATACCGTTTGCGCCTCTTGAAAAGCGTCATCGCCCCTTGTATTCCCAGAAAGACTTCTTCAAGGCTACGGGAACGCTTACCTTTAACGGCAAGACCTACAAGTCAAACGAAACAACCACTGCTATTGTAGACGACCACAGAGGGTATTATCCCCGCAAGGCTCATTATGACTGGGTCACCACCATGGGTATCAATGAGACCAACGGCGAAAAGAAATGGTTCGCTTTCAATCTTACCCGCAATCAATCCATTGACCAGGATAAGTACAACGAAAACCTCATCTGGTTTGAGGGCAAGACCAGCCTTCTTCCGCCCGTTGTGTTTGAGCGCAACGTGGACACGAGAGTGTTTAAGAGAGAGGACGGCGCCGTCTGGAAAATCAAGGACGAGCACGGCATGGTTGACGTCACTTTTAAAGTCTATGACATCTTCCGCATGATAACTCACGCAAAACCCATCGTCAATATCGACTACTTTGTCGCTTTCGGCGAACTGGAAGGCTACCTGCTTGACGAAGACGGAAACAAATACATCCTCGACGGCATGCTAGGTATGGGCGAGGATAAGACACTCTTGCTGTAATGAACTAATTACAAAACAATCAGATACGCCTCGGAAGAAATTTCGGGGCGTTGTTTTTGAACTGTCCTCGTAATGGGACAAAGTGAACTTTACAAGTTATTTTAAAATATGTATCATATAAGCAGAGCCATTTGCTATGATAGGGAAAATTAGAACAAAGGGGATGTTATGTAAGCGGCGATTTCGCGTTTTTCACCAATGACTGTTTTTTCACCGATGTCAGCGTTATGACTGATTCCCGTTGCGCCGTGACGGCGTAATCGGGAGCGGTTTTTTGCACACTTTTCCGAATGAAAAATATATATGATATGAAGGGCATTCGTTTTATTTTTTTGCCCAAAAATAATTGTTTAAGGGGGAGTGTAATATTATGGCTTCGCATACTTTTTGCCCCAATCGCGCGGGTTTGTCATGTGCGCAATTGGGCGTTTCGAATACGATGAGACGGTTGTGGACGGAACATGTATTGTGGACGAGGTTTTTCCTGGTAAGCACAACGTTTGATTTGCCTGATTTGGAGTATGTCACCAACAGACTGCTGCAAAATCCTCATGATTTCGCGGCGGAATTGAGGCCGTTGTACGGCAAACAGATAGCGGGAATGTTTGATAATCTTTTAACCGAACATCTGCTTATCGCGGCAAGGCTGGCAAACGCCGCTAAGGAAGGGAATACGGCTGAAGTTGAAAAACAGCGCAATCTCTGGTACATAAATGCGAAAAACATCGCAAGTTTTCTTGCTTCAATCAACCCTTACTGGAGTGAAGATAACTGGCGGGATATGCTGTTTGCCCATTTGAGAATGACCGAGGACGAGGCCGTTCAAATGCTTACGGGCAAATATGAACAAAGCATAGCCGAATATGACAGAATTCAGGAGCAGGCTCTTTCGATGGCCGATGTAATGACTTACGGCTTATTGAGGCAGTTTAATCTCTGAAATTCTTTTATTATTTCGAAATCCATATTGACGGCGCTTCCTATGGGGAGCTCGTTTTGTTTTGGAAGACGGATTTTATTAAATCGTAGGAAAAT
>DAOSYK010000045.1:0-2929 GCA_035381305.1 Clostridia bacterium
ATACAGAGTTCGGATTATTACCAAATGGCGGAGAGAGTGGGATTTGAACCCACGTTACGCTTTTGGCGTAAACACGATTTCCAGTCGTGCTCCTTAGGCCGCTCGGACATCTCTCCACTTGACCTACGCCTGATTATTATACATTAAAATATACCGTTTGGCAATAATTTTATAAGTGTTTGCCCCGCAAAAATAAAAAAGGCATGACGAACTTTTGCGCCATGCCTTCTTAGTAATAAAGGTTGTATCAGTCGATTTTGGCTTTGTCGACAAGGCGCAGCCCGTAGCAGTCGAACGCGCCGTCGGGAGAAACGGTAATTACGGTGCCGCCCCTCTGTTCGGTCTTCTTGTGAATTCCGAAGTAAGCGAGGTAGTCGATGCTCATGCCATAGGTGAGGCGGACTCCTTTGTAGTCGAGTGAGAAGTTGTTTAGGTGATCGTGTCCGCAGAAGATGCCTTGCGTGCTGCCTTTTGCGAGAATGGTTTCGAACATCTCGTCTTCGCCGATTCCGGCGTAAACTACTTTGCCCGATTCGCCTGCAATACCGTATTTCAATATGACGTTTTCGGTGTCCTGCATACCGTTGTCGACATATTCATTCCACGCGTCGAGGTATTCTTGAAGCGGAATGTGGAAGAACATAAGGCTCTTTACCATCGCGCTATCGGGATCGATAGCCTTGTTCTGCGCGTCGATATTGTCGATTTCGCGGGAATACCAGTCTATCTGATTCTGATGAATATTGTCATAAGCCCATCTGATTCCGAGATAATCGCCGTCGGTGTAGGAGTGGGAGTCAAGAAGCACAAGGCTCTGAGTTACTATGCCCTGGGTGTTTTTAACATTTATTATGTAGTTTCCGTATCCGTCAACGTCGGCGGGACCCGATTGGAAAAGGCAATGAGCTTTATCGTTGTGGGCAAAGTTGATCTCCGCATTGTAATAGAACTTGGAAATCTCTTCGCGGTTATAATAGCTGTATGCTTCGGTGTCGTGATTGCCGAAAACAACGGTCCAGTACACACCCAGGCTTTCCATGAGCGCGGCAAATTCCTTGGTGGGATTGAGGTTGTTGAAGCTGCCGCTCTGGAAGGGGACAGGATATGCTATATCGCCTGTGATTATCACAAGGTCGGGTTTTGATTCATAAACAAGCTGTGCGACTGCTTCCATCGCCGAGCGGTCTTTGCCTGCCGAGAAAGCTCCGCCGCCGATATGAACATCGGTAAGCTGAAGAATGACGAAATCTCTATCGGTCGTAAAAGTCCAATAGCCGTTTTCGTCAAGTTCGGGCGTTAACATGTCTTCTTTTACAAGGGGAGCATAATTAGCCGCGACTTTTGTGTTATTCTTTACCGTGGCGACGGATGTAACAAAAATGCTGCCCGCCGTGAGGACGACAAAGCCAACGATGACCACTAATACAGTAAATAAGATTCTCTTTGCTTTGCGCTTTCCTTTTATTGCCATAAAACCTCGCTTATTTTATATTAAATAAATTTTATAAAATATATTATACAGAATTTCGTCCATTCGGTCAATACAGAAATTTTCCTCCCATCTCCAAAATTCAACAAAATTTATAAGGAAATTGTCCGGTAGGGACAACAAATTGCGGCGAGATTGACACAAACAGGTAATTTTCGTATAATTAAGACTAAGGGGGAAAGAGGAATGGCTATGAAAAAAACAATCGTTGCTTTTATCCTTGTTGCGGCAATTGTGCTTGTCGCTTTTTTGTTTGCGGGCTGCACTCAGGAACAGCGACAGCAATTGATAGACAATATCAAAAAAATGACGGTGCAAAAATTCACCACCGAAACGTATGAATACAACCCTTTTGAGGGAGTGGACCCAAGCGAAATTACGTACACGAGCTCAAGCAACGATGTCGCTACTGTGTCGTCTCAAGGCGTAATAACTGCCATTAACGTAGGTTTGGCGGTAATAACCGCGACTTATGGGAGCGAGGAAAAGAGCATTTTCTTTATCAGCGCGGCAAGGGAAATAAACATGACCAAAACTGTGGGCGATACCATTGACGACGCGTGCATAAGTTCGGTTTTTACAGAGATATACCCTGCGGTGATAGATTATTCCAAAACGACCTTCGAAACATCGGGACTTGTGGTGCAGGAAGACGGAAGCTATGAGTTTGTAACTGCGGGCGAAACCTATATAAACGGCTATTATGAGGGTTCGAATATTTACGCCGTATTGAAAATAGTGGTAAAAGACGACAATAAAAACGCAAATTAGATATTGCGTAATTGCGCCTGTTATGTTAGAATATAACAGTAAGAATTTTCGGAGGACTATTATGCCCAAGAAGAACAAGAAAAGCGAAATAGAGGAATTCGAACTTCAGTATCCCGGTCCGGTAGTTGAAGATGAAGAGACAGGCGATCGCGATTACTTTGAAGAATACTATATGGCATATAAAAATGACTATATAACTCAATACCTCGAAGCATACAGGAGATTTAAAGAGGAAGAGAGGAACAAGAAACAATAACGTAAGGGTACCAAGCGATTGGTACTTTTTTATAGAGGAGGAAGCTATGTCGATGTTTTCAAGAATGCTGAAGAAAGTTCTGCCCCCGCCCGAAATAGTCGAGCAGGAAAGGTTTTTGTTTATCGGACCCCACCCCGATGATATAGAGATAGGCGCGGGAGCTACCGCGGCGCGCCTTGCCGCGATGGGAAAAGCTGTAAAATTTCTAATCTGCACCGATGGCAGATACGGCACCGAAGACCCCGACATGGACGTGCAAAAACTTATAAAAATACGTCAGGAAGAGGCGAGAGCGGCCGCCGCAAGCCTCGGAGTAAGCGACGTCGAGTTTTTGCCCTATCCCGACGGCGGCGGATATGAGAGAGCAGACCTGATGAACTCGATCGTCAAGGTCATCTGCGAGTTCCGCCCCG
>DAOSYK010000046.1:0-1892 GCA_035381305.1 Clostridia bacterium
AACGGGCAGTTCTATCTCGGTTGCGCCCGAAGAAACGGCGCGGTTGGCTATTTTGCTGCCGCCCATGCTGTCGTAAGTAATGGTAACGCTTCCCGCCTGCGTGCAGGCTGCAAGCGCGGAAATCAAAATGCAAAGCAGTATGAGTATGGCAAGTAAGCGTTTTTTATGCAAGTTGGTTGTCTCCCGGGCTGAAATATCATTACATAACGCCCGTATACAGGCGCGTTATATACATATATTACTACTTAAACACTGTTTTGTCAATCGGCAATCATCTTCCGCAATATCGTGTAAACGGGATTGCAAAATCGCCGCGGACAAAATATAATATGTATCATACAACAAGCTCCAAGGGGAAATCATGGCAAAGAAAAACGCCCGTCGCGCCAAAAAGCCGTCGACAAAAGAAATTTTCCTATTCATCATAGTTGCGGTACTCATTATTGCGGTTTTGGTTATCCTAACCACCGACAATAGCCTTAAGACCCGAATCAACGATTTCCTCGTCAACATCGGAAAAGACACGCATACAGACCCCGACACCGTGCCGGTTACGGGCGACGGAAAGGTGTATACCTCAATCCTCAGCGGCAAGGGCAACATAACTCTGCCCGGCTACATTGACACAAATTCCCTTGTGGAAATTCACTTTGTCGACGTCGGGCAGGGCGATGCGATTATAATTAATTTCCCCGACCGAAAGACCATGCTCATAGACGCAGGCACCACATCTTCGGGCTTAAGCTCCTGGCGCGAAGAGTATCTACAGTATCTCTACGATGTCACCGACGACAGGATAATAGAGTATATGGTAATCACCCACGCCGATTCCGACCACTACAACATGCTACAGGCGGTGGTAGAAAATTATGACGTCAAAACCGCCTATTATAACGAAAACTCCGGCACAAATTACAACAAATTCCTCGACGTCCTTGACGACGAGCCGGGTATAGTCTTGTATGAAGTTGACAATCAGTCTATTACGTACACAATCGAAGGAGAGGGCTACAAGGTGACGATTTTCTGCTGCGGCGATTCGGCTTTTTCGGGCGCCGACGAAAAAAACAACCAGTCCATTATCTGCCTCGTGGAGTTCGGCGGGAGAAAAGTCCTGTTAACGGGCGACGCCGGCCTTGCCACCGAGCAATGGTTCATGACAGAAGAGTATTCGCCTTATTTCGATGTGGACGTTCTCAAAGTCGGACACCACGGCTCAGACACATCGACGGGACAGGCTTTTCTCGAATATATCGACGCCGAGTACGCAATTATAAGCTGCGACGACGGCACAGCCTACGGCCACCCCAAGGCCATTGTCATGGAGCGACTCAATACTTACGGCTTGGTAACCTACCGTACAAACCGTCACGGAAACATCCTTCTCTTTATTGACGGCGACGGCGATTTCATCTTCCTTACCGAAAAACCCGCCGCGCCCGAAAACAATTCCTACAACATCGAACTAAGGCAGATCACAGTCGGCAACGGCGAATGAAGCTTATTTGACTTAAGTGGAAAAGGAAACTATAATGATACCGATGAAACTAAAACAGGACGACATAATAACGGCGGTCATCGCCGACTACGGCATGGAAGGCGAGGGGATCGCAAGACTCGGCGAGTACACGGTATTCATCCCTTTTGCCATAAAAGGCGAAACCGTAAAGGCAAAAGTCACCTATGTCAGAAAGAACCTCGTTTTTGCCGACCTCAAGGAAATAATCACACCAAGCGATAAGCGCGAAAAATACGAATGCAACCGTTTTATGCGGTGCGGGGGATGTGACCTTTTGCACCTCAATTACTGCGAACAGCTCGAAATCAAACAAAAAAACGTTATCAATCTTTTACACAAAAACGCCAAAATCGATTTTCCCGTCGACCCCGCC
>DAOSYK010000047.1:0-1832 GCA_035381305.1 Clostridia bacterium
CGCGCACTTCGTCCTTGAAAAGTCCCGCAAGCGGCTCGATTATGCCTTCAAAACCAAGTTCTTCGGGAAGTCCGCCCACGTTGTGGTGGCTCTTAATGACGGCGCCTTTTTCTCCGCCCGACTCCACTACGTCGGGATAAATGGTGCCCTGGGCAAGGAAGGGTATGTGCCCGAGTTTTTTCGCCTCTTCCTCAAACCGTCTGACAAATTCCCTGCCGATAATTTTACGTTTCTGCTCGGGGTCTGTGACGCCCTTCAGGTGGAAAAGGAACTGACGGGCGGCGTTTGCGCGGATAAAGTCAAGATCCATTTTTCCAAAGATGTTTTCAATCTCGTCGCCCTCGTTTTTTCTCATGAAGCCGTGGTCGACAAACACGCAGGTAAGCTGCCCGGGGACGGCTTTACTAAGCAGCGCCGCGCACACCGAAGAGTCCACGCCCCCCGATAACGCAAGGAGAATGCGCTTTTCGCCCACCTTTTCTCTTATTTTTTCTATTTCGCTGTTAATATAGTCGTCAAGTTTGTAGTCGCCCTTTGCGCCGCACACGGAAAACAGGAACTGCTTATTATCCGCCTGCCGCCTTGAGTATGCGCCGTTTCGGGGTGGAACTGCACTCCGTACAACTTTTTTTCGGGGTATTCAAACGCGGCGATACAATTCTCTGTCCTTGCCGTTACCTTAAAACCTTTGGGCGGAGTTTTGCACACGTCGCGGTGGCTCATAAGGGCAAGGAAGGGTTTGCCGCCGTTTTCGGGCGTTACCTTTACTCTGCCGTACTCGCCGACCGTCCCGGCTCCCACTTCGCCGCCCAGCATTTTGCACATAAGCTGCATGCCGTAGCAGATGCCCAATATCGGAATGCCCGCTTCAAACAGAAGGGGGTCGCAGGAATGGGCGTCCTTGCCGTAAACGCTGTCGGGGCCGCCCGTAAGAATTATCCCGATGGGGCTTATCTCCTTTATTTCGGCAAGCGGGAGGCTTCCGCGTTTTATTATGGAATAAACGCCTGAATTTCTGACGCTTCTCGCTATCAATTCCTTGTATTGACCACCGAAGTCCAATACCAATACAGTTTGCTTCAATTTGTACCTCCCGTTGTCTTTAGCTGACTTATCTCCACAAGCTCGGTCGTGCTCTCGGCGTATCCCGACATAAGGCTGTCGATGAGCGCGTTGGCTGTGTCTATGCTCGTCATACACGATATCCCGAGCGAGCACGCTTTTCTGCGTATCTTAACGTCGTCGAGCGCGGGGTCACGCCCCTTTTCGCTGGTCGAAACGACGTAAGAAATTTTTCCGCTGTCAAGTAAGGTCGACGTGTTGTTCTCCTTGCAGTCGCGGATTTTTTCCACCGTTTCGACGTTAAGTCCGTTTTCCTTTAATAGTGTCGCCGTGCCGCGCGTCGCGTAGAGTGAGAAGTTCAGTTTCTCAAGCCTCTTTGCAATCGGCACGATTTCTTTTTTATCCTTGTTGGTCACAGTGATAAGCACGCCGCCCGACCTTTTCATCTTGTAGCCGGCCGCGAGCAAGCCTTTATATAAAGCCTCGGTAAGGTCTCTCCCGATACCCAGCACTTCTCCGGTCGATTTCATCTCCGGCCCCAAGTGCGTGTCCAGTCCCGCAAGCTTCTCAAAGGAGAATACGGGTACCTTGACCGATACATACTTAGGTTCGGGCGCGATGCCGTATCGCGGCAGCTTTTCTCCCATTGACGCCCTCACCGCCCAGTCGCACATAGGAATCCCCGTCACTTTGCTTAGGTATGGTACCGTTCTGCTTGCGCGCGGGTTTACCTCAATAACGTAAAGTTCATTTTCATAGATTACGTACTG
>DAOSYK010000048.1:0-1366 GCA_035381305.1 Clostridia bacterium
TGGAGTTGGGATAGGACTCCCACATCTTGAATACGTAGTAATATTGCACAGTCGGGCTCTTGGTGGGCGTGTCGGGCGGGAGATTGCCGTTGCTTCCGTAGGGCACAAGCTCCTCATAGAACACGTGTCCGTCGCCGTCTAAGAACGTGACCTTGTACTCTCTTATGCTTTCCTCGAAGTAAGGAGTAAAGGACATATCTTTTGTAAGAGTGGTCTCGAGCGAAGGCGTCCAGCAGACAAACTTATAGGTATACTTTTCGGTCATGGGCTTGACGGGATCGGCGGGCGGCACAATGGTGCTGCCGTAAGGCGCGACTACCGACTTGATTATTCTGCCCTCATGGTCGAAGAAGGTGTATGTGTAGTCCCTGACTGTCGCCTTGTAGCTCAGTCTTATTATGGTATCCTGCCTGATGTTGGTGTAAGCGGGGCTCCACTCGGCGGTATAAGTATACTGCTGGTCGGGCGCGGGCGGTGTGACATCGGGAGGAGTTGCGTTGCCGCCGTAAGCGACCTGCTCTTCTTTAAGCGTCGCGCCGTTGATGCCCACAAACAGTACTGTATAATAGCGTATCGACTGCGAGAACTGCGCGTAAATTTTTCTGTCTTCAGTGATGTTGGTCAGTTCTTTATCCCAGCCCGTAAACGTGAAGGTATACATCGCGGTCGGGGTCTTTGTCGGTATACCGTCGGGTTGGCTCGCGTCCAGTCCATAGAATACCGACTGCTCGTCGAAGACTTTGCCGTCGCCGTCGTAGAAAGTCACGGTAAACTTGTTTTCGAGCTTTGTATACGTCGCGAAAACGTCAAGGTCGTCGGTTACGTAATCGTACTCGGTATCCCACCCTGCGAAGACAAACCTGTAGTCCTCGGTGCTGGGCTTGGAGGGAGTGGCGGGAGCGGTCGCGCTCTTGCCGTATTCCACTCTCTCTTCCTTGAGAGGTGTGCCGTCCTCGTTGAAGAAGCTTACCCGATACCAACGCCTTACCGCGCTGTAGATCGCGTTGACGGTGAGGTCGGACGTTATCTTCTTAAACGTCTTGTCCCAACCGACAACCGCCATGATATAATCGTCGTCAATTACCGTAAGAGCAAGTTGTCTTAGCGGGTCGTAAGCGTCATGCATATACTCCACTACCTGGCGGCAGAGTTCTTCATCGTTCATGCCGATAAATACCACGTCGTACCAGCGGTCGACTTCGGTAAATACCGCTTTCACCTGAGTGTCTTTGGTTATGCTGGTCGTTACGGTATCCCAACCCGAGAAGATATAGCAAATTTCGTCCGAAGGCGTCTTGCCTGCGCTCTCGGGCGGTATTGCCGAATATCCGTAGAGGACATTCTGATTGCTGATTATGTTGTTGTC
>DAOSYK010000049.1:0-1240 GCA_035381305.1 Clostridia bacterium
CTTATTTTTTCCTCTCAATTTGACCCGCATAAAGGCGTTGTCGTGTTCGTACGTGTTGTCGATGGGTCCATGAAATACGATCCGCGCACGAGTATCAAATTTTTCGCATCAGGCGCGTTTGTGACGCCCATAGAAGTCGGATTTTTCGAGCCAAAGATGGTGGCAGGCACGCATATCAGGACAGGGGAAGTGGGGTATATCGCAACAGGGCTTAAAGATGTACGGCTCGCAAAAGTCGGAGATACGATTACGCTCGATACGCTCGGTATCGTTGCAAAGGACAGCTTTAACAATCGGCTTTCCAACGTTACGCTCACTTTGACCGAAGGTGTACAGACGGCAGGTCAGACACTGACTTATCTTGTTACCGCAACCGATCATCTCGGCAACGTCCAGACGAGAACAATAGACGGAATTCGCATTTACGGTACGCCGACAATTTCTTTCGACAGCGAAAAGACTTCGATGAAGGTAACCGATGCGGTAAATGCAAATCTTCTTTCTGCTGTGGCGAAAGACAGTCACAACGGAAATCTTCCCTTAACCGTTACCGTTGAAAGCGGAACGATTGCCGGCGGTAACGTTGTAAAATTCAGACTTTCCACCGTGGACGCGCTCGGAAACGAGTATTCTGTTGTAACTCAGGACATCAAGGTCTATTCGTCCGACAATATCACGCTTACTTACAATGCTTCTGCGGCGACAAGAATGAAAAAGACGTCGAGAGGCGAAGAATTCGGTGCGTCTGCCGTAAACGGTTTCGGAGAGGCTTGCACGATTTCTATCGAGGCGGCACAAGGTTATACGCTTGCGGGCGGCAACACAATCAACCTCTATATCGTAGCAACGGATGCACTTGGCAATACAACAAAGAGCGCGCTTATTTCCGGTATTAAGGTTTACGATACGCCTACGCTTACTTATGCAAGAGAATATCCGTATATTCAAAACGGCGACAGCCCGTATGAACTCTATCGTCTGACCGATAGTTTCGGCGCAGAAGTCCTGTTTGACGTTACGATTGTAAGCGGTTCACTTGACGTAAACGAAACGCTTGTTTACAAAATTACCGGAACGGACAGAGTAGGCAATGTATTTGAAGAAACGCGCGAACTTGTTGTTCTCGATACAAACGAGTCTATTCTCGAACTGTATAAAAACGGCGTAAAGATTGGAACGCAAAGAGTTTATAAAGGCGCAAATTATACCTTGCCGAAAGAATTGAACAGTAATGTAGCAT
>DAOSYK010000050.1:0-1088 GCA_035381305.1 Clostridia bacterium
CGTTTTTGAATACCTTGAAGGTTTCAAAACCGACATAAGCAAATGCAGAAAGGCGTCCGACCTACCCATCGAGGCAATCAATTACGTGCGCTTTCTGGAAAAAGAAGTGGGCTGCAGGATAAAATACGTGTCTGTGGGCGCAAACAGGGAAGACTATTTAGTGCTGGAATAAATAAGGAGTATATATGTGCGGAATAATCGGTTATATCGGAAAACAGGACGCTGTGCCAATCATTGTCGAAGGACTTAAGAAACTTGAGTACAGAGGATATGATTCGGCAGGATTGGCGGTCTGTGACGAGAACGGTTTTTCGGTCGTAAAGCAGAAGGGAAGACTGGAAGCGCTGGAAAACAAGCTGAAAGGCATGACCCTTTCCGCCCACGTCGGCATAGGTCACACCCGCTGGGCGACCCACGGCGAGCCGTCCGACGTCAATTCGCACCCACATATCGGCGGGCAGAACAGAATAGCGGTTGTCCACAACGGCATCATCGAAAACTACAAGGAGATTAAGGAACACTTAGAGAGAAACGGAGTGCAGTTCCACTCCCAGACCGACAGCGAAGTTATCGCCCAGCTTGCCGAATATTACTACGACGGGGACATTATCCGCACCGTGATAAAGCTCTCTCACCGTCTGGAAGGCTCATACGCATTGGGGATAATGTGCGCCGACAACCCCGACATTCTCGTCGCTATAAAAAAGGACAATCCGCTGATTATCGGCACCTCTCCCCACGGAAACTTTATCGCGAGCGACGTGCCCGCAGTGTTGAAGTACACCAATCAGGTGTGTTACCTCTGCGACAACGAGATTGCCATACTCCAGAGCGGCGGCGTCAAGTTTTTCAACACCATGCGCGAAAGGCTTAACAAGCAGTTTGAGACGGTGGCGTGGAACCTCGAATCCGCAGAGAAGGGGGGATACCCCCATTTCATGCTCAAAGAGATAATGGAACAGCCCAAAGTAATGAAAGATACCGTTTCCAATCTCTTATACGGACAGGGCGCGGCTTTCATTAAAGACCTCGGAATCACCGACTATTCCCGCATCGTAATAACCGCCTGCGGCTCGGCGTATAACGCG